>JAIBBE010000200.1 GCA_019694835.1 Fimbriimonadaceae bacterium | reverse complement strand
GTGACGAGCTCTTCTGGGGGTATCCGCGATTCATGAAGGTCGCCAATGCCCGCCGATGGTTCAGCGCTCCGCGAGCCCTCCGGGTGGCGGCCTACGGGGCTACCAAGCCGCTGCCGGTCCGCCGGCGTCCGGCTCGAGGAATCATGTTCCCGACCATCGGGGACTGGTACCTCGACGCACACTCGGGGCTTCGTGAGCACGATTTCGACCGGCTCGTGCCCGACCTGCCCGACCTGCCAGGCGATCTCACCTTGTTCGACTACCGACGACCAGGTACGAGCGACGAGCTGTTCCAGTGGATGCGGCGCAACGAGCTGGCGTGCCACCTCCCCATGGTGCTCCAGAAGGTCGACCGAGCAGCGATGTTCCATTCGCTCGAGGTGAGGGTTCCTCTTCTCGACTTGGAGGTGGTCGACGTCGCAGCGCGGGTCGACCCGTCCGCAACCATTGCGGGTTCCACCGGCAAGTTGGTGTTGCGCCGAGCTCTCGAACGGCACGTGTCCGCGGAACGGATCCCCCAGCTGAAGCGCGGCTTCACCGTCCCGATGGGCGATTGGCTACGTGACGACCTCAGCGGCGTTGTACATGAGATGTTGCTTGACCGCGACCCCTACCCGGCTGGCTTCTTCGACCGTAGCGGGCTGAAGCGGTACTACGAGGCTCACCGGAGCGGGGAGATTGATGCCACGCGCGGGCTCTGGAACCTTCTGGCGCTTCAGTTCTGGGCCGACCGACACCTGCTTCCGCTTTCGTAGCTGTCATTCCAGGGCGTCGGTCAACCGGATCAGTCCCGAATGCGTGAGAGCTCCAAGGCCTCGCGGTAGAACGGGTCGCTCGACTCCAGCTCCGCCCTTGTTCCGAACGATCGGAGTCGGCCGTGTTCCAGAACCATGATTCGGTCGCACGTGTTGAGCGTCGAGAGCCGGTGCGCGATCACGAACAACGTGACCGAGCCCTTGAGGCTGTTCAGTGTTTGGTGCACGAGCGCTTCTGACTTCATGTCCAAAGCACTTGTGGGCTCGTCAAGTACCAGGATCGACGGGGTTCTGACCAGTGCGCGGGCGATGCAGAGCCGCTGCCTCTGGCCGCCGGACAACGACCCTCCTCTACTGCCCAGGACGGTGTCGTATCCCTCTGGCATCCGCATGATTTCATCGTGCAAGAACGCGCGGCGAGCAGCCTGGACCACGTCCTCGCGCTCCAACCCCGGGCGGAAGAAGGCAATGTTCTCTGCGATGCTGCCGCCGTAGACGCGGGATTCCTGGGGTACGAAAGCTGTAGAGGTGAACCACGAGTCGTCGTCGATATCCCGAACGTCGATATCTCCGACGGTGTAGCTGCCGGTCTGCGCATAGCGGAGACGGAGAAGCAGTTGGATCAATGTGGACTTGCCACTCCCGGACGGGCCAACAATGCCGATGGCTTCACCAGGCTCCACTTCGAAGCTGATGTCGGACAGTGCGGGCTGGATGCCATCGTACGAATACGACAGGTTGGAGAAACGAATGTCGCCAACATACCCAATGAGAGTCGAGCCTGAAGGCGCGATCGACTCGCGGAAGTGCTCCGTCTGAGCTTTGACACGCTCCACGTAGGGCAACAGTTCCGCGAGGCTGTGGAAGCTGTTCTGAAGGGCGCCGGTCTGGTTGAGCGCACGAACCAGAATAATTGCGATGGCCCCGACCGAAGCAAGCGCGCTGTCGAAGAACAGGTCAATGAAAAGAAGCCCTACCAGAAGTATCAGTACGGCTGCGGAGGTGTAGGAAGCTCCGAGCATGCTCTTCAGGACCTGTGACTTGTAGAACGGGACAATCTGCCGAGCAGTAGCACCCGCTAGGCGCCTGGAAACTTCATCGCTAACGCCGAACGAACGAATCTCTAGACTCAGGTCAATGGCCTCTCGTGCCTGGATGCCGTAGGTCAATCCGTACTGGACCTGCTCAAGCGATAGTCGCTTTGCGATACTTGTGATTGGCCGTAGGCAAAGAAAGAGAATGGACCCAACGACGATGATGAAGGCTGCAGCTATGGCATTCACCATGAACGACGACACAACCAACGCCAGGACCATGAAACCGGCACCGAGCATCAGCGTCGAAGCTCCCAGTGCGGCCTGAGCCATGGCGATCTGCCGGATCAGCAGATCCTCGACAGCTGCCTCAGACTCCTCGGCCTGAGCGGCCCAGGAGGAGTGGACGTAGGCATCGAAAGCGTCACTCCTGATCTGAAGGGTTCGCCGAGCGACGGTCTTGGCGCTAAGACGAGATGAGGTGTACTGAAACATCAGCCTCATCGCCGTCAATCCGAGAGCTAGCCAGAAGAGGGTGACGGAGCTCTGTTTTCCCAGTGAGAACAAGCCCATCGAGTCCTCGACGGCTCCAGAGCCGCCCACGTTCATGGCGAGAGCCGCGACGATGACCAGGAGTGATGCCTCACTGATGCCGCCAAGGAACGAGGCCACTGAGGTGCCGATAAGGCTTGGAATCTCGCCGCCGTAGAGAAAGCGAAGGGCGGCCCATGAACTGCCTCCGGGGTCAATCCGTCGCGGATCACCCTCGTCCTGGCCATCCCTTTGAGGTTCGTCTGAGTTCACTGCTGTCGACTCCGGGTTCACCGGAACTCCTTGTGTGGGCAGGCGCCCTCTGGTTCAAGCCGTGCCAAAGGGGGTGCATTCATCGGGTAGTTCAGCCGATAGTTCTTGTCGGTGCCGTAGTGATTCCTACGCTCGGCGAATTCGTGCGTGTTCCCGCGCAGTGTCTCGTGCTGAAACTAGGCGCCCAAGTGATTTCCCCGGAACCCGCATGGAGGCGGCGAGCCAGAGTAGAGCGTTCCGTGCAGAGCGATCGTGGCGCAGGACAAACCGCAGATCATCGGCTGTCAACTGTGCTGAGCGCCCTTCGAAGTAGCGCGACACCGCCATCTGAGAGACTCGGGCCGAGATTATGGCGTCTGCCTCGGCGGACGTGTCAGTGTGCTTGCGCAGGAGACGTAGCCGTCCATCCCTGTAGGTATCTGTGAACACGGAGGATCGAGAGAGAGATGAACTCAGGACTCGATAGTTGATCATCGGTCCCGGTAGGTAGCGCCACTCGGCCAGACGAGACAGTCGCAGGAACATGTCGTAGTCCTCGGCCGCGAGGGACTCGTCATAGGGTCCAGCGGCCACGAGGAGTTGCCGCTTCATCATCACGGTGGGTGCAGACATGCAGGCCCGGGTGAGCATGGGAATGAACAGATCTCCGGATCCTGGGACGGGTCCCATTCGGTCCGTGTCGAACCATCGCTGACCTGTGGGAGTTCCGTCTTCATCCACTTCGGTCATGTCTCCGTACACCATGCCGACTGTGGGCGGTGATTCTTCGAAGGCGCGGAGCTGCCTCTCGATCCTGTCGTGGACCATCCAGTCGTCGGCACTCATGATTGCAACCAGGTCGCCGGTGAGAAGTGGGACGACTGAGTTGAGCATCGCCGGGAAACCGACATTCCGTGAGTTCAGCACCAGCTCGGCGTCCGGCCAGTGCGACGTTGCCCACTTCTTGATGCGTGAGGGCGTTTCATCCGACGAGTGATCGTCGGTAATCACCAACTGGGTTGGCTGGCAAGTCTGCGACGAGACGCTGTCAAGCGCCTGCTCAACGAAACGCTCGTGGTTGTAGCCGCAGATCACGATCGAGATAGAAGGTGAGCACGGCTCGCCGGCGGTTGGAACATCTTCTGAAAGAGTCATTGCGATTCATCGAGTGACTTTACGACTCGGCATGGTGCGCCGGCGGCCACAACGTTGGGGGGAATGTGGCCGGTGACAATGGAACCGGCCCCAACCACAGCATTGTCTCCAATCATCGAGCCTTTGAGAATCCGAGTACCGCTTCCAATGAAGACATTCATCCCGATAGTCACTGGAGCGCTCCCGCCCGTTGACCGGGTTCTCTCGCTGGGCCCTATCGCATGAAAGTCAGTATCGTATATCTCGACATCCGTTCCGATCAGACAGCCTTCTCCGATGTCGATGCTTGAGCCACAACTGATAACAATGCAGCTGTTATTCATCGAGACGCCATCCCGAATCGTAACTCTCGACTCTCTCCCTCTGGCCTCGATGTGGATGTACCCGCTGAAGAGGTCGGGAGAGGGCCAGTAGCCGAGCTGAACCTGGCCGATTTCCACCTTTCCGCTTCCGAGAAGCAGGGTTGGTTGAACGACTCTTGTGTGGGCGAATGCGTCGCGATTGGTTGACATGGCGAGGTAGTGAGCGCGACGGAATCGCAGCCATGTCTGCTGTAGTTCCCAGTGGACCCTCCGCGAGGCGCTGTGGGCAACTCTGGGGCCTAGCCGACCGTGGCGGTGCACCGGATGACCTCCTGGATCACATAGTCGCTGTCAGAGGTTGCCAAGTGTGGTCCGATGGGCAAACTGAGGCATTCTCGATGAATCAGGTCTGCGACCGGGAAGGACCCGAGTTGCTGTAGACCGGCGTACGCCTTCTGGCGGAAGGGCGGGACTGGGTAGTGAATTGACGTTGCCACTCCAGCCCGCTCGAGCTCCAATCCGAGTTGGTCGCGCTCGGGATGGCGTATTACGAAAAGGTGCCATGCCGATTCGCAATCGGGACTAACGGATGGCAGTACGAGGTCGGCAGCTTGAAGTCCGGCGTGGTACGACTCGGCGGTCACTGCACGCCTGTTGTTCCATTCGTCAAGGCGGCCCAGCTTTACTCGTAGAAATGCAGCTTGGAGTTCATCCATCCTGCTGTTGACTCCTCGGACTTCGTTGTAGTACTTCGTTGCAGATCCATAGTTGCGCAGCAGTCGGAGCTGTTCCGCGATTTCTGCGTCGTGGGTGGTCACGGCTCCAGCGTCGGCAAACGCGCCGAGGTTCTTGCTCGGGTAGAAGCTCCAAGCCGTGACGTCGCCAAAGGCTCCCACGGGCTGTCCTTGGTACTTCGAGCCGTGGGCCTGCGCCCCATCACTGAGGATCTTCAGGTCGTGTCGGGCCGCGATCTCAGCCAGCGGCGCCATGTCGGCGGGCTGTCCGTAGAGGTGGACAGGCAGAATGACCTTCGTGCGGTGGGTTACAGCAGCCTCGCAGGCTGCGGGATCGATGTTGTATGTGGAGCCGTTCGGCTCGACAGGAACAATCTGAGCGCCGACTGAAGAAATCGCGAGCCACGTTGCAATGTAGGTGTTGGATGGCACGATGACCTCGTCGCCCGGACCTACATCTAGGGCACGTAGAGAAAGGGTCAGTGCGTCAAGCCCACTGGCAACACCAATGCAGAACGGTGCGCCGCAGTAGGCAGCGTACTCAGACTCGAACGCTTCGAGCTCCTCTCCGAGCAGGTAGCGGCCGCTCCGCATTACGCGCATATACGCGGCGTCTAGTTCAGCTTCGAGCTCACGGTAAGTGGCTTCGAGGTCAAGGAACGGCACCGATCGGTTCATTGGGCGCTCAGCGCCTCACGGTAGCTGTCGTATGAACGAATGTAGTCATCAGCGTCGTAGTGATGGGACGCCAACACCAAGAGGGCGGCATCAGACGAATACTTGTACTGGGTTGCCCAGATCATTGGCGGGATGTGCAACGCGAGGGATGGATCGTCAAGTCGGATCTCGACTCGGTCGATGCCGTTGTCGACAACCACGGATACGGCACCGTGTGCAGCGATAAGGAGTTGATGGCACTCGCGGTGCGCATGTTGTCCGCGCACATCTGAACTAGGAACATTGTGGACAATGAAGAACCTGAACGGGTCAAACGGCAGGAGCCCTTCCGTCTCCGCGAAGACCAGTACTCCGCGAAGGTCTTCGATCTCTGGCAGCTTGATTAGCTCGGTACCCGCGTATGAGGCGGGACTGAGTGGGGTGTCGGTCGTCTCGACTGCATGGTGCTTGGCCGTGTCTACATACCCGGAGATTCGCGCTGGATTGCCCTGGACGATGGCGTACGGCGGGACGTCAGCAGTAACAACCGAGCCAGCGCCGACCATTGCGCCGACGCCGATGGTCAAGCCAGGCAGGATCGTGGCGTTTGCGCCAATTGAGGCTCCCTGGCGAACGACGGTAGAGAGATACTTATCAGGGTGTTGGCGACTTCGCGGAAATCGGTCGTTCGTGAAAGCCGCATTTGGGCCAACGAACACGTCGTCTTCAAGCCGGACTCCGTCCCATAGCTGGACCCCGGACTTGATGGTTACTCGGTCGCCAACTTGGACGTCACCTTCGATGAACACGTGATCGCAGACGTTGCAATCGGCTCCGACAACAGCCCCCGGAAGGATATGCACGAAAGCCCAGACTCGAGTTCCGCCACCGATGGTTGATCCCGGTTCGACAATGGCCAACTCGTGGACCGACGGTTTGCCGTTCATTTGTTCTTCTCCACAGCGGGGGGTGTGTGTAGGTGTCGCTGGCTGGGAGCGCCCAGTCTCGACGGGTGGTCGGGGGGTCTGACGAACGGCCAGCACGCGAGCGTAACGGCTTAGCCGGTGGTCTGGTAGGCGCGTACGAACCGCTGGATCTGACCGGAGATGTCGAGGTTGTCGTCCGCGTGTTTCGCCGCTTGCAACGACAAGCCGGCGGTGAGGTCCGGGTCCTTGGCGATCGTCTCGATGCGTTCGGCCATCGCAACTGTGTCGCTCACGTCG
>JAIBBE010000029.1 GCA_019694835.1 Fimbriimonadaceae bacterium | reverse complement strand
ACGCCGCACCGGGCGGCACTGGCCTCGTGGTCGGCGGCCGACGAGCGGGCGGTGGAAGCCGCACTGGCGCGCGTGGGCCTCGCCGAACGGCACGAGCAGCCGTGGCACACGCTGTCGGGCGGCGAGCAGCAGCGCGCGCACATCGCCCGCGCGCTGGCGCAGGAACCCAGCGAGCTGATCCTCGACGAGCCCACGAACCATCTCGACATCCGCCACCAGCTGTCGATCCTGGCGCTGGTACGCCGGCTGGGCGTCACCTGCATCGTGGCGATCCACGACCTCAACCTCGCCTCGCTGTTCTGCGACGAGATCGCGGTGATGGACGCGGGCCGGCTCGTCGCCGCGGGCGCGCCCGACGCGGTCCTGACGCCCGAGCTGGTGCGCCGCGTCTTCGGCGTGGACGTGACGATCCGCACCGACGCGAACGGGCGGCGCCACATCGAATACGTCGTCGACGCGACCGACGGGGCGCCGGAATGACCGAGTGCGCGTGGCCGCCACAAGGCGGTTAATTCTTCAGATAGGCAAGCCCCATCGCTTTCAGCTTCTCGTCGAGAATGCCGGCGTAGTTCAGACGACCGAGCTTCGTGTTCGAGAATCCATGTCCGCCCTCGTCATACATATAAAACTCGCCCTTCCCGCCGTTCGACCGGTACGCCCGATAGAAGGCGAGCGACACGTCCGGCGGGAATGTCCGGTCGGTCCGGGTGTAGATCCACAGGGTCGGAAGCTTCGCGCCGGTTCCGAACTTTGCGCCGCTGGCTATCAGCACTTTGACCCAGTCGCACTGGCGCGCGTCGATGCCGCCGGCGAAATTCACGACGAGCTGCGCGCGGTTCGCCTTCGCCGCATAGCCGAGGCTGACCACACCGCCGTTCGACTGTCCCGTTACGACCACGTTGCCGGGGTTCGCGCCGTAGTTCGCGACGAAATGGGCGACCGTCGTCTCGATGTCGGATTCGTATCGCATCGCATAGTCGAAATGATCGCAGTTGGAGCGCACGCGCCCCGTCGAGTTCCCGAATCCGGTGCGCATGGGCGCCACGACCAGGTAGCCGCGCTGTAGGAAGTATTTGGCCGTCTCGATCGGCCTGTTCCGGGGTTGCTGGTGCGGATCGGGCAATCCCGCAGCGCCATGATTGATTACGACGAGCGGCTGGTTCGTCTTCGCCCGGTCCTTGTCCCGCCGGAACACCGTGACCTCGAGTTGCCCCCCGGCGCGGCTTGGATTCGGGATCATGACGACGTCTTCGGAGAACGCGTCGTTGAAATCGTCGAAGGCGTTCTCGACGACTCGGCAATCGGTGAAATCGCCGCGCGGCGCGCACTGGCGGTGCGGCGAGACTTCGGGCGCTGCACAAGCGGCAACGAGAAGTGCGATCGCGAGGACCACGAGTCGCGCCGTGCAGATGGCGTCCGGATTCATGCCGCGAGCTTAGGCAGCCCGCATTTCAGCCGGATTTCCGGACGACCATCGAATGGCTTCAGTTGTTTCGGACCGGGCGGTGCCGGAATGAAAAACCCGCCGACTCGAATCAACGAGTCGGCGGGTTTGATGTGGTTGCGGGGACAGGATTTGAACCTGTGACCTTCAGGTTATGAGCCTGACGAGCTACCGGGCTGCTCCACCCCGCGGCAATTGGGCCGTTTAAACGACAACGCCCGCCGAAGCGGGCGTGTCGGACATGATTGAAGAGGAATTCGAAGCTTGTCGTTCCGGTCGGAAGGCTCGGCGGCGACTTACTCTCCCGCGTCTTGAGACGCAGTACCATCAGCGCTGAGAGTTTTCACGGCCGAGTTCGGAATGGGATCGGGTGGAGCACCTCTCGCTAAGACCACCGAGCCGTCAGACCGGAACGGGCTTCGAAGATATGTTGGCGAACGTATTCGATCGAGTTTTCGAGCGAAGCGCCCGGCTTCCGTTCGGGAAGCTCGACGCTGCGCGCGATATGGACGACGACTGAGAGATCAAGCCAATCGGATGATTAGGACCGGTAAGCTAAACGCATTACTGCGCGTACACACCCGGCCTATCAACGTGATGGTCTATCACGATCCTCAGGGAAACCTGGTTTCGAGGTTAGTTTCCCGCTTAGATGCATTCAGCGGTTATCTATTCCGTACATAGCTACCCGGCTGTGCCGCTGGCGCGACAACCGGTACACCAGAGGTACGTCCATCCCGGTCCTCTCGTACTAGGGACAGATCCTCTCAAGTTTCCTACACCCACGGCAGATAGGGACCGAACTGTCTCACGACGTTCTAAACCCAACTCACGTACCACTTTAATCGGCGAACAGCCGAACCCTTGGGACCTGCTCCGGCCCCAGGATGTGATGAGTCGACATCGAGGTGCCAAACGATGACGTCGATATGGACTCTTGGTCATCATCAGCCTGTTATCCCTAGAGTACCTTTTATCCGTTGAGCGATGGCCCTTCCACGTGGAACCACCGGATCACTATGGCCGACTTTCGTCTCTGCTCGACCTGTCGGTCTCGCAGTCAGGCGGGCTTATGCCATTGCACTCGAAAGCTGATTTCCGACCAGCTTGAGCCCACCATCGCGCGCCTCCGTTACTCTTTGGGAGGCGACCGCCCCAGTCAAACTGCCCGCCACACAGGGTCCTTATCCCGGATTACGGGACGAAGTTAGACATCAGAAAACGTAAGGGCGGTATTTCACCGGTGCCTCCATCCGAGCTGACGCCCGAACTTCAAAGGCTCCCGCCTATCCTACACATCCATTTCCTAATGCCACTGTGAAGCTGCAGTAAAGGTTCATAGGGTCTTTCCGTCTAACCGCGGGTACTCCGCATCTTCACGGAGAATTCAATTTCACTGAGCCGGTGCCGGAGACAGTGGGGAGATCGTTACGCCATTCGTGCAGGTCGGAACTTACCCGACAAGGAATTTCGCTACCTTAGGACCGTTATAGTTACGGCCGCCGTTTACTGGGGCTTCAATTCAAGCCTTTCAGCTCTCCTTTTAACCTTCCAGCACCGGGCAGGCGTCAGACCCTATACGTCCACTTACGTGTTCGCAGAGCCCTGTGTTTTAAGTAAACAGTCGCCACCCCCAATTCTGTGCCACCCGTCAGTGCTTGCGCATAGACGGGTCCCTCTTATCCCGAAGTTACGAGGGCAATTTGCCTAGTTCCTTCGACACCGTTCTCTCAAGCGCCTTGGTATCCTCTACCAGTCCACCAGTGTCGGTTTAGGGTACGGTCTATACGCTGGGGCTATTTCCTGGAAAGCTTCAACCGCCCACGGAATCCAGTAACCGCAAACGATCTTACGCTTCCGTCAACACCCAGCAGGCCCTGGAATATTAACCAGGTTCCCATCGACTACGCCTTTCGGCCTCGCCTTAGGAGCCGGCTTACCCTGCGCGGATTAACCTTGCGCAGGAACCCTTGGACTTACGGCGACAGGGTTTCTCACCCTGTTTGTCGTTACTCATGTCAGCATTCTCACTTCCGATACCTCCAGCAGACCTTACGATCCACCTTCACAGGCTTACGGAACGCTCCGCTACCGCGTGCTTGCGCACACCCGCATCTTCGGTGCCTGGCTTGAGACCCGTTACATTTTCGGCGCAGGACAGCTTGACCAGTGAGCTATTACGCTTTCTTTAAAGGATGGCTGCTTCTAAGCCAACCTCCTGGTTGTTTAAGCCGTCCCACATCCTTTCCCACTTAGCCAGGACTTGGGGACCTTAGATGGCGATCTGGGCTCTTTCCCTCTCGGCAATGGACCTTAGCACCCACTGCCTGCCTGCCGAGCTGTACTCCTCGGTATTCGGAGTTTGGTTAGGTTTGGTAAGGCTCGCGCCCCCCTAGCCCATCCAGTGCTCTACCCCCGAGGGTAATCACTCGACGCTCTACCTCAATAGATTTCGCGGAGAACCAGCTATTACCGGCCTTGATTGGCCTTTCACCCCTAGCCACAGGTCATCCCCTGCTTTTGCAACAGAAGTGGGTTCGGTCCTCCAGTGCGTGTTACCGCACCTTCAACCTGCCCATGGCTAGATCGACCGGTTTCGGGTCTAATCCCAGTGACTATTCGCCCTATTCAGACTCGCTTTCGCTGCGCCTACGCCTATCGGCTTAAGCTCGCCACTGAAACTAACTCGCTGACCCATTATACAAAAGGTACGCAGTCACGGATCCGTACGGCGAACCGCACGTCCCGCTCCCACTGCTTGTAGGCATACCGTTTCAGGTCTCTTTCACTCCCCTCATCGGGGTGCTTTTCACCTTTCCCTCACGGTACTTGTGCACTATCGGTCGGTAAGGAGTACTTAGGCTTGGAGGGTGGTCCCCCCATGTTCAGACAGGATTACACGTGTCCCGCCTTACTCGAGGATCCCAGCATTTTCTACCCGTACGGGGCTATCACCCACTAAGGCCGCCCTTTCCAGAGCGTTCCGGTTCTTATGCTGTGATCACTGGCCTAGTCCGCTTTCGCTCGCCACTACTAACGGAGTCTCGGTTGATGTCCTTTCCTCCGGGTACTGAGATGTTTCAATTCCCCGGGTTTGCTTCCACACCCCTATGAATTCAGGGTGGGATCATCCTTGCGGATGGGGTTGCCCCATTCGGAAATCCGCGGATCAACGATTGCTCGCATCTCCCCGCGGCTTAACGCAGCGTGCCACGTCCTTCATCGCCTCTTACCGCCAAGGCATCCACGATATGCCCTTGTCATACTTGATCTTCGTCTTTGTCGACGCTGTCCGCCCTTCTTGCGAAGAACGGTCAGAGTCAGTGTCGTCGTCAACCTCAGGTTCGTCTAGGCAACTTACCTGAGGCGCTCAGTATCGCGCGCAGAGTCGAAATTCCCGGACCTCGATATCCAGGAAAGCCGAGCTTTGCGCGCTCGAATTCTCGATCAGACACGTTCACATGTTCGCTTCGAAACACCTCCCGACCTTCGGGGCCCTGGTAGACCCGTCCGAATCGTTAGCGGAGGCGCTCTTGCGAACGCATCAACATATCTTCCTCTTCACCATGTCAAACAGCACGGACGCTTTCGCGCCCTCACCGGGTTGCCCCGGATACGGAAACTTCCTTCAGATCCACGATCGGCCGCGTTGGCCCCGTCGCACTCGACACCAGAAAGTTGGTGGAGGCGGACGGGATTGAACCGACGACCCCCTGCTTGCAAAGCAGGTGCTCTCCCACTGAGCTACGCCCCCGATTGGGCCGGCCCGACATGCGTGGGCGGGCAAAACTGGTGGGCCCGGGAAGATTTGAACTTCCGACCTCACGCTTATCAAGCGCGCGCTCTAACCAACTGAGCTACGAGCCCGACTGCTCGTTTATGCGGATCTGCAGGAAGGGATGCGCCGGCGGCGGCGAGGTTCGAGAACCGAAGTTCTCCCGGATGTTCGTCTTGGCCGATCGATCGATCGGCGGACGGGCCGGTTGGCTTTCGGGAATTGCACCCGATTGCCGAAACCAAGGAACGGCGATCTTGAAGACGTGAGGGTCTTCGAAAGTTCGCACATCCTTAGAAAGGAGGTGATCCAGCCGCAGGTTCCCCTACGGCTACCTTGTTACGACTTCACCCCAGTCGCTGACCTTACCGTGGACGGCTGCCTCCTTGCGGTTAGCGCACCGGCTTAAGGTAAAACCAACTCCCATGGTGTGACGGGCGGTGTGTACAAGGCCCGGGAACGTATTCACCGTGGCATGCTGATCCACGATTACTAGCGATTCCACCTTCATGCACTCGAGTTGCAGAGTGCAATCTGAACTGAGATGGCTTTTTGAGATCGGCTCGGCATCGCTGCGTTGCATCCCATTGTCACCACCATTGTAGCACGTGTGTAGCCCAGCCCGTAAGGGCCATGAGGACTTGACGTCATCCCCGCCTTCCTCCGGCTTGTCACCGGCAGTTCCTTCAGAGTGCCCAGCTTAACCTGATGGCAACTGAAGGTGAGGGTTGCGCTCGTTGCGGGACTTAACCCAACATCTCACGACACGAGCTGACGACAGCCATGCAGCACCTGTGTGGAAGCCAGCCGAACTGAAGAACCCGATCTCTCGGGCCCATACTTCCCATGTCAAGGGCTGGTAAGGTTCTGCGCGTTGCATCGAATTAAACCACATGCTCCACCGCTTGTGCGGGCCCCCGTCAATTCCTTTGAGTTTTAATCTTGCGACCGTACTCCCCAGGCGGTGTGCTTATCGCGTTAGCTGCGACACTGAGAAGCTAGGCTTCCCAACGTCTAGCACACATCGTTTACAGCGTGGACTACCAGGGTATCTAATCCTGTTTGCTCCCCACGCTTTCGCGCCTCAGCGTCAGTTGAGGTCCAGATAGCCGCCTTCGCCACTGGTGTTCTTCCCAATATCTACGAATTTCACCTCTACACTGGGAATTCCACTATCCTCTCCCTCACTCAAGCCTCGCAGTATCAAGCGCAATTCCCAAGTTGAGCCTGGGGATTTCACGCCTGACTATCGAAGCCGCCTACGCGCCCTTTACGCCCAGTAATTCCGAACAACGCTAGCCCCCTTCGTATTACCGCGGCTGCTGGCACGAAGTTAGCCGGGGCTTATTCTGCAGGTACCGTCATCATCGTCCCTGCCAAAAGGGCTTTACAACCCGAAGGCCTTCATCACCCACGCGGCATTGCTGGATCAGGGTTGCCCCCATTGTCCAATATTCCCCACTGCTGCCTCCCGTAGGAGTCTGGACCGTGTCTCAGTTCCAGTGTGGCTGATCATCCTCTCAGATCAGCTACGGATCGTCGCCTTGGTGAGCCGTTACCTCACC
>JAIBBE010000168.1 GCA_019694835.1 Fimbriimonadaceae bacterium | reverse complement strand
TCACGGTGCACGACCTGCGCCGCACCGGCTCGACCATCCTGAACGAGCTCGGCTTCAACAGCGACTGGATCGAGAAGTGCCTGGCCCACGAAGACGGGCGCTCATCGCGCGGCGTCTACAACAAGGCCGAGTACGCAGAGCAACGACGTCACATGCTGCAGGAGTGGGCGGACATGATCGATGCCTGGGTGGCGGGGAGGACGCACACGGCGACGCTGCTGCCGCCGACGATGAAGGTGCTAGCGACGGCGGCGCCGATTTGATCAGTGCTTGAGGGGCTGATCTTGCGATTGCCTCTGGCTAGTCGGTATGTAGAGCGTCTTCCGGTTCCTTGCGTCCCGGACCGAAGGCCACACACTATTGACCAGCGTCGCCATCGCGTCCCGGGTCGCTTGCTACCTCAGTTTGGCAAGACCGAATCCGCGAGGACGAGTGCGATGAGATGTGACGTCAAGGCCGCCGTTGCTCGATTGGAGTGGCGGCTGATTGCGAAGGGGCGCCCGCCCCCCTCAAAATGACAGCGCCAGGGCGGCCGCACCTGCTAGCGGGACCTGAATCGCGCCTTGCGATTAGAAGTGTGCTGGCTCACAGAACGGGCTGTGCCTTGCTTTCCACGTGAGTTGGTCTTGCTATTGGAGAACTACATGGACAAGCTGCACTTTATCCACAGCCGCGCTGGGCGAATCGGCGGCCGCGCTGACACGACTCCGATCGACGTGGACGCCATTGTTGAAGGGCTCCAGAGAGACTCCCGTAAGCATTTGGTAATTCACTTTCATGGCGGGCTTGTCTCGAAAGAGGAGGGCCTAGCAATTGCCCAGCGACTTCTGAATGAAGCAAGAGTCTATTCGCCTTCACCCACCACAGGCGGCCACGCTGTGTTCTACGTTTGGGAGTCGGGAGCTTGGGAAACGATTCGGAACAATCTGACCGAACTCGCCGACGAGCCGGTATTCAAGCAGCTTCTACGAAAGCTCGTTCAATACACCCTCGAACGATTGGGAGCAAAGGACGTTGTCGGAACGAGATCCATTTCGCAATCGTCATGCGGAGCACTTGCGTCGGAAGTGTCAGACGCCTTTGACGCGTTCTGGAATCAGCCCGGGCGCACAACGATTCCGTATCGTGACTTCGCGCCTCTGGCCGACGCAGCGCAGGCCCGCTCAGCTTCACTTGCTATCAGCGAAGACGAGATCCAGGCGGATCTGGAGCAAGACGTCGCTTTTTTGGCATCTCTCGCGACATTGCCAGATCTTCCCAGCGCGACTAGAAGCGCATTCGCGCCTCAGGGAGCGGTGGAGCGCCGCTCCGCCTTTTCAGAACTTGCCTCCCGCGAATTCTCGAAACATTCAGCGACCCGCGGCCTAGTCGAGCTCTTTCAAGTAGCGAAGTTCATCGTCAGGGTACTTAGAGGAGTACTTCGTCGCTACTCTGGCGGACGTGACCATGGCCTGTACGCGACCTGTGTCGAGGAACTCATTCGGGGTTTCAAGATTGCAGGCAGCGGTCTGAACGAGTGGGGAAAAGCATTGGAGTGGAACCGCATGAAGCAGGACACTGCCGATGCCTTTGGCCCTGATCCGGACGCGCATGCGGGGACCGCACTCCTCGCGCGCCTTGGGGTTGCAATCGCTAAGGGTTTGTCACTCGACAGGCTCACATTGATTGGCCACAGCACCGGCGCGATCTACATCGCACATTGGTTAGAGGCCTCAAAGCGATACCTGCCCGAAGCGTTGAAACAGGATGTTGTCCTCCTTGCCCCGGCAATCACGCACGATTTCTTTGCTACGACACTTCAATCCTGTGGCATGCGTATCGGTGGGTTTCGCATGTTCGCAATGAGGGATGCACTTGAGCGAGATGATCAAGTTTGGGGCCAAGACGACGAACTGCGAGATAGGCGGGACTGGCGACGCTATCTTTATCCCTCTTCTCTCCTTTACCTAGTATCCGGACTACTCGAGTCGCGGCGCAATGCCGAAGGTGAATGGGAGGACGAGCCCGACATGCCGATTCTTGGCATGGAGAGATTCCTGGCGAATACACAGATCTACGGAGACGCAAGCTTTCCGTCAGTAAAAGTCGTAAGAGAATGGCTCGGTGCCGACGCGAGGCGAGTGGTCTGGTCCCAAACGACAAGTAGTCCGATTGGATTGAACAGCGAATGTATTGACCACGGCTCGTTCGACAATGATTCCACAACCTTGGACAGCTTACGGGAAATTGTCGTACGGGGGTTTTGATGGCTAAGTCAGACCACTATGCGATCTTGGTCGCAATCAACCGGTACCCTGGGCTTACCGATCTTGCTGGTCCGGAGAATGATGCGAACGAGTTCCTTCGTTGGCTTATTGACCCCGCGGGAGGTGATCTTGAGGATCCAACTGATATCGGCATCGACGAGCGGCGAGTGGAAGTGATTCGATCCTGCGATTTTCCAGCGACCAGTGATCCTGACGATGCTAACCCAACGGAAACTCAGTTCAAGAAAATCCTGAATCGTTGGCTGAGGTGTAATGGTGAGTGGCGTGAGCGGGTTGGGGAACGTCTCTACCTCTTTTTTGCTGGCCATGGATTCACTTCTGGAGCGCTGCCTGATCCCGCACTGTTTACCGCCCAGGCACAACTGGGGGATACCGCCCACATTGCGGCGAATAGATATGCTGCGAAGATCCAAAACGCGGGATTCTTCGACGAAGTCATCCTCATCATGGATTGTTGTCAGGATGTTCTCAAGGCATCGCAGGTGGGTGATCCAACGTGGTCCCCGCCAGATAGGCAGCGGTCGGGCGCCGTAAAGCTGATGCAGGCTTTCGGTGCACCACGAGGCCGCAAGGCGTTTGAGACGCAAATTGCCGCCGGAGCAACACACGGGTATTTCTCCAGTGTGTTCATGGAAGCCGTGAGATCTGCCTCGGCCGACAAGGACGGGTTCGTAATGGCGGATGCGGTCGCCGACAGATTCTTTGACCTATGGTCGGACCGCTACCTTAAGGTCACCGGGTACGTGCCGCCAGTTGTCCCCCCAAGAAACCTGCGGCTCTATCGACGTTCGAACCCCGGCGCGCTCGGGCCGGACACGCCCGTACCCCCTGGAGGCGGCACTGGAGACGGGGTGGGAATGTTGCCTCCCAGTGGTCCCGAGTCCCCGTCACCAGCGATGGCCAATGCCGATGCCATCGGCGACTACAGCAACTTGCGAAGCGCCGATGGCCAAGGGCTACAAGATCAAAGATCACAGAAGCAAGTGGTGCTGTCTGCGCGCGATCCCGGAGCGCAGATCCGTGTTCTGAACGCCAGACGGAGCTCCATAGCTGAAGGAGTAGGGCGCCTTGAAGTGGCGCTTCCCGAGGGACGGTACACGGCGCGCTTTAGGGTGGGGGACGTCGAGCGTGGCCATGACTTCGAGATCGCTGAAGACGAGTCCACATGCGAAGTACATCAGGCGTCCCTTGAGTTCTCTTCTCCAATTCCTCTACCAGAGACCCGAACGCATCACGAGTATCACTACCATCCGGTCATGGATCTTGCATCCGAAGCCGTAAAGCGGGCCGTCCAAACTGGATTCCCAGACTCGGTTGCTACATTGATGATATTTGCACGGGATTCTGCTCACAGTGAGTCGGCCACTTGGCGCATCGACTTCCAGGTCCGAGAGGGGCTACGTCTAACACGACTTGATGACGAGACAGGTGAGCCTCGAACAGTCGCTTGCGAAATCTCGGTCGATGAACGGCGAGGGTACTCAGCAGTTCTGCTCAACGATTTAAGGCCGGGGACCTACTTGCTAGGGGTCCGAAGGCGGCAAGGAGATATTTGGCTCTGGCAAGAGATGGTATTGACCTTGGCGTCCTCATGGTGGCGCACCGAAGTCTATCTCGACAGCGTGGACGACGAATTCACTGGAAGACGGTTTGATCTAGATTCGGCCAGCGTCCTTGTTGAACCCGGGTGGGGCAGCGGATCCCTGTATGGCTCTGAGGCGAGATTTGCAGAAGTGGCGCGGATCGCGCTGACCGAAGGACGCGTCGGCGTGGACGATCACTTGCTCGACATGCTTGCGGGGCAAGGAATCCCATCACCAATGCTTGCGCTTTACACAGCTTATGCATTGGCGCTCCAGCCAAAGCCCCCTGTCGATCGCGTACGAACCCTCTGTGAACACCTCAACGACCGTTGGACTCGGCGATCGGCTGACGTGAAGCTCCTACAACATTGGTGTGAGCAGGTTAGCGGGCGAGACAGTTCGACTGCGTCCATTGATTTTCGGCCCGATGAAGTGCCGATGATCAACCTTGGGTGGGATATTGCCGAGCGTCTGGGCAAAGGAGCCAGGGTATCGGAGGCTGCTCAACGGCGAATTGGCAGTTGGCGAACTGCGAGTGCTTTGTGGACCCAAACGCAGGTTCCTTCTGATTTCATGAAGCCGGTTCTTGCTCCATATGCCGCTGCTTCGTTGCCGCATGGTCGAGATGGGCGCATTGACTATGCGGCCGTATGCAATACCTTAGTCGGCCCGAGTGAGCAGCTCAGCCCACTGCAACAGACGCTCCGCCGAACGCTGATCAACGCGCGCGAGAACGAAGAGCTAGATTCGATCGGTTCTGCCTTGGAGCGCATCGGAGCGGCATCAGGCGTTGGCCCACGTGTCGTCCAACTTGCCATCGAAGGGATGCTTTCTAGCGCTGTCAGTTCGCAGGAGCAGGACAGCGCCGTCGAAGGGCGTCGCGAACCCGCCACGGGAACCATGATGCGAATCAAGATCATCGCCGCAGAGTTTCTTGCGCAGGCGATATTTGAGCGATTCTCCCAGGCTCCAGCATTCTCAGCTCGCATTGGTGATCCTCTAAGTGCAGGGGTTTTGGCCATGAATAGGGCAGAGGCCAAGACAGTGACCATAGCCATCCCATCTCTGGAAAACATGAGCGATGTCGCCCGTTTGCTCTGGAGTGGAGTTCAGGAGCTTGCAGAGTCTCGACCGGAGACGGCAATGCTCCTGCTTGGGCCAGTTGGCGAGGAGACAGAGGTGAAGCTCCAATACGCCTCCGAGCAAGTGATTGCAGACTCCCTCGAACGGATCGTTCGGCTAGACCGCGATGTCTGATTTGGGCCGAGGAATAGTAGGGGCGTTTCGGTCCGAGAGCGCGGCGGTCACGCTGCATTGCAACTCTCTCGATGATTTTAGTTTTGCGATAAGTAACTTGAACCAAGTCTGCACTGGCCATCCGCAGTTAGTTACTAACCCGACTGCTCACCAGCTATTAACGAGAACCTGCCTTCAGCACGAATTGCGGCATTATCATGATTTCCTGGTCTCGTTTTGCGGGTTTGAGATTCTTCGGCGCAAAGTGCAACTTGCGGCGAACGCGTACCACTACTTCCGGTATTTTGACTGGAGCGCGGTCGACTATTTTCCCTTCCCGCTTCACGATTGGGCCCTCGCCCCGCAGACCAGCCGAAAGGAGTTTCGTGCTTGGCTCGAGAGATACTATGGCCTGAATCTGGAGCGTGTGTATGACCCCGGCACAGTGGCAATAGAGGACCTAAAGTCCACTGTGATGTCGGATTACGAGGCGGATGAGAGCACAGGATCGTTGAGAGTTCTGCTGAGGGACGCCGCGACAGTGTTGGGTCTTCACAATGATCGTGTTCCGGAGCGTCATGGGGATCTTTCGGCGCAGGACGTGTATGAGATCGGAGGCATTGCGCGCCAGATGCTAGGGTTGTTCGATCTGGTTGGAGTAGATAGCGCGATTGAACTGACACGCGCAACGCTGCGAGATGGATACTACGGACGATGCCTAAACATGTTTGCTACGCTCCTTCGGGGTATGGGCGTGCGAGACATTCTTAGGTTTCAGATGTCGATCGCAACATACTGCATCGCGGCCGAGCCACCGATCGGTACGGAGCACCTTTTCTTCGAGCCCAGTCCGTGCTATCGACTCTTGCGCTTGGTGTCACACTTGGAGGGGAAGGGAAGTGAAGTAAGGCGTCGAATGGGCGACCTTGAAATACTTGTCGATTACTTTGCTTCATTGCTTAATGAACCGCCGATGCTTGAGCGCATCGAGGCCAGTAACGATTGGTTCGGCAAGCGATGCGATGAAATGGCAAGTATGGTGTCGGCTATCGCGTCTCATCGCAATGCTCAGTTGGATCAGGAGTTGCTGAGATTCCTTTCCGTTTGCCTAGAGCTTAGGAAGAGATTCTTCGTCGCCTTAAGCGATAGCCAGGCTGCTTGGTTGGAAGGGGAGTTCGAGGGACGACGAGCGCCCGCGATCGACATGCCGCCTGTGATATTGGACATGAGCAAGGCACTGCCTTTGCCGGAAGCGGAGCAGTTGGACGTTCCACTGTTCCAGCCGGGCCGATCGGTAGCCATCTATTGGTCCGACTATGTGAACTCGCAGCGGGCGTCGTTTGAGGCTTACGCCGCTCTTGAGGCCCTAACGTCATATGTCTTCTTTGGTGACCATCCGATGAAGTCGCCAGAATTGGCTGATTCTCGCGATGATGCGCTTAAGAAACTCATCCCGGCGAGGATGATCCGATATATCGGCTGACGAGCAACGTGTTTTTCGATGTTGCATGAGGCGACCCGTGTTAGATGTCGGTCTAAGTCACTGAACGTTGTGTGGTTTGACGGCGCTTTCGCTTGTGCACGTCAGGCAAGGGCGCGAGTTCGAGTTTCGTGGTGTGCGACGCGTTCCGCCGCGCCTGGATCCACGCCATGACTTCCCCCAGGTCCCACACCACGCAGCGCGCCGTGAGATAGAACCGCTGCGGGAATTCCCCGCGGCGCTCCAGCTCGTAGATCGTCGAGTCCGCCAGCGGGACGATCTGACGTAGCTCGCTGCGTCGGATCG
>JAIBBE010000242.1 GCA_019694835.1 Fimbriimonadaceae bacterium | reverse complement strand
TGAGCTCATCCAGAACGCCGACGACGCGAAGGCCGAAGAGATCATCTTCGACATCACCGATCGCGGTCTGCTGGTCCGTAACAGCGGCCGTTTCACCTACTGCGGTGACCTGCACACGCGTCCCTGCAGCTTCATGGCCAGCAACAACTACAGCTGCGACTACCACCGCATCGCAGATGTGGGCAGCGGAGGCAAGCTGTCCAAAGGGGAGAACATCGGCCGGTTCGGGATCGGCTTCGTGTCAACGTACCAGGTCACAGACCATCCGGAGATTCGTTCTTCCGGGATCAAGCTGACGCTGCATCCTGAAGAGGGTCAGTGGTACATCGAAGACTTTGACGAGCCTGAGGGCACGTCGTTCTTCCTACCGTGGGCAGTCGATCCGAACACCGAGGCGCGGTTGGCGCTCGGTGTCTCGCACGTCGGTCCAGCCCACATTGACCAACTGACCGAGGACTTTCAGGCTGTCCTACGCAACAGTCTGCTGTTTCTGCGCCATGTTCAGAAGGCGGAGGTGTTACGGAACGGCCAACTCCTGTTGGCGTGTTACTTGGAGCGCGGCGAAGGTTCCGATCTCATAGTCCGTTTTCGACCGACCGGGGAGGTCGAAAAGTGGCACATCCTTCGCACCGACGCAGCTGGATTGGCCAAGGCCAAGGGTCTATTTGCGACACATCCCAGGCTGGAGGCGCTCAATCGGAGCACTAAGGTCAGCATCGCATTGCGCATAGAGCCCGCGCCCCTCACCGAGGGGCTGCTATACGCGTTCTTGCCCACCGAACAGTCGACAGGGTTGCCCTTACACATCAACGCCGACTTCTTCCCGGAGCCCGACCGAAAGTCTCTGATTTTTTCTGGGCATCAACATGAGCAGGCATGGAACGAGATACTGGTCGGTGCCGCCTCCGTCGAGTTGGCTCAGGATCTAGAAGGCCTGCTAAAGCTGCTGGGGCCCGTTCAACTCTGGCAGATCGTCAGTCGCGCTTACGAGCTGCATTCCAAGAAAGCTGGCCATCCAGCGTGCTTCAAGACCTTCTGGGACTTGATGCGGTCAGCCGCGCCGCATGTACAGATCGCCATGGCCCAGGACGGCAGTTATCAGCGTCCGAGCGGGGTGTTTCTCACTCGCCCAGCGCTGGACGCCAATCAGGCAAGGGCGCTGCTTCAACTCGGTGGGAGGCTTCCATCCGAGGACTTACGCCCCTTCCACACCGCGATGAGTCTGTTGGGAGCGCCGTTCCTGACGCTGGAACGACTGCTCGACCTGTTGGAACGTGCAACCGCGCAGCAAGTCGCCGGGACTACCCAAGTCGACGCGCAGTCGCTGGAGAGCCTCTACCGACCGCTTTGGAGCATCGTCAATGATCTTCTCCCCGATGCAGCACCGGTGAGTCCCATCACTAATGCGATTGTGCAACGGTTGGCGGCTGTGCCCTTCGTCCTGACCGAGGACTTGTACGAAGTCACGATCAATCAGTCCTACGTCGCGCCTTCATCACAGGATACCGCGCGAGTTGCGGAACTCCTGCCAAGGCTGGCCATTGCGTCTCATCACCTTCTTGGGTTTTCAAAGCTAGCGCGGCTAATACGGCGCCTCGATCTCGGCGCAGTCACCTCCCACATCCGCTCGGAGTGCGCATCCCACCCCATCGGCGAGGTCCTCAGTGTCGAACCCAAGGATCTCCGCGACGTGTACGCACTCTGCGCAGACCTGGACCGACTCGGCAATGTCGCCACGACCGTGTATCAGGCGCTCCGCAGTCTGCCGATCTGGCTATCAAGCCGAGGCTTGATCTCCGCGAATCGAGCGCTGCTGCCAGGTGACTTCACGGATCCGACTGGTTACGCCGATCTACTGGACACGGCTGTTCTGACCGAATCCGCAAGGGACTTTCTGACCGACAAGCTCGGCGTGCCGACGCAGACGATCGAGGCATTCGTACGGACCGTTCTGCCCTCGTTCTTCAACGATGCTGGGCCACTGGACGAGACAAAGTACGCCCGGCTCATCACGGAATTGGCAAACCACACAACCTTGGTCAACGACGAGAGCATCCGGCGACTGCTGGGCTCTCTTCCGATAGTCCCAACTCAGGATGGGCGCTGGTCCCAGCCAACGAACACGTATCGCCGTACAGAGGAACTGGTGAAGTTGCTTGGCGAAGCGCGGCACCTGTGGCTAGACACAGACCGCCTACCAAACGCTCGCTCGGTCCAGACGTTCATTGACAGCCTGGGAATTCGCCGAATTCCAATGGCGCGGCATCTGGTAGACCGCATGCTATTCCTCGCTAACCAGCACGTGCCGTCCGAGGAAGCAAGGCGCGCGAGCGCGGAAGCCTTCTACGTTCTCTGCGACAACTACGAGAAGTGGAAGGACAAGGAATTCTTTCAGTCTGCACTCAGTGAGTTGAGAGGCGCCGCGTGCTTCCCAGCTCTTGATGATGGCGAACGCTGGCACTCTGCAGCGTCCCTGCATGCGCCATATCGTGCCGAGGCGTTCGATTCCCAGGCGAAGATTTTGGACTATCGAAGCATGGGACGACTCAAACGGGAGCTACTTGGCGATCTCGGTGTGTCGTTGGATCCACATACTCAGCTCGTGATTGGTCATCTCCGACACTGCGTCGGTATGGGCAAGCCGGCGCCCTTCACGACTTACCAGATTCTCAACGAAAGAGCGAAAGACAACGACCCACTGATCGGGACATTGGCTGGTGAGCCATTCGTCTTTGTTGAGCCTCAGAAGTCCTATGTCCGCAGCAATCAGCTCTTCTGGCTTCCACAACAATTAGGCCGGTACGCGTTCACGATTCCAGGCAACCTTGAGTCGTTCAAGCCTCTGTTCACAGCGATCGGAGTAAAGAACGCGCCCGAAGGCCGCGATTTCTCGGACATCCTGCTGGACATAGTCGGGGAGTGCTTCGAGCAGTCCAAACCGGTCGTAGGACCGGACCGCTCCGTCTACGATCGGTGCTTGGAGGGGCTGTGCGCCGCGGACTCGCAGGATGCGCTTACGGAAAGTGACTTGATGCGCCTCCAACAGGCGCCATCGATACTGAATGTCAAAGGCCAGCCCACCCACCCTGATGAAGTACTGCTGCAGGACAGTGAATGGCACGCCGGGTTCTTCGCTGGCGAGCTCGACCGGGCGTTGTGCAAGCCGGCAGTGGAGTTCTGGTCTTTCATGCAAAAGCTCGGGGTCAGACGACTAAGCGAAAGTGCTCTCGTCGCACTCGAGTACGTCGACGGCTCCGAGGTGGAGGAGACGTCGCTAGCCAATAAGCTGATAGAGAGAGCGGAGATTCTCGCGCGTCTCTTGCATTGCAAACCCGCGATCGTCAAGTCGAAGATACAGACGGCCCTTGGTGAGCTGGCAGCAGTGAGCCACGAGGTAGTTCGAATCCAGGCGTCTGTCAACGTTGGAGGCGACCAGGTGTTCGCTCCACCGGCACCGGTTCAGGCGTTCTATGACATCGAGCAGCGACGGTTGATCCTTGCACGACCAGTAGGCGACAGGATCTGGCCGCATGTCCTGAACGCCCTCTTCCACCAGTTGATGCCCGACGAATCGGGGAGTGAGATCTCGAATCTGACTTTAAACGTGCGGCTGTTGATGGGACTCTCCGTGGAGAAGGCTCATCAAGAGCTGACGGACGCGGGCATCCCCTATGTCGACTCCGGTGCCAGCGCTGGAGAAGGCGAGGATCTGACGTCGCAAGATCTTGGCGTTATGGGCGACGCCTCTTCGACACCCGAGCATGAGGGAACGGCACCAGCCAATGAGTTGGCAACGAACGGTCACGCCGCACTTGGCAACCTGACGCCGGAACACGGATTGACTACTCGAGCAGCTGGTGACACGGGAAGTCCACCGCAGCAAGCCCCCCCCGAAACACCACAATGCCTAAACGAAGCGAGTGAATCTCCCAAGGTACATCTTCCAGACCAACCGGATTCGGGGAACAATCGGCACGGGGCAAGCAGCACAGATTCCGGGGAGCGCCGCGCAAGGAAGCCGCGCGCGAAGCACAAAGAGCAATGGGATCGCAGACTGCTCTCCTACGTACGCAAAAAGCCCGACGTTGAGGGCGAAGCCGACGCCGATGGATCGCCGTCGGAACACAACCTTGGGGTGGAGGTCGTCGCGCGTGCCGCCGTCTGTAGCTACGAGAAGTCCCGTGGGCGGCTCCCGGAGCAGATGGCCCAAACCCATCCGGGCTACGACATTGTCAGCCGGAACCCACTGACTGGCGAGGAGCGTTTCATCGAGGTCAAAGGAGTGAACGGGGAGTGGAACAAGACCGGCGTGGGCCTGTCGAGACTCCAGTTCAGCAATGCCCAAGACTACGGTGACAGGTTCTGGCTCTACGTAGTCGAATTCGTCGGTGATCCGCAGCACATGCGGGTCCATCCGATTCAGAGCCCTGCAACGCAGGTGACGTCATTCATGTTCGACGGCAACTGGCGGGACGCTGTGGCCGACGAGCGAGCAGACCCCGCCCTACCTTTCATCGCTGGCGCCAAAGTCAAGCACCAGCAGTGGGGTCGCGGTCAGATCCTGACCATGGCGCTTCGAGGCTCGACACGCGTGATGTCGATCGACTTTGAGGAGTACGGTCGGCGAACAGTGACTCTTAACTTACAGGTGATGTCCGTCGTTGAGGACGATGATGACAACGATCGTTCCTGAGCTGTCCGATGTTCAACTCGGTGAGCTGCCGTCGCAGGCCGAAGCCAAGGTCTATCGAGCCTTGCGAGACGGGCTTCCGCAGGACTTCGTTGTCCTGTTTCAGATCGGATGGATTCTTCAGCGCGAGGAGGAACAGGCAAAGGACGGCGAGACGGATTTCCTCGTGTGTCACCCTGAACTTGGCTACGTTTGCATCGAGGTAAAGGGCGGCGGGGTTGGCTTCGATGCAACGAGTGGTGAGTGGTTCTCTGTGGATCGTCATCGGCAGAAGCATGCGATCAATAACCCTATCAACCAGGCGCTCAAGGCGAAGTACTCGATCCGCTCCAAGTTGAACGAGCATCAGCGATGGCGTGATCTCGCGCTTCGTAACGTTTTGCGCGGGCACGCGGTGTTCTTCCCGGATATCGGCGATGCGAATGCGCTCAGCCGCCCGGACATGCCGGCCGCACTGATCGGATGTGCAAAGGACCTTCGGGAGCCTCGAGCTTGGCTTGAGGGCGTGTTCAGGTTCTGGGGCAACGACGCACCGGGTTTCGATCCGATCGGCCGCCGTGGGGTTGAAGTCGTTCGGGACGTGTTCGCCAGGTCGTTCGTAGTAGCGCCGCTGGTTGCCTCACGGCTAGCGGAGCAGGAGACACGTCGACTGGTACTCACGAAGGACCAGCTGCGGGTCCTGGACCTCCTGCGGTCCCACCGGCGTGTCGCGGTCAGTGGGGGCGCGGGTACCGGCAAGACCGTTCTAGCACTCGAGAAGTCCCGCCGGCTCGCGTCGGAAGGATTCCGGACCCTGCTGACCTGCTACAACCGACAACTGGCAGACCACCTGTCGCACCTTTGCGCGGGGACCGCCAACCTGGAAGTGATGAGCTTTCACCAGCTATGCCATCGGCAGGTCGATCGTGCGAACCGGGCATCAGGACGTGATCTTGTTGCGGAGGCCAAGGTTACCTATCCAGGCAAGGACCTCTACGAGGTGCAGCTGCCAAATGCGCTGGCCTACTCGCTCGAAGTGCTTCCTGATCGATACGACGCGATCGTATGCGATGAGGGGCAGGATTTCCGTGAAGAATTCTGGGTACCGCTCGAATTGCTCCTGTCCGACTACGACCGCGGACCACTCTACGTCTTCTATGACGATAACCAAAACCTGTATGCACGGGCTGGCACGTTCCCGATACGCGATGAACCGTTCACGCTGACAACGAATTGCCGTAACACGGCGCCGATCCACGAGGCTGCTTACAGACACTACAAGGGCGTTCCTGTCAGCCCTCCCGACATACAGGGGGACGACGTTCAGTACGACGAGTCCCCTGGCCGTGATGCGCAGGCAGCGAAGATCAACTCTCGGATCATCGACTTGGTTGCGAGGCAGGGAGTCGCTGCCGGGGACATTGTCGTTCTTGTCGCGGATGCGATTCGAAAGGCGGAATACTACGCTGCGTTGAGGCGACTCCCGCTTCCAAGGCCGGCAGCGTGGCTGGAGGAAGGTGTCCGCGGCGACAACACCGTTCTTGTCGACACGATACAGAGATTCAAGGGCTTGGAGTCGCCCGTAGTTATCCTGTGGGGACTGGACACCATCGACTTGGCACGTTGCGAGGAATTGCTTTACGTCGGGATGAGTCGCGCGAAGTCCTTGCTGCTGCTCGTCGCGAGGTCAGAGACATGCGGCGTGATCCGATCACGCTGGAACCAGGCGTCGTGAACTCAACTCCGCCGCCGGAAAACGTGCGTCATTGGTCGTGGCCGTCGCTCATCGAGCGGACGACCGCGGATGACGGAACCGTTCTCGAGCGGGATGCAGAACCGGTTGAAGTCGCGGCCCCCGCAGCAGCAGTCATTACGGGAGCGTGACGTGCTGCCCCAGGAGTGGGGTGCTCGATCGCCCAATCACAGGCTCCTTAGAGTGCCTCCCATCATCGTCTCGACTTTCTTGGCCCCGGCCCACTTTTGTTCATAGTTTCTTGGCATCGCCCAACTTTGTCTCGACTTTCATTGGACTCAGTTGTTCTGAGATTCTTGGCCCCTTCCGTTCTGCGCCGAGCAAAATCAACGACTTAGCCCCTCTGATCGTCTCTGGTTTTTTGCGCCCTAACAGAAATGTCCCCCTCGGAGCCTTTCTGGCTTGGGGGTCGACATGGGACTTCTCACGATGAGCACTCAGGAGCTGGGTCGTCTTGAGGTCGTACAGCGCGTTCTCGAGCGACGGCTGACGCAGTCGG
>JAIBBE010000012.1 GCA_019694835.1 Fimbriimonadaceae bacterium | reverse complement strand
CCATGATCTCGCCGGTAGGCAGCTTCGAGCCGATGACACCAACCCTCTCGCCCTGACGCATCTGGCTCTTCTCAGCCGCCTTCTCGTTCCGTTCGAACTTCGTCTTGCTGGAGTACTTCACCTTCACGATGCCCGTCTTCGTCCTAAGGTCGAAACCATCCACCGTGACCGCTGCAACCTCACCGATCGTCGCCTTGTGAATCTTGTCGTCGTGCGCCGCCAGCGGCAGCGAGCCGAGCAGCACCGCCATTGAGGCGAAGTTCAGAATGAGTCTTCTCTTCATGCTTTCTCCCGTTCCCAGTTCATGTGTTCTTCGTTTTGTAACGCCCAGCCGCGAAATAGACGGCCGGGACCACTACCATGTTCAGGGCAGTGGATGTAAGTAGACCAAACAAAATCACCATGGCCATCGGGGCCTGGATTTCGCTCCCAGGCTTGCCCATTCCGGCCGCGATCGGAACGAGCGCCAATCCGGCCGCCAGTGCCGTCATCAGAATCGGGGCGAGGCGCTCAGTGGCGCCCACCGCAACGGCGTGGCGAAGATCGGTTACTCCCTCCGCCTCCTGAAGATGGCGGATGTGCGCGACAAGCATGATGCCGTTTCGAGTGGCGATGCCGAACAGCGTGATGAATCCAATGATGGAGGCGACGGAAAGAACTCCCCCGGCGAAATAGACACCGGCAACCCCGCCAACCAGAGCAAGGGGCAAATTAAGCATGATGATCAGAGCGTCACGGGTGGAATGAAACGCGGTCGCCAGAATCAGAAGGATGGCGACAATCACACCGCCGCCGAGAACCAGCAAACGGCGCGAGGCTTCCGCTTCGCTCTCAAACTGCCCACCGTACTCGACACGATACCCTTGAGGCAGTTTGACTTGGGCGCCCACTGCCGCCTCAATCTCATTCACGACGCCCAATAAGTCGCGTCCCGCGACATTGCACTGTACGACGATTTTGCGCTGGACTCCCTCACGACTGATGAAGTTTGGGCTGCGATCCTCATAGACGTCGGCCACGGAATTGAGCGGAACCTTCGCTCCTGAGGGGGAGTCGATGAGCGTCTTGCCGATGACGGCGAGATCCTCCAGGCGCGTCTCCGGGTAGCGTACAACCAGCGGGAAGCTGATCTGGCCTTCGAGAATGCGGTTGACTTCGATGCCGACGAAGGCTGTCTGAATCTTGGTTGCGACATCACCAGGCTGCAAACCGAATCGAGCGGCATCCTCGGGCCTGACGCGCACACGCACCGTCGGAATGTCGGTCTGCTGCTCGACGGAGAGGTCGACCACCCCGTTGATTCCCTTCATTGCTGTCTCGATCTGTCGGGCCAGGGATCGGAGCAACACGAGATCATCGCCGAAGACCTTGACCGCGATGTTGGCGCGTGTTCCGGAGAGCATGTGATCAATGCGGTGCGATATGGGTTGGCCGACTGTGACATTCATTCCAGGGAGAAGCGTGACCCTCTCGCGGATCTCGTTCAGTACCTCGGCCTTTGACCGATCCTTCATTCTTAGAGTGACGTCCAACTCGGCTGATTCGACACCCTGGACGTGCTCGTCCAGTTCCGCCCGTCCGGTCCTTCTTGCGGTAGAGACCACTTCGGGAATGCCGAGCAGAATCCGTTCCAGGCCGCGCCCAAGATTGTCCGAATCCGCGAGACTCGTGCCAGGCAGTGTTACCGCACTGATGGTCAAAGTCCCTTCGTTAAACTCCGGCAAGAATGCCCGGCCTGTTCGGGAAAGCGCCACTCCTGCGGCAATGATCAAGAGTATGGAAGGGATGACGACCGAAATCGGATGATCCAGAGACCAGTTCAACGCCGGCCTGTACATCCGCTTCAGCTGGGTCACCAGCCAAGGCTCGTGGCCCTTCAGAATCGAGCGTGCATTGGGCAAAAGGAAGGAGCAGAGAGCGGGCGTGACCGTGAGCGCGACCGCAAGAGAAGCGGTGAGGCTGACGATGTAGGCGAAGGCGAGCGGGGTGAGCAATCGGCCCTCCACGCTGCTCAGCGCAAACAGGGGGAGAAAGACCAGAACCACGATCACCGTCGCGAAGACGACGGAGCTTCGGATCTCGCTGCTCGCGCGGTAAATCACCTCCAGCGCGGGCAGCCTTTCGGCCTCTGGTCTCTGGGTGTTCTCCCGAAGCCGCCGCATGACGTTCTCGACGTCGATGATGGCGTCGTCAACGAGTTCACCGATCGCAATGGCGAGGCCGCCCAGACTCATGCTGTTGATGGTGAAGCCGAACCAATTCATGGTCAGCACGGCTGTCAGAACCGAGACGGGGATCGCGAGTAGCGTAATCATGGCTGCGCGAACATTCATCAGGAAGAGCACCACCACGATCACGACGAGAATGGCCCCGTCCCGCAATGCTTTGGTGAGATTCTCAAGTGATCTCTCGATGAAGTCCGCCTGCCGGAACACCTGCTTGTCGATCTTCATCCCCGACGGGAGGCCGCGTTGAATCTCATCCAAAGTCGCGTCCAGCCGTCGCGTCAGCTCCAGGGTGTTCGCTCCCGGCTGTTTCTGAATGCCGAGTACAACCGCGGGCTCGGCATTATGGGAGCCCTCGCCACGTTTCAGGGCAGGTCCGATCCGCACCTGCGCTACGTCACGAACGAAGATCGGCCGTCCGTCTCGCGATGTCACGGCGATGCTGCCAATCGAATCCTCCGAAGAAGCCCGTCCAACACCCTGGATCAAATACTCCTGCCCACCCGCAACGCGAAAGCCCGCGGATGCGTTTTGGCTCCCTTGCCGCAAAGCGCTCTCAACATCGTTGAGTGAGACCGAAAACTGGCGCAGCAGCTGCGGTGATACCAGCACTTGATACTGCTTCTGGTCTCCACCCGTCGGAACCACTTGAGCAACCCCTGGCACCGCAAGAATCCGGCGCCGGAGGACAGTGTCTGCTACGGTCCGCAGTTCCATTCCTGAATGGCGATCCGACTCCAGCGTCACGAACAGGATCTCGCCCATGATCGAGGAGATGGGGGCGAGGTACGGCTTGTCGACATTGGAAGGCAGTGCGGCCGAGACGAGCGAGAGTTTTTCGTTCACCGTCTGCCGGGCGCGATGAATCTCCTGTCCCCAGTCGAACTCCACCCAGATCACAGCGACACCCACTGCCGTAGCCGAGCGCACCCGCCGGACACCCGGGGCTCCGTTGATCGCGGATTCAATAGGAAACGTCACCAACGCTTCCATCTCGGTCGGCGCCATGCCTCGCGCCTCCACCAGGACAGTGACAGTCGGCGCTGTCAGGTCCGGTAGCACATCCAGTGGTGTATCGCGGATGGAGTATCCGCCCCAGATCAGTAGGGCTGCCGTCATGAAGAGAACAACGGCGCGATGATGAAGAGACCAGCGAATCAAGGAATCAAGCATCTGGCCACTCCCTAGTGAACGTGCCCGTGGGCCGGTACCTGGTTGGACATCGCCGCAAGCCGGATCAGATGCGCCCCTCGGGTGACCACCCGCTCGCCAGGAAACGCCCCGTCGAGCACCTGGACGTACCCGCCCTCGCGGATTCCAAGCTTCACGGGCCTGCGAAGAAATGCTTCGCCGGATTCCTGAATGAAGATCACTGGCCGGCCTCCATCGTCCACAATGGCCGACTCGGGCACGGCCGGAGCCGCGCCCGACGCTTTGGTGAGCAACCGGACGTGCAGCGCCTGATGAATCGCGATTCTCCGGTCCCGGTTATCCACTTGATAGATGACGGGAAACGTCCGCGACTGCGGATCCACTACTCGCCCGACGGATACGAGGCGGCTCAGAGGCCTCGGCTGCGGGGAACCGGGAACCTCTAATTCCGCACCGCTGAGATTCCGCATCTGCGGCAGCTCCGCCTCGGGCACAATGGCGGAAACGTACACCGAATCGGCGTCCACGACTTTGAAGATCGTTTCGCCGGCCTTCACATTGGCACTGGGCGCCGCGGTGGTCTCAACCACGATGCCCGAGATCGGAGCGCGCAAGGCGAACAGTCTGGCGCCCTTCGGATTCGCTTCGGCTGTACTGGATGCCTCGTACTGGGCAATGCGCGTCTCCGCTGCCCTGAGCCGTGCTTCCACCGTTGCTTCGACAGTCCGCGCTTCATCAAGCCTCTTGGCGGGAGCTGCTCCTGACTGCACGAGCCTCTCGGCGCGCTCGCGATCCTTGCGGGCCAACTGCAGCGCGAGCGATGCTTCGTTCTTTGCCAGTTCCAGGGAGGACAGGTCACTCGGCGCGCTTGTTGGCGGGAGTAGGCTGGCGAGCACTTGCCCCTGCGATACGCGAGATCCGATGACGGGAAGGTTCTCGGCCACCAGCCGGCCATCGAAAGGTACAGTTACTTCCGCCTCACCGCCGGATCGTGGGAGTACTTCCGCTGGGACCCGTATGCTCGACCGTAACTGCCGGTCCTCGACGATCGCCGTGCCGAAGTCCAAGGTCCACTGCTGTTCTTTCAGGAAGGCGATCTTCTCCTCGGTTTCTGCCCCATGCTCGTGAACCGCCCCAGCCTTGGATGCCGACGATTCGATCTCACCAAGTTCGTGTACATCGCTCAAGCCGTCGCTTGTGAGATGCACGGATAGCCGGAACTGTCCCGCCGTCGCGGGCTTCACGTCTACACCAAAGATGCCGGGCCGGGACGGGCCGTCCGTGCTGAACGATTCGACCTTGCCGTTTGCCGAGGTGAGACGAATTTCAACCTTCCCCTTGGCAACCGGCTTGAACGTGTCCAGTCGAGTGAAGTGAACGGCGAAGCGGCTTGTCCGGCCAACCACTAGTGGTGGGTACTCCGCGAACAACTCGGTCTTCGTCGTCCAGTTCGTGAAACTTTCCGGATGCGGCTCCGGTTCAGTTGCCTTCTGAGCAACCGGTTCCTGCTTCTGGCATCCCACGGTGAAGATCACTAGCAAAAGAATGGACGACCTTCTCATTTCCCAAGCTCCTCTCCGACAACTCGCTCCAATTCGATCTGCGCCTCTTTCACCGCTGCCTGTATGTCGAGCATTCGCAACTGCGCCTGGCGTTGTGAGCGGTATGCATCGAGTAGTTGCAGGATTCCGATCTCCCCTTCCTGATAGGCGACCGACGCTATCTTGATCAGCTCCGGGCCGCTGTCGGCCAGTTCCTGGCGGTAACGGTCGCGAGCTTGGACGCGAACGTTGAAAGCGCGGACGGTCCCTTCGACTGCCGCCCGAATCCGCTGAGTGAGGATTTGCAGCCGGGCCGAGATCCGTTCCTGCTCGGCGGAGTAGCGAGCGACCTCGGCTTGCCCTTTATTGAAGAGAGGCAGCGGAATTGTAACGCCAACCACGCCGCCGTTCTCGATTCGGTTCTGACCGACATCCGCGCGCTTGAACCCGGCATTCAGCACGGGCTCGGGTATCTTCAACCGGTCCGCGGCACGCTCTTCCAGCCGGAACTGTTCCAGTCGGCGTTGTTCGGCACGGAAATCCTCACGCGCACCCATTGCCCGTTGCACCAGTGCCGCTCCGTCGAGTGGTCCGAGGATGGTCTCTATCTGGCCCGAGACTGCCGCAATCTGAGTCGCCGGCGGAAGAAAAGCGATGAGGCGAGATCGCTCCAGCTCCATCTCGGCCTGGACGAGAGCAAGTTCGGCAAGAAGTTCGGCCCGCTCCCGCTCGGTACGCATTCGGTCGAACTTCGAGCCCTCGCCTTCGCGCTCCCGATCGCGGAGCACCCGGATGACGTTCTCGATTTCCTTCAGTCCGATCGAGTAGACCCGTTCCCGTTCCTGTGCCCCCAGGAGCTGGTAGAACGCCAGACGCAGAGCGGTGCGAGCTTGCCAGATGTCGAAGGCGCCCTCTGCTTCGGTCGCACGAACAGCCGAATCGCCGGCTTGGCGCAGCAGCTTCAGCCGACCGTTGATCGGTATGGCTTGTTCGGCCTGGAAGAACTCAGTGAGTCCAGCCCCTTCCCGGGTGTAGTTGAAGCTGGGGTTTGCGTACAGAGAACGGCCCTTGGCCTCCGCCTGCGCGATGGCCGCACGGGCGCGAGCCTCGCGGGCGTATGGACTTTGCTCAAGAAACTTCTGGACTACGCTCGTTTCCGTCCACTCCTGCGCCGAACACAGGCCTGAAAGTGCGGCCACGTACAGCAGAGAAGTGGCGGCGCGACTGGGCAAATGCATTGCGCCACCTCATCAGAATCAACTTTTAGGAACTCAATGGGGATCGCGCACACGCGTGGTGCGCCTGATGGGTAATTAGGCAGGAGGGGCGCGGGATTTGAGGGCAAACTGCCACGGGGGATCGTGGCTGTGGGGGATCAATTCCGTTACGAGAGCGGGCTGCGCGATCGGTTCCGGAATCGAGATCGCCTCGGGAAGCGCAGCTGCAAGTCTCACGGGAGACTTGCCATCTCCGGGAATCCAACTCAGAGAACGAGCTTCACCGGCGTGATCCTCGGATTGCAGGGTAGGGCCATCGTAGTTCGCGGCGGCCCAATGAGCGTGAGCGAATCCATGGGCATGCTCATGGCCTGGATCACGGTCGTGGACGTGTAGGAACGGAGCCTGGGCAAAGGCCAGCAGAAGGCTAGCGGTTATGCCAAGATGCAATGTCCTACGCACGTCCTCATATCTTACCGTGTCGTCAAGCATGGCACCGGCTAGGCGATTCTCAGCGTACCCATCATGCCCATGTCTTCGTGATCCAGAATGTGGCAGTGGTAAACGGCCAGGCCTGTGAAGTCGTCGAATCGGGTTCGAACGCGCACGCGCCGGCTCGTCAATCGCTGACGGGGATGGTTCAACGATTCGACGTATGGAAGCACGTCATGAGAGGCATGAGGCCGTCTGTCAGCAAAATGGAGCCCGCCTCGGATTGGTGGGATTGCGCCGGCTTGATTGTGCCAAATTGAAACTCCCACCCTGGCATCAGTCAGGGCAGGAGGCGCATGAGCGGCCGCGACAGGTCGAAGCCAACACCGAGGCGGACAGTAGTCAACTCATACGGGAAGCTGTAGGCGATCCGAAGGCTGAAAGTGATATCCGGGTG
>JAIBBE010000026.1 GCA_019694835.1 Fimbriimonadaceae bacterium | reverse complement strand
TGCTTTTCGGATTGAGCTTCTTGGCTTTGAAGTATTCGTTCAGCGAGAAACCGTCGAATTCTCCCTCGGCGGCCCATCTTTCGGCGTCCCCGCCGATGTCGTAGCTGAAGATCTGCATCCCCGGCAAGTCGATGTAGGGGTTGGGGTCAGCGTCGGCTTCCCAGTGTTCTTTCTCGCGCTGCTCGTCGACGTAGGTCCAGTTAAATATCTGGTCCTCGGTGAACTCGCCGTTGGTGATCGCCCGGAACGGGGTTCCGGACAGGTAGAGGTAGTGGCGGCTGGTCAGGCCGAGGTCATCCTCGGTGACCGAGTCGTCGGGCTCCTCGGCCTCGGCGATCTCCGCTTCAGTGGGGTCGTACAACTCCCGCGCTGAGTCCCGCCAGGCGCCGAAATGGTACTCGTCGAGGACAATCGCGTCCCACTCGATGAGGTGAATGACTTCGTTGTGCGCCTTGATTTTCCCGTCGGCGGTCTTGCCTCGCATGTCCTGGAACGAGGCGAACCACACCACGGGGTCGGTGGAGTCGGCCGCCGCGTCGCGATCCTCGGCCGAAGTGTCCCGGTCGACGAACCGCCACCCTTCGAAATCGACGTGCGTGAGCAGATCCTCTTTCCAGGCGGTCTGCACCACCGGTTTGTAGGTGAGTACCAGCACCCGCTTCCAGGCCATTTCGCGGGCCAACTCATACGTGGCAAAGGTCTTGCCAAACCGCATTTTGGCGTTCCACAGGAACCGCGGCGCATGACCGTCCTCTGCGTGTGTGCGGTAATAGCCGGCTGTCTGCGCGACCGCCTCCTCCTGCTCGGGGCGCATGCCGAAGTCGGCGGTGCGGGTGCCGTCGTAGGCCTGACCGTTGCGTACCGCGACGATGGCAGCCTGCACCTCATCGACGGTGGCCTCAAACCACTCCGCATCCTTGCGGATGCCCTTAGCAACGAGGGCCCGGTGGACGTCGTGGTCACGGAAGGCGGTTCCGTCGTTGCGCCGGGCCTCGGCGTCGAGCAGCAGCTGCACGCCTTCGAGGTGCGGGTAGGCGGTGCCGAGCTGCTGCTTGATGCGCTCCAGCACGTCAGCTTTGGTGGTGTCACCGACCTTGACGAGCCCGGTTCCGGACACCTGGGTACCGCCGACGTTGCGCTCCCACGGCTGCAAATCCTTCCCCGGAAGGGTGTAGGCGTAGATGCGGCGCGCAACACTGGTAGAGCCAACGGTCTCCAGCTCCTCGGGCGGCAGTGCCGTCTCTTCGAGAGCGGTCACTGCTCGCTGTCCTCCCACTCCGACTCGACGACGTCAGTTGCGCTCATAGGTCTGATCTGAGACTCGATGACGGCGATGTCTTCGGCGGAAAGTTCATACCGCTCGTAGAGCGCGGCGTCGGTCCAGTCGCGGTCCATAGGTATATCGGGGACAAATGCGTAGGTGTCCGAAGTCGTGTGTTGTGACACCTTGCGCTGATGGACGAGAAATCGGACGAACTTCGTCCGAAGGTACGCAGCGAAACGCTGCGCTGTGTACTCAGTGCCGAAAGTTCCTGCGACGAGGAAGGTTTGGGTGCACACGCTGTTCCCGGACACTACGAAAGGGTTCCCGGTCACGATGGCCGGGATGCGTCCGTGTCCGTCACCGGCTTCGGGGGTTAATACCTTGATCGGGTCGATCATGGGGTGCCCGTGGGTGATCTGGTCGGGGTGTACATAGGCAGGCATCCGGTCTCGCTTGACCAGCAAGACGGAATCCTTCTCAGGCTTTAGGTGGTAGTCGGAGAAGTTACTGAGGAAGCCGAACGGCTTCTGCGAGGACAGTTTCGACGCAATAGAGGGCTCACCCTTCGCCTCGATCTTGGCCAATATCGCCTCGGCGGCGTTGCTCCGGATCAGTACACCCTTGCCGTGGCGCAGGTCGCGGGTGAGGGTAGATACAATTTCCCCGTCGATGCGGGTTGAAAATTCGCAGTCGCCGTCGTGCTCCCGGTCCCATAGGAAATAGCTGACGCCGCCTTTGATTTCGACTCCAGGAAAGCAGTCGAACAACTTGGGGTTATCCACCATCTTGGCGAGATGACGATCGGCCAGCATGTCAGTCCGGAACTGATCGAGAGCCAGACCGCCGGTAAACCACCGGGAAGGCGTGATCATGACTAGGTAGCGGGGGTTCATGCTGATCGCCTTTTGGACGAACAATTGGTAGACGGGGCGTGTGCGGGAGTTGCCCTCACTGTCGATTTGATAGGGCGGATTGCCCACGATCACGTCGAACTTCATGTCGCTCAACTCCTGAGTCGGGTAGGTGTCGTGGATGAACGCGTAGGCGTAGTTCTCGCGCCCTTCGCGCTCAAGACCTTCGGGGGCGCCGCAGACGGTGCAGCGTTGATTGACGAAAGCGTGTTCAGTCGGAATGAAAGGCAGGTTCCCGTCGGGGGATTCGAACTTGACGACGGAGAGGTCAGAGGACGCGTCGCGCGAGCAGTAAAGGCTGCGGCGCGCGATCATTCCGGTCATGGTCGTGATCGCGCACCCGTAGATCATTCTGCGGTAGACGTGATCGCGCCGCTTGTCGAAGTCAGGCTCCCAGGATGCGAGCCCTTCAAGCAGGCGCGAGGCAATCTCTCGCAAAAAAACGCCGGATTTCGAGAAGGGGTCCAACCATTTGTAGTTCGGGTTGGTCCACACCTCCGCGGGCAGTAGGTCCAGCATCGCCCTCGCGACCTTCGGCGGCGTGGGTACCTCGTCGTTGGAGAGCTGCGCCAAACAGTCGAGGATGTCGGGGACGTGGTTGCCGAATCGTCGGTGTAGAACCCCAGTCATTTCTTCCCCCGTCTCTTGACCTCAACCGGTTTCGGGTTCGCCGCGAGCTGCGTGTAATGCACCGGTGACGCGTCGCGGCGGGGCTCGTCGGGCAGCGCCTCGAATAGGTCCAGCTGCGAATCCGCCGACGACTCTTCCAGGGTTGACCACTCACGCAGGAAGCCCCCTCCGGCCGCAGGCTCGTAGGAGATCACCTCAACCGCCTGGGCGTCTACCAGGGTGTCGGCGCGCACCAGATTCGTGCTGAGGACGGTCTCGACGGCCGACCAGAATCCGTCGGTCCGACCAGTCGGGTCGCCGACATGGGCGGTGATCACCGCGTACATCCGTCGGCGTGAGTCCTCCACGTTCTCGGGGTCGATGTCGATGCCGTAAATGCTCGTCAGGCAGCGCAGCATCCGGTGCTCGTACTCCTCGCCAGCGCCGTAGCGGGCGACGGTCACGGTGGTCAGCTTCCGGCGCAGGATCTCGACCAGGAAATTTCCGTGGCCCATCGCCGGTTCGAGGAACGTCTTGTCATGGTTGTCGGGATCGACCTCGCTGGGGAACATGTCGGGCACCAGGTCGAGCATCGCGGTGACCTCACGTTGGTGGGTGTAGACCTCGGCCAGGTCGCGGACTCGGTCGCGGTGCTTGATCTGGTCGTCTGGGTCGAGCTGAAAAAGCGCCGACCCGCCAGCCGGGCTGGTCTCCGTCACGTGCCTCACCCCCTAGTGCCTGAGTCTACAAACGTGCAGGTCAAAACCCATCCCATCGGCTAGCTTTGGTTGATTCCATTGAGGAGTTTGTCGGCTTCCTTCTGCCGCAGGTTCCGGACATTTGACCGAGAAGCTTCGAGTCGTCGCTCGGCTTCGGCACGAGCGAGCCGCTCTTCGGCGAGGGCGGCACGCAACGTCTCGTTCTGCTGTCGCAGCTGTTCCCGGTCATCTTCGACCCATGTCCCATCGGGGTCGCGGAGCTGGCCGAGCAGATCGGCTACGGTTCGCGACAACGAGTTGTTCTTCGCGCGGATCTCACGCAACTGCTGCTCGGCGAAGAGCGCCCGCTCGCGCCAATTGGCTTCCTCGACTGCATCGGAATCGTGAACGCCCTTTAGCGCTGAAGCCTTCATACGGGTCTCAGCTTGCGCGATGAGGTTCCGGGCGTCCTTGTTCTGATACAGGAATGTCCGCGAGCAGCCTGCCAGGGCCGCTAGGTGAGACTTGTCGATCTCGGAGACCTTCTGCTTGAGCAGACGTTTCAAGGCTTGCTCAACGCTTGCAAGCTTTGCCCGAGAGTCCCTCTGGCGAGCATCAATTGCTGCGCGTGGTGGTCCCGGCCTTTGGTTCATGCAGCGCCCTCGTCTTCGGCTTCGATCGGGGCGACTTCGCCCTTGGGGGAAAGACCGGTGAGCTCCATTAGGTCCGATGCCCGCCAGCCCTGGTTCCAGATCGGGTCAAAGAAGTCTTGGTACGGATTCCGCAAATCGACATTCTTGGCCTGCTCCAAGAGCCCCAGAGCTGATAGCGCCCTCTCAAGTCCGGCGATCGCCAGCGACGAACTTTCAAAGAGGCTGTACACGTAGGTCCGGGAGGAGTCATCCGGTGCGTTCTCTGCGTAGGTCGCCCACCGTTCCTCTTGGCGTTTCCAGTAGGCGTAATCAGCGCCGGTGAGGACGAAGTCTTCGCAATCATTGCAGCGCCGTCCCAAAGGGCATTCCGCACCGCCGACTACAGGCTTGAAGGTGCAGAGGCCGCCCTCGGTAGGCAGCGCCGCGATGTCAATCAGCTTGTTCTGGATAGCGGAATCGTTGGAGGAATCCGGAGTTCGAACCAGTTCACCGGGTGTGCGGCTTCCGGGCCCCTTAACCCAAACCTGCTGCAAAAACGGCTCGATCTTCGACGACGAGATGAGTGTGTAATGCTCCGACATACGTTCGGAGACATGGCCAAGTAGTTGCTTGACCACGACCATCGGAGCGCCGGCATCCACGAGCCGCGTTGCGAGGGTGTGCCGCGCCTGATGGCTGACGTGGCCTGGTAGTTCGATCTCGTCCAGCCATCGCTTGAATCGGGCCTGGAAGGTCGCAATGGCTATCGCGTTGACGAAGTGCGGATTCTGAGTGGTACTGGGGAACAGCGCGATCTTCTGGGTCGTCTTTCCTGTCGGGACAACCCCGTGCTTGAGGCGGTATCTTTCTGCAGTCTTCTTCTGGCGTTCCCCGATTACCCAGAACACGTCATCGGGAATGAGAACGCCATAGTCGAGCTGGTTTACCTTCGTCATGTCAAACCAGGCGTATTTGCGGCCCAGGTGCTCGCTCACGCAGTCGTAACGTAGATTGACAACTTCGCCGATCCGGCGTCCTACTCGGATTTGGATGAACCAAATGTCCTCAATGCCAAGGTCATTGGGATCTCTGGCTGCGAGGAGCTTCATGTTCGCAGGCGAGATGAGGTGTTCGAATACGTCGTCGCTCAACGGCCTGGGTCGTTTCGAGTGTCGCTGCTTCCCTTCCGGGAAGGCAAGCATGAAGTCGCGTCGCAATCCAATCCCGTCGGCGATGCCGCTGTCCAGCGCGAAGCGCATGAGCCGTCTAAGTCCATTGAAAGTCAGCGATTTGCTCAGTTCGGTGGCAATGCTCGGTTGGCCATCTGGCATGTAGAGACCGAGTTGCGGCTCGCCATTCGCTGCCCGGCGAGTCAGATCGGCGATAAAAGCCCGGCCAGTCTCCTCGGATAGTCCTGTGGCGTCGACACCCCGGTCAGCAACCGACCACTCCAGGTAGGCGCTGAGTGTCACGGAGCAGCGCCTAAGGTTCTCTAATGTTGTTGCGGTCCTTGGGCGATCCGGGGAGTCGAAAATCGCTGCCATCAGATCCCACGTGAGTGTGCGCAGCCAATCCTGAGTGACAGCCCGCAGGTCGAATGGCGAGCGACGGTCTTTGAGGCGGAACCCCCAATGCAGCGGGTCGATATAGCCCAATGCGCGGCTCTCGGCGCGGGTTACGTGCACCGGCGAGCAATGCGTCTGCATCAGAGCGATGATCATGTCGCAGACCTCGCTATACCGCGGCCAGCGTTTTAGCGCCTTCTTCTTTCCCTGGCCAGGAGGCCGCCTGGTGCTGTCAATTTCCATGATCGACGCGACACACTGGCGTTGCAGACCGTCAACCAGTCCGCGCAGCCACCTTGGATTCCATTTTGTTGGCCGCGGAGATGTCGAGTTGGCGTATAGCGCGTAACGAATTTCTGCGGCGACCAGCGGCGGCAGTCCAGCAAGGGAGACGATGCCGCCGCCCGATGTGTCAAAGTGCTCTGGGGACTTTCGGGGAAGAGTTTGTCGTCGCCAATCCGGTTCCGATTGGCCGTTTCTCTTCGCGGCGATCCGCTCGCGCCGATGTGCTTCGCAGAACACCTTGCCCGATGCCGTGAGTTCACAGCCCGGAATGTCGCAAAGGTATCCGTAATTCTGATCGCGGCCGTCGAACCTAATTGGTTCCTCACGCAGGTACTCAGGGAAATTTGGTCCCGCGATCAGTTCTTGAAACCGCTGAAGCGGCGAAAGTTTCATGAATGCATCAACGGTAGACATCCGCAGCAGCCGCATCGTTGCCGCCACCAGAGCCGTTTCGTCTACGGGAAGACTGTTGCCATCAATCATGTTTCGTTCCGGCTCCATACCTGATTCAAGGACTCGCTGACGATCTGGCTGGCTGTCAGGTGAAGGTAGGTTTCCTCAACCGTTTTCGCGCTTGACCAACCACCAGCCTTCGCGGTCAGCGCTGGCATCCCGCTTGCTTCGGTCAATGCTGTTGCCCACGTGTGGCGAAACGCGTGTGGTCGCACCTTCCCAGCGCCGGCTCGCTTTCCAGCGCGCGCGAGCATTTGGCGCACGCCGTGCGTTGAAAGCGGAGTGCCGACGTCGTTCTGAAGTTGAACAAGAACGAGATTGCTCGTCGCCAATCCGCGCACGTTGAAGTATTCGTCGGTGAGGTACTCCAAGTACGTCTCGATCATCGCCGGGCTTGCGTAGCGGACGCTCCCGCCGCGGACAACGGCATCTTCCAGTCTGGCCGGCTGGCCGCGTTTGGCCCTAGCACGATTAGGGTTTGAACGCTTCACGACGTGGAAATGGGCGAGCCTCTCCTCGCCGCACTCATGGTTGGGCCGCAAGTGCAGATCGGCATGATGAAGGCCGCATAGTTCGCCAACTCGTATGCCGGAGTCGTTGAGCCACGTCACGATCATGCGT
>JAIBBE010000201.1 GCA_019694835.1 Fimbriimonadaceae bacterium | reverse complement strand
CTTCTCGCGCTCGTGAATCGTCGGCGAGCTTGACTGGACAAACTGTTAGGTGGGGACGCTGACAATCAGTCAGCAGGTCCACCGACACATGAGCCCCCGAAAATCCCCGTAAGTGATTCTTCTTCAATCTTTTGTAGAACCTTGAACGCGGATCGTCCAGAGAGCCTGCCAAACGGCCAGATCTTGGGCGCCAAGTCGTGTTGCGAAGTTGGGCCAATCGTGGCTAACCTTTGTCGCTCAATAGCTTGCCTGATCACCCGGGTTTTGGCACAGGTGAGAAGACTGTTCGGGGTTTTGGCACAGCTGACAAAGCAAAAGCCGGTCCTCCGAAGAAAACCGGCTTCCTAACTTCTTGTTTTTCAATGATTTCTGGAGCCACCCGCCGGGATCGAACCGGCGACCTGCTGATTACGAAGTACAGGTACCGGCTCCAAACCTTCCAATGGCTCTATACTGATTGCTATGTTTTCAACAACTTGGGGAATCTGCTCTCGCTCGGTCAGTAACCTCAAGGCACCCAATCAGATGGGGTTTTGGCACAGTTTTGGGACAGATCGACTCTCGGGGACACGGCGGCAGAACGCTGCCTCCGTTCGTGTTGGCCTGCGCGTCGCTCGGTCCATTCGGGAAATCTCCTTCTCGAGTCATCTTATCTTCCGCTTCTCAATACCCAAAGCTACTTGTTGATACTTTGGCTCGGCATCTCGTCAGCTCACCGTTGCGATTCTCGGTGAGTACCGTGATGCCGAACCGACTGCGGGCAGATCGCATCCTCTGAGGACGCTGGCGCGATAATGGGAAGGGTATTTAGGCTATGCGCATCCGGATCTCGTGGATAAGATTTGCCCTGCTGAACTGCGCGTTGCTGCAGGGCGCGGAGGTGAAGCTTGGCGTGCGGGCACCGGAACTTGACGCGAAGGACTGCAGGGGGACTGCGGTGCGCCTCGCCGACAACCGCCAGAAGAGGGTCGCCATCCTGTTAGCGCAGGCCCAGGGCGGCCTGCTGACGGTGGAGGTCCGTGATGACGCCTGCCGTCAGCTTGAACCACTTGATGTGGTCGTGCTCTTCTTGCAAGGGAATACGGACCAAGACCGGCGACTGCTCGGCCCTGCTCGGTCGTGGACCATCCTGATCGACTCTAGCGGTGTGGTGCGCCGCATCCTTGCAGGCCAAGTGTTGACGGGCTCGCATCTAGCCGTGTTCGTTAAGGTTTGGCAGGAAGGCAAGGGCGTCTTTGAAGGCTCCTGCGCCCGCTGTCATGGGGCGGATGGTGCTCTCGACATCTGCGAGGACGTGAAGCCGCTGGTGGGCATCGGCAACCGCTTCACCGCTGCGGAGATTCGAGCAAAGCTGCGCATCGGCGAGCTCAACGATCGAGAGGTCCTTGTTCGCGGCCAGTTCCTCAAGCGGCATGAGGTCGATGCGGTAATCGCCTACATAAGCGGCCTATGACACTCTCCTTCAGGGATCGTCAGTACATGGCGCCGGTGGCGTCTTCCCAGCACGTCAACGTAATGAGGTGAGACGGTGTTGAGCCCACTCCGATCCGGTTGTGGTTAGCTCGGCCAGATTCGGAAGCCGCGTCAATTGTCGAACGCTGGAGTTCATCGAGCTACGCTGAATTCGGCCGCGACCACGGCTGGATTCTTGGTCCTTGCGTTTCGTAACGAGCGCACGATTCTGGACACGCGAAATCCAGCCCCGTGAGACTCCTCCAGTAATGCACCCGCATCCTTGGCTCCTGCGATTCACGAGAACCAGCTCGCGATCTGACTTCGACAAGGTCGTGTTCACGATCAGTTCGGCTCCGAAAACCTCGGCCTCGGGCTTTAGGATCTGTGCGAGTCCCCGAAAGATCTCTCGCCGGTGCGGGTTCAGGTTGAAGATCCCATTCACGAGTACGGAATCTACGGAAGCACTCGTCACGGAAGCGGTTCCGCTGGTGAGCGCAGGAATTCAGGGTTTCGCTTTTTGCTCCGGTGGCGGCAGCGCGAGTCCGCTGTAGCATTTCACCGCTGAAATCGAAACCAACGACTAGCCCCCGATTGCCCGCTCGCTGAGCAGCGATGATGCTGTCCAGCCCTGCGCCGCAGCCGAGGTCAACAACTAGCATTCCTTCTTGGATTGGAGCCCACAGCGATACGTTTGAGACGCCCGCAAAGAAGTTGGCCGATTCAGAAGGTAATTGTTCCAGCCATTCGGGTGGATACCCCACTCTGAGTGCGAAGGCCGCTCCAACAGGAAAGGGGTGCTTGCCATCCGGATTGGTGGCCGCGGCTCTATACGCTTCCCGAACGCTCTCGCGGAGACCCTCTGCGTCCGATCTCATACGGTTCGCTTCCAAACTGGAATCCCCTCAATCACAAGTCTCAAGCGCGCTGACAAGGAATAAAGAAGCGTCCTGTGAGGAGCCACCTAACCGTCCGATCTCTTCCGCGGTTTCCCGATAGGGCGCGCAGTGGATGCCCAGCTCCATGAGCAAAGCGTGCGGGTGCTGTACAACGACGATGGGCTTGCCATTGGCTGTTTCGCCAGTCTGAATGGTGCGCTCCTCACCGCGTCAAAACGTAATCGCACCGGCAACCCTTACGGCACCGGTGCGATACAGGTCTTTCAAACGCTTGTCTGATCGTAGCTCCGACGACTGCTGCCGACCTCGCCAAGGATAGCGGAGCCGCTACTTCCCGGCATCCTTCGCCATGGCCTCATGGTTCGCGGCCATGGCGCGCATCTCCTTGGCCGCCTTGCGGCAGTGTTCGGCGAAGTACTTGCAGTGTTCTGCCGAATTCGGCGACATCGGAGTCTTTGAAGAACCCATCCTCGGGTTCCGCGTGTACTCAACAACCAGCGCTTCATGCTCCAGCGCTTCCGCCTCATGCTTCTCTGCCATCGCGTTGAAATGCCGAGCCAGCTTCATGTGATCAGCCGGTGTTTTCGCGTTCGCCACCAGAGCCTTCACTTCCTTTGACTTCATCGCCCCCTCGGGTTCAATAGCCGAGGCCGTTCCGCTGGCGATGGTCAGGGTGAGCGCAAAGAGGAAGACGGAGGCTACCGTTCGGAACCACCGCTTGTTTGATCGTTTCATCTTCAGATCTCCTTTCGTCTGGTTCAGCAACTTGGTGAGCCGTGACACCCTGAGTAGTGCAAGTCCACGTCCAAACCGGCTGCAGAACTTAGGGTGCTTAGATTCAAGAGTTTGCGAACGTCGCAGCGATCGTTTCGACGATCCAATGCCTCAACAGGAGCAGCCGGTGGAGAGTATTGGGCATCCGCACCGAGTGTGCGCCCGGGTGACCGACCAGCCACCTGGGGTCCTAGATTCCGGTGAGTCTGTAGTAACGAAGTGCGGGTATTTAGTCGTTCGGGCCACTTCCAGCGGTCACAGCGCGCCCCGCTTGTGGTGCGATTCCTTCGGATGTAGCATTTGCTCAGGGGACAGGCGGCTATGAACCGAAGGTCCGTCGCTGTCACATTCGTTTCAGTTCTTGCGCTCACCGGCCTTGGCTACTCCGGTTGGCGCTACGTTGCCCAGCGGGAGCATCAAACTTGTCGCGCCTGTTCCCGCCCAGTCCACGACCACTCGCGAACCATAGCGTCGATCAATGGCAAGCGCGGCTATTACTGCTGTCCCGCCTGCGCCTTATCTGAACATCAACAGGCTGGCAAGCCGGTTCAGGTCACGCAGCTGACCGACTACATGGGAGGCGGCGCCCTAGTCCCTTCGGAGTCGTACATCGTGCAAAACAGCGATATCAACCCCTGCACCCGTCACGAGGCGGTCATTTCTCCTGACAAACAGCCAGTGCACGCTCACTTCGACCGATGCTCCCCGAGCATTCTCGCCTTCCGTGATATGAAGACCGCCCAAATTTTCGTAGCCGAACATGGAGGCCAAGTTGACAGGTTCTCCGACTTCGCCTCGGCGTTTCAGCGATAGCAGCGTGCTGCTACTGAGAGTCTTCTCCGGGCGGCCAGACGTGACCAAGTCTTTGCGGCTCCCATAGGGGCACGGTGTTCTCCCAAGCGGAAATGGATGGCTCACGCCTCTGCTCGTCGGAGGCGCAAGGCATTGCCGACCACTGAGACGGAGCTGAAACTCATGGCGGCCGCCGCGATCATCGGGCTCAACAGCAATCCAAAGACGGGGTAGAGCACTCCGGCCGCGATGGGCACTCCGAGAGCGTTGTAGACGAAGGCGAAGAACAGGTTCTGCTTGATGTTTCGCATCGTGGCGCGGCTCAAACGTCGCGCCCGGACGATGCCCCCGAGGTCACCTTTGACGAGGGTCACGCCTGCGCTCTCCATCGCCACGTCAGTACCTGTTCCCATGGCAATCCCGATCTGGGCCTTCGCCAGAGCTGGTGCGTCGTTGATGCCGTCGCCTGCCATGGCCACGAACCGGCCCTCGTTCTGAAGCCGCCCAACTGCGTTGCTTTTGTCTTGCGGCAGCACCTCGGCAATCACATCGTCGATTCCCAGCTTGCTGGCCACCGCCTGCGCCGTCGTTCGACTATCCCCGGTCAACATGACGATTCGGATGTTCTCTTCGTGCAACTGCCGAATGGCTTCCGCCGTGGTCGCCTTGATCGGGTCCGCGACACCGATCAGCCCGGCGAGTTTTCCGTCCACAGCGACGAACATGACGGTTTGGCCGTCCGCGCGCATCGATTCGGCCTCCGAGGCGAGGCCTGCCGGACTAACCCCTGAGTCTTCCATTAGCCGACCGTTGCCGAGGAGCACGCCCTGCCCTTCCAGCCGTGCTTTGACGCCCTTGCCCGTCACGGATTCAAAGCTTTCGGCGGCGAGAAACGCAACGCCGCGCGCCTCCGCTCCCGCTACGATGGCAGCAGCAAGGGGGTGTTCACTGGCGCGTTCGAGACTCGCCGCCAATTGCAGCAAGCGCGCTTCATCGAAGCCGGGAGCGGGCTTCACCGCGACCAATTTGGGCTTGCCCTCGGTGAGCGTCCCGGTTTTGTCCACCACCAGAGTGTCCACTTTACGCATGAACTCGATAGCTTCGGCGTTCTTGAATAGCACGCCCATCGTCGCGCCTTTGCCGGTCGCCACCATGATGGACATTGGTGTCGCCAGTCCCAGAGCGCAGGGGCAGGCGATAATCAGGACCGCCACAGCGGCGATCAAAGCATGAGCCATACGCGGCTGTGGTCCAACAGACGCCCAGATGACAAATGTAAGGATGGAGACACCTATCACGATGGGCACGAAGTACCCGGCCACCTGATCAGCCAGCTTCTGAATCGGTGCACGGCTGCGCTGAGCTTCGGACACCATTCGCACGATCTGAGCCAGCAGCGTCTCCGAACCGACGCGGTCGGCCCGCATCACCAGCGTACCGGTGCCATTCAGCGTAGCGCCCGTGACCCGATCGCCGGCAGCCTTTTCGACCGGGATCGGTTCGCCGGTGATCATTGATTCATCTATGCTGCTCGTACCCCCCTCGACCACGCCGTCCACCGGTACCTTCTCTCCCGGCCGGACTCGGAGGCGAGCGCCAACCTGCACCTGGTCCAACGGGACATCCACTTCCGAACCGTCGTCTCGAACCAGGCGGGCGGTCTTCGGAGTAAGGCCAAGAAGGGCTTTGACGGCTGCGCCGGTCTGGCTACGAGCCCTCAGCTCCAGCACCTGACCTAGAAGAACCAGCGTGACAATGACAGCGGCGGCCTCGAAGTAGACTGCCACGTTGCCACCATCATCGCGGAAAGTCGCCGGGAATACTCCGGGCACTAAAGCTGCGATGAGACTGTATACGTAAGCGACCGACACGCCCAAGCCGATGAGCGTAAACATGTTCAGGCTACGATTCAGAATCGATTGCCAGCCGCGGACAAAGAATGGCCAGCCTCCCCAAAGGATCACAGGGCTGCTGAGGATGAGTTCGAACCACGTCCAGGTCCGCTTGGAAGCCAGTTGCTGTAGCGGTTGTCCGGGGATCATGTCGCCCATCGCGGCGATCACTACCGGGATAGTGAGGGCAACGCTAACCCAGAAGCGCTGCTTCATATCGGCCAGTTCGGGATTCGGTTCGTCGCCTGCCGAAATCGTCTTGGGCTCCAGAGCCATGCCACATATCGGACAACTACCTGGCTCACTGCGCACGATTTCCGGATGCATGGGGCACACGTACTCTGTGCGCGTGGCCGCCGGCGGCGTAACTGGTTCCAGGGCCATCCCACACTTCGGGCACGCACCGGGCCCTTGCTGCCGTACCTCGGGATGCATCGGACACGTGTACTCGTCCTCAGCTGCCGCAGTGTGTGGCCGTCCCTCCTCCGTAGGCGGCGATTGCTGCTTAACATACAGCTTCGGATCGCTTTGGAATTTCGACAAACAGTGTTGGCTGCAGAAAGAGTACGTTCGTCCGGCGTACGAGTCCGTGTGCGACGTGGACCTCGGATCAACGTCCATTCCGCATACTGGATCGCGCACTGGCTTGTCCGGCTGGCCGCCATGATGATGGCCTTCGTGTCCTGCTGCCTCGTGGCTCATACAACAACCTCCATAGCGTCGGTTGACTCATTGCAGGCCCGGCCAGCCGTATCTACTCCACACGGCGGGCATTCCACAGTGGATTGAGATGGGTGGTTCGAGTGGCTATTGGGCGGCTTCCACCTTCTCGATTGCGATCCCCTTGAGACCGGCCTTCTCCAGGACTGTGCCGGTTACTCGAACCTTCTTCTCGATGAAGGACATCAGCTTCTCGTTTGGGTTCTTGTGGTTCATCGAGACAGGCAAGTAAATCTGCTTGCCGTCAAAGATCGCGAGCGGGTTGCCGGCGCGCGCGCAAGCCTCGGCACACTTCGCATGCTTCTCACCCGAGCTATCGTGGCCAACGAAACAGGCGATGTCCACAACCTGTCCAGTGATCTGAGTTGCCTTTCCACCGCCATGTTCATGGGCGTGCCCCTGCCATGCGTAGGCTCCTCCCACCGCGATCGCGGCCAGAGCCAGAGTTCCCAGCGTCCTTCTCATGTCCATAATGTATCTCCCAGTTTGTTTTTGACTTGCGTCCGTGGCTAACGAAGTGCCTCGATCTTGTCTGCCTTTA
>JAIBBE010000176.1 GCA_019694835.1 Fimbriimonadaceae bacterium | reverse complement strand
CTGTGGCGGCTCTTGGTGATCCGGCCGAGTCCCAGTTCTTGACTCGGCTTTTGGAGTTGGTCGATGTGGAAGAGAATCGCCGAGGAGGGAAGGACCCGCTGGCTTACGAGAAGAAGGGAGTATTTTTCCGAGCCTATGGACTTCCCTATCCGCCGTTCAAACTCGCAATCGGCAAGGGAAGGTTGATCATCTCCGGATGCTGGACAGGATTTAAAGGGGTCACCAACCACTCCGGATTCACGGATCTGGCGCACTTGCTCGGGATGGAGGTAACTGGCCCCGCCAGCTACGTACCGGTGCAAGATTTAGAGCTCACCGCCGACCAACTGTGGCGAGTTGCGCAGCAGACAGCCCTCGACGTGAACAAGATTGAGTAGCGTCGCGGGGAACGGTCTCAATCTGGCCCATTGCCTTCAGTAACGCCGAAGTGTTGTGTAACAGCATCTATCGTGAATTGACTTCGAAGCTTGCAAGCCGAATTCTGGTTGGCAAATAGGCCCAGTTTTTTGAACGCCTGTGGTTGTTCGACAGCTTTGATCCATGTCACAGGGACCACCCACTCTTCGTACTCGTCCCCTTTGGCCTCGTCAGGGTGGGTGTAGGTGCCTTGGAGGTGGAGGTCACTCAATTTCATGGGCTTTCCTTCGAAAGTCACATCGACTTCCTGGAAGCGCTGCGCGTGACCTGTGGTAGCTCCAACGCCGACGTAGCCGACCTTGGGTATGTAGACGAATACCCTTGCCTCCTCAGGAAGTTGGCGGATCGTCCTTGAGTACCAGGGAGCCCCGCCAGCCGAAACGAATCCGTATTTGAGGGCGTCGGCCCATTGCCGGCCGCCGTCGTACTCTCCGTAGCTGACATACCAGTCCACGCCGTTCCACGGTTCCTTCTTTTTGGAACCACCGCCGGCCCGCGCAGCCTTCGATTGAGCTTCGTCGAGCATCCAGGTGCGGGCGATATAGCTCCGACCGTCGTCCTCAAAATACGAAAAGAACAGAACGTTGATCGGTACTTGTCGACTGGCAAGGTAGGTAACGATGCGCTCGGTGGCGGCGTCCATGTCAGTGGCGACGATGGTGAGCACGTGGGAGTCATTGAGCGACTCGGGCGGCGCGACTCCGAATTTCCCCTCGAAAGCCTCATCGAAGCTCTCATCGCTTGGGGTCGCCTTGTATTGGGCGTAGATCTCTCTGATCTCCTCCTGGCCCAGTTGATCCACCCAGGCGCCGTAATCCAGCGTCTGGGCCACTACGTCACGTGGAGTTCGATCTCGTTTCAGCTCCAGCACGTGCGCATTACCCTCGGCGTCGATGCCGAGAAGATCAATTAACTTGCCGGAATCGGTCTTGACCTGACGCCCCAGGATCATCAGTGCGCCGCCCAGCAGGCTGGGATCGGACTCGATGATGTCCTCCAGCTTCTTCTCAAACTTTATCTGGGTGGCGTGGACGCGAACGGGCGAGTCGTCGACTCGCCAGATGGCTATTCCCGTCGGCATCAAATCTCCTTAGGTTTCGTGCCCCGTGCGGTGGGCCGTCAACTCTGCGCTGACCAAGTCGCCTCCACAGCGCATGCCAGATCAAGCTGCCATGGCTGCGCCAGGTCGAGGAGGAGATCGTCCCAGCTGGGCGCGGAAGCTCGGCCTTCGGCCGCGAAGTCTGCCGCCACTTGTAGTGCCGCCTTACCTGCCATGATCAAAGTCGGAAAGTTCACATGCCGGATCTGCGCGGGGTGCACGCCGTATTCGAAGGCAATCCCTTGAGCGACGGCCTTCCCGATGGACGCGGCGCCCACCAGTGAATGGGCCGCTAGGCGTAGCTCATTGCGTTTGCGGGCCTCCTGGCCGGTGAGCTCCGCCGATCCTCGCTCCCGCAGGGCGGTGAGATGGACGTGGGTGCGTATGACGGTCTCCGTGGCGATTGCCGTCATCCCTGGGGCAACAAGGGCGGAGCGTAGGTTCAGCCCCTCTCCGGGGCGAATTCCCGCATAAGCGTGGTGGGCGAACTTGCTGATGGTTTGGCTGTTGCTTTCGTAGAGCAACGAGAAACCGGGGATGGGAAGGCTCATCGGGGTGAGAACGTCAGCACTGAGGTGCATGATCCACCGCAGCAAAGCTTCTTCGAAGGATTGGACGGGTTGGAAGGCCTTTGTCTCTGGTATTCGCTCACCGAATGACCAACGGATTCCTTCGAATTGACCATCCATGATCTGTCGGAGCGCGGCAAAGGGCCGTGCGAGGTCGTGGCCTGCTGACTTGACTCGATGAGCCCTGCCGCCGAACCCGGGACCCATGTAGTCGATTGGAAGTTGCTTTCCTGCCTTCTCAAAAGCCTGAATGAGACGCGTCTGATTCAGCGGATTGAGCCATTGACGGATCATCCGATCAATCGCTGTGTCGAACCAGATGCACGTTCCGCCAACCATGCCTGCAAGGCCGACCGCCGCGATGTCAGCAGTTGACCACGGAATGCGCTGAAGACTGCGCCACTCATCGAGCTTGGCTACGAGTTCGGGCGTGAGCGCAGCATCGAGATCTACTTCTTTCCAATGATTTTCGTCGCGCAAACGATCGTTGAATTCAGTCAGTTCCTCGTAGGTCTGTCCGGGTGAAGCGACGGGCAATCCGCTAGGTGTCAAATCTTCTGAGAGCGCATCGGCCACCGCTGCGTCCATGGCCTCGAGTCTTCGACGCATGGTGTCCAGGTTTCGATCGAGTTCGTCGCCGTTCACGACACAGGCTCAACAATCCGGTCACGGATGACCTCAAGGGTGGTCACCGCTTCCTTAGCTGCCGTGCGTTCTTCCTTCAGCTTGTTCAGCTCTTCACGAAGCGCGTTGTTCTCCTGCTTCAACCCGCGGAGCTCATCGGAGAGTGCGTCATTGTCGCCGGAGATCTGAGCCTTCTCATCTCTGAGTTTCTTTATCTCGGCCCGCTTCTCCACAATCTGCTCGCTGAGCACATTGATCTTTTCGGAGAATTCGTTGAGGCGATAGTTGAGCCCTTCGACCACTCGACGGATCTTCTGGTCACGATCTGGCGAGTCATTGAGAACGAGTTTGGCCAATAGCTCCAGCTTGATCGCATCGAGGACGACTTCCCCTGCGCCAGCGGGGCTGTAGCGTGTGGCGGCTCCTGCAGCACCACCGGCAACTACTCCGCCGACGCCCCCGACAAGGATCGTCCCGCCGAAGATACCGAATCCGCCAGCGGCGAGTGAACCGCCGCCGAGTGCTGCTAAACCAGCAGACGTGGCAGCCGCACCTGATAGCCCCATCGAGGCGCCGATCATCCCGCCGATGTAAGGGGCAGCCAGACCGCCCGTGGCGACGCCGACTGCGGCCCCAACGACACCAATTGCCGCGACCCGCCCCCACTTGATTGACTTCTGACGCAACTCCTTGAACAGTGCGTCGAACTCCTTGGAAGCTGCCGCCAAATCGTCGGTGCCGAGTCCGGCCAATTCGTCGGCGGCAGTTTTCAGGGCCTCCTTTCGAGCGGCAGGTACCCACTTGTCCTCTGGCTGCCACGGGGTGAACGTCATAAGATCGACGAGCAGGATCATTGCCCGCGAACGCTTGTCGATTTGGCCAGCCAGTCGTTTAGCCGCGTCGGCGGCATTCACCTGGGCGATCAGAGAATCGTCACCCACGGGTTCCATCGCGGCGAGGAACTCGGAGTGCTGACGTCGAATAATCTCGCGCTTACGCTCCCGGGCCTTGGCGTTCTTCTCATTGCGCAGATCGGTGCGCATCATCTGCCGGCGGAGCGCCTGAAGTGCAAACAACTCAAGCGTTGAGAGTTTGAATTGCTCAGCTGCACCACTGTCTTCTGTGCCCACGAAAGCTAGCCCCCTTAACTCGTAGATTGAACTTTATCCGCTGAACCTGACAGAAAGACCTTTGTTCCGAGCTTGCGAGTGAAGAGGCGCATCGTTCAGCCATTTCCGCCAGTTACTGGCGACGGTCAGGGCCCGGTTCCTCGGTTGATGACTCCACCACTTGGCCCCATTCAAGGACCATCGCGACGGGAATGCCGAGCTCCTGCCACAGCTCCACGATTTCCGAGTCGTCGTCGATTGCTGCGCGGATTTCGTATGCCATGGCCAACTGGCTGTGGATCTCCCGCTTGACGTGCGTGTTGGATCGGAAGTCCCCGTCGGGGCGCATGTGCAGGCCGTCGAACGGCACCGGGAGGTGTTCAAAGAGCCATTGCTCAGTCAGCTCGCGCGCCCAAGCGTCGCGTCCGGTGACGATCAGTATCGCGTGGCCTCTCCGGTGGTGGTCGAGACACCACTCGATCACTGCCTGGTGCGGCGGGCAGTCGGCGCATGCTTCATGGAAGGCGCTGAATCCATCAGGCATTGCCTGGAGGTGGAGCACTGCGCTGACGTCGCAGAGCGTTCCGTCCATGTCGACGAGGACCGCGGGGCGCCTCAACGCTGGTGCCCTAGTCGTCGTCGCAAGAGGGGCACTTCCCGCTGACGGACAGCTCGTATAGGCGACATGTGGGGCATATTCGCTGGTCTATGCCCGGCTCGCCGATCCCGCCGCGGCAGATTCCGCAAGGTTCGACGGGCCCGCCCACATTGTCTGCCGCCCACTTCTCCAGTGCGGGCAAAGCCACCTCACACACTTTCACGTATGGGCCCGTGAGTTGCACGTCGCGGTCAAGATGGGCGATGAGCGCGCTGCAGCTGGCGTCATGCAGGAACGAGTCGACCGGGCTGTGGCTCCGCTGGATATTGATTACGTAGCCACCCGGATGCGTCTTGAGCCAAGCCCTGTAGCCGTCGTCATCGTCGCGATACTCGTGAGCGCCCATTGCGTCATTTTGAGCCGGTAATCGCGCGGTTGAGGCGAATTTCGGCGGCCGAATGAAGAATCGGTCTTCAGGATCCCTCCGCAGGGTGTCGCCCCTGTCGGGTAAGCATGTCGGAGAGCGAATCGACGGGTAGGGGGTAATCGGATGGCGGGAAAAGTACGGGTCCACGAACTGGCGAAGGAACTCGGCGTCACGGCGAAGCAGCTCTTGCTCTGGATTTCTGAGGAGGGAGAATTTGCGCGGTCTGCTTCATCGACTCTGCCTGCGCCTGTGGCGCGAAGACTGCGTGAAGCCCATGCCCGCCAGTCCGGCAATCGACCCCTCGCACGTGGTCCACAGGGCCCAGGTGCAGAAGAACCTCCGTACCATTTCGTTCGTCGGTCCGACGAGGCAACTGCGCATCATCGCGATTACCTCAGCGGACGGCTTGATCGGACGCTGTGTGGCGTTGAAGATGTGGCGCCCCTTGCTGCCGAGGAATCACCCTACGAAGTCTGCACTGCCTGCCAGGACCGGCTTCCCAAGTACGAAGCCAGTTGGTGGCGTGCGCGATGTCTAAAGACAGCTTCGGAACTTAAGCAGCTCCGGCAGAAGTGCGTGAAGCTCGAAGAACAACTTCGCAACCGTCGTGATCCGGCACGGGGGCAGAAGAACACACCGGAAAAGCGGGACAGCCAAAAACCGCTGACGAAAGGAACGAGGGCCAATACAGGTCAGGTCACTCAATATTGCGTGGGCTGTAAGTCGCGGAAGTCGATGAAGGGCTTCGATGTCGGGCGGGGGCTGTGTGCTGAATGCCGGAGTCAGGCGCGCTCAAATAACGCATCGAACAGGGGAGCGCAGTCTAAGAAGCCACCACCACCGCAGACTGGACCGAAGTCGTGGAAGTGCCCAAACTGTCTGAAGCGGATAGAGGTCGACAAGAAGCGCGTTCTCGTCCAACACCAGAACGCCAGAGGACTGCGATGCGCTGGTTCAGGATTTCAACTGCCGGAAAGAAGTGTTGATGCCATGGATTACCGCGTGGCAGGGAGTTTCGAGGGCGGACGTCGTTAGCGGCGACCACGGCGTTGCAACATCTTGCCTAAGACACCACTGAAGCAGATAGCCGAACAACCGTGCTCTACCGGCTGCGTCGGGGAAACCTCCGGTTAATGGCGAAGCGACCAACACACCGCCCGCAGGAGGAACTCGAATGAACCGACCCGCACCAAAGAAGGGGTGATGCGATGACCGGCGATTATCAACAACAACTCATCGACTGGGCGCTCACATACAAGGCTTACGAGCGATTCGCCACCATACCGGACCGCATTGAAGCCTGCCTTGCGCCAGTCATGCAGGAATGGGAACGCAACCGCCGGGTACCGGAATGGGCCGGCGTGGACTTGCTAAGGGCCTGGGCGTTCTACTGCGCCCGGTCGCACCACTTCGATGACTGGGAGCCGCTGCTGGTTGCCTACCCACAAGTCGGGGCCATCGCCGACGCTATCCGCAACCATCCGTCGGCCAGGAAGGACGATATTCCGCCACCGGTGGAGCAGAACGATCTGAATCGCTACTACCGCGACTTCGCGCTCGGATCGAAGTTTGACCGCTTTGGTTTATGGGCGCCGGCGCGGGTGGACGGTAAGCACCGTTTCGCTGTTGTCCATGAGCCTGACGGGTACACCAATCATGTTGGGTTGCCTGGTGAAATCTCGCGGCTACAGTTCGAACATCCCGGCAAGAATATTTTTGTCGGTGGATGGGCAGATCATCGTCCCGAGTACCTGGGCCTGGACTACTGGCCGCTGGGACTGATTACGCCAGACGATTTCCATATCGGCTTTCGGCACCGCAACGGGTTGCTCAACCCCGAGTCGCGGCAGGCATTGGGCTACGCCAAGGCTCGTTTGAAGTCCGCGAGCATTGGCCCAGGCGGCAAAACACCCACCGAGTGAGTACGTACCGGCCGTCATACGACAGACCGAAAGCGGGAGTGGTTGGCTAAGCCAGATATGTGGTCCGGCGGAACGGACGTGGTTAGGAAGTGCAGTCTCTAGCGAGAAATTTGCGAGTGCAGAGTCGCGAGAATCGCGGCAAAAAGCCTGATGAAGAGCGCGATAGGTGCAGCGGAAATTGAGAACCTACAGGACGGCGGTGTAGGTTCCACGATTCGTTGTCGTAATTCCAGATTTCGTGTCACACCGATGGCGAATGTGACAGGAATCTTGTTAGCGCGGCTAGCTGAGTATTGACGGTGTGCCAGCCGGAGTGC
>JAIBBE010000082.1 GCA_019694835.1 Fimbriimonadaceae bacterium | reverse complement strand
ACAAAACGGCCGGTGAGATGGACATGTGCCTGACGAAGCTCGATGCTGCGGGCAAGCCGCTGTGGGTGAGCGGCTTTGGCGGCAGCAAGACGGATCGCGCGTATGGCGTGATCACGGATGCGGCGGGGAATGCGTATGTCACCGGACACTTCGAAAGCACGGACGCGATGGCGAATGGCGAGAAGGTGCCGAATGCAGGCAGCTACGATGCCTTCACTGCGAAGTTCTCCCCCAATGGCAAGCTGCTGTGGGTGCGCTTGAAGGGTGGAGAAAGCTCCGACTACGGACACGGGATCGCCATCGACTCGAAGGGGCATGTCGTCATCACGGGTGCGATTGGCGGACAGTTTTTCTGCACGAAGTATGACGCCGAAGGCCGCGAGATATGGCATCGCGCTCCTTCCGGCAAGGTCTCGGGCAGCGGGCACGGCATCGCGATTGATGGGAAGGACCATATCTACCTCGGTGGCAGTGCTTCGGGCGCAGGAGCCTTTGGCAAAGTCGCCATCGAATCCAAAACGAGTGCCGCGCTCGTGCTGAAGCTCACGCCCGAAGGCGAGGGTGAATGGGTAAACCTCATCCCGGGGACCACGACCGCCATTTATCACGAGATCGCGTGCGATTCGCAGGGTCGCGTGTGGGGCGCGGGCATGTTCAAGGGCAGCGTGAGTGTGGCAGGCCAGACGTTTCAAGCCGGCACCGAAAAGGATTACGATGGTCTCATCGCGCATCTGGATGCTGCAGGCCAGGTGCAGTGGGCGAAGCACATGCATGGCCCGGGCACCGATTATTGCCTCGGCGTGACCACCGATGATCATGGCACGGCCTTTGTGTGCGGCGATTTCAATCAAGACACCGTGCTCGCCGGTCACGCCCTCACCACCCGAGGCAGCGGCGACATTTTCGTCGCGGCGTTTGATGCCAAAGGCGGCCTCCTCTGGGTGCAACAGGCCGGTGGCAAGCTCAACGACAGCGCTTACCCCATCACCTTCCGAGCTCCCGATGAACTCATCATCGCCGGGGCCCTCTCCACACCTGCCACCTTCGGCGCTCACGAAGTGACCAAATCCGGTTCGAGTGATTTGTATGCCGCGAAGTGGAAACTAAAACCCCTCAAATGACACCGATGAAGCCTCTCTTCGTTTTCCTGCTCCTGCTGACCGCACTCGCCTCTGCCGAGCCCAAATACGATCCCGCCAAGCTGCCGAAGGGTCACGATTACTTCGAGCTGCGCGATGGATTGGCGAATTGTCAGCGCAAGTTCACGCAGGAGAAAACCGGTCGCGTCATTTTCTTTGGTGGCTCGATCACGGCGGGCGGTGCGTGGCGTCAGCACACCTGCGATTACCTCACGAAGAAGTTCCCGAACACGAAGTTCGATTTCATCAATGCGGGCATCGGCTCGATGGGCTCCGTGCCGCATGCGTTTCGCTTGGAGCGCGATGTTTTGGCGAAAGGGCCGGTGGATTTGCTCTTCGTCGAGGCGGCGGTGAATGACAGCTCGAACATCCCGCAGCATCCCGATCTCATGCTGCGCGGCATGGAGGGCATGGTGCGTCACATGCGCCTGGTGAGCCCGCTGACGGACATCATTCAGCTTCATTTCGTCATGCCACCGCACATGGATGACTACCACGCTGGCAAGGTGCCCGCGTCCATCGTCCAGCATGAGCGTGTGGCCGTGGCGTATGGCAATCCGTCGTTCAACCTCGCGCGTGAAGTCACCGACCGCATCGACGCGGGCGAGTTCACCTGGGCGGACGATTTCAAAGGCCTGCATCCCTCGCCTTTCGGTCACCAGCTCTATGCCAACAGCGTCGCCCGCATGCTCGACGTGGCTTTTGCCAAACCCATTGCCGCTTCCGCGAAAGAGCATCCACTGCCAGCGCCACTCGATGCTCAAAGCTACGCCAAAGGCCGTCTCGGCGACATTGCACAGGCAAAAATCATCCAAGGCTTCATGCTCGTGCCATCGTGGAAACCTGCCGACGACGACAAGCAGCCGAACGGCAAAAAGATCGGCGTGCGAGAGGGCTTTGTGAACGTGCCCGCGCTTGTCAGCACCGAGCCGGGCGCGGAGTTCGAGTTCAGCTTTGAAGGCACCGGCTGCGGCCTTTTCATCGCCTCCGGCCCCGATGCCGGGCAGATCGAGTTCAGCGTGGATGGCGGTCCACCTCGCACGCTCGACACGCTGACGCACTGGAGCAGCGGCCTGCATTTTCCATGGGCCTTGATCCTCGACGACCAGCTCAAACCCGGCCCGCACACCGCGCGAGTCCGCCTCGTCGCCTCGAAGGCCTCCTCCAAGACCGCGCTTCGGGTGTTTCACCTGCTGCTGAATTGAAACCGCCGGTGGCAATGGAGAGGGCTTTGAGCAGCGTCAGCCCCGGCTCATGACCGTAGCATCAGACGGGAATCCATCGGCAGGATCAACGGTGGATCTAACCCATAATGGCTTCGGTGCTCTTCGTCGGCTTCAAGCGATACTGATGGACTGGCCGGCGCTCCAACTTGAGTCAAATGCCTGTTTCAATGCGTCGCAGTTCGTCGCGTCCTCCATTTCGCTAATCATGAACGTTTTCCCTCCAGCGTCCTTGATTGAGGCTCCGATGTGCCAGCAACGGCTATCATCGACGATGATAAAGCGGTCGTGGAAGCTGGAAGTCTTGCGGGCGTCGATGGTGAATCGAGGAAACTGTTTTCGGAACTTCCCACCTTCCAAAGCAAAATCAGGGGGCACCTTCGCAGTCAGGAGTTTCACCGACAAAGTCGGCGATGACGACGTGGCGAGCATCGCGAAGATGGTTCCGTCGAGGTATGGGTCCACGACCGCGACGCACTGTTTCGCCTCTTGGATGACCCGCCTGATGGCGCGGTAAGAATCGTATTCTGTGCCTTGCATGAACAGAAGTTCACGAATCGGACTCGAGCTGGGAACTAGGGTCACCACGTCGATTCGCCAGCCGATTTCAGCCAACTTGGAGCGAACCTGTTCTTCATACTCCGGATGCCGCTGCAGCAGTTCGCGGGTAAGTATCCACGCGGCTCTTAACTGCGCTGAGTCGTCGAGCGAACGGAAGGCAGCATCTAGGCGGGGGCGATAGGCGCGTTTTCGTGTCTTGTTTGAGTGGTCGTCATTTCCCGAGAGTGCCCATTCAACCACAAGCCCGGTGCTGTCGATGAGCGAGACAACTTCCGTGCTGTCGAGATCCATGACGAGCGCAAGCAACGGCGGCCAAGGATGCAACTCAGCAGCGATCATTGCCCCTGCTTCCCTCCGCGCAAGCGAATCGCCTCAGAGAGGCAAGCAAAGCCGTCTTCGCGCTTGCCCAAGGACATGAGGGCAATGCCTTTGTTGTTCCACGCGCCGGAATCGCGAGGATCTAGCTTGATCGCCCGTTCAAAACAGGCCACCGCCTCCGATGCGCACTTCAGAGCCAGCAATGCAGCGCCCTTGTTAACCCAGATCACCGTCTTGCTTGGGTCAAGTGCAAGGCCCTTCTCGTAACAAGCGTTTGCCTCGGTATTATTGCCCTCTTGTTGATACCGGGAACCGAGCCTGAAATACCATTCGGCTTGTGCCAAGCGACAACGTGCCATGTGACCGCCTGAGCTCGTGTCGCCAAGTTTCTCTGACTCTTGAAAGCAAGCCATCGCTTCATGGAACTGCTCCATGGACAGGAACCCAAGTCCCTTCAAAATCCAGAGCGGGCTGGAGGTCGGATGGATTTTCAACGCACTTTCGCAACATTTAACGACATCCTGATGACGACCCAGATTGCCGATGGAGAGGGCCAAGTTGAACCAAATATGAGAGTTGTGTGGATTGATTTTGAGGACAGTTTCGTAGCATGCCACGGCTTCCTCGTGCCTTCCCGAAGCTGCTAAGTTCGCAGCTTTCTCATATAATTCCTGCGCATCATTCATGTTCATTTGGATGTAAAAGTTTTTGGCATTGCTCGACGTATTTGGCAGCGGTCGGGTCGCCCAACCTCTGCGCTTCCTGAAAGCAAACGAGAGCGTCTTGATAACACTCCAAAATCCCAAGTGCGCTACCTTTGTTGAGCCACGTTTTCACGTCCCTCGGTTCGATTTGAAGCGCTCTGTCGTAGCAGGTAACCGCCTCTGACAATCTCCCCAGTGCCTTTAGTGCAACCCCTCGGTTGCACCATGATTTCATGTCGCTTGAATCGAGGCCGACAGCCTTGTCGAAGCACTCCAATGCGTCTGCGTAGCGTCCCGCCGCGTGAAGGGCGCTGCCTTTATTGCACCAAATATCCGGTCTTTGCGGGACCATCTTTAGCGCCTTGTCGTAGCAAAGGAGCGCATCGTCGAGTTTGCCAAGCTGTTTCAGGATTAAGCCTTCATTGTTCAAACGATCCACCGTTTCTTCGTTTGTCTGCGTTATGCGTTGGCTCAAATCGGCGAGGTGCCTTTTGGCGGCCGCGATCTCATCAGCATACGACGGCCCTGCCGTATCAATGAACGTGCGGAGTGTGCTCATCGCCTCACTCAATTGCCCTTCCATCTCTTCGGAAATCGCTTTTCCAAAGAGCGCCGACGCGTCCTTTGGTTCCAAGGCGAGAGCGCGTTCAAAGCAAACGAGCGCCTGCGAGTGCTGGCCGGAGGAAGCTAGCGAGCTACCCTTGCCGCACCACGCAATGACGTTCTTCGCATCAATCGCTAAAGCCTTGTCATAACAGACACCAGCGTCAGCGGCCTTGCCTGCCGCTGCTAGCACGGCACCCTTTACGGCCCATGCGCCAGCGTGACGTGAATCCACCTTGAGCGCCCGGTCGCACGAAATAAGCGCATCTTCGCTCCTGCCCATCGAGGCGAGCGACGTTGCCCTGCTGCTGTGCGTTACAGCATTCGTGGAGTTGATCGTAATCGCCTGATCGAAGCACTGCACAGCATCTTCGTGCCGACCGCTGGTTGAGAGCAGGTTGCCCATGTTGATCCAAGCCATTTCAAACCGCGGATTGATCGCCAACACTTGGTCGAAGCATGTCGAAGCCTCCGCGTCTCTACCGAGACTTATCAGAGACAAGCCCTTGTTGTAGAGCGAGTCCAGATTTCTCGGCATTAGAGCCAGCGCTCGGTCGTAACAGGCAAGTGCGTCTGGATGTTTCCCCATAGCGGCAAGCACGGAGCCCTTCTTTTGCCACGCTCCCGCATCCCGCGAATCAAGCGACAAGGTTTTGTCGTAGCACCGCAATGCCTCCTCAAGTCGGCCCAGAATTTGAAGTTCTCGGCCCCTGTTCTCGTAGGCCATCGCGAAGCGCGGATCAATCGCGAGCGCCTTGTCGAAGCATTCAAGTGCCTCTGCTCTTCGAGCTAGAGCGCTGAGCGCACTACCCTTGTTATTCCAGACCTTCGGAGATCTGGGCTCCAGTTCTAATGCTGTGTCGTAGCAGCGAATCGCCTCCGCGTGCCGCCCCAACGCTGCTAGTGAACCTCCTTTGTTGTTCCAGAACGCTACGGACTTCCCGGTGGGCTGAGGTATCTCGAACTTCCGTCCTGTCTTGCGCTCAAGTATCGGCTCTAACGCCGCCCGCAGTTCCTGAAAACTGCCATATCGCTCTAAGGGTCGAGGTCGGAGGCAACGCTCGATTGCTGCCCCCAGCGGTCCATCCAATCGTGGAATGCGGCCGGACATTTGTTGTTCGTAAACGCCGCGCATATAGTCCGCGATGTCGCCGGTCCACGGAACACGAAACGGCGGGATCGGGCTCCCTGCCGCCATCTGCCATAGCACCAAGCCAAAGCTGTAAATGTCGCTTCGGACGCTCGCACCCTCAGACCGGCACACCTCGGGCGCAATGTAACCCGGCGTTCCGCATACCACTTTATCTTCGGTTTGTATCACGCTGAGTCCAAAGTGGCCGTCCTCTCCCATCACCGACGAACCGACCCGTCCGGCGGTTTTCCGCCAAGCAGACTCAGTCGCGATGGACAGGCCGAAGTCGCTGACTTTCAGGTTGCCATCCTGTGTGATCATGATGTTGGCCGGTTTGATATCCCGGTGACATTCGACACCCTGCGCTCTTGCGTGCTCCATGCCGAGGCAAAACTGGATTCCCCACTTGAGCACTTGGTTTTCGTCCAGCGGACCAGCAGCCAGATAGTCGCCCAAGGTAGCGCGTCCCAGTGCATCGGCTTCCACACAATCCATGAGAACGAGCAAACGCCCGGACACTTCTTCGGGCGGCGGCGCTTCCAAAACGAGTTTTTTGCGTTCGGCTAATGTTGCGATACGGCCGTGACGTATTTCCTCGACCCAGATTGCTGGCAAAATGAACGGGTGCCGTTCCAGATTCACCCACACGAGCGCTTCCCTCTTGAATGCCTCCAGAGCGGCTGGATCCGCAGTCAACTCGTCCTTGAATGTTTTCAACGCAAAGTCCTCGCCCGTCTCCCGAAAGCGCACTTGGTAAACGATACCGAATCCGCCCTTACCAAGGACTCGAAGCACCTCATACTTTCCAGCGATCACGTCACCGCACTGGTATGGCTGAAAAAATTCCGCCGGCAATCTCGACTCATCTGCGGCGGGGCGCTTTGCTCCATCTTGCGCCGCTGCTTTGTTGCCGAAGAGATTCTCGAAGAGGTTTTTCATTTTGAGCAATGAGGTCTTGGATGTTCGCTCATTTAAGGTTCACCGCTAGACGCTTTCGCGCTTGAGGCGTGCTGTAGAAGAGCTGGCCGGGAAGGGCCGAGGGATGACGAAGCTCGAATGATGAATGCCGAATGGTTGCAACCCACCCTTAAAGTTGAGGTTGGCAGCGGAGTTGGCGGTCTTGCTGGATGCTTGGCGTGCCATGGGTTCAAATCAGGAACTGGATCGTCGCAACGTGAAGCACTTCTGAGCCGCTGTCACAATTTTTACCTCCGTAAGTTATCTTCCCGCGAAAAAAATCATTGCCAAAAACCCGGCTGTTCCAGCAAAATCTAGACCCATGCCACAGCCTCTTGCATGGGATTCAAACCTGTCCTGGGATACCAACCAGCCGGGGATCGCATGGGATGCGATGGCTTCAACCACTAGCCCCAACCGCCCTATGGCCTCTGACAATCGCATATCCCTGGAAATC
>JAIBBE010000063.1 GCA_019694835.1 Fimbriimonadaceae bacterium | reverse complement strand
TCGTTGACAGCGCCCTGCCGCCCCCGTATGAGACGCGCCGTGCCCAGGTGGCGGAATTGGTAGACGCGCTGGTTTCAGGTACCAGTCTCGCAAGAGGTGGAGGTTCGAGTCCTCTCCTGGGCACCATTCCTTCTGATTTGTAAGGCTTTTTTGCCCGTCAAATGCAGGGGAGAAAGAAGGGTGGGAAAACCCGCTCGAAGCGTGGTCCTACGTCTAGGCCACCTGCTCTATGGCTCGCCCCCGGTTTTTCATCGCCGTAGCGCCGTCCAGATTGATTCGATGCGGTCGATTTGGCTGACGACCCGTGACAACTCGTCTCCTGGCCCAATGGGAAGCAGAGCCGCGATTGCCGCCAGTCGCCCACGAAGGAAAGCGGTAGTGCGCGGCGGAACGTTGGCCATGGCTCTTCCGTGTTTGTGCTCATAGTCTCTAACGTAGGTCTTCCCACGATTGAGAAAGTCTCGTGCGAAGTGCCGTCGTGAGCGCAACAGTCCGAATTGTCGTAGTGTCTCGTATATCTGGATTATATTTTGTCCCGTCATAGGCTCGTGTGTTATAAATAATGTAGGATATTTATTCTTATGACGATATGAATACAGATATAGAATTGGCAAACGCCGTTGCGCTTCAGCGGTTCATTTATAGATACTTGGCCCCTGTCGATGATTTCACCGAATGGACGCTGTTCGGTGCGTCCATATATGCGCGGCCAATCGCTAAACGATATGGCGTTCCTCTTGACGCGGTTGCGTGCCGCTACATCGTCGACAACGTTGATGAGGGCTGGTCCTGTTCGGCAAGGACCGTCTGGCTTGGGGGCATGTTGCTGGAACCCAAGGCGGTTCACACTTGCATTGATGCCTACTTCGTCGACAACGCCGACCTCATTCCTGACGAAGGGGCGGCTAAAGCAGCGGCGAACCGCTGGTTCCGGGCGCTTCCGCTGTGACTTTCAACCAATCCAAACGCCTGCACGCGGCGTGGGTTGAGCTATTTGAGCGTTTCCCCGCAACCCTCGCGGTGACGTTAGCCTACAATAATGTTCTGCCCGCAACTCACTCTCCGTGCTTCAGAGTAAAAGGTGAGAAGCGCATTCCGATTTCCGTTGCCGGTGTCTCGTTCGGGACTAACCGTCTACAGACTATCATTCCGGTAAGACTGACTCAGATTCGGGCTGAAATTGATTATATTCACGCTCGTATTGACCGAAAGCTTTTTGGGACGCGATTTAATCAGCTTCCTCCAACTTCCCGGTCATCGTTTATTGGAATGGTCGAAAAGCTGTCCGCGAACGTCCACGTTCATCTCATGTGGTCAGTTCCAGAAGCACGCATCGAGCAGTTCGGGACATATGCCGAACGCGTTTGGTGCAGTTTAAGCCCCTATCGCTCTGTCGCAATCGCACGGATTCAGAACTCGCGTTGGGCCTCCTACTGCACGAAAGACCAAACCGCGACCGCTCTTGAAGCTGACCCTGGGCTGTTCATTTTCAGTCGCGGACAGGGAGCAATATAGCCAGGAATGTGCGGGTCGAAGCTGAACCAGCGCGACCAAGCCGCCGTGGTGCTCGACTGCCCCGCAGTAGGTTTGTCCACGACAAACCTACTATTGTATTCCTATACTCATTTCATGTCAGAGAACGGGTTGCATTCGCTTTTCGAATCTTTTCGTTCTGACTTCGAATTGCATTCAAGTAAGCGGCTCTGTCCTTTTGGCTCTTTTCCTGCTGTCGACGTGTCAACTCGGCTTTTTTAGCGTTAGCTGCCGCCACCTTTTCTGCTGCTATCGAGGCCGCATCCGCGCTCGTCTCAAATAGTTCTTTATACCGCATAGACTATCGCTCTGACCCCTACCGTATTTAGAGCAACAAATAGCTCATCGCGGACTGCCTTTGCCAACGAACGAGGCTCCCACTGCGCCAACCTTCTCAAGATACGAGCGCGCAGCGTCGAGATCGCCCATCGCATCCTCCACTCGAAAGTGCGGCGTGCCCTCTTCTAGGTAGAAGACGATGAGGAATGCTGCTGGCCGCTCAACGTGAAGCTCAAAGCAGACCGCACCCGATGGAAGGGTAAGTCGCCCATGGTTGGTGACAACCACAAAATTGTCGGGGTCTGCATCGTTCCAACGACCTTCGTCGCGGTCGAGGTCACCGAGCAGTTCCGCGAGGGGGGCAGCCACCTCTTCCCATTCAGGGAGGCTCATGATGCTCACATCCCCCACGCCTGAAGCGCGCTCTCGGCTGACTTGGGGTCTGCCTTGATTCGGTAAAGCGTCTGGCGAGAGAGACCCGTAGCGCGGGAGACTTCTGTTGCCCCGTAGTTCTGGTCCAGCAGCAGCGCGCGGGCTAAATCGAACGTCTGACGGTCATAACTCGGCTTCCGGCCCAGGTAAGCCCCATTTCTCTTTGCGTGCTCGATGCCCGCCCGCTGCGCCTCTTTTGTCGCCTCCGCTTGGGCTTGAGCCATAGCCGCCATAAAAGCGATAAGCGCGTCGCGGACGGCTGCGTGCATCACGTCATGAGCAGCCCCATCGAAAACGAGCCCGTTGATTACGGTCTTCACGACGACGCCTCTGCGCATCAATTCGCGCAGCGTGTCACACACGTCCTGGTAGTCACGGCCTAGCCGGTCGAGCCACCGGCAGACCAGCACATCCCCCTTCCGTAAAAGGTCGAAAAGGCGGCGACCCTGCGGGCGCTCTATCAGACGTGTGTGGACACCAGAGACGCCGTGGTCAGTGATGACCTCGTCGAACCTGAAACCCGCCGCCTCGGCTTGAGCGCGCTGATGTTCGACGGTCTGGTCTGAACAACTTACGCGGGCATAAAAGATAGTTTTCACGTGGGAGTTCCTGTCCGTAGAACTTGTGTCCGAAGAATAGTATGTCCGTTGACTTAAAGATACCCTAACGGACGCTTTTAGAACTAGGAATTCTGGTGTCCGCAGCCCTATAGCCTTGCGGACACCCTCCATCTTGCCCCACCGTTGTCCCTGCCGGGTGATTCGAAGGGGGATGAGTTGGCGAGGAGAAGGGCCGAGCAGTCCGCACAGCCATTCCCTATCGTGGAAGCCTTCGGCTACTCGGCATCTGCGACAACGCCAGAAGCAAAGGAGCACCGTGAAAGGCATCACTGTCCGTTCGCGGGAAATTCTTGTGAAAAATTCAGGCAGTATCGCTTCGGATATTGCTCCGTCACCTACGCGGCGGCTGATGACGAAGGTCGCCGATATACTTATGCGGTTTGCGACCACCGTGTTGATGGCGCTCCCCTCGCGCAGGCCATCAGCGACCACTACGGCACCCAACAGGTTGAGCTTGTTCCCGAGGTCGTGCTCACCGACCCTCGAACCTCCTTTGACTACGTCGCGGTTCGGCGTGAAGGGGGGCGAATTGTCGATGCGATAGCCATCGAAACCCAGGCTATCGACATTCGCGGGGGAGGTGTCGGACCTGCTTGGGCCGCTTGGTATTCCGGCGACTCGGTGAACTGGCGTGCATATTTCAGCAAAGAGGCAGAAACAAAGGGGCGACGTGACACCGTTGCGTATGGTGTCAACATGGCCAATATCTATAAGCGACTTGGATTACAGGTCGCAACCAAAGGCACTTTTCTCAAGGCAATTGGCGTTCCGTTCTATGTTGTTATGCAGGACAGGCCATTTCGCTATCTAAAGCGCCGTGTCAATTTTAAGCAAAGCGGAAATGAAGAGCCTTGGGACATCACATTTGTCACATTTGACTATACAGGAAACACGCTAACGAACGGCCAGCTTGAGTTCGTTCAGATGGACATAGTCAGAACAACTGTCGAGGAATACACAAAGGCCCTTTCCGCCGACCACAGAGCAAGCGCCGACCAGAGAGAAAGCTTCCTTCAGCGCGTCGACATCAAGTCAAAAGGAGCGGCAACGTCGGCTGACGCAGGGCCTTCCGACGAGAGAACGGGTCTATTAATCTGAACGTTGCGGTTCCCGCTAGGCACGCCTTAATCTCAAGACCTAACGCACGGCCCAAATCACAAGGAACAGCATTCCCGACTTGGTCATACTGCTCCGAGTATGCCCCCTCAAAAACGAACCTGTCGGGAAATGATTGGATTCTGGCCGCTTCCCGTATGCTGATTGTCCGGCTCTGCTCTGGATGGGTGTATTCGCCGCTCTTGGGGTCGCGAAATCGTGTGATTATCGAACGGGGCACGCCATCCCACCGCATTCGGCTATAGCGCCGCGTATGGTCCTTTCTCTTGGCTCGCTGCATTCCAGGCGGAAGAAGAGCAAACGGCAAGTCACGCCAATCCTGTCCGGGTTCGAGGTGGGCAATTCTCGCGAGGTTTTGCTGGGACAGCCGTGGCGCGTAATGGTTCGCAAGCTTCCCGCTGGCCCCCTCTCGCATTCTGCTTTGGAATTCGGACCTGGGCGGGCCGACGTAGTCAGGGTTCTCTTCTCCAGCAGCTACCGGCGGCAGGTCGGAAATCGCGTCGAACGCCGTCAGAAAGCCAATCTGGTCCTCGTCAGAAATCGTGCAGTTGGGGATAAGCTCCCCAATGCCGCGCTTGCCGTGGGTCGGCTTGGGAACGCCATGATGAGGCGGCACGCCCAAATCGTTCCGAAACCCCACGAAAATCATGCGCCACCGCATCTGTGGGACGCCGTATTGCGCAGCGAGAAGCTCGGCAATTGTGCAGCCATAGCCAGCCCACTCGAACGCTTCGGCAATTTGCCGCAGAGCCTCACCGTTCTTGAAGCTCATCAGGCCGGGAACATTCTCAATCAGAATGCTACGCGGCTGAAGCTCCCGAGCGATGCGAATGAACTGCCGAAACAGTTCATTGCGGGGGTCATCCAAAAGGCGCGCACCCATCACCGAGAACCCTTGGCACGGGGGACCACCCGCGAGAAGGTCCAGTTCCCCCTTTCGAAGTCCGGTCCTCTTGAGGATGGCTGAAGCCGATACCTGGTGTATGTCGCCGAGGTGGAAAGCGGCAGCAGGATGGTTGCGCTCGAATGTGCGACCACTCGCAGGGTCAATGTCATTCGCGAACAGCACGTCATAGCCCGCGTCCGACAGGCCAACGGAGAGTCCGCCAGCCCCGCAGAAGAGGTCGACGGCAGTCAATTTCTCCGAGCAGCTTCGGTCCAACATCCAACTTCCTGAACGAATCGCGTTGCCGGGGAGGTGCCCTTCAGCCGCCTAGCCGTCTCATAGATGTTTCCGGTTTGTCCAGCCGCGACTGCTGCCCGTTGTGGACGGCCAAATCGCAACCAGTGCGAGAAAATGAATTTCGACTCTCGCGGCGCGAGTTGGTAGGGTGATTGCGTTGTCGGGGAGGTTTTGCGCTTCCTGTATCATTCCATCACCATTTCATTTTGTGTAGATAATTGCAATGACGACGGCAAAGAAGAACATCGCCTTGCCTCAAGGCGCTTTTGTCTTGGGTCTTTCGGAAGCGGAAATTGCGCGGGCCTACGGCATCTCTCAAAATCAGTTCGCTAAACTCGACCGTCGCTTCAAGCCGCGCGCTCGGCGAGCAGGAAATCGTAAACTCTACTCTGCCATCGAAGCAGAACGACTGTTTCACGAACTTCCCTTTTGGGACGAAGAAGACGATAATAATTCCCCTGATAATGAGTGGCGGTATCTCTGATGGGCAAGGGCGTAAAGACAAACACGGGTCTTCGCTATGTTTATAATTTCCCTTCTAGGCATGGGAAGACCCGTCTGTATTTCTGGCTTGGCAAGGGTCATCCGAAATTCCGTGTCTTGAACGACTCGACAGCAAGCGAAGGGTTCCGAGAAGCTTACGGGCGTTTGATGCAGGGACTTCCGCCGTATCCTGGGTCCGGCAGCGTTGTGAAGTGCGAGGTCACCACGACTACCCATGCCCGCCCCACCTGCGTCGTCGAGACGAGGCTTTCGGGGTGGCCTGCCGGTTCCGTGGGCGATGTGCTCGACCTGTTCGAGAAGACCTCGACGTTCAAGGGCTGGAGGAACCGGGCCGCCATCAGCAATCAGTTCGATTGGATTAAGAAGCAGCCCTTGATGAAGGACACTCCGAGCAGCAGGCGATTCGGCGAGATGCCGATGTCCCGTTTTGACTCCAGGGCCATCGAAACTCTTCTGGACCGGAAGGTGACCACCACGAGCGTCGAGAGAGTCAACCCGCGAACCATGATGTCGGAAATCCAGACCGAGGTGAGGGGCTCCTGCCAGAAGAACAATATGATTAAGTGGCTGCGCGGCTTTGGGAAATTCGCTGTGAAGCAGGGGTTTTGGCCGTATAATTTTGCAAAGGATGTCGAGCGAGAGGCGGTCAAGGGCGGCGGATACGCAATGTGGACTGACGAGATTTGGGAGATGATGTGTAGACGCTGGCCTCTTGGCACGAAGCCGCGCTTGGTTTTCGACTTGGCGAGCTATTCCGGCCAGCGGCGCTCGGATGTCCGCCTAATTGGGCCGAGACACAGGAACGCGCCCGAGCCCGGCTTGCCGTATGGTTCACTTGTCGTCGGGCAAGCGAAGGGAGATGACGGTCGCGGCTCCTTCCAGACCGCCTACATTCCCGTTGTGGATGAACTCCATGATAGTATTGAAGCTGCTCGTGCAGCAGGAATCTTGGGAACACTAACGTATATTCGACAGGACCATCGGGACATTCCCTATGGTTCTGCTCAAAGCTTCGGAAACATGACTCGTGAATGGCTTGACGAAGCGGGCATTCCGAAAGGTTATTCTCTTCACGGCTTGCGGAAGTTGTGCGTCTGTCGGCTGATTGAAAGAGGTTGCACGCCCCATCAGGTGATGGCGGTCACCGGCCATCAAACGCTCAAGGAGATTGACCGCTACGCACAGCATTACTTTCGAGACCGGATGAAGAGCATCGTGTATCGAAACTGGCTTGAGCACGCAGCGACCGTGTCCGCTCAAGCTTCAAAGACGGCGGGAAATTATCCCGACAGAGCCGCTTAAAGCAGCCGCCCAATCGGGCGGCTTTTTGCTGGAAAATATACGCGGAAAGTGGAAAAGTTCATTAGAGTGATGTGAGATAATATGAGAGACAATACGTCTTTCCCACCTCGGAAAACCTAGTGTTTTCCTTGGTTTTTTTATCCCTCTCCTGGGCACCATCCGCAAGGCTCGACTCCGTGTCCTGCTCCGGATCGGCCGCCCGCGGGGGCGGCTCCTGACCCAAGTGTCCTCCCGTCTTCGTGAAGCAATGGTGAGCGGTCCCGCCCGTG
>JAIBBE010000214.1 GCA_019694835.1 Fimbriimonadaceae bacterium | reverse complement strand
CGTGGGCGTATGGTGCCGAGAGCCAATGTACTTTCGCCGTCCCGGCGATTCCCCGAGCGGAACCTGGATTGGACAGGGAATCGCCGGGACGGCGAAAGTACATTAGGAAACCTTCGTCGGACTGAGCAAGTCTCTTAGCTGTTGCGCTTGGTCGCGCGGCACGAGGCCCACGAGGGTGTCTCCGGCAAGAAGCTCGGTATCGCCACTGACCCCATAGCCATGCTCCTCACGGAGCAGCCAAATCAAGTTGGTTTGAGGCGGGAGGGTCAGGTCGCGGACCTTGAGGCCGACGACGGGCGACCGTGCGCTGAGCATGGCCTCGACGACTTCGATATTGCCCTTGCCTAGCGCGCCGACCGGGATAAGCTCGTCCATCGAGATCTGCTGCTCCAGCAGTGAGAAAATGATGCCAGTCGCGCTGACGGTGTCGTCGATGCCGATCTCGCGGAAAATCTCCTCATGGGACGGGTCGTTGACGCGGGCGAGGACTCGCTCTACGTTCCACACGACCTTGGCCATCTGGCAGATGACGAGGTTGTCCTCGTCTTCACCGGTGACCGCGCAGACGATGTCGGCACGGCCAAAGCCCGCCTCTTTCTGGGTTCGCACTTCGCAGCCATCGCCAAGGTAGACGCATTCCTCACCGATCACCGACGCCAGCCTGTGTGCCTGGCGACTGTCTTTTTCAAGCAGCAAGACCTCATGCTCACGGGCGATCAGCCGCTTAGCAAGTTGCAATCCAACATTTCCGCCACCAACCAGGATGAGATACATCTAGAGCTCCATCTCCTTGGGCAGGATGTTGTATTGGTCGATGGGAAGGTACTCCCCCTCCTGAATCCAATCGCGCATCATTCCGGCGATCAGCGCGCTCGGGTTGATGGTGAAATAGCCCATCTTTCGGTAGGCGTCGGCCCGGTTCGGGTCGGCGACGCGCAGGCAGATTCGGGGGACCTTATACTTGAGCCGGGCGATCTGCGAGGCCATGATGTTGCTGTTGTCGCCTCGGGTGAGGGCAAAGAAGCACTCCGCCTGGGCGAGGTTGGCCCGCTCCAGAACGTCCTCATCGATGCCGCTGCCGATGACGACTTGGCAGTTATGTCGATAGCCCAACCGCCGCAGAGCCTCGGGGTTCTGTTCGATGATCGTGACGTTATGGCCCAGGTGGGCAAGTTGAAGACTGAGAATAGCGCCCGTGCGCCCGCAGCCAAAGACGACAACGTTCATACCGGTCTTGGGTTATACCTCTCGCCCCCCCCGGGGCGCGGGCAGGTGATGCATCTTACGCAACGGAACGCCGAGGCGGAACCGTGGCGGACCTTTGCGTCCTTAGCGTGAGTTAGAGCTGATCGCGTCCACCAACTTACCAGCCCCATCCCGAACCGGATCGCACACGGGAAGCCCCGTCTCCGCCTCGACTTCTGCGACCGCCTGGGCGGCCTCGTCGTCCGTAAGACCAGCCGTAATCAACGCGATACCACCGGTGCGAGGTCGCGGATAAGTCCCACACGCGCTCGCCAGGTTCTCATAAAGCGCGGCGAATTCGCGCAGGTCCGGGATCTTCACCCAGTTCGCGCGCTGCAAGGTCTTCATCCCGGCACGATGGCAGAGGATCAGGTCGGTCGGGCACGAGCCGCGCATCAGGGGCAGCGTGGCCGTGCTGCCGGGATGCAAGAGCGAACCCTGACCCTCGATGATGATCCAGTCGGCAGCTCTAGCAGCCAGGACTTCACGCTCGATGGCACCGCTTGCGAAGTCGACTCGCACCGCATCTAACGGCACACCCTTTCCGGTAATTGTGATGCCGATCTGGCCGGTTGCGACGAAGGCTGTACTGATTCCCCGCCGAATGGCTTCCTTCTGGATCTCCAACCCTGCCGTCATCTTGCCCACCGACATGTCCGTACCGATCATCAGGATCCGGCGGTTCTGAAGTAGGCGCGCCTCACCCTTCCCGACGCCGATTCCCGGAGGCTCCAGGCGAATATCCCATACGAACTGACTTGGAACGAGTTGGCGGTAGCGCGGACCAAGCAGGTCGTGGAGACCGTTCACGAGCGACAAGCCACCTTCGACAGCACGATCAAGGGCGGGATACCATGCCGGGGGAATCAGACCGCCTGCCGGCGCGATCCCCAGCACGACGACCTGGGCCCCAAGTGCGATCGCCTCATCCACACTTCCCACCACCGGAACAGAGCGTGGGATACCGGTGACATCAGCCGCGTCTCGACCCGCAAATCGAGAGTCGATCACGCATGCAATCGGGTTCGGCGAATACCGCAAGACCCCGAACCCCATCTTGCCCGACGAGTCGTCCAATGCCCCCTCCATGAACAGGGCGAGACGGTGGTCGGGCCGAATCGGGGTCATCAGGCCTCGGGATACAGGTTGCGAATGAGCATCTTGATCGCCGCTTGGAGGTCCTTGTCACGCGACATGAGCTCGCTCACCTTCTGGTAGGCGTGCATCATCGACGTGTGGTCGCGGTCGCCGAACAGGCCACCGATGTGCTTCCACGAGTCCTTCGTAATTTCACGCGTGACGTACACCGCGATATGGCGGGCATGGGCGATGGGGGCCTTGCGGGAGATGCCCTTGATGTCCTCGGTCGGGATGTTGTAGTGCTTGCCAACCGCGTCGACGATCTGGTTGAAGCTTGGCCGAGCAAGCCCCGCGTTCTGGTAGTACTTCTCGACGATCATCCGCGCGAGTTCGGCGTTGATGACCCCGTCATCCAGGCTGGCTTGGGCGACGAGTTTGGTTAGGGCTCCTTCCAGAATTCGGATGTTGCCCGGCACCGACTCAGCAAGGATCATCGCCACTTCGTGGCTGACCTCGACCCCCTCCTGCTTGGCCTTGCTCAGCAAGATCGCGCAGCGGAGTTCGGTGTCCGGGGGCTGGATGTCGGCGACAAGCCCCGACTCGAATCGCGACCGGAGCCGGTCATCCATGAGGAATAGCTCGCGGGGAGGGCGGTCGGAGCAGAGCACGATTTGCTTGCCGGTCTGCTGCAGGTGATTGAACGTATGGAAGATTTCTTCCTGCGTTCGGTCTTTGCCCGCAATGAACTGCACGTCGTCCACCAGCCACAGGTGGACATTGCGCTGCGAGCGCCGGAACTGGTCGATGCGGTTCGTTTGGAGGGCGTGAACAAAGTCCTCTGCGAACTGCTGAGCCGTGACATAGACGAGCGAGAACTGCGGGTCTCGCTCTTGGATTTTGCGTGCGATCGAATGAAGCAGGTGGGTCTTTCCGAGTCCGGAAGCCCCATAAATGAATAACGGATTGTACTTGGCACCGGGCTCGGACGAGACGGCTTTGGCTCCCGCAAATGCGAGTCGGTTGCTCTGGCCGGTGATGAACGTCTCGAATCGGTACTTGTCGATTGGGCGGAAACGGCCGACCTCCTGGGTCGCCATCGGGCTGACCATCGACCCGGCCGGGTCGGCCACGGGCTTCTCGCGCGGGGTCATCCGGAGGTCGATGCGAACCTGCATCCCGAGCTCGTCGCTGAGGACGCGCGTCAGGTTGCCGATGTACTTTTCCTTGACCCACTCGTACACGAACTGCCCGGGGGCGCGGATGACGGCCGTGTCTTCGTCGAGAATGTCGGGGGTCAGCGGTTTGTAGAATTTCTCGAATGTGGCATTGGGTGACTCCTCTTTCAGTCGCTTGAGCGTCCGTTCCCAGGCCTCTCGGAGGCGGATTTCATCATCGTGATCGTCTAAAGCGTATTGGTCCGACATAGCAGGTTTACGAGGGCTAGCGCCCAAGGAAAGTGGATTATTCCATACCGGGCCTATCGGCGGTGAGGATGAAGGAGGCCGGAAAATGGCAACGAACCCCAGATATGTGAAGCGTTCCCTGCATGATCCTCTCGGTTTCTTCGATTTTCGAGAATTTCAAGAGTTTTCCACACCTTTTCTGACGGGTTCGCGGCGCGGGGCTGCACCCCGGTCATCGAGGGCGCAAACGGCGATAACGGGGTCAATTTGGCCAGTTTAGAGTCGAGTGTAGTCAACGGCTGCGGCCCTCGCTCGCCAAACCGTCGGACGGAGGAGTCCGAGGCTGGAGATCCCCTTCATGCGAGCTGACCCTCCTTGAACACGTATTGAACCTTTTCACCCTTGGCATCCCGTTCAAAGGTCCCCCATCCTCGTTCGTTGATGAAGGCGCATCGGAACCTTTGCGGCGAGACCTTTGGCGAAAACGACATCGTGCCCTTAGGACCGTTTACTGAGAACCCGCATGCCGAGACGAAGCAGCCATAAGATGCCATGGCCCGGCCATAGTGATCGCTGCATTCAATCTCATTGTATGGATTCCGCTTGCTGGGGTGATACCGCGCGTGTATCGCATGAACAACTCTCAGTCCTTCTTCAACGAGCCCTTCGGCGATCATGTGCGCCGCGGCCTGATACTCAAAACCCGACATGCACTCGTTGAAATAGCCGACAGCCCAAGCGTCCGCACTCTTGCCAATCGAGGCCGCCGCCCCGCCTTTGGGAAAACTGCACATGATGAGCCCGGGTTCACCCGGTGTCGCGTACCATCTTCCGCCCGGAATGTCGCGGTTTCTACGGCGATATTCCCACACATCCTCGACGAAGTTGTATTTGAAGAGTGATTTCAACCCAATGCGGCTCTCCTTCGCGGGCACGACGCGCGGCAATCCAACTTGGTGTGCCCATGCTTGACCATAGAGTTGATCAATATGGCAACCGGTTCGCGTATTGTTTGCCTCGGGATGTGCAGGGTCTGCATGGTTGATGAAGTACTCGCCGTTGAACAAGTCCGCAACGAGCTTCGTCGACCCGCTCTCGGCGAGTGCCGCGCATGTCTTTCCAAATTCAGCGTCGCCTAATTCAGTAGCCATGGCAGCTGCAGCCCGAAGGGCAGCCACGTAAAGTGAAGATATCCACGCAATCTCACCGTACCAAGCCGTGTCGAGCGTATTGTACTGAGCACCGTCGAGTATGCCATCGCCATTGACATCTTGCTTGATAAGATACTCCATCGCACCCTTAACCTGCGGCCAAATGCTGCGCAGGAATCGGTCATCTTGTGACATCTGGTGTTCGCGATAGGCTCGCAAAATGCAGCTTGCCTGGCCGTCGTGAGCGACCGTTTGGTGGTACTCAGCCCGGTAGTCGATTGCGCCGGTTTCCTTTCGATAAGCCAGACCGAAATCAATCTCGCTTCGAAGATAGCGCTCGACTTCGGGAAAGACCCGGCCAATAGCTTGCGCATATCCCCAAACGTGCGTGCACGTTCCTGCGCAGCAGCCCACGCCCTCCCAAAAGTAGAAGCGCCCCTTGTCGAGGCGATAGCAGGTGGTGGTTGCGAGAATGGAAGTGTTGATAAAGGTGCGGTCAAGGAACCAGTAAGGTAGGGTGGAATCATACCAAGTGCGATTCCACGCCCGTGTGATATCGCGCAAATCAGACCACTTCGAGATCAAGTCGCTTGCAACCTCTGCGGCATCTTTCCACTTCGAGGCGTACCAATGGCGTTTTCCGGGGAGGTTCGATGCGCAGTTCGGAAAGTGCCAAGCAACCACGAAAGTTACTTCTTGAGATTTGCCCGGCTCCAATCGAAATCGGCGACCCATTTCGGCTTTCTCGTTCTTCGCCTGCACATGATTTGCACCGTTAACCAATTGCACGCAGAACGAACCATGGTCTTGCAGGCTCTGCAAGGGTGCTGATGAACAGGGCTTGTCCGAAAAGACGATTTCTCCAAGCGAGATCTGACCCCAGCCACCTGTGTAATTATCGACGACTTGTAGCACCGCTTCCTTGCCCTCTAGCTCGGAGACAAGCCAAGACTCCCAGTTCATCGCGTTACTGTTGCGCCCCGTGACGGTTCGGACCACCTTTCCACCGATAAGTAAGTTAACACAGGTTTGCCCAGCGTGGCCTCCTCCACCAACTCTTAAGTTAATGTAGTTACGCTGGATGACGAACGGTGTGGAGGTCAGGGTACCCGTATGGGCGTCGCCTGCGACGACGTCCTCGCCGTTGCGGGTTTGGTGGGTGTTGACCACGAACTCGGTTTCTGCTTTTACCGGGCCCATGTAAGTGGGAAGGTTCGCAACTCGCTGAGGGGCATCTCCGAGTGCGGTACCTGTCTTAACCCATTGCCCATAAGTGCCCGATGACCAATTCTCAAAGAGGATATCGTCCCGGGTAGATTGGATCGGCTTTGGCGTGGCACTAAAGAGCAAACCGTTACCAGGTGTCCCCGATGCTGCGAGATCAAAGTCGGAGCGTGACCGCTTTGAGTAGCAAAGTACAGGGTTGTCAAGAACGTACTGCAGCCTCAAATCAAGCGGTTTCTCTCCGACATTCTTGACTTGAAAGGTCATCGTCGTCGCCGGATAGGAAGACGACTCGACATTAAGAGGGCAGAATGGGGACATTGCTTCCAACGTCATTTCAACGTCCGCATCAGCCTGCGCATAAGCGACCCGTCCAATTGGATACTCGCCACGAAATCGAATGTCGCCAAATCGCACGACCTTCGGCTTTTCCCCTTCCACGATCAACTGGAATTGCTGGAAGAAAGGCGACTTCTGGCGAACGGGATCGACATAGTTGGCGCCGCCCATCGCGTTTAAGGTGTCGCCCAAGAAGACCGTGGGTTCGCGCTCAACACATCCCAGTCGCTCTTGGTTAAAGATGTCCCAATTCCATAATTGTCCATCCCCACCCAAGTAGACGGTTCCCGCAAACAGCCCGCCAACCGGCATCCCGATAAACTGTAGCTCTTGGCCCGAGTAGACTTCGGGGTGACCACGATCCAGAAGTTGTTTTAGTGTAAGTCGGGTGTCAGATTCGGATGATTCTGCTAATGTGGCCACACCTAGACTCCCTACGGCAACATAGGTTCCGCTTGTTTTAAGCAACTCTCTGCGGCTGATCTTAGCCACCGGACTTGTCCTTCATGGCCTCTCGAAGCTTCTGCTCAGCATCCGCTGACCAATAGCCACACTCGAGCTGAAAGAACACCGATGTGTAGGGCATGGTATGAGGAGTCTTAATGAGGAGGACCTTGAACGTCTTTCCCGCTTCGTCGAGCTTTGCAATGATGTCTTCGTGGAGCAGGTGTTCCACGGGCTTGCCCTTAAGGACTTGGCGCAGATCCTTACGAAAGCGACTGATACCCGCGACGGTTGATTCAGGGACATATTCCAACTCTGAATCGACATAAATGACGGGCCGAACGTGTTTTGCTTTGCTCAGTGCCGCCAAAGCCTGTTTAACCGCCGAAAGTTGTCCCTCGCCAACCGTTATGGTCTCAATGCCCGGCGCGGTTTGAAGCGGATAGGCAGAGTCCGCTACGACGATCCAGTTTCGATGGCCCAACGCGGGCAACTTCGCCGCCACGATCTCCTGAACGGTCGTCCGCTTCTGGGTGCTCGTCGGAGCTGCCACCGAGATCAAGACAAGCACAGAAATGACACCAAGCCGAACTAAACTCATAAAGCACCTCAGACGCCAGCTTACCTACGATACCGAGTCAGAATCGGAGGCTCTTCGGCGGCTCCGAGCCCCGCTCGCCGAGGGATTGCATGTCGGCGGCGAAGCGACGGAAGACGCTCCAATACACGCTGTCGCGGTCCAAGCCGACCCAGAAGTTCTGGCTCTTCTGGCACAGGATCACGTAGTAGCCGAACATGTAATGCGCGACTTCGCGGCGAATGATTCGGCTGTTGACCATGAGCGCGACCTCCTCCAAAAAGCCGACGAAGTTGCGCTTCTCCTGGATCGAGACCGTACGCAGGGCGGGGTCGTCGGTGGCGAGGAGGTCGAGGATTTCGCGGTATTGCGGCGTTTCGAGGAAGCGCCTTCGCATCTGGACGAAGTGCTGAGCGCGCGCCTGATGGCCCTGGCGCGCGTACTCAATCGCGCCGGTGAAGAACGTCACCAGCGCGATGACGCTGCCCGCCACGATGGCGATGTCTTTCAGCCAACTGAGCATTTCGGGCGTCATTTCAGTGGCGAGAGCGTGACCCGTCGCAGATTCATGACCGCGAGTCCGGGCTTGGATTTCGCCTTGACCGTGAGCTTGGCGGTGCGGGCCGACGGGATGCCGAACTCGCCGACGTCTTTCATGACGAAGTCGCTCCATCCCTTGGTCGCAGCAACGGTGAAGTCGACCGAGGCGTCGTCCAGCCCGATGACGACAGTACTGCCTTCCGAACCGGGCTCACAGGCATACTCAACCGTGATGCGGTATTTGCCAGCGGGCAGCTTGACGTCCCATTCCACGAAGTCGCTGGCGTTGGTCCAGTAGCCAATGCAATTTTTATCGCTTTCGTAACGTGCACCGCCGTGGGTGGTGGCTTCGATGGCTTCGAACAGTACTTGGCCTTCGCGGTTCGGACGTACCGGGATCGACACCGCTTTGAGCGTGCCCTCGACTTCGACGACGATGACGGGCACGTCTTCCACCGGCTTCCAGTCACCCAAATCGATGACCCAGCCCTCTTCGGTTTTCGTGACGGCGAGCCCTTTCGACGGGTTGCCAAGCGGTGCGGCGCGCAGCAGCTTGCCCTCCAAACCAGGCATATCCAACTTGGACAGGCTTTTATCAAACACGAACAGATTCAGCTTGCCGGGAGTTTGGGTTGCGCGACCCCAGGCAAGCGGCTTCGCAAACGGTCCGGCATGAGTGCCATAGATCACCTTGCTGTTCACACGCATCCACTCGCCAACCTTGGCGAGCCGCTCGATGCTCGGTTCGGGAATCTCGCCGAGAGGGGTCGGTCCGACATTGAGCAGGTAGTTGCCGCCCTTGGATGCGCAGTCCACGAGGTTCTTGATGAGGGTGTCGGCCGACTTCCAGTTGTGGTCGTTCTGATGGAAGCCCCAGGTGTCGTTCATGGTCATGCACGACTCCCAATCGACGCCGGGAAGGCCTGACGCGGGGATTTCTTGCTCGGGCGTGCCGTAGTCGCCTGCGAATCCCGCCTCGCTCATTCCCGCCATTCCTGCGCGGCCTTTGTCGACGCGGTTGTTGACGATGATGTCGGGCTGGAGCATTCGGATGTAGCGGTAGAGGTCCTTGCCCTGATCGTGGGTCCAAGTCGCCTCCCACTCGCCGTCGAACCACAGGATGCCGATATTGCCGTACTTGGTCAGCAACTCTCCCAGTTGACCTTTCATGTAGGCGACGTAGCGCCCGAAGTCGGGCTTGATGTCCGGTCGAGGGTCCCACGAGCGGCGAGGCAGATAGTCGGGATGATGCCAGTCCATGATCGAGTGGTAGAAGCAGAGCTTGATGCCGCCTTCAGTGCAGGCCTTCGCGAGTTCGGCGAGGATGTCGCGCTTGAAGGGCGTCCCCATCACGTCCCACTCGGTGAACTTCGAGTCCCACAACCCAAACCCCTCGTGGTGCTTGCTGGTGATGACGATGTACTTCATCCCGGCGTCTTTAGCGATTTGCACCCACATCTTGGCGTCGAATTTGACGGGGTTGAATTGGCCGAGGAGTGGTTCGTAGTCCTTGACCTTGATCTGCGCGCTGTTGAGAATCCACTCACCCGCGCCGGGAATGTTCTTACCGTTCCAAACGCCTCCTGGGACCGCGTAGAGCCCCCAGTGGATGAACATGCCGAACCGTGCCTCACGGAACCAGGCCATGCGCTTGTCTTTCTGCGCTTTGGTCTCATCGTCGATGGCGGGCGGCTGTTTGCCCTGGTTCATCTCGGTCGCGAATTCGATGTACCGCGCCATCGGCAGGAGGTTCATCTCTGCGCGGCGCTGGTCCAACGTCTCGGGGTCCTCGGTCGGCTGCATCACGAACTTGCCGTCAAGCACGGTGAGCTGTGAGCCGTAGCGCTGGGGCTTGCCTTGAGCGCGAAGGACGCGGTCGGTAAGGAGGGCAAAGTCCTGCTTGCGCACCTCTCCCTCCATCAACATGGGCTCCATCAGCTTGAGGCACTTGGCTTGGAACGCAGGGTCGGAGTCGGAATGCTGGATGAGGAGGAAGGCGTTTTGCGCGCCTTTTTCGCCGACGAGTGTTTTGCTCGGGACGCCGTACTTGGCGACGATCTCCTTCATCCGGACGAGATTGGTCTTGTCGATCTTCTCCATCTCCTCGATGGCGGCGATATCGGGTTTGTTCGACAGTAGATTCAGGGCGTTTCGAGCTTTCTGGTCCTTTTCCACCATCCGCGCGAGTTCGTCGGCCAGGATGTCGGGCGAGGCGTAAATGCTGATTCGCGACACGAGCGGAGCCGGGCGCGAGTCTCCAATCATGACGCTGATCTTCTGGGCGGAAGTGGTCGGAACCTTGAGGATGCGTTTGGCCCCAATGGTCGTCCCCTCGGCGATCTCCTTGTCGTCGGCGTAGACCTTGAACATCGCGACCCGCTGACCCTTCGCGATGTCCTCGCTTAACACCACTCGGTCAAAGGTCTTCTTCGCACCCATGTCCAGGTTGAAAAACCAGGCTCGTACCGTGTTCTTGGCGACGAGTTCGATCTTCTTGCCCTTTGCCAGGTCCTCGTCAAAGGTGGCCGCGAGCTTCTTCCGCCAGCCGAAAAGGGCTTTCACGTCGTTCTCGTGAATGAGGCCGCGCGTGTCGGGAGGGACGTTGAGGAGGAAGCTGGCGTTCTGGCCGACGCTTCGGTAGTACAGCTCTTCAAGCTGAGCCGGTGTCTTGACCTTGTCGTTCTCACTTTCGCGCCAGAACCAGCCCGGTCGGATCGAAACATCGCACTCGGCGGGACGCCAGACGTCGCCATTGCGCTGCCCTTCGGCGAGTTCTTTGTAGAGCGGGGTTGCCACGACGTAGCGCTTCCCATCGACAATTGCCCAGCATGTCTCGGCACTGTAGCCCGACTCGTTGCCGACCCAACGGACGTCAGGCCCTGCGTCGCTGAATATGACTGCGTTCGGCTGGAACTTGCGGACGGTGTCGATGAAAAGGGTCCAGTCGTAAAGCTGCTTCTTTCCGTTGGGGCCTTCACCGTTCGCGCCGTCGAACCAGACTTCAAAGATCGGGCCATATTGGGTCAGGACTTCCTTGAGCATACGGGCGAATACCTGGTTGTACTCGCGGGAACCGTAGCTCGGGTGGTTGCGATCCCAGGGCGAGAGGTAAACGCCCATCTTGAGCCCCTCGGCTTTGCAGGCATCGGAGAGTTCACGCAAGACATCGCCCTTACCGCCTTTCCAATCACTTTGAGCAACCGTATGGGTCGAATACTGACTCGGCCAAAGGCAGAAACCATCGTGGTGCTTGGCGGTGATGATTACGCCCTTGAGGCCGGCCGCCTTGAAGGTCTTTACCCATTGTCGGCAGTCCAGCGCAGTCGGATTGAATACCTTCGGGTCTTCTTTCCCCTCACCCCACTCTTTGTTCGTGAACGTGTTGGGACCGAAGTGGACGAAGGCATAGGTCTCCATCTGGTGCCAGGCCAATTGGCGCGGCGACGGCACGGGTTGGGGGTTCTGGTTCGACAGCATGGCGACAAGGAGCGAGACGAGCATCGTGCTTCATTGTAGTCCGCCAATCCGTTTGCCGCCGTACGATCCAGTGGCAGAGTGAGAGCCATTCCTGACGTCCAAGCGTTGACCACGGGGCTCCGGTTGCGACCACCCGGGCAATGTTGGCGGCAAAGGTCCTACTGATTTCTCCACATCCGACCAAAGCGCGTAAAAGCGTGTATGCTGAAGTTCAGAACCGGTAAGGAGCTATCCATGTCGAACCCCGCGAAACTTGGCTTCTATCTCCTCGGCGGCGTGATCGCCCTGCTCATCGTCGTCAATTTGATCCGCGCGATCATCGGCTGGCTTTGGCCATTGGCCGTCGTTGCTGCCATTGGTCTGATCGTCTACGGAATCGTCGCCCGAAAATCGCTCGGTGGCGGCGGACGAAGTTTGCCCTGATTCTTTTGCCGGGAACGCCTGATTCGGGTTAGACAGCCTCTAGACGCTGCTTTCAGGCAAAAAAACGCGGGAACGCTGAAAGGAGAGCAAAGCACGTTCCCGCTAGTTCTTTCCAAGCCCTTCTCTTCTGCCACGGTCGAACCGCTGTCGAGAGTCTAGGTTCTTGGTACCATCTATTATAACAACGATCTACCCCCCTCAAAAGCAACACCCGAACCCGGCAAAATGGCAATTTTCCACACAAGCCGGTGAATAACTGGCAAGCATCTGCGCATAAGTATAAGTAAACGGCCATTTCTTACTGACATTCTTGCTAGGTGTCTCAGGAATAATAGACACAGTTTTCCCCACTAAATCCAAGAAATCGGCCCGCGACGCCCATAATGGTGGTTGACGCAATCTTGCAGGAGGGAAATTCATGAGACGATTTGTCACCACTTCGATGGCACTGCTCCTCGTTGGCGCGAGCACGGTCGCCAATTCCGGCCAAACCGGAAGCCAGACAACCCTGAAACCCGAGGATTTGAGAACAGCGCTTTCCAATTTGGGCTACGAGGTCAAGGAATCCAAGTCCACCGATGGAGCGCCCATGTACGATGTCGCCTGGAGTTCGGATGACGGCTGGAAGTACTCGATGACCGCCTCAATCAGTCCTAGCGGCCGGATTGCCTGGCTCGTCATGAATCTCGGCAGCACCGACGATGTCGCGAAGGTGCCCAAAGAGGCCTTTCAAGGCCTCATGACCGAAAACGACGCCATCATGCCGATGAGTTACTCCTGGCACCCCAAATTGATGCGCTTCTACCTCAACAACCCCGTCGACGCGCGCGACTTTTCGCCGCAGAGCTTGCGCAAAGGCATGGACACGATGATCGCCTCTGTTAAACGAACGGCCGATTTCTGGGATCCCGCCAAGTGGAAGAAATGAGGTGCGACAACTTTGGAAATCCCAGAAGAGACCGTCTGTCGTGATGCGGCAGTCGTTCAAGTGAGTCCCCTCCCCCGTCTCGGGGGAGGGACAGGGAGGGGGCGCGGACTTGCGATTGTCGCGAGAATTCCAGAACAGCCGCAAAACTCTCGCGCGCGTCGGATGTCACTCTCAAAGGCACCCCAGCCGTCAACGCGCGCCCAGGGATCGTCGACGGTGTTTGAAAAGTCGTCAGTTAGCAAGTGCAAGCAACGTCCCGAGCTGGTTGTTCAGCTTCCGAAGCCGCTCGCACATCACCCGGCTCAGATTCGTCATGAGCTTGCATCCCAGGGCCGGGTGGGCCTCAATGAGGGATTGGAGGGGTTCGCCAAGGATGACGATGACGTCGGCGTCACTGATCGCGACGACATTCGCACTTCGCGGTCGCCGGTCGATCAATGCGATTTCGCCAAAAACCTGTCCCTCACCGATTTCAGCCAGCGGATCGCCGATGTGAGACACGATCTGCGCCCGGCCATTGAGCAGCACCATGAGGTCGGAATCGGTGTCGCGGTGGCGAATGATCTTGTCGCCCGGCGCATACGACCTCAGTTCGGCAATCTCCTGCAGCAGACCAATTTCCTCCGCCGACATCCCTTCGGTGAGGTAGGTCTTGGGCAATTCGTATCGGTGCTGAGTGACGGCGCGCATGGTGTCTGAGGTTAGTGTACAAGCATTCTGGTCCCGGGGCGCACGTAACGCTCGTTGTTTTCAACCCGTAGGACCGACTAGATGAAGTTGTCCCGCGCTGTAACCCTCTCCTTGCTCGGTGTGACCCTTGCTGGTGGAGCGATCGCCGTAGGACGATTGGGTCGAGAATCTCGCATTCAATCGGCGTCCGCAGTGATCGACGGCACCCTCGTGATCGTACGTACCCCTGAAGCTGGCGTCCTCCGAACCGAGCCGTTAGCGATAGGCACGCCGATCAGCGCCGGAGAGCCCATCGCGATGCTGGAGCCGGTGAGCAGCGAAGCCCAAGTCACCGCACCCGCGCCCCTCCCGTTCGGGCTGAGCGGAACCCTCTCTCGTGCGATCGTCTTGCCGAATCGCGGAATCGAGGATCGTTTGGCGGCCGCGAAAGCGCGTCTGGAGTCCCTGCGCTCCGAACTCAGATCGATCCGCATGTCCAACCCCTCAGCGCAAGCCGAACCCGCAATGAGTGCCCCGGTCGATTTGGGAAGCTATCAGCAAGCCGTGAGTTCTGCTGAGTCCGAGGTGAGCGCCGCCGAGTCCGTATCAGGAACTGCGAAGAAGGCACTCGACAAAGCGACCTATCTGTATTCCGAAGGTGCAGTAGCAAAGAGGGAAGTAGATCGCGCCCAGGGCGAGTACGAACGGGCAGAGAGTGAGGTGCGTAGCGCCGAGAGAAAGCTGGCCCGGGCGAGAGAAGAGCTTGCTGAGGCAAGAAACCGCGCCGAACAGCCAGCCGCCACCTCAAGCGTGCCTGATCGCGCCGAGCCTTCCGCGCGGCAGAAACAACTGGAAGCCGAGATCAGGGCTGCCGAGCAAGAAGTCGCCCGCCTTCGCCAAGCTCCGCGAACGATCAGCCGGGTTGTGCGAACCAAGAACCCAAGCGGATCCATCGGGAATCAGCCGCTGAAGCCGTTCGTTCCCGAAGAAATCGTCGAGGATCAGGCCGGTGAGAAGCTCGCGGCACCGAGCACCGGAGTCGTCTGGAGACAAGTTGCCCAGACCGATACGAAGGTTGCCCCCAACCAGGAAATTCTGCGCATCCTCCTCAGCGATGCGCTTTGGGTTCAGGCCAGCTTTAGCCCTGAGGCCGCTTCGGACCTGCGTGTGGGTGGTCCCGTTTCGGTTTCTCTCGGCGAATTGACGCTGGTTGGTACGATTGAGTCGATTGGCGCCGCGCCGCATTGGAGCAGCGTCAGCCAAGAGGGAGCCGCCAAGCAAGCCGGGCTCGTGCCGGTGAAGATCAAAGTCTCGTGGCCCAAGAACATTTCGGCCGAACCGGCCCGATGGGCAGGTTCGGCCGTGGTTGTGACTCTGAAGAAGGACTAAGCGGTTACCGAGACCTTTTCCAGCGCAGACTTCACCAGGCCCGGAATCTCATGCGTCTTGTCGGCAACAGCGGCCCCCGCTTCGAGCAGCGCTGAGACCTTCGACTCCGGTGTACCCTTTCCACCCGAGATGATCGCACCGGCGTGGCCCATGCGCTTGCCGGGAGGGGCCGTGCGACCGCTGATGAACGAGACGACGGGCTTGGTCATGTGTTTGATGTATGCCGCGCCCTCTTCCTCGTCCGAACCGCCAATCTCGCCGATCATGACGACTGCCGTGGTCTCAGGGTCATTCTCGAACATCTCTAGAACTTCCTTGAAGCGCGTTCCGGGCAGCGGATCGCCGCCGATTCCGACGCAGGTGCTCTGCCCGAGTCCCGCGCGGGTCAGCTCCCAGACGACTTCATAGGTCAAGGTTCCGCTGCGGCTGACCAAGCCGATCGGGCCCGGCGCGAAGATGTGCCCCGGCATGATTCCCATCTTGCATTGGCCGGGCGTGATGATTCCCGCGCAGTTGCCGCCGAGCAGCCTGGAGTGGCCCTGGGCGGCCAGTCGATTGACCGTTTTAAGGCTATCCAGAATCGGCAGGCCCTCGGTGATGAGGCAGATGAAGGGAATTCCGGCTTCCTCGGCTTCGATGACGGAATCTGCCGCGAAGGGAGCGGGTACGAAGATGAGCGCCGCATTGGCCCCTGCCCAGGCCGCCTCCTGCATCGTGTCGAAGATCGGCACGCCGTGAAGTTCCTGGCCGCCCTTGCCGGGCGTGACTCCCGCCACGACCTGCGTCCCATATTCGATCATCTGCTGGGTGTGGAACGAGCCCTCACGGCCCGTCATACCAGCCACCACGACCTTCGTATTTTTATCGACGAGAATTGCCAACCAGTGCCTCCAATGAGCCTAGAGGATACCGCGTCCGCCGGGTACGCTGAGTCGATGCGACGGGCACTTCTGGGACTCCTTCTGGTGCTCTGCGCCGTCGCGTCGCACGCTAGCCCTGTACCGCCGGCGTCCCGCCGGTCTCCCCTGGTCCTACCGTCAACCTGGTTCGAGTCGGAGGGGAGCCGGCGGGACGCCAGCGGTACAGGGGGAAACCGGCAGGTTGCCAGCCGTATTGAGCTTAAGCTGTTCTATACCGCTGCCCCGAAGCCACCGCCCAAGCCTCCGAAGACCGGCCTTGCCAAGTTCGAACCCGCGGTCGGCTGTTATCTCGGCGCGTACATCGAACTCGATCCGAAACTCACCAAAGTGATGGTTGATTCGTCGGGCAATAAGCGCAAGCTTCCCGAGGAATTCGAGGGGCTGGTAGGGAAGGAGCACGCGATGTACTTCTTCTATCTCGGCTATGGCCGAAAACTGCCCAAGGACTGGGTGAACACGCTGGCGAATCGAGGCAAACTTGTTCACATTGCCTTGGAACCGAATGACGGGTTAGGGAAGGTGCAGGATGACGCGTATCTTCAGCAGTTAGCCGATGACCTTGCCCAAGCCGGAGTTCCAATCTTCCTGCGATTTGCCAGCGAGATGAACGGCGATTGGACCAACTACAATGGCAATCCAGCGCTCTACAAGGAGAAGTGGAGACTCGTCGCCGAGACGATGCGTGACCGAGCCGAGAATGTCGCGATGGTGTGGTGCCCTTACACGACACCGCGCGGCAACATTGATGACTATTACCCGGGCGATGAGTGGGTGGATTGGGTTGGGGTGAATATGTACAACGTGACGTACTTCAACCAAGACCCTGATATGCCCGCGCATCATGTGGAGCCCACGGAGATGCTCGACGACATTTATCGCAAGTATTCCAAGCGCAAACCGATCATGATCGGCGAGTACGCGACCACCCATTACTCTGCCCTCGAAAACCGCCCCGTCATCGACTTCGCGATCAGCAATATTCGTGAACTATATTCGGCGTTGCCGACAAAGTACCCTCGCGTCAAAGCGGTCAATTACTTCAACAGCAACAACCTGCTCGTGTCGCACCGGCAAAATAACAACTACACCGTGACCGGGGATAAGCGAGTTCTCGCCGCCTACCAGAACGCGATATCCTCCAACTACTATCTCGGCAAAACCGACATCGCCCGCCCCAAACCACCCAAGTCAGCCGAAGAGAAGGCAAAGGAAACTGGTCGCTTACCACTCAACGATGGTGCAATTATCAAAGGCCGCGTCCTCGTCAGCGCCTGGCTCCCGGCTGGCAACGAACGATCATTCGTTCGTGCGTTGGTCGATGGGAAAGTCGTTAACGTCGTGAACAAGAAGACGTTCTGGGAAAGCGAAATCGACCCCAGCGACCTTGGAGTTGGCGATCATAAGCTGACGTTCGAAGCCTATGATGCAAGAGGTCGGCTGATTACCGCGCGGACGATTTATGTTTCGTTAACGCAGTGAGTGGCTTGACGGGAACGTCGGCACGAACCATCCGACGCCTACCCACCCTTTAGTCATTGGTCTTGGTAGCCGTCGGATGGTTCGTGCCGACGTTCCCGGCCACATTAATACTCGTACTTCGGTTCCCAGTCATTCACGCCATCCGCAAGCAGATCGAACAACGGCCACGCCGCACAGAAGTCGTCGCCGGGGCCGAAGAAGGACTTACCGGTCCGGTAGATCTTGCCATCCGGTGTCTTCGTAAACGCCGAAACGCCTGGCCAATAGCCGTCCGACTCGTTCCAGAATCCCATATCGCCCGTAAACGTGTCACCTTCGCTGCTCACCATGCGGAACTTCCAACCCCGCGACGCCGCGAACTGCTTCTGCGTCGCCGGATCATTCGGCGAAACCACCACAAACGCCGCCCGATCCTCAAGCGGCCTGATAAGGCCATTGAGACCATCAGCCCAAAGCGTGCAATACACGCAACCCTTGCCCATGTTGTGCACGACGAGCAGGTCGGTACGGTCACCGAAAAGCTCCGATAGCGATGTCGTTCCGCCATCCCAGTTCTGGAAGGAGTAGTCCCGGATTTCCTCGCGTGGAAAATTGCGCTGCGCCTCTTTGAGCTTCTCCTTCAGCTCCATGATCTGGCGGGTCAGGGCTTCGATTTCTTGAGTCGGATCCGTCACAGGTGTCATAGACGGACTTTACCTCCGGCTCCCCTCTCCTTCGCCCTCTTGTTGGCAAATTTTCCACAGGCGTTCGCGGCGGAGGAGAAGAGGCGGACCCGCAAGAACTCGTCAATTGCCCGAAATATTACTCCTCCTCTTCACGCGCTCGTGCCTCGCGGTGAAGGTCCTCCTCACGGGAGTGAGGAGGAGTCGCAGGTGTCACAATAGAGCCATGCCCACCGTTCGCGTACACGTGACGCTGAAGCCGTCGCTCCTCGATTCCGCCGGTCGCACGGTTGCCGCTTCGCTGACCAAACTCGGCTACGGCGAGGTCACCGATGCGCGGATCGGGAAGGAGATTGTGCTCCAGGTCGAGCAGGTTGACGACGCGCGGATCAAGGAGATGTGCGAGAAGCTCCTTTCGAACCCGGTGATCGAGGACTACCGCTATGAGGTCGTCGGATGAGGGTTGCGGTCCTTCGGTTTCCGGGCTCGAACTGCGATCAAGACGCCCTCTTCGCTCTTCGCGACGACGTGGGGGTTCGCGCTGACTACGTGTGGTACGAGGAGACGTCACTCCAGGGGTTTGATGCAGTCTTCCTTCCCGGCGGGTTCTCGTACGGGGACTACCTGCGCTGTGGAGCCATCGCTTCGCGCGCGCCGATTCTGGATGCAGTTCGAGTCGAAGCCGAGCGGGGAATGCCGGTTATCGGTGTCTGCAACGGTTTCCAGGTGCTTTGTGAAGCGGGCCTGCTACCCGGTGCGTTGCTTCTAAACGCCTCCGAGAAGTTTGTGTGCCGCAATGTCTATCTTCGCGCCGAAGCCAAAGACAGCCTGTGGACGCGTGGCGTCGACCGAATTCTCGAAATACCCATCGCCCACGGCGAGGGGCGCTATATCTGCGACGACGACACGCTGCGGGCACTTGAGAGTGAGGGCCGAGTCGCGCTCCGCTATGTGAATCCAGACGGCTCGCGCGGCGAGGCAGCCAACCCCAACGGGGCGACTGCCGACATCGCGGGAGTCGTCAATGAGGCGGGCAACGTCCTCGGCCTGATGCCCCACCCAGAGCGGGCGACCAAGGCCCTGCTCGGCTCGCAAGACGGCATGCTGATCCTCGGTGCCTTGCGCGCGGTCATGTCGCCGAGCGCACGCTGAGCATGAATTGGGGCCAGTCGTGGGAGAACCAGCCTCCGGCTGCCCATTTGATGCTGTCCCCGCTGTCCGCACTCTATGCACTCGGGTGGACGGCCTATCTCGCGACCTACCAACTCGGCCTTAAGAAGCCCTATCGGGCCTCGATTCCGGTCATCTGCGTCGGCAACCTAACCGTCGGCGGCACCGGCAAGACGCCCCTCACCATGCACCTCGTGGAGGTTCTGCGACGGCTGGGAAGGGAAGTGGTGATCTCGTGCAGCGGCTACGGAAGCCCGCACTCTGCCGCCGCTGAAATCGCACCCGAGGGGCGTTTGTCGGCAGCCGAATGGGGGGATGAGGCGGCACTGTTTCGCGAGGAAATCGCCGACTGTCCTCCGCTGATCGTCGGTCGTCGCCGCGTCCTCGCCGCCCAACTGGCGGAGCAGCACTTTCCGAACGCCGTGCTCCTGATGGACGACGGGTTTCAGCATTTGCCACTTTACAAGGACATCAGCCTGACCATCGATCAGGACCGACGCAACCGCATGTGCCTCCCGGCCGGGCCTTATCGCGAGATGCGTTCTGCGGGTCGGCGGCGGGCGACACTTGTGTTGCCGAGTGAGTTTGAGGTTGTTCGGACGTTGAGACTCGGAGAGGCCGGCGGGACGCCAGCGGTACAAGAGGTCGACCTCCTCTGCGCGATCGGGCAGCCGATGGGGTTCATGCGGGCACTCGAAGGAGCCGGATTCACGATCGGCAAAGCCAAGTTCCTGCCCGATCATGACCCCCTCACGGCTGGTAACCTCTTGGCCGGACTCGGTGAGGCCCGGCCGCTCGTCGTGACCTCGAAAGACTGGGTCAAACTGCGCGAACGAAACGACCTGGGCAACAAGCAGATCGTGGTCGCGAGTTCGTCATGTGTCGTGGAGCCGGCGCAGGAGTTCGCGGCTTGGTTGGAGAAGCACCTGAATGAAGCTGACGCGGCGCGAAATCGAAAGTAGACTCGGCGCGTTCGCCTTCACGAAAGCCCAGCAGTACCTGCTCAACCGCAAGCCCGAGCGAGCGGAGATCATTGGCGAGAGGCTGGGCCGGGCCATCTATCGCGCCTCCAAGAAGCACCGGTTCCGCGCCATCAGCAACTTGGAACTGGCGTTCCCCGAGTTGAGTGCCTCGGACCGCGAGCATCTTGCGAGGCGGGTGTTCGAGCACTTCGGCCGCGTCACCGCCGACTTCCTCGTCAGCGCACGTCGAAGCAAGGAGCAACTCGAAAGGGAGATGCAGATCGAGGGCTTGGAGAACCTCGACAAAGCTCTCGATCTGGGACGCGGAGTGGTCATGATCACGGGTCATTTCGGCAATTGGGAGCGCCTCGCCGCGTACCTTTCGACCCATGGCTACACAATCACGGTGATCCAGCGCGACGCCCGTAACTCGACGCTCAACAGGATGGTCCAGGATCTTCGAGAAGCGCCCGGAACCAAGGTGATCGGCCGGGGCGATGCCGCAAGGCCGATTATCGAGCGGCTTCGAAAGAACGAGTTGATTGGCATCCTGCCCGACCAAAACAGCGACGAGATCTTCGTCCCGTTCTTTGGCAAACCTGCAGGCACCGTTTTAGGGCCAGGCGTCATCGCCGAGCGGACGGGTGCGCCGGTCGTCCCTTGCTGGTGCGTTTGGGAGGGGTTTGGCCGGTACCGGATGATCGTCGAACCCGCATTAGAAGCTCAGCCCGGTTACACCACCAAGGGCGAGGGCATGATCCGGGCGATCAATGCCTCGCTCGAGAACATTATCCGTGCCCATCCCGAGCAGTGGCTGTGGTTTCACGACCGTTGGAAGAGCGCGCGTCGGCAAGGGCTGCTGTGAAGGTCCTACTCGTCCGGTTCTCGGCAATCGGCGACTGTGTAATGGCTGCTTATGCCGCGACCGCGATTCGGCGTCAGAATCCCGACGCCGAGATCGTGTGGGCGGCGGAGACGCGCTGCTGTCCGGTCATTGACGACGTTAACCTGGCTAATCGAGTGAACGAAGTCCCCCGTGATCGTTGGAAGAAGGAGCACAAAATCCTCGAGCCGCTGCGCCACTTCCTGAGCCTGCGCAAGGTCGGTTTTGATTACGGCTTCGACTTCCAAGGCCACTCCAAGACCGCGATTTGTCTTCGTCTGGCCAGGCCGAAGGTGCGATGGGCGGCACGGGCGACGGACGAGTTCGCACGCCGCCTGAACCCAACCCTCCTTCACGACCCCAATATTCCCGAGCACGAGGTTGAACTGAACATGCGGCTCGTCCGCATGTGGCAGCCGGGGCTTCAAATCCCCGAGCGGCCCATCATGCCGACACTGGCCGACGAGCGAAGAAAGGTCAGGAGCCTGATCCGTACTGAGGGCCGACTCGTCACCATCCAAACCGGGGCCGGAGCCGACGACAAGATCGTTCCGCCTGAGCATTGGGCCTTCGTCGCTCGCGCTCTGATCGCCGAGGGGTTCACGGTCGCCGCCATCGGCGCGCCAGGTGATCCCCGCGTGGATGAGCCATGCGTTCAAAACCTCGTCGGGGCATTGACCCTACGCGAGGCGATGGCGGCGGTGGCCGAGAGCGCATTGCACCTCGCGGGAGACACCGGCTCGGGCCACATCGCCGCCGCCTACGGAATCCCGCTCGTCAGCGTCTTCGGCCCAACCCCACCCGAGCGTTACCGACCGTGGTCGCCCACGGCCTCGGTACTTCGCGACCCGTCCAAGGCGACCGCTGCCGTTTCGCCTGATCTCATCCTCTCTGCGGCGCTTGCCCGATTGGAAGGAGACAAGTAGCTTGGCCGAGCGGTTTCTGATCGTTCGGCTGTCGGCGCTGGGCGATGTCGTGTGCGGGCTGCCGGTCGCGGTCGCGCTGCGCGAGGCGTACCCTCGGTCCGAGATTCTCTGGGCGGTCGATTCTCGGTTCGCTGGAATCCCCTTGTGCTCGACCGCGATCAGCCAGGTCGTCCTCGCGCGGAAGCCGTCCGACATCGTCCCATTCGGCGCGTTCGATGCGGCGATTGACTTGCAGGGCCTCTTGAAGTCCGCCGCCATCGTCCGCCGAGCAAAAGCTCGCCTGAAGGTCGGCTACCACTGGCAGCGCGAAGGCTCGGCCCTGTTCACCCGCCGAGTCCTGCCCGACCCGAGTTCGGTGCATGTCGTCGACCAATACGTCGATGTGGCCCGGGCGCTGGGGGCGACCATGGACCATGCGCGGTTCGGCATCAAGCCGCTTGCCGAGGATTTGCTTGACATGCGCGCGAAACTCGCGGGCCACAGAATCGACGTCGACAAGCTACACCCGCCGATGGTCATTCTCAATGCGGGCGCCGGTTGGGCGTCGAAGCGCTGGCCCGCGAGCCATTTCGCCGAAGTCGCGCGAGCCCTTCACGAACGACAAGTCGCCGCGGTGTTCATCGGAGGCAAGGCCGACACCGACAAGCAAGCCTTCGAAGAAGTCCGGGCCGCCGGGGCCGAGGATGCGATCTCGATGCTCGGCGAGACGACGGTGCGCGAACTCGTGTCGCTGATCGCGCTCGGTCTCGCTCACGTCGGCGGAGACACCGGGTCGAGCCATCTGGCCGCCGCGCTCGGCGTACCCGCGATTGGGCTCTACTCCATCACCAAACCCGCCCGTTCCTGCCCCTACGGACAGCGCGAGCGGTGCCTGTACGATCCGCGTGGGCTCGACCGGATCACGCCCCAGGAGGTCATCGCGCTCCTCGACCAGATCCTCGAAACTGGACCGCCCGACCCGGCAGAGCTGCGATAGGGTTGGGTTCGTTGCGTACCTTGGCGTCCGTGGCGTGAGAAATTCTCACGCTAAGGTCGCAGAGGTCGCAACGGAATCAGGCCGATCGACAATGCCATGCCGGGGCTCGCGGTCGGCAGCATCTTGCGCTTCACCTCTCCCCCAACCCCTTTCCTCCGCCACCAAGTCTGCGGTGAACGGAACCGGGCGGGCGCAGGAGAGGGGAGCCGGACCAGCATGCGGTGACCAGCCGGGACCAATGCCCCAGGGACCTGCCAGGGACGCGGTATCTTCTCCCCTCCCCGAAAACCCAGGAGATGAATCATGAGTTATGGCTGGCAAGGTGAACTGGTTCGATTGGTGCCCATCGATTACGACAAGCACTTCGACAACTTCTGCCTCTGGATGAACGACCCCGAGGTCACCGCCTTCCTCCTGATCGACGGCCCGCTCACGCGGCTGCAGGAAGAGGAGTGGTTCAAGAAGGCGGCGCTCGGAACCGGGACTGACATCTACTTCGCCATCGAAACCCTCGACGGCGTCCACCTCGGATCGAGCGGCATCCACCAACTCGACCGCGCGAACGGCATCTGCCAAACCGGCTCGCTGATCGGGCGCAAGGACATGTGGGGCAAAGGCTATGGCACCGATGCGACCAAGGTCCGCGCGCGCTACCTGTTCGAAGTCCTCGGCCTCCGCGCAATCTTCTCCAGCATCCTCGAAGGCAACGAGGCGTCGATGAAGATGCAGATGCGCAACGGCTACGAGATCTATGGCCGGGCGCCGAAGAAGTACTGGAAACGCGGCATGTATCGCGACGAGATCCTCACCGTCCTCACCCGCGAGCGCTGGGCCTCGTTCAGCTAACAACCGTAAACCCTCCGGTTCCCCTCTCCTGCGCCCTCCTGGATTTCAAGCACTGTAGTTTTGTTGGCGGAGGAGAGGGGTTAGGGAGAGGTAGAGGCGCAGGCCGACAATGAGCACGGCACCTGATTGCTGTTTGGAGAGAGAGCCGGACCGGATATGATTTGCTCGTGAAACTAAGGAATCAGTCGAGACCTCACGAGCGGCCGCGGACACTACGCGCACAGGCCCTCCGTCGAGACATGTCTAATAGCGAGAGACTCCTCTGGTCCCTGATTCGAAGTGATCGACTCGGGTTTCGATTCAGGAGGCAGGTGCCTGTCAAGACTTACTACCTCGACTTCTACTGCGCGGAAGCGATGCTGTGCATTGAGGTCGATGGCGAGCAACACGAGCCTGACCGTGATCGATGCCGCGACGAGAGTTTGCTTGAACTGGGCATCCTCACCGTTCGAGTTCCAAGCCTCGACTTGTTTGATGAAGAAACGACCCGCTCTTGGCTGGATGTGATCTATCAGACATGCGTCATGCGCTCCGGCCGAAATCCCTTCCCGTAACCTCTCCCCTAACCCCTCTCCTCCGCCGCGAGAGTTTTCAGGTGCTTGCCATTCGGTAGGCGCAGGAGAGGGGGACCGGAGCCATAGCTGGGATGTGGTCGTGACTCCCTCTCCTGCGCCCTCCTGAATTTCAAGCACCGTAGTTTTGGTAGCGGAGGAGAGGGCTGGGGAGAGGTTTCTGCGGCCGAAATCCCTTCCCGTAACCTCTCCCCTAACCCCTCTCCTCCGCCGCGAGAGTCCTCGGGTGCTTGCTATCCGGCGGGCGCAGGAGAGGGGGACCGGAGCGAAAGCTGGGAAATGGTCTGGAGTCCCTCTCCTGCGCCCTTCTGAATCTCGAGAACTGTAGTTTTGGTGGCGGAGGAGAGGGCTGGGGAGAGGTTATTGCGGCTGTCATCGGCTTTTCCGAACCTCTCCCCTAACCCCTCTCCTCCGCCTTGAAAGTCTTCGGGATCTTGCCATCCGGTGGGCGCAGGAGAAGGGAACCGGACGACTAGCATTGCGGCCCAGTCCACGAGTAATCTTCGACCATCAGACCCGTCGCCAAAGAGAAATGGATCATCCACAAGACGCTCGCGAGGACCTTCCCGACCGCGACGTGGCGTCGTGACTGCGGCGATCTTCAGGTCATCCGGATCGAGTTCCCGCGCAATTTCTATGTCGGGGGAATGGGGGCATGTCGGTACATCGTTGGCGATCCGTCGCGCTTACGGCAACTAGCCGCCGCGAGTGCGATTTGCCTGGATCCCCACGTTCTGCTCTGGATAAGCGGTCAGGCCGATCCGCCGCTGGACTGGCCCGACTTCGATCAGCGCAGTGGTTCCTTAGTGATCGCGCAGGAGGCAGCCCACGTTTCGGCAAAAGCGTGGCGAAACATTCGCTCGAAGCTTGAGTTTCGTGAGAAGCGATGGCAGGTGCCGACCTATCGCGAAGTCGAGAATTGGTTTGCGAGGGACAGAACGGGCTGGCCCTACGGCCATGATCGCGGTCACGCTGCTTGGGATGGGAATACAGTCTTCGCCCACGCTGACCGACACGGAATCGGACTCCTCGCTATCGGCTTGTGGGGCATGAGCTACAGCCCCTCGGACCTTTCTTCCTGGCACCTGGACGGCTGCCTTCGCGATCCTGACTGGCTCTACTACGTTTGCCACTCTCGCTTCCGCCGATCCAGGCGACCTCAACCGACCGGAGCGTAATCAATCATGGACGATGGGCCGAGCAACGGCGGCTCGCATCCGGCCGATTCTCACTCGGACTACTCCGATTGTTACAATCGGCGGAGTCCGAGTGACAATCGGTGATGTCTAAGCAAGCATCGGACTATTCTGAGTAACAATCGGCCATGTCCGAGTGAAAATCGGCGGACTCTGAGTAAATATCGGCGCTTCTTGAAAGACCATCGGAGCTCTCTGAGAGAGAATCGGCGACATCTGAGTGAACATCGGAGAACTCCGAGTAAACATCGGCGCTTCTTGAAAAAGATCGGAAGACTCCGAGTGAGGGGTCAAACGTGGTGAAGATCACGCATCCGAGTAGTTTGCAAGGCAATCGGCCCGGATCGAAATGATCCGGGCTGATCTGTAGATACAGGGGGTAGAGGACTTACTGTCCGCCGCCGCCCTTCTTGGCTCCGCCAGCGCCAGCTTTCACCTTGTTTGCGCCGCCGGGACCGCCAGGGCCGCCTTGTCCGCGCTTGGCTTTCATTTCCTCAAGGAGCGCCTTGTACTTCGTCTGCTGTGCAGGCGTGAGGATGGCCATGATGTCCTTCTGGTACTTGTCCATCGCTGCCTTGACCTTCGCGGCGTCGGGCTTGCTGCCCTTCTCGAAATTGGCCTTCATGTCGGCGCGCATCTTCTCGCGAAGCGCTTCCATCTTGGTCTTCTGGGCTGCGGTCAGGTTCAACTGATCGAAAATTCTCTTGCCGCCCATCATGCCGCCGCGCATGCGCTCCTGGCCACCCTTACCCGGGCCCTGCGGTCCGCCGCCCTTGGGGCCTGCGGTCTGGGCGAACGACATTGCGACGAGGGCTCCAACGCCCAGCAATACGAAAAGCTTTCTCATGGTCATCTCCAAAGTAGACTAGTATGCTTAACGCACAAAAGGCCAGGATGTTCACCATCATTTTTCCGGCAACCTGGACTGCGCGGTATCCTTGAAGCCAATGCAGACGGGAAGAGTCGTTGCCCTCCACCTCAAATCCGCGCCCGGCGAATTGCGAGCCGTGCAAGAGTTGGCAGCCGTGGCGGGGAAGGGGTTCGAGGGTGATCGGTGCTTCGGCCAGGCCCAACGCCAGGTGTTGTTCGTATCGACCGCCGAACTTGCCACCTTCGGATACCAACCTGGCGATCTGCGCGAACAGATCACGGTGGACCTCGACGACCTTCAGTCACTTCAAACCGGTGCTCGTCTTAGGGTAGGTGAGGTCGAATTCGAGGTCGAAGGCGATTGTGCGCCGTGCCACGGCATGGCTAAGCGGCTTGGCGAAGATCCGGCGACCTTCGTGACGAAGACCAAGGGCCATCGCGGCATGCTGGCTCACGTGTTGGGAACCGGAACCGTTCGAATCGGCGACGAGGTGAGCGTTCTCGGTGGCTGATGGTCGCGATCGCGTCGGTGGATGGCTGGGGGTGCTCACCTTCCTCGGCGGCATTGCTCTGTTGCTCATCACCTTCAAGATGGCGTACGACCTTTTCTCCATCCCTCCCGATCAGGTGCTGAAGCTCAAGCCCGGGCAGGAGATCAATGTCAATGACACCGGTCAGGCCGCCTTCGTCCTGTTGTTCCGCATGCTGATGTTGCTCGTGATGTCGATCGTAGGCTCCGTCATCGCGAATCGCGGGATCAAGCTGTATGCCGCGCGCCCGGTGAAGGTCGAGCCTGCGAAAGAGGCCGAGACCTCAACGGCGGCGTGAAGCTCGACTTGGCAACCCTGGAATCTGAGGGGTTCTTGGTTATTGAGCGGTTCCTCGAACCGGACGAGTGCAATCGGCTTCGTGGCCTTGCCGAAACTGCTTTGGGATCTCAGCCAACCGCTGGTGATCGAAATATCCTTCGCGAAACGTGGGTTCGAGAAGTTGCCCAACATTCCGAGATCAGGATTTGGGTCGAAGCAGCAATTGGCGCAGATGGCGTGCCGATTCGAGCGATCCTCTTCGACAAGTCACCAGGGGCGAACTGGAACCTCGGCTACCATCAGGATCGCGGAGTTTCCTTTGCCGAACGGGTGGAAGCGCCAGGGTTCGTCGGATGGTCGGTCAAGGACGGTGTGCCCCACGCCATTGCTCCAGCGGTACTGCTGGAGCGAATGGTGACTATCCGGCTTTCGCTCGATGCATGCTCGCGCGACAACGGACCCTTGCGCGTCTTGCCCGGCACTCATCGCCGAGGGGTCATTCCAAAATCTGAAATCTCCGCGATCCGAGAAGGCATCGAAGAGATGAGCTGTACGACCGAAGAAGGCGGTGTCGTGATCATGCGACCGCTACTCCTCCATGCCTCCTCGGCCGCAACGGTCCCTTCACATCGGCGGGTGCTTCATCTTGAATTTGGTCCTTCCGACCCCGGCCATGGCCTCCGATATTACGATTGGGGCTCGCGCTAAACTGTCGCGATGGGATTTTCGCCGAAGTACCGCGCCGAGGTCGAGGAAATGCTTGGTGCCGTCGTGCCGATTCGCACGAAAGCGATGTTCGGTGGGGTGGGAATCTACTCGGAGGACCTTTTCTTCGCGCTCATCGCCGAAGATAAGCTGTATTTCAAGGTCTCCGACCTCAACCGCGCGGACTTTGAAGCGGCGGGAATGGGGCCGTTCTTCCCCTATGACTCCCCCACGCCGATGGGCTACTGGGAGGTGCCTGGCGCGGTGCAGGGCAACTCGGAGGAACTCAAGGTCTGGGTTGACAAAGCCCTCGCCGTCGCGGAACAGGCGAAGCGGAAGAAAAAACGGTGATTCTCCGTGGACTGCAGGACGCGCTCGTCAAGACCGTTTCGGCGGATCGCGACTTGATTCAATGCGGCGTTTTCACTCTTATGCTGACTTCGGGGGAGTCGTCCCCTTGGCTGAACTACGCGGTGCCGACCGATGCTTCAGCGCCCTTGGAGAAGTCGATTGACGAGATGGAGGCTGCGTTTGAAGCGCGTGAAAGGCGTCCGCGATTGGAGATCATCGTGGACCTTTGGCCGACGGTGGTCGAGGCTCTCATTTCACGCGGCTACACCTCCGAGATGCACGTCCCGCTCATGCTCGTGACCCCCCAGCGTCCGGTGGTCGAACCTCGACTGATAGATGAGGTCCGCTTGCTTGGACCCCAAGGCGACTTCGGTCCGGGAATCGCGTGCGGTGGTGCCGCCTTCGCAGATGACGAAACGGTCACTGAAGCCGCGATCGAACGCACCCGGAACGGCGTTGTGTCCGGCCGACTGCTCGTCGCTCAGATCGAGCGTGATGGCAAGGTCGTCGGGTCGGGCGTCGCGGTTGGAGATGACCAGGTCCGCGAAATCGCCGGAATCGGTACTCGGCCTGAGTATCGCCGTCAAGGCATCGCTTCAGCGGTCAGCGAAGCGCTGGTCCGCGCCCATTTCGCGCGCGGCGGTGAAATCGCCTGGCTGACGGCGGGCGATGACGCCGCCGAAGCGGTTTATGCCGGGCTCGGATTCGAGCGGGCCGGTAGCCAAATCAACCTGAGCAAACCGTAAACCATGCCACTCATCGACCTGCCTCTTGAACAGCTTTACACCTACCTCGGTCGCAATCCGCGTCCGGCTGACTTCGACGCCTATTGGGATCGCGGCCTTGCCGAGCTTCCCGATCCGCAAATGGAACTCAAGCCGGCTACCTTTCACGCGGCATCTGCGGACTGTTTCGATCTCTGGTTTTCCGGCGTTGGCGGGGCGAAGATCTATGCCAAGTACGTCCGTCCTCGGGTCGACAAGCCAACGCCCGCGATCCTGATGTTCCACGGCTACTCGGTCAGCAGCGGCGACTGGCTCGACAAGCTCGCGTGGGCAGCTGAGGGCTATCACGTTCTGGCGATGGACTGCCGGGGGCAGGGCGGAAAGTCCGAGGACTCCGTTGCGGTGAAGGGCAACACCTTGCGCGGCCACATCATTCGAGGTCTCGACGACGCACCGGAAAAGCTCCTGTACCGCTCGGTCTTCCTCGACACAGCGCAACTTGCACGGATCGCGTTGTCACTGGATGGCGTGGACGCGGATCACTTGTACGCCACCGGAGCTTCGCAGGGCGGTGGACTGTCGCTCGCGTGTGCGGCGTTGGAGCCCCGCGTGTCGAAGGTCTTCAGCTTCTACCCCTTCCTTTGCGACTACCTACGGGTCTGGGAAATGGACCAAGCGAAGGACGCTTACGACGAGATTCGGGCCTACTTCCGGCTGTTCGACCCGACCCACTCGCGTGAGAAAGAGACCTTCGAGCGGCTTGGCTATATCGACGTTCAGCACTTGGCCCCGCGTATTCGGGCCGAGGTTCGCATGGTGACGGGTCTCATGGACACGATCACTCCGCCATCGACCCAGTTCGCGGCTTACAACAAGATCACGTCACCCAAAGAGGTCATTCTCTATCCCGATTTCGGGCATGAGGGTTTGCCGGGGGCGGGCGACATGATGCACGCATTCTTCGCCAAATGACAGCGATGGGCCGCTGTTGGTGAACTTTCCGAGTTCTAGAACGTCCTCTCGTTATCGGCGCATTTCGAATGCGGCCGGAGGAGTTTAGAAGATGAACACCCGATCGTCACTGATTCTCGGCACTTTCGCGGTCCTCGCTCTCGCGGTTCCGCTGACTCTCAGCTATTCCAGCGCCCAGCAGGCGGGCGAGGCTCCTGCCCAGCAAGGCGGCGGTTTTGGTCAACCTCCTGCTGGTGGCCCTGGTGGTCAAGGCCCTGGCTTCGGACCCGGCCAGCCCCCGCAGGGACAGCCCGGCGGTTTTCAACAACGCCCGATGATGATGGGAGGAGGCGGCGGGGCGACCATGATCGCCGACGGCAATTTCCTCTATGTCCTTCAGGGCAACCGGTTGCTGAAGATCAACAAGGATGACCTCAAGGTCGCGAAGACCGGCGAACTGCCCATGATGCAGGGCGGCTTCGGTGGCCCGGGCGACATGCCCCCGAATCGTGGTGGCGGCGGAGCCGGTGGCCCTCGCGGCGGCGGCGGCGGTGAAGACAAGGCTCCCGAGCCAGTCAAGTAAAAGTCGTCGGTTCAGGTCGGCAGGATTGGGTGGCGGAACACCGGTTCCGGAGCTGCGGACCTGAATGGGAATCCATGAACGGGGTGTGATGGGACGAATCGAAGTTCGTGTCACGCCCCGGTCTTCGCGTAATCAGATTGTCATCGAAGGCAATGTGATCAAAGTTTATGTAACCGCGGCCCCCACCGATGGAGAGGCGAACAAAGCGGTCTGCGCACTCATTGCGAAAAAGCTCGGAATTGCTCCTTCCAAAGTTGACGTAATCGGTGGCTTGTCATCACGAAACAAGGTTCTCCAAATCGAAGGTCTTGAACCTGATATCGTTCGACAAAGGCTTTCCAATTCGGAAAAGGCCTAGGACCCACTTTCATACTGCGCTATCATTTCCCTCCTGCTCTCTGGAGCCCGCATTCCTACTTTGGATCATGCGTCGGCGTGTTTGGAAGCAGGTAATGGTCTGCAAACCACCAACCATGAGAACCGTGATGCGTCTAGCCTGCCCACCTTAAGTGGTAAGGATCGTCGAGGCCCTGAAGGTGCAAAACCTCCGCCTCGTGTTCCGGTGGGCGGCGCACGCGGTAAAGACTAACAGGAGGTCGAGATAGTGATCCGAAACACGTTCATCGTTCGCGAATATGAAACCGCCGTGCTTTTCCGTCATGGAAAGCTCATTGGTACGTTGGCACCTGGTCGCCACGTGCGCTGGGGCGGAGGCTATGATATTGAAATCTACGACCTCCGTATGACCCAAATGGTCGTCGCAACCCAGGACGTGATGGACCGCGATGGCGTTTCGATCCGGTTGTCGGCACGAGTCGACTATCGCGTTGCGGATGCAGAAGAGATGATTCGTTCGACGTCTTCGGCGTACGCCGTTCTTTACGGTTACGTGCAGGAAGCGATGCGCGAAGTCATCCCAACTCGTTCGTACGAAGAACTGATGACGATGCGCAACGAACTCGGTCTGATGATCGAAGAGTTGGTGCGTGACGACGTGGCTGCAATCGGTTTAGAACTGATCAAGGTTGCCGCACGCGACATCGGAACAACGGGCGATATTCGTCGTGCCTCGGCTGAGTTGCTGGTTGCCCAAAAGCAGTCAGCAGCCGCCCTTGAGCGCGCGCGGGGAGAGCAAGCGGCTTTGCGGTCGCTGGCGAACGCGGCTCGAATCATGGCGGGCAACCCAGCCCTGCTCCAGCTTCGCTGGATTCAGGCGCTGGATCAAGTCGAGAACGCAACGATTATCGTCAGCCCCGGCTCTGTTCCCCTGGGAGCAGCAGTTGGGAGTGAGTAAATAGGTCGCCCCGCCAGGGGCGGCCTTTGCTATCATAGGGCTATGACCGCACAGCCAATCCCGGAACCTATTTCGAGGGAAGAGTATCTGGCCGCTGATCTGGCGAGTGAAGAACGGCTGGAGTTCGTCGGCGGAGTGATTACCGCGATGTCAGGCGTAAGCTACTCTCACTCGACCATTCTCGGGAATCTGTTCATTGCCCTTGGGTCTGCCCTGAAAGACAGCAGGTGCCGACCTCACTCAAGTGACCTGCGAGTTTCGGCACCGTCCTTGAATTCCTATTTCTATCCAGATTGCCTTGTCGTTTGTGAAGAACCTGAATTCGAGGAGGAGGCATTCGACACCCTGACCAACCCTACTGTCATCTTCGAGATCCTGTCGCCGTCCACCGAAGCGCGTGACCGCGGGGTGAAGTTCTCGCATTACAGAAGCATCCCATCGATGCAAGAATACGTGCTCCTCAGCCAATCGGCTGCGATGGTGGAGACGTATCGACGCGATGGCGAGCAGTGGATTCTTACCATCGCGCAGGGAAGTGAGGCCAATATGAAGCCTGCGTCGCTCGGGGTAGAGGTCTCGCTAAGGGAAATCTACAGCGGCGTGGACTTCACGAAGCCACCCGCTGCAAATCCTGCCTAGTCGCTGGTGTCGGCGGCTTCGACTTCCACTTCCTCAACGATCTCTGGCTCTTCAACCACGACCGCTGCGGGCTTGGGCTTCGGCGTTCGCTTCTTGGTGCCCGAAGCACCCAGTTCAACACCCACCGAATTGTCCTCGAAGACCGCTTTCAGCTTGACGCGCCGCGTCAACTCACCATCGGTAAGGGTGTGCCAATTCGTCCGGTCGAACGCCCACTGCCAGCCGATAATGTCCTGCGGGCCGTATTGGAACTCCACTCCCTTTTCCAGAATGTCGCTGAGGAGGGTTTTCAGGTCTTCCCGATCGCCCAGGAGTTGTTCGCCGGCTTTGTAATTGGCCTTGAGTCCAATCTTGATCTCGACCGCGGTTTCTTCGATCTCGATGCGCTGAGCCTTCTTGGTGGCGACTTCGACCGTCTCTTGAATCTGCCGCATCTGGGGAAGCATGGCGGTCGTCAATTTCTCGATGTCGTCGGGCCAAGAATAGGACTCTTCGTCGAAAACGCACACAGCACGCCGTCCGCTGAGAACAAGTCCATTGGCGACCAGGGACGCATCGGTCGGCTTCAGTTTGGGATAGGATTTGCGGACTTGGTCCAAGGTCGATTCAGGCTTGGAAAGATGGACTACGATCAAAGAGAAGTTCCTCCGGCTCGTCGAGCGGTACTTGACCCAGTGGCTGGGCCATAATGGGCCGAGTTTACCCGAGAAGCCACCTTGGCGACTCGGAATCTAGAGGTGTAGAGCGATGAAGTGGACAGGTTTGATGGCGATGGCAGCGTTGGCGTTCGCCCTCATAGGGTGTGGATCGGGGGACAAGCCAGCGACGGAGACCGGGGGGACCGACGGAACCGTCTCTAAAGACGGCGGCGGCGAAACGAAGAAGAAGCTGAAAGTTGGCGTTGTCTTCGACAGCGGCGGACTCGGTGACAAGAGCTTCAATGACAGCGCCTGGGCCGGGGTCCAGAAAGCCGTCACGGACTTCGGCATCGAAGAAAAGCACGTCGAAAGCAAGAGCCTGAAGGACGTCGAGACCAACCTCCAGACACTCGCCGACTCGGGATGCGACATCGTCTTCGCGATCGGCATCAACCAGAAGGACAGTCTGGAGAAGGTCGCAGCGCAATACCCCGACACCAAGTTCGCGATCGTCGACGCGGTCCCGAACCCGGAGCTTGGCCTCAAAAACGTGCGCGCCCTGCTCTTCAAGGAGGAGGAAGGTTCGTTCCTCGCTGGCTATCTCGCCGGCCTGACGACCAAGACCAACAAACTCGGCTTCGTCGGCGGCCAAGAAATCCCCCTGATCAAGAAGTTCTACAGCGGCTACGCAGCAGGCGCCAAAGCGGCAAACCCCGCCGTTGAAATCCTCCCCGCCAAGTACACCGGCGACTGGAACAACGTGGATATGGCCAAAGCTGCCGCCAACCTCCTGTTCGATTCCGGGGCCGACATCGTCTACCACGCTGCGGGGCGCGCTGGACTCGGTGTCCTCGATGCCGCCAAGGAAAAGGGCAAGTTCGGCATTGGCGTTGACGGTAACCAAGACGGCGTCGCCCCCGGCAATGTTCTCACCAGCATGGTGAAGCATGTCGACGAAGCCGTGTACTCAACGATCAAGGACCTCCAGGACGGCAAGTTCACGACAGGCGAAGTCATCTACGACCTCAAGCAAGGAGGCGTGAGCCTTACCGAGATGGAGTTCACCAAGGACAAAGTCCCCGCCGACGCCATGGGTAAGGTCGACGCGATCAAAGCCAAGATCGCCGCCGGCGAGTTCAAAGTCCCGGCAACGATCGAAGAGCTCGAGACCTTCAAAGCTCCGGCTCAGTAGCGTCCCAGTGCCTCCATCCCACCGGATGGAGGCACCCCCTGGTCTCCCAAAAGGGGACAACCGGGTGGCATGACGACAAATTCTGCAGATTCGGGCAGCCCAGCATGAGTCCCGTGCTTTGCCGCTGATTCGCAGGAACTTCAGCCCTGAGATTGAGACGCGACGACCAGAGTTACGCGCCGTTTTGCTTCGATTCACACGCGCATGAGCCATCCGCCCCTGGAGAGTCGCATGAGGTTGGCTTGGCCGGAGCGGGTGACGAGTAGTCGTTGATGTGAAATCCGGAGCCCTTGAACAGGACGGCGGTGGGCTGGATCAGGCGTTTCAGGCTGCCCTTTGCCCCGCACTGGCAGTCCTTAAGCGGATCTTCGGAAATTCTCTGGTCAGCTTCGAACGTCTTCTGACACTTTTGGCATTCGTACAGATAAGTCGGCATAGAGATTCCTGACGCATGAATTTGGCGCTCGGAAGCGCCTAGTGCCAATTATGGCAGAATAGGTCGTCCGCTTCAATGCATCCATGACACCCCAGAGCTTCCAATTTGGCGATCTCGGCATCGTGGCGTTCCTCGTGGTTCTCGAGGCACTTCTTTCGGCGGACAACGCCCTCGTGCTGGCCATCATGGTCAAGCATCTGCCCTCCAAGCTGCAGCGAAAGGCGCTGCTCTATGGACTGGGCGGAGCATTCATCTTTCGTTTTGTGGCCATTCTCTTCGCGACGACGATTCTTTCGCTCTGGTGGCTTCAGGCGATTGGAGCGGTGTATCTCCTCTTCCTGCCGATCAAGCACTTTTGGTCCCATTCGGGAGGTGAGAAGAAAGTCCAGGCTTTGGGAAAGGGGTTCTGGCCCACCGTCATCGCGGTCGAAATCACCGATATCGCCTTTGCCGTGGATAGCGTCCTTGCCGGAGTGGCGTTGGTCAAATCGCCGTCGAAAATCTGGGTCGTCTATTTTGGCGCGATCATCGGCGTGATCCTCCTGCGGTTCGCGGCAACCCTGTTCATCTCCCTTCTGGAGAAGTATCCGCTCCTCGATCACGTTGCTTATGTGCTGGTCGGGTGGGTCGGAGTCAAGCTTTCGTTCATGGCGGGCCACAACTTTGGGGTCCACCACGATAAGACGAATGCCGTGCCCCTCACTTGGCGAATTCCCGAATTGCCTCAGGTCGTGTTCTGGGGCGTCCTCACCCTGATCTGCGTCATCGGAGGGTGGCTGGCCGTGAAAAAGGCTCCGCCTCGAGACGAGATGACCTCCGAGGTCTTGGTCGAGGACGATCGCCCGACGGAATCAGCCACACCCTAGCACGAATCTGGGTCCGCGCAACCTCAGTGCGTGATACACTGAATCCAACATTGAACCCGCGGCGCGGCTGACACGTCCACACTGTCACTGGGCCTCGCTGTGCGGTGGGTCTTGGAGGTTTTCATGATGAAAGGCAGGAAGTGGTTGGCACTGGTTGGCTTGACGATCGCGCTCAGCGTCGTGGCCGAGGCTCAAATCCCATTGATTAAGTCGCATGGGCGCAAGGTCACGCCTTTGCGCATCGCGCCAATTGGACCTGACCTCAAACTTCGCGGCCCGTGGAGACCTTATCCCCAAAACTCTCAGACGCCGCAGGCAGCGAGTTGGGCAGTCGCCTTCGACTGCTACGAGGGAGACGCCACGGGCACACCCACCGACACCGTCTACGGACCGAGCGTCGGTTTGGGGTCGCAACGTCTCTTCTGGGGCGACCTCTACCGCAACTGCTACTATTCGAACGACATCGTCCTGGCGACGGGCACGGGTGGACGCCCAGCTGAGCGCCTACAGGCAGCCTGGTTCTGGAACCCGCCGCTTCCCGAGCAGATGATGGTCGCGGTGTTTGCCGCCGACGACTTTGGCTTCACCGATGCCGGTCCGTCGTGGGCCAACGGATACACCGGTGTCGTCATCGACTACGGAGTGACCGCGGCAAGCGTTGACTATCTTTACTCGGATGTCGACCTGAAGACGACGGGCGATATCATCCCGCTTCCTTGGGACGGAAATGGGGCCGTCGTCAGTTACCTCGCGACATTCGATCAGAACCTCAGCTTCGTGCCGGCCACCGTTGCCCAACCCATGCTGTGGGGAACGAGATGGTCGGGCAATCCGAGCTATCCCGGTACGAATCCCAGTCGCTCCGACCGCTATCATTGGGACGACGACAACCCGACCGACTTTGACCACGGGACTGGCGCTGCGACTGAGCGCTACGACTATGATTACGGTCCCGATGTCCCGCCAAGGATTCTGGGGTCGATGACGGCGCTGCTCGTTGACAACAACGCCGAACTCATCGGGGGGACCGTGACCTTCTCGGGCGTTGACATGGGCACAACCCGTCCCATCAAGAGTGCCACCTTCTCGATTCGAGCCGCCAACAACCCGAACGATGTTTTCTCGATTCAGACGGTGCCAATCAGTGCGACCGGCCAGTACCGTTTGGCTGCACCTCAATCCCCGGGCAGTTACTCAGTGTCGTGCATTGACAGCCACTTCCTCCGCCGCTCGGTGGGTCCGGTGGTTACCACCGGGGCCGCCGGCGTTCGCACTGCGCCCGCGATGACCATGATCAACGGCAACATCGATGGCGACGATCCGGGCGCCGTGGATATCGCCGACTATGCGATCCTGTCCTCGGTCTACGGGTCGAGTATGGGAGACCCGGGCTTCATGGAAAATGCCGACCTGAACCGTGACGATACGGTCGACATTGCAGACTTTGCCATCTTGAGTTCGAATTACGGCCTGGAAGGCGACAGTTAAGCCTCCGCGTGAACGCCCCGGTTGCACGTTAACCGGGGCGCATTCCGAGCTTCTTAGGAAGTCTCGCGTGTCCTAGTCGTCTCCGATCATGCCGTAGTTGGCGCTGAGGATCGAGTAATCGGCGATGTCAACCGTGGAATCGATGTTGAGGTCGGCAACATCGTCATATCCGGGCTGTCCTTTGTCGATTCCGAACGAAGCGGATAGGCGAGCGTAGTCGGCAATTCCAATTTCGTTGTCGCCATCAACGTCCCCGTTCGTCAGGGAAAGCTGCATGCTGGCTCCGTCGCCCGTAAGCGCGACGGATTGGGTCTTGCGCAGGTGATGGCCTGCCTTGATTGCAATCGAATACGTGCCTGCCATGTGCGCTGTCTCAACCCGGAACCGTCCGACCGCATCCAGAACGGCAGGATAGGTTGCGAGGGGCTCGAGGCTCCCCTCCTCGCGTACTTCGATCCAGATCACTTGGGCAAGCATGGATTCGACATCTTCGAGGACACACTGCCCGCCGACAAACTGGTGCGGAACGGGAAATCTCGCGTAGAATGCCTCGACTTCGCCATTAGGATTCTTGCCATTGCCGCAGACGATGATTTCCTGACCTACGACAGTCAGGTCCTGGATGTTCTCCAGTTTCCAGTTCGCAAAGCCAAACGCGCCGTTGTCGACCAGGATCGTGCGGAGCCGTCGCCAGCCGAACAGCGGGTCGAACACCGCTGCTTCGTCACCCTCGAGTCCGGGTGTCGAGAAGCTCGTGCCCCCCATGAACCGACCGTCGTCGCTGATGGCGGCAAGGGTAGACACGCCGGGAAGCCACTCGAAGCCCATTTCAGTGCTCCATCGGTATGAATGAACGTAGCCATCCCCCTGTGAGCCCCACCCGACGATCATCGAGCCATCCGCTGTCACGTCGTAGGCGTGAACCGCGCGTTCACCTGGTGCGTTGTGGACAGGCACCATTCCCAGATCGGGCGTCCATTTGAAGGCGAGTCCGACGTCGGCGATGCCGCTGAACCCAACGATGACGCTGCCGTCGCCGTTTACGGCATGGGCCGATTGAGCCCAATTCGAGTTGTAGTCGAGGTTGCCCAGGCTGTAGGCTTGGCCGTTGACCCAGCGGGTCGAGACCTGTCCCGTGTCGTCGTCGGCATTCCCCACGATGACCGTGCCGTCGTCCGAGATGCCGGTGGGCCACGTCCAAGCCGAACCGCCGGGGAGGTCGGCAAGCTGTACAAGACCGGTCGCCTGGGTCCAGCGCCACCCTCGGGAGCCGTTTGCGGTCAGGCCTTGTCCACAAATGACCGAACCATCAGCGCTGACGCCTTTGGCCTCGGAATCCCAGCCTCCCCCAGGCAGGTCACCCATCGGAATCAAGCCCGACTGGAGGCTCCATCGGTACGCGGTAGGACCTGCAATGCCGACCCCGCCACCGACCACCCACTGGCCATCCGAGGACAGATCCCAGCAGCGGTTCTCAAAGATGCCGCCGTTGAAGTCGCCGAGACCGACGAAAGAGGCACTTGCCTGACTGATGCCGCACGTGCAGAGCGCGGCGAGAATGAGTGTGTTCTTCATGTTTGTTTTCCTGGCTTTGGTTAAGCTTGAGCCCAGGATTCCGCGCGATCGTGAGATAAGCGTGAAATGCTCGTGAAGGACAAAAAATCACGCACTCTTTGAATTTCGGGACGACCGGAAACCCCCTCTCTGTCCCTCCTCCACCGGAGTGGGAGAGGGGGCGCGACTGCCTTCTCAACCTCGACCCGTGAGCAATCCGGCGATGAGACTTCAATGAGGTCCCCTCTCCCAACTCTGGTTGGGGGAGGGACAGGGAGGGGGCCGGGCAGGGAAGATTTCCTAGTCGGTTGATTTTCCGCGCTGCAACATCACCGCGATGAGGATGACCAGGCCACGTACAAGGCCCTGCCAGTTAGTATCGATTCGATATGCCGTCATCATATTTGCGATCAGCGTCAAGAGAAGGACTCCGATCACCGTGCCCCAAATCCGACCTTTGCCGCCCCGCAGACTCGTGCCACCGATAACCACCGCCGCGATAGCATCAAGCTCGTAATAGAGACCGACCGAGCCGGTTCCAACCGAGTTCATGCGGGCGGTGAGGAGGATGGCGGCCAGTCCGACAAGGCCGCCGAGGATCGCGTAAGCGGCGACTTTCACGGTTTGCGTGTTGATGGCCGAATACTTGGCGGCGCGCTCGTTGGCCCCGACCGCGATCAGATAGCGGCCGAACTTCGTGCGGTTTAGGATGAATGCCGCGACAAAGGCCACCGCGAAGAAGATGATCGCGGCCCAATAGAGGAGAACCGGACCACCAGCCGCGTTCTTGATCCCGGGCAAGGGAAGTCCGCCGAAGCCGAAGTTCTGGAAAGCGGGAACCGATGAGCGGATTTCGCCGCCATCACCGAGGACCAGTGCGATAGACCGGAATCCCGCCAAACCCGCGAGAGTAACGATGAAAGGCGCGACCCGGCCATAGGCGATGACCAGACCGTTCAGCAAGCCCGCCAATCCGCCGATCGCAATCGCCCCCAAAGCCGCGGTGAGAATCGCCATGTTCGGGCTCATCCCGCCCGCTGCCATCTTGTTTAGGAGCAGAACCGCGATGGCACCGCAAAGCGCGACGAGGCTGCCGACGGAGAGGTCGATGCCACCCGTCATGATCACGAAGGTCATGCCGATGGCGATCAGACCGACGTAGGCGTTTTGGCTGACGAGGTTGCGGAGGTTTTCGGCTTGCAGGAATTGCGAACCTCGCGTGGCAACGCTGATAAGCAGCAGCACGACGAACGCGACGAGGACCCCATAGTCTTGAAGGAGCTGAGTGGGCTTCTTCATGCCGCTTCGACTCCTGCTGCCAAATGCATGATCGCTTCTTCGGTCATCGTCGCTCCGCTCACTTCTCCCATTTGCCGACCCTCCCGCAGCACGATCGCACGGTGACATAGGCCGATGATTTCCGGAAGCTCTGAAGAAATCACGAGGCACCCGAGGCCCTCCGACGCGAGCTTCTGGATAAGCAAGTACATTTCGCGCTTCGCCCCAACGTCGACGCCGCGCGTTGGTTCGTCGAGAACAAGAATCTTGGGCTTGGTTTCCAGCCACTTCGCGATCGAGATCTTCTGTTGGTTGCCGCCGGACAAGTACAGAACTTCGGCATGGAGATCGCCTGCCCGGACATCTAGTTCGCGCTTCCAGTTCTCGGTCGAGGATTCCTCGGCGCGACGGTCGAGGATGGGATGGCAGTAGCTATCGAGATTGGCGAGCGTGGTGTTGTCGATGACGCTGAGGCTGAGGATCAGGCCGAGACCTTTGCGGTCTTCGCTGACATAGGCGATGCCGTGACGCTTCGCATCGCGTGGGCTCTTGATCCGGACGGGTTGGCCGGCGATGAGCACCTCACCGCTCTCGATGCGACGCACGCCGATCAGGGCTTCCGCAAGCTCGGTTCGACCTGCGCCCACCAATCCGGCGAGGCCGAGGATCTCCCCTGCTTGAAGTTGGAAACTAATCGGGTGGTCGGGCTTGAGGCAGAGGGACCGGACCTCGAGCAAGACTGCTTCCGGGGGCGGCCCCTCACCCCCTGCCCCCTCTCCCCGCCATTCATCGGGGCGAGGGGGTCCAAGCGCGCTCCCTCCCGGCAATTCATCGGGGAGAGGGGATTTCTCGGGGTACATATCGCTCAACGGACGCCCGACCATGAGGCTGGCAAGGGTCGCGATGTCGGGGAGTTCTTCTGCCTTGAGTGTGGTTACCAGTTGGCCGTCCCGTAGGACGCTGACCCGGTCGCAGATCTCCAAAACTTCGGCGAGACGGTGAGAAATGTAAATCACAGTGACGCCTTTCGCTTTGAGCTTCCGAATTAGGTCGAACAGCGCCTCCGATTCCGGTTCACTGAGGACGGCAGTCGGTTCGTCCATGATCAGGATGGAGGCGTTGAGCGCGAGGGCTTTTGCGATTTCTACAAGCTGTTTGCCCGCGATGGACAGATCGCCAACCATCGTCGCGGCATCGAAAGGAGCCCGGACTTCAGCGAGAAGTCGGTTAGTTTCCTCATTCATCGCGGCACGGTCGAGCAGGCCGGCTCGGGTCGGTTCGCGGCCCAGAAACACGTTCTCGGCGACCGTCAAGTCATCCACGAGGTTGAGTTCCTGGTGGATCATGCCGATGCCGCGCTCGAGCGCGTCGCGAACTCCGTGCAGGTGAACGGCAGCGCCGTCCATGCTGACTTCACCGCTCGTGGGGCGCTGAAGGCCGCTCAGGATCTTCATGAGCGTGCTCTTGCCCGCGCCGTTCTCACCGACCAATCCATGAACCTCGCCCGCTTCGAACGCCAAGCTCACGCCGTCGAGGGCCCGCACAGCGGGAAACTCCATTACGATGTTGCTTACGTCGAGCCGAGCCATGGACCGGTTAAGTTACCCCGCGCCAAAACACAGCCGCACCGTGCTAAACTCCCCGCCGAGATGGCCGATGTCCTCTCCACCCTCATCTCCGAAGCAGACCTGCAGGCCCGTGTCGACGCGCTTGGGGTTCAAATCGACGCCGATTACGGCGGCGAAGAGCTGCTTTTGGTCGGGGTGCTGAAGGGCTCGTTCCTGTTTCTCGCGGACTTGAGCAAGCGATTGGGAACTAATGTCTCCATCGATTTCGTTCAAACAAGCAGTTACGGCGGCGGAAAATCAAGCAGCGGCGTCGTACAAATTCGCAAAGATCTCGACATCAATATCGAGGGTAAGAACGTCTTACTCGTGGAAGATATCGTCGACACCGGCTTGACGCTCACGCACCTTCGGGAGCTTTTAAGCGTCAGAAAACCGAAGTCCCTGAAAGTAGTGTCATTGCTTTCAAAGCCAGAAGCCCGCGTCCATAAGACCCAAATCGAGTACGTTGGCTTTGAGATTCCGAATGCCTTTGTGGTAGGATACGGATTGGACTACGCGGAACGCTATCGGAACCTACCGTACATTGCGATCCTCCAACCCGAGTAGACCAACCCCAACCACTGCGGCATAGTCATCCGCAAACCCGAAAACAGGTTCAAAATCCCTGGATCCATTCTTGGACAACCCATGACCCATACATTCCGAGCGCGTAAATCCGACGGCGGGGGCGATCAGCGCCGACGCCGCAGCAACAAGGGCCGAGGCGAAAGTGGCCTCCCAAAGACCGACCAATCCGACCTCGAAGGTCTGCCCGAAATTGATTTCAACCACTACGACCGCATGACGCCCACCGAACTCGGCAAGGCGTGCAAAGCGGCCAAGATCTCTCTGGATTCTTCTCGATCCGACGTCATCGAACAGCTTCTCGAGCATAAGAACGGCCCGGATGGCTGGCTCTATGGCCGTGGCGTTCTCGAGATCGTCAACGACGGCTGGGGATTCTTGCGCCGCGACAACTACGTTCCGTCGCCGCAGGATATCTACGTTTCCCAGTCTCAGGCCAAACGCTTCGGCTTGCGCCAAGGCGACGTCGTGTTCGGCCTCGTCCGCGCACCGAAAGAAGGCGAAAAGTACAAGGGCATGCTTCGCGTTGAGAGCGTGAATGGCATCGGCACCTTGGCCCCGGAGATGGCGATTCGCCGCGATTTCGATCAGCTTACGCCCCTCTTCCCCGAAGAGCGGATCAAGATGGAAATCGGCAATGAGAACATACCGGCTCGTATCGTCGACCTCATCGCCCCGATCGGCAAAGGCTCACGAGGCCTCATCGTCGCCCCGCCAAAGGCTGGAAAGACCACGATCGTCAAGACGATCGCTCAGTCGATCGCCATCAATCACCCCGAAATCTACCTGATGGTTCTGCTCGTTGACGAGCGACCGGAAGAAGTCACTGACATGCGTCGCTTCGTCAAGGGCCAGGTCATCAGCAGCACGTTTGACGAGCCGGCTGAGAACCACATGCGGGTCACCGAGCTTTGTCTCGACCAAGCAAAGCGCCTCGTCGAAGCGGGCCGCGATGTCGTGATCCTTCTCGACTCGATCACCCGACTCTCGCGAGCCAGCAACCTCACGATCAATCCCTCCGGGCGAACGCTGTCCGGTGGTCTCGATCCAGCTGCGCTCTATCGACCGCGACGCTTTTTCGGTGCCGCGCGAAACATCGAGGAAGGCGGATCGCTGACCATCATCGCCTCGGCCCTCATCGACACCGGCAGCCGCATGGATGACGCGATTTTCGAAGAATTCAAAGGTACCGGCAACATGGAAATCGTCCTCGATCGCGAACTCGCAGAACGCCGCATTTGGCCGGCTATCGACGTCAAGCGATCCAGCACGCGACACGAGGAGAAGCTCTTCGACAAGGATCAGCTCGAAGGCGTGGTCCAGCTTCACCGAATGCTTGCCAATTCGAAGGACACCGTCGAGGCGGCTGGAGAGCTCATCAAGCTCCTCAAGCGAACCGCCAACAACGCGTCGTTCCTGGAATGGGTGCTCGCCAAGACCCGCGCGACGGTCTAAGTGGGCGATCGGCCCTGCTCGCTGGCGCTGGCCGCTACCCGCGTTCCTGCGACGAAGTTCGTGACGCGGGTCGAATTGCTCGATCTGCTTGATTGCGTCTACCGCACCATCGAATCCGACCCTGCTGCCAAGCTCGATCTTGCGACGCTGGGTCAGGAAGTCGGACTGTCACCCTACCACCTGCAGCGTCGATTCCGGGCGGTGTACGCGATCACGCCGCACAGGCTGCAGCAGGAGAAGCGCCTAGAACTGGGCCGGCAGTTGCTTGGGCAAGGGGAATCGGTAAGTTGGGTCTGCTATCGCTGCGGGTTTTCGTCGCCCAGCAGTTTCGGGAAGCTGTTCAAGCGGAGGTTCGGTCTTTCGCCGAGTCAGGTGTAGTCTAACCTCATTCGGATCTTCTGTGCCCGGCCCCCTCCCTGTCCCTCCCCCAACCAGAGTTGGGAGAGGGGACTAGCCCGCTATTTGGACCTCGACCCGGTCGCAATCAACAATTGGGGACTCGCTTACACCTAACGATTGGGAAATTGCAATAAGGTCCCCTCTCCCAACTCTGGTTGGGGGAGGGACAGGGAGGGGGCCGGGCACGGAAGAATGGCATCATGCGCCGGGAACTACTCCGCCACTTGAACCGCTGAAACACCCATGACCGGACCGCGCCGGGCCAAAATGAGCCTGAAATTGACGATCGTTGCCCTGACAACCTCTTTGTTCGGCTTCACTCAGCCTCAATTCGACCTTTCGCGGGATGAGGTCATCGAACGAACCATGCGACCCTACCGGGGGACGCTTACGAGGGTCGATCGCAATACGATGACCGGCAAGGTGCTCTGCGGCTATCAAGGTTGGTTCGCCGCCGAAGGCGATGGCAGCGGAATGGGATGGTTCCACTGGGGCAAAGATAGAGGATTCGGGCCAGAGAAGACGAACGTGGAAATGTGGCCCGATGTCAGCGAACTCGACCCCGACGAGCGATTCTCGACCCCGTTTCTCAATGCCGACGGCACGCCCGCCGAAGTCTTCAGTTCATACAAGGCGAAGACGGTGGTCCGTCACTTCCAGTGGATGCGCGATTATGGGATCGACGGCGTGTTTGTTCAGCGCTTCGCCACGAGGGTCCAGAAGCCGGTGGACCTGAACTTCACAAACACCGTTCTGACCCACTGTCGGGCAGGGGCGAACGAGTTCGGACGGACGTACGCCGTCATGTATGACCTCAGCGGCCTTCCCAAGGGCGGAATCCAAGTTGTCATCGACGACTGGAAACTGCTCATCGATAAGATGCGCATCACGCGCGACGGGGCCTACTTGCGGCACCGGGGGAAGCCCGTCGTGGCCGTCTGGGGAATCGGTTTCAACGATGCACGCGCCTACACCCTCGAAGAGTGCAAACGCCTCATCCAGTTCTTGAAGTCGGATCCGAAGTACGGGGGCCACACGGTGATGATCGGGGTGCCAACCTACTGGCGCACCCTCAATGCCGACACCGTCAACGATCCGAAGGTCCATGAGATCGCGCGCCTGGCCGACATCGTCAGCCCCTGGACGGTTGGCCGGTTCGACGATACAACCGCCGTTCGCAACTACTCCCGCGAGCGCCTGGCGGGAGATATCGAATGGTGCCGAAAGGCAGGGAAGGAACTGTTGCCAGTCGCCTATCCCGGATTCAGCTGGCATAACATGAAGCCTCATGACCGCATGGACAAAATCCCGCGCAATGGGGGCAGAATGCTTTGGACCCAATACGCCGAGTATCGGAAAGCCGGGGCAACTATGGTCTACCAGGCCATGTTCGACGAAGTCGACGAGGGCACCGCGATCCTCAAGGTGACCCCCACTCCACCCGTCGGCTCGGTTCGCTTCCTGACCTTCGACGGGCCAAGCGACACCTATCTCTGGCTTGTCGGCGAGGCCGCGAAGATGTACCGGCCGGGTGGCCGCGTGCGATACTCGCTTCCCGTACGTCGCTGAGTAGCAGGTCAACGTAGGTGACGGTCGGGGGTCTGGTACATTGCCTTCGATGGGAGAAGCGGCCAGAAGAAAACGCATCACACTCGCTGATGTGGCCAAGGAAGCGGGCGTGTCGGTGCAGACCGCGTCCCATGTACTATCCGAGAACATGACCGTCCGCCTGCCCGCCGCCACCCGCGAACGGGTGCAAGAGGCGGCGGCTAAGGTCGGATACCGACCCAATCGACTTGCCCAAGCGATGAAACGGGGCAAGACGCAGATGATCGCAGTCTGGATGCCGGTTGATCGCCCCATCCTCACGTACCTGCGCTTCCTTCAGGCCATCAACGCCAAGGTTCGCGTGAATGGCTATGACCTCATGATCGTCGGCTTGGACGGCTCGGCGGCTTTTGGGAGCGAAGGTCGTGTGCCGAACACTTGGCCGGTGGATGGCATTATCTCGGTGGACGCAGGGAAGGCGATCCAGGTTTTCCGCAGCGACCCCAGCAATGACCACATCCCGACGGTTATCCTCGGCTTCGAGGAGTTCAAGAACTCCGATTCGGTGACCTGGGATGTGGCGGGTGCCATGAGAGAGGCGACCGAACGGCTGATCGCGCGGGGAGCGAAGAGAATTGCGATGGTCACACTCGACTGGATCCTGCGGGATTACCCGCGCGAAATGAGGCGTCGCGGATATTCCGAGGCGATGACCGCCGCTGGACTTGAGGTCGAGTTCGTGCCCGTTGCCGGCGAATCAAGTTCAGCGGCCACTGAAGCGGTTACCCAATACCTCGACCATCACGAAGCGCCCGATGCTTTTGTCAGCGTAACGGACACTGTCGCGATTGGAACAGTGCGGGCTGTCACCGGCAAGGGCATCCAAGTCCCGGGGCAGTGTATGGTCTGGGGGTTCGGCGACTTCCCCGAAAGTGAAGACTATCGAATTCCGATCTCTTCAATCCGAATCCCCATATCCAATATCGTGGACAAGGCTTGGACATGGTTGAGCGAGCGTATTGACGACCCGGGTCTGGCGAGTCGTTTCGAGCTTCTGCCCATGGAGCTGATTGAACGAGAGTCGACTTTCCGACCCTCGTAATTCTGCGAAAAGTGTCGCATGGGCTTGACGCGCCTTCTGCGAGTGTGATATCGTTATTGCAACCTAACTTTCGCCTCAACGGAGACACCCAAATCATGAAAATTCGATCTCTTCTCAGCCTTGCACTCGTCAGCGCAGCGACCCTTAGCCAAGCCCAGTTCTGGCACTTCTCGAACGCCTTTGTTCCCACCGGAGCCAGCGGAAATGGCGGCGTCATGGTCGGCTACACGTCCGGTGGCTACTTCTACTGGACCGCTCCCAACGGTGCGACGGTGATCGGCGGCGACAGCAGCAGCAATACCGGCTGGCCGAGCATTTCGCGCGACGGCCTCAAGATCGCGGGCAGCTACACAGGTAACAGTTATCCCTACAGTTCGATTGGCCGATACGACCGATCGACCTCATCCTGGACCTGGCTCGGCAATCTCGGCTTTTACTCCACCGGCACCAACTCGGCCGCCAGTGCGTGGGGGATTTCGGGTGACGGCAACACCGTCGTTGGTCAGGCCTACTACAACACCACCGGGACGACTGGCACGCGCGTCAATTCGGTCACGGCGACGACATCAGGTGTGACCAACTTGCACCCAACCACGTCGGCAAACGGCCGCATCTCGGCATCGAACTTCGATGGAACCGTCGTCGGTGGCTACTCGACGACAACCGCCGCCGGAGCGCTCTGGGTGAATGGCGTGGAGCAGACGATCACTGGGCTTTACAACGGAAACAACGTCAACTTCGCTCCGGTCACCGCGATCAGTGCCGATGGACGATTCGTGGCTGGCGGCGGTGTCTCCGCACACGGCTTCCTGCCCTACATTTACGACCGCACCCTCAACACGGTTACGACGATTCCCTCCTTGTGGGCAAACGAGCGCTCGGTGCTGACCGGCATCAGTGATGATGGACAAACCGCCGTGGGTCGCTTCTTGGTCTTTGGTGGAAATCCCTACGTCCAGGGCCACGGCTTCATTTGGCGCTCAGGAATCGGAACGATGCTGCTCAATGATGTGGTCGACGCTGCGGGCATCGATCGAGCGGGCCTCGCTCTTAACAATCCGTTCGGAATCTCCGGCGACGGCCTGACCATTGTTGGCGTCGCGACGGGAGTCAGCGCCACCGAGGCCTTCATGGTTCGACTGGGCGGCGGCGACGTCTCCGGCACCGTGACACTTGGTGAATACGACGGCGTCATCGACAACGAGACGGTCGAGGTTCAGGTCTTCGACGCCACCGACACTCTCGTCCAGTCCTTCCCGAACGTTGATCTCGGTCCGAACGGCGAGTACACCTTCAAGTCCACGATGGTCGGCACGTACCGCATCGCCGTGAAGGGCCGAACATGGCTCCGCAGCAACCAAACCGGCATCAACATCACGTCCGCAGGGGTTACCGGGCTGAACTTCTCGCTCACCAACGGCGACGTCGATGGTGACAATGAGGTCGGAATCGGCGACTATGCGATTCTGTCTGCGGCGTACAACTCTTTGCCCGGAGACGGAAACTGGAGCGTGAACGCGGACCTCGATGGCGATGGCGAAGTTGCAATCGGCGACTACGCGATCCTGAGCAGCCACTACGGCAGCGTCGGCGACAACTAAGAACTCCGCAGGACCTCTGTTCGGGCACCCTCCGTTTTCGGGAAGGTGCCCTCTTTCTTAACTTGGCAGGCCGATTCGCGCGAATTTTCTTTCTAGACCCCTAAAGTTGTCAGGAGACACCGCCGATGATCCCCAATGAAGGCGATGAACATCCAGTCCATCCTCAATCTTGGGATCCCGGCAAGTCCGGACGCAGCGGTCGATCCGTCGATCGCAACGGGCCCTGACTTTGCATTGCTGCTCGATCCCGCATTGATGGAGGGCGCGCCGCCGGGGGCACCGCCACCCGCTCCGCCAGGGACCACGGTCCTTGGGAGCGAAGAGGCGAACCTCGATCAGCCGAATGCTGGAGCAACGCCGGACTTCTTCCTCCCGATCCCGAACCCAACCGATTCGACACAGAACGTCGACATCGATCCGGAATCGGACGTCACCCTGGACGCATCCGTCGTCCGACCCTCTGAGAAACAGGAGGATGAGACGCTGCCGGAAGAAGCGATTGCGATGGCGGTTCTGATGGTGCCGGTCCAGAACTGGATGCCTCAGACCCCAATCGTATCGCCCCCCGTTTCCGAATTTGTGAGCGGCATCCAGATGCCTCTCGCGCCGGTGAGTCAACCGGACAGCAGTGGCCTCAAGGCTGATTTCTTGCCTAACGCTGGGCCTCAGGCAGCCACCGAAGCCATCGCTTCCGTCGAAGTGGTCACCACGAAGCCCCAGAGTCAGGGATTCGGGCTTACAAACGAACTTCCGGTTGCGAATGAGCCGAAGTTGCCTGCTCCTACAATTGAGGGCTTGCGCGTTGCTGCCGACTTCATTGCCAAGCAGACCTTGGTCGCTCAGCCCGTCATCGCACTGCTCAATCCGGTCGCAATCTCGGTGGAGCCTGAGGTGATTACCGTGCCGGTCCCAGATGAGGGGCTTCCGGTGACCGAAGTGCTAACGACGTCCGATGAGAAGTTTGTTACCCGAACTGCGGCTCAGGGCACCCCTGATGGGGAGAATGGGGCGACGCCGACCGTGTGGACGAGTACGACGAATACGGCGAATAGGTCCTATCCGTCGGCCCCCCCTACCGCGCCTGCCACGTCTGACCGGACTGATCGGACCGATCCGGCTGATTCGTCCACGCTCTCCCCAGCCAACCCTGGCCTCAAGTCAGATAAGGTGGCACCCCAGCCAGTCTTCACTGTATCCGCAGACCTGCAACCGAACGCGACGATGGCGGCCAAGACCATCGAAACCGCCACACCGGCCATCCAAGCGATTGTCGCTCCTGTCGTTGAACCAGCCAAGCCGCTCAAGACAGACAAGGGTCTCGATGATCTGCTCGCGGTCGATGATGAAGGCCAACCCATAGAAGTCAAGAAGACGGAGAGCAAGGACACAGTTGAAGCGAAGGCCGAGCCGACCTTCGAGCCCGAAGCAAACCCGCGCCAAGAAGTCACCAGCCAACGAACTACCGAGCCCACCAAACCGCGAGCCGACGTCCCGATTCGCGAAGTCAGCCGACAAATCCTCCACAAGCTCGACGATATGATGGCTACGCGCCGAAACGGCAACGTGACCATCCAGTTGACCCCCGAGGACCTTGGCACGATTACGTTGACGGTCAAGTCGTTCGGCGGTCGCGTCGACGCTGACATTGCGGCAAGCAACGAGAATGTACGCGCGGCGCTTCAAGAGAACCGTCAGCAGCTCAGCCAGTCCTTCGAGAGCCGAGGGCTCTCGCTCGGATCGCTGCACTTGAGCCAGCACGGAGAGTTTTCCCAGGGACAGCCTGGACAGCAGCAGCAGAGTGCTCGCGAGGATTACGAGCGAGCCGTGAACGTCCGCCTGGCGGACGATCCCCAACCAGCACGTAGCGACGCCCCACGATGGGCGAGCGTGAACGACCAGTCGGTGGACTACCGAATCTAGGAGACCCCTATGGCAAGTATCGATCCCGTAGGAGCCAGTTATTTTGGGGTGACGAAACAGCCGGCGAAGTCGGAATTGGACATGGATACGTTCATGCGCCTTCTGACGGTCCAGCTCTCCAATCAGAACCCGCTCGAACCCATGAACGACCGCGACTTCTTCGCTCAGATGGCCCAACTCGGGACCGTCCAGGGCGTGGACAAGCTCAAGGAAGCCATGGACACCACTCAGGCCAGCTCGCTGATCGGAAAGAAGGTCACCGCGCTCAGGCCCATGACCGAAAATGACGACGGCGCGAACAGCACCGTGACAGGCACCGTCAAGCGGCTTACCATTCGCAATGGCGAGCACATCCTGGGAATCCAGGATACGGACGGCGGCATCGTCGAGGTGAAGTTGGCAAACGTCCGCGAGGTGACTTCGTGAGTGCTCCGATCCAGAACACCCGGATCAATGAGCTTCTCACGGGCAGAGGCGTCGGTCAAGCACCGGTCGCCCAGCCGCCGATCAGTCCCGCCGAGCGGGCCGAGTTCTCGCAGATTCTCGAGAACCGCCTTAAGCTCAGCGGCCACGCCCAGACCCGGCTAGCCAGCCGCAACATCGAATTCGGACAAGCCGAGTGGGATCGAGTCATGAGTGGCGTCGAACGCGCCGCCCAGAAAGGCTCGAAGGAATCCCTCGTGCTCGTCGACGACGTGGCCCTCGTGGTCAGCGTGAAGAACCGAACGGTCATCACCGCTGTCGACAAGGCCAATCTGAAGGAGAACGTTTTCACGAACATCGACAGTGCCGTGATCGTTTAGTTTCGCCGTTCCACCAGGAGGCAAACCGGAGCCGGACTCGCTGAACGCGAGAGGTTCGCAAGGGAATCCCGATCGGATCCCCTCCTCCCTGGTCACGACCAAAAGGTACCTATCCCAGAGGAGTCATCATGTCGAACACTATCTCGAATAACGTCAACCGCATCCATGCCAACAGCGCCTTTCTTACCAAGGCCAAGAACCCGACGAAAGACGAGTTTGCGAAGATCGCCGCCACCAAGACGCGCGATGCTGAAGCGGCTACGAAGCCCGAGAACCTTCAGATCACGCCCGACACGCAGACTTCGCTCATCGCCAAGGACCCGGCAAAGACGGATGGCGTGCAGCCGCTGCCAGCGGTCAAGGTCGACGACGCGACCATTCAGCCAGTCAAGCCGGACGATACGACGGCGGTCATTCCCGGCCTCAAGCCCGAGCCCAAGCCAATTGCACCAACCACGGCACCCGAACCCCAGAACAACGACATCTGGTCGTGGATGCAGAATGGCGGACTCACCTCGTTCTCGATCGAGAAGCGGACGCTGACGGCGACCTTCAATCAGCCTGGCTCGGGGACTACCCCTGTCCCGGCCCCCGGTAGCCAGACTCAGCCGTTTGCCGGCCTCAAGGACCTGATGTCCTGGTTCTTTGGCGATATGACGCCAGCGGCACCGGCCCCAAATCCGCAGCCGTCGATTCCGGTGTCCACGAACCCGCCTGCACCGCAACCTGCACCCGTGCAGGGCAACGGCGCACCGGGCTTCTGGATGACCTGGGACGCGTCCAAGTTCGACGCCAAGGTCTACAACAAGGGTGAAGTGTCGATCCAAAACGCTAAGGCCGATCTGGAAACTGCTGGTACCGAAACCACGCCCGCATCCCCTCCAACCGAGGTCGCCAACGATTACAACTGGAAGGATATGATGGCGATGGCGTTCGGTGGTGGAAACGTGACGACCACCCAGAACAATAATAGTTCGCTCACGGTCCAAATGGAGATGCGGAAGTTGACCGCGCTCTTCGGCAATAAGGCCGAGCCGGCGAACTCAGTGGTCGCCTAAGCGCCGATCCGGTGCCTCCATCCTTCCACGGATGGAGGCGACCGATCTTCGACATCTTCCCACAACGAGGGAGTCCGGCCGATATCTTTGAAAGGAGAGTGCCGGGCTTCCCTCGAATGACCCCGAAAGGAGTTACCCCATGCTTCAAGCCCTACTTGCGGGCGTGGCCAGCATCAAGGCCCAGCAAACCCGCATGAACGTCATCGGCAACAACTTGGCGAACGTCAACACGGCAGCCTATAAGGGAGGTCGCGTGACCTTCCAAGATATGCTTGCCCAGACCATTCGCGGCGCCTCTCGGCCCAACGACAACAACGGAGGTACGAACCCGATCCAGTACGGTCTCGGCGTCCTCATCGCAGGCACGGATGTCAACAACGAGCAAGGATCGCTCAACGCTACCAACCGTCCGACCGACATGGCCATCCAGGGCAACGGCTACTTCATGGTCAGCAACGGCGATCGCGTTGCCTACACTCGGGATGGCGGCTTTGACCTCGACGCGAATGGCGACCTCGTCCACCGAGCGACCGGTGAGCGCGTCTTGGGGTGGAACTTCGTCGAGCAGCAGAACAGCTCGACGAGCGATGTCGTCACTCCCGCGAGTTCGCTCAACATCCCTCTTGGACGTTTGAACGCGTCTCGGGTCACCTCGGAAGTTGAGTATCAGGGCAACTTGGACGGCGCTACGCCGGCTGGTGTCCCTGCCGGTGACCCTACCAACTGGACGACAACCATGAGGGTGTTCGACTCCCTGGGAGGCTCGCACAACATTAAGGTCGAGTTCTACAACCGTCAAGATCTCCCCGGACCGCCGCCTGCCGCGATCTCCTCGTTCGACTTTCGAGTCTTGGATGACGCAGGCAACGTCTTGACAACGGCGGGTCCGAGTCTGCAGTTCGACGCGAACGGCAAGATGACGAACCCGTCCGATCCAAACGTGGCGGCTTCACTGCGAACCGTTTCGGTTCAGGTTCCGGAGGGCGCGGGTGGTCCGCTCGACTTCGATGTCACCTTGAACTTCGACAGAATTCGTCAACTCAAGACGGAGAGCCAGGTCAATGCAAGCAACCAGGACGGCTTCCCGCCCGGCGAGCTTCAGGGCTTCTCGATCAACCCGGATGGCATGATCACGGGCTTGTTCACGAATGGCTTGACGCAGGACCTTGGTCAGATCGCACTGTCAATCTTCCCGAACCCGGGCGGCATGGAGAGAATGGGCAACAACCTCTGGCGCAACACCGACAACTCTGGCGTTCCCGTCACCGGCACCCCCCGCTCCGGCGGTCGCGGTGTGGTGAATAGCGGATACCTCGAGCAGTCGAACGTCGACATCGGAGCTGAGTTCACCGACCTCATCGTGACCCAACGTGGCTTCCAAGCCAACACGAGGGTGGTGAGTACGGTCGATGAGATGCTTCAAGATTTGATCAACATGAAGCGTTAGGCATAACAGAGTGGCCGCACCGCCAGCAATCTGTCGGCGGTGGGGAACGATTGCCTCCAACCAAACCGGTTGGAGGCAAGATTTTTGATCCTAGTCGTCGCCGACTTCGCCGTAGTTGGCCGACAAGATCGCGTAATCGGCAATATCAACCGAATCGTCGCCGTTGAGATCCGCATTGGGATTCCAGTTAGGATCGCCGGGGATCGAATTGAACGCGGTGGACAGGCCTGAGTAGTCGCCGATGCCGATCTCGTTGTCGTCGTCAACATCACCGTTGGTCAGAGTGCCAAATCCGAGAGCGAGACCGTTGGCGACCAACGCCGGGCTGAGCTTCTTGCGCAGCCAGTGCGTGCCCTTTACCGTAACGTCGTATCCACCGCGCTGGAAGCAGGCGACGGTGAAAGACTGATCCAGTCCCAGTTTGACTTTCCGTGTCTCGACGGGTTCGCTTGACCCGCGATGGCGATATTCGATAGTCACCGTCTGGGTTCGAGCATCGCCAACGTAATCGCCCAAGGTGAGCAATCCAGTCAGTCGGGTACCCACGTATGAAATGCCCTTGATGACCGTGCCCATCGCGGATGCCGCGACGCTTCCCGTTATCGGGTCGATCACGTACCATTCACCGCTGACACCGGTACCCTTCGTGCCGAATAGGGTCCCGTCGGGAAGGCACTCAAGTCCATTGTTGTCGGCGGAAAGCGCGTTCAGGTCGAACCCTGCTAGCCAAGGGGCATCCAATCGGAACCAGTTGGCGCCAAACGCCCCGTGGAAGAGTCGGCCACTGGGAAGCGTCGCAATATCACCAACCGGTTGGTAACCCGTCGCCTGGACGACATCCCACGTATTGGTCACCGTGTTTCGACGCAGGAGTTGGTTGTTCTTGGCAAGGTAAAGGTCGCCGCCCTGCTCGATTTCATTGGCATCAGGAGCGATCAGAGAGGGGCGGAACCAGCCAAGACCCTGCTCAACTGCTGGCGTCGCCATGATGACCGAAGTCGAACCGGTGCTAGGATTCAGTGTAAGGAGTCGATTGGTGGCGCGGTTTGACATGTAGACCAAGCCGTCATCCCCGTATTTGAGTCCGGCCCAGTTCGCCAGACCCGTGCTCCACCCCGTCGCGGAGAGTGCTCCGGTGCGTGTGACTCGGAAGCCCTGCCCGGCCCCGCTCACGGCCAAGAACTGTGCATCATCGGTAACGAGCGATGCCGAAGCCATCATCTGCCCGCCCCAGTCACCTCCCCGGGGCTGAAAGCTGCCGGTCGCCGTGTTCATCACGTACACGCGGTCGCCGAAGCCGAGCAACGTGCCGTCAGGCATCGTTTCGAGCGAGCGAATGTTCAAGTTGCCCGGAATACCCACGTTAACGTCGGTCCCCGCCCCGGTTCCCGTGCTGATCCGAATCAAGCCCGCGACCGTATCCCAGCCATAGAGTTGCGTTCCGACGAAGGACAGGCCCTGAACGTTGGTGAATCCGGTACTGCCCATGGGAATGGACGAACCGGTGTTGGTATCGATGCGGAAAAGGACGCTGTTGCCCTGATCCGAAACGCCATACATCAGCGACCCGTCGTAGGCCAATCCCTCATAGGCACGCCCCATCGCTCCATTGAGGATCGAGATGCCGCCATTTCCTGGGTCGAGTGCAGCCAAGGTGACGCCACTGGTCACCCTTGTCAGACCATTCGAGAGGCCGGTTCCTGAATCAACGAGTCCGCCCAGGGTGGGAAGAGTGAGTGTCTGCATGGTGCCGGTATCGAGGATCCGGAATAGTTGATCGCCTGCCGTATTCGCCCGGCCAAGCAAGACGCGGTAACTGTGCGGCATCGGACCGATTGCACGAACGTCTCCGCCAATACTGGACACGATCGAACTTGCACCCGTGACATGATTGATCCGCCGAACATTGCCGCCGGTGTCTGCTCCGTACATGATGCCGTCGCTCGTGAAACCCAGACCCTGGAGGTTGAAGCCAGCTTCTGGTCCGACATCGGTTGTTGCCCCCGTGCCCAAGTTGACGGTATGCAATCCAGTGGAGGTGTCCCAAGCGAAGAGTGCGGAGCCAAAGGCGCAGAGCGCTTGGAACCCGGAGCGACTCATCGTGCCGACGGTGGTGACCACTCCCGTATCGGGAGCTATTGTCACAAGCACATCGTTGGCTGCGCCGCCGCCATCGCGGATCGCGTAGAGTGTGGGTCCGACGAACGCCATGTCGCGAATATCGGCAAAGCCCGATGCGACGATGTCGGTAGCGGCTCCGGTCCCCATGTCAATCGAGGAGAACCGCCTCGGAAGCGTGAAGTTAGCTGCGTATAGAATCCCAGTGGGGCTCAACGCGAGCGCGTTCGGACCTGCCAATCCGGTCGGACCGACAACGACCGATTCGCCCGTGTCGGGATTGAACCGAATCAACTCGCCCGTAAATCGTATGCCATAGAGGCTCGTCTTGGCACTTGAGGCTGCAGCCACGCCCAAAAGGGCAAAACAAAGAATTTTTCGGAAACTCGTCATGTTTGAAGTCCTCGACCGCATTTGTATGCGGGCGGAAACAAGTATGTCGCATCAACCTGCCGTGACAGGACTGACTTTAGACAGGGTAATTACCGGGTTTGGCAAAGGGAGGCGGCCAAGTGGCAAGCTAAAGCAGACGAGCCGGGCTTGCGGGCCAAAAAAGGTGGTCGTGAGTTCAGAATGTCGGCATCTTGGCGACTATTGCAGCCTTTCTGGCTAAAGGGTTGCATGGCCGCCAAGACGCCAGTGGGCCAAGATTACTTCTTACGGGTGTATTCGACCTTTACGCCGCCTTCGGCAACGAGCGACAGTTTCTCGTCGGTCGCACTCTCCACTTTCGAGGTGCTAGGCTTGTTCATCGAGTCCTTCATCTGAGCAGCGGCCTTTGTCTTGAGTTCCTCCTTCCCGGCTTCCAGTGCGGCTTGATTGGCGGGATCCTTGGCCTCGATCTGCACGTCCTCCACGGTGGCTTCTACCGAGTCAGGAGTCGTGGAGATGCTTCCGTTCTCCAGCTTCCATTTCCCTTCCATCGTGTAGCTCGCCGTCACCGTGACCTTTGCATCCTCACCGTCGGTCACTCCGGTGATGGTCCCCGAGTTCACGAACGTGCCGTCATCCTTGATCGAGATATCCGAGTCAACGGTGGTGTTGCCCTGTTCGCTCGCCATCTTCCACTCGCCGACGACCTTCGACTCGTCAATTGAACTCGTCGTGGAAGCCTCGGGTTCAGTCGTCGTGGACGTCTTTGCAGGCGGGGTGGTTGCAGTGGTTTCTCCACCTTCTTCCTTCTTGCCGCAGCCCACGAGGGCCACGAGCAGGGCCAAGATCAAACAGAACTGAATTCGTTGCATAATTCCTCCTCCTAGAGGGCTGAATCGTACCTGTGCTTAAAACCTGTGCACCGCAGTGGCGCGCGGCATCTTGCCCGCGCTTACCCAGGTTGCGGTAAGAGGAGAAAGCCGACGGTCACCACAAAGGCTGTCCAAACTCTAGTGGGTAGGTGAAAATGCCAGCCTTGCAGCGCGGGCAGGATGCCCGCGCTACGTAGAGGCTCAGAGGCCCTTGTCGATCAGGAACTTGCAGAGGTCGGCGATGCGACAGGAGTAGCCCCACTCGTTGTCGTACCAGGCCACGACCTTCACGAAGTTGCCCATGCCGACCGTGTCGACCGCGCTGAAGATGCTGCTGTGGGCGTCGCCGATGAGGTCGCTGGAAACGAGTTCCTCGTCCGAATAGCGCAGGATGTTCTTCATCGGGCCGTCCGCGTACTCCTTCATCGCCGCATTGATCTCCTCGATGCTGGCCTCGCGGTTTAGGATCGCGGTGAAGTCGACGACACTGACGGTCCGCGTCGGAACGCGGAAGGCCATGCCCGTGAACTTGCCTTTCAGTTCAGGAATAACCAAACCGACGGCCTTGGCCGCACCGGTGCTGCTCGGCACGATGTTCTCGGCGGCCGCGCGGGCATCACGAAGGTCTTTGGCGGCGGTATCGACCGTCTTCTGCGAGTTCGTATAGGCATGGACGGTAGTCAAGAGCCCGCGGTCGATGCCGAACTTCTCGTGCATCACCTTGGCGACAGGTGCGAGGCCGTTAGTTGTGCAAGAGGCATTCGAGATGACCTTGTGCTTGGCCGGATCATACATGCCGTCGTTGACGCCGAGCACCAGCGTGACATCCTCGTTCTTGGCAGGAGCCGAGATGACGACCTTCTTGACTCCGCGCTCGAGGTGAGCTTTGGCGAGGTTCGCGTCGGTAAACCGGCCCGTGCACTCCAGCACGATCTCGCAGCCAAGCTCATCCCAAGGAATCTTCGCCGGCTCAGTCTCGGCGTACACCTTCATCTTGTCGCCGTTCACGGTGATCGAGGTGTCGTCATGCTCCACTTTGCCCTGGAAGGGACCGTAGGTGGTGTCGTATTTGAACAGGTGAGCGTTGGTTCGCGTGTCGGTGAGGTCGTTGATCGCCACCACGTCGATCATGCCCGGATAGCGGGCGATCAGGGTGCGCAGCGAAAGGCGCCCAATGCGCCCAAATCCGTTAATTCCAATCTTGGTAGCCATAGTTTCTCCTCACTTTCCACGCCGTTGGGGAACCTGAATTTTACCTGGCGACCTGCCCCGACTGTCCGGACACTGGCACCAGTCTCTTATGCATCCATCCTCCCACGGATGGATGCCCGCGAGCGCTGTAATCGCGGGGTAGGCGTGGCCTCCATCCGTGGGAGGATGGAGGCATTGGAGGTCTTCGTTTGCTCTGATCACCAGCCCCTCGGGCAAGTTCGTGGGGTTTCAGTTACCCGTCACGACCGAGATGCGATCGACGATCATGGTGGTGACCGAGCGCGTGATGAACCTTAGGCCGAAGCCTCCCTGGGCAGAGACGAATCGCTGGGGAACCGGGGTTGCGCGGTAGGTAAACGTGCCCAGCCCAACCGTTGGCAAGGTGACGGTGGTCGCATAAACCCATCGCGCCGCGACCCAGTCGTACATCCAAAGAGCTATCGGTCCCGAGCCGATGCGGGAGCCCAAGACACTGACGTGGAACGAGCGGACGAAACTGGGATTTCCGAGCCCGTTGCCCGGTACGACGAAGTCGAAGTGCTGGCCCGGCATGCTGTTGATACGAAACAGGTTGTTGTCGGCAAACCGCAGCAAGTTAATGCTGTCGCTGGGTGTGGACCCGCGATAGACTTGCAGGCCGGTAATGCGTCCAACTTCCGCATGGGCACAGAGGGTAGCCAGGGCGACAGCGGCGAGGAGTGAGGTTTTGAGGGTTGATTTCATAGTTCTTCCTTTGAAATGACTTGGCATTTCACGTATCCACTTTGACGCCGGTCCATTGCCATCGAACCCCGGAAGTGCCCTTTTCCTCACGCCCTGCGCCACCTGTCTTTGGTCGGGTACGCGTCCCGTGCACTTGTTCCGCCCCTTGTTCCTGATGGCTTTCGTATAATGGAACTACGATCCATGAAACTGGCATTTCAAGTCGCGCTCATCTCGTGCGGCCTGCTCATCGCAGGCGCAGTCGTTCCGATCGCTCAAGCTAAGCCCAAGGCGAAGGCCAAGATCAACTTCAGCCGCGACGTGAAGCCGATCCTGAGTCAGAACTGCTTCAAGTGCCATGGACCCGATGCCGGAACCGTTGCTGCGGGTCTCCGCCTCGACACGTTCGAGGGGGCGACCAAGGATCGGGGCGGCAAGCAGGCGATCGTGCCCGGCAAGCCCGCCGAGTCTCGTCTAATCATCAAGATCAACCACGATAACGAGGATCTGCGCATGCCGCCGCCCGACGCTGGCCTCAAACCCCTCACCGACCAGCAGAAGGAGACCCTGAGGGCTTGGATCGCGGAAGGTGGCAAATACGAAAAGCACTGGTCGCTCGTGCCGCCATCCAAGCCTGCCTTGCCCGAAGTTTCCAATCCCAAGTGGGCGCGCAATCCGATCGACCAGTTTGTGCTCGCCCGCCTCGATGAAGAGGGCCTCAAGCCCGAGGCCGAGGCGGACAAGGAGACGCTGATTTCACGCGTTAGCCTCTCACTGACCGGACTGCCGCCCGAGCCACAGGAGATCGAGAAGTTCCTTGCCGATAAGTCTCCCAATGCATACGAGAAAATGGTGGATCGGTACCTGGCGAGCCCGCGCTATGGCGAACACCAGGCTCGCTACTGGCTGGATGCGGTGCGATACGGCGATACCCACGGCCTTCACCTCGACAACGAGCGCGCGATTTATCCTTACCGGGACTGGGTGATCAAGGCCCTGAATCGTGATCTGCCGTTTGACCAATTTACGGTCTGGCAGATGGCGGGCGATATGCTGCCTAACCCCACGAACGAGCAGCGAGTTGCCACGGGATACATCCGCATGAACCCAACCACCAACGAGGGCGGCGCGATCGAGGCGGAGTTTCTCGCCAAGAACACCTTCGATCGAGTGGATACGACTTCGACCGTCTTCCTGGGCATGACCGTTGCTTGCGCACGGTGTCACGACCACAAGTACGACCCGATCAAGCAGAAGGACTACTACAGCCTCTACGCGTTCTTCAACTCGACGGCTGACAGTCCGCTCGACGGAAACGATCGTATTCCCGCACCCGTCGTTCGCGTGACGACCCCCGACGATGAGGCCCAAATCGCCGCCTGGGACAAGGAGATTGCCAAACTCGTCGCCTCCGTGAAGACGGCGGACGCTCTTGCTTGGCTCAAGTCGGACTGGCGCCCTGTCCTGCAGACCTCGGGATGGGAAGTCAGCCCCGCCTATGGGGGGAAGGACTTCGATGAGGCGTTTGCGAAGGTCTTTCCAGCCGAGCCGGGGGCTCCGGCGGGTGAGCCCGTGGCCTGGAAGCCCTTGGGTCTCAAGGTGGGGACGGCCCTTGCGAACGTGGTCGCCAAGGAGAACGCCGCGGGCTACGTTCGAGGAGTGCTCAAGTCTTCCGTGGCCCAGGAATTTCCAATCCAGGTTTCCAGCGATGACGGCATCAAGATCTGGATCAACGGCCAACTGGCTCATGAAAACAAGGTTCTGCGCGGGATCGGGCCGGTCGACCAGGTCAAGCTGAAACTGGTTGCTGGGGACAACCAGATCGTTCTCAAGGTTGTCAATTCGGGCGGTCCAGACGGGTTGCTTCTCACGTTCGGCAATGCCGATTCGGAGCGGATCGACAAGATCTACACGATCTGGAACGACCCCGCGAAAGCCAAGGACCAGAAGCCCGAAGAACTGGCCAAGCTGTACCTCGAAGTGGGAACACCCACAGCTGCGGCCCTTCGCTATCGCGCGGTCTTGGCGGAGCGAAACGCTTTCGTGGCTGGACTACCGCAGACGCTGGTCGCCGAGGAACTTCCCAAGCCGCGCGAGGCGTTCGTGTTGCGTCGTGGCGAATACAATCTGCCGACGGACAAGGTGAGCCGTGCTCTCCCTCCCGCCCTCGGAGAGCTGCCCAAAGGCGCCCCGGTCAATCGTCTAGGACTCGCCGAATGGCTCATCTCGAAAGACAATCCGCTTGTTTCGCGAGTCTTCGTCAACCGAGTTTGGCAGCAGCATTTCGGCAACGGCATCGTCAAGACAGCCGAGGATTTTGGGAGCCAGGGTGAGTGGCCGGTCAACCCGGAACTGCTGGACTACTTGGCCGTGACGTTCCGCGATCAGGGATGGTCGATCAAGAAGCTGCACCGTCTGATCGTCACTTCTGCAACCTTCCGCCAGCGGTCCTCGGCCGACAAGGGGAAACTCGCCAAAGACCCTGAGAACCGGTTGACCTCGCGTGGTCCCCGATTCCGGCTCGACGCGGAGGTTCTGCGTGATCGCGCGCTGGCCGCGTCCGGGCTGTTGATCGAGAAGATTGGCGGCCCGGGTTTTCGCCCCTACCAGCCCGACGGTCTGTGGGAGGCGATCGCGTTCCAAGAAAGCAATACCGCGCGGTACGCGAAGGAGAGCGGCCCGGGCATTTATCGGCGAAGCCTTTACATGTTCTGGAAGCGCACAAGCCCTCACCCGATCATGCTTTCATTCGACGCGCCAATGCGCGAAAGCTGCAGCGTCCGACGCTCGCGCACCAACACGCCGCTGCAAGCGCTCGTTACATTGAACGAACCCGCATTCTTGGAGGCGTCCCGTGCTTTGGCGCAGCGGGTGATCGACGAAGAGACGAAGGACGACCAGCGGCTCTCTCTCACCTTTATGCTCACCGTCGGTCGTGAACCAACACACAAAGAAAGGGCGTTGCTGGGAGAGGCTCTTACCCGCTACCGCGTTCGGTTCTTGGCCAACCCAAGCGATGCGGAGGAGATGCTCAGGGTCGGCGATTCGAAGCGCGCGACCCGTATTCCCGCGCCGGAGCACGCGGCATGGATGCTGATCTGCTCAACGCTGATGAATACGGACGAGTTTCTTACCCTGCATTAAGTCGCGCACGTTTTTGCCTTGCCAACCGTCCCAGTCGATAGGATCGGAGGGAACGACGATGAGACTGACGTTTGCGATCATTGCCGTTACGGTTGTCGGCCAAGCGTCGATGGCCTGTCGATGGGATAGCGATACGCTGGAGTTTGAGGCGAGGCAGCTTCCCGATGTCGTCCAGACGATTGCCGGCCGGTTCGACCGTAATCCACCCCTCTACTATGAGATGCGTCTCGCTCGCGTGTCGAAGGAAGTTCTGTCGAATCCGAAGAACCTCAATCTCTACGATGATGCTGGGGTTGCTTGCGACGTGCTCGGTAAGTACGACGATGCGATTCGATGGATGGAACGGAAGCAAAAGGTCATGCTGGGTCTCCCTGACACGGCGGAGAAGAAAGAGCACGAATATCGCTACTTCGCAAACCTTGGTACGTTTGAGGCTCACCGTTGGTTTGCAGATGGGGCAGATCGAGAGAAACTCCTCGAGCTCAAGCAGGCCGAAGCCCACGTCCTTAAGGCCATCGAAATAAACCCCGACGCTCACTTCGGTCGTGAACTTGTTCAAGCGAAGGTCTTGCACTGGATTATCAATCAAGGGCATGAAGCTCTGAAACTTGAGTACCTGAAGCCTATTCCAAACGACAAAATACAAAAAGGACTTTGTGGGCTCATCGTCCTAGGGAACGCCTGGGAGAGTATCGATGTTTTCAGTGCGCTTGCTCAGTCGTGTTATCAAGACCGAACGCACGGAGGCGACTTCGGGCTCGCAACGCTTTCGAGTCTAGCCATGCTTCGGATCGGAGAACTCTACGACGCAGGGAAGAGGCCGCTTGTCAAAGATGAGATGCTTGAAAGAGGGCTCACAAATGACCGGCTGAGCGAACAGGGTCTCACGTGGCAAAAAGAGGACATCCTTGATAACTACACCAAACTCCGTGCGAATGGAAATGCCTATCATGAGCATCGAACGGAGTTCATGTTGACGAAGTTGCGTAAGGGTCTTCACCCCGATACTGATCCTTCGTTTTGGGACGGCTACACGCCGATTCCTGCGTACAAAATTCCGCCAAAGTGGATTCCCATCGGTCCGTGGATCATGCGGAACGGTGCCATCCTCCTGCCTCTGATTTGTCTTTTTATCGCAGTCGGGATCCCAGCCATCTTTTTTGTCCTTAGAGCCAAATTGCTCCGTCGGCGGGCTCGGATGGCGTAAAAGTTTCACTCTTTCGGGAGCAAAGCGTGGTATGGTCCCAGCCATGAGAAGCGTCGGTCTAATCCTCGTCTGTGGTTTAGCGATGGGCTGTGGTGCGCGCAAATCTCCAGTGGAGCCAGTGACGACGGTGGAAGCGCTGAGGGCGATGGTCCCGGCCGATCTTCAGTTCAGCCCTGCTCCCCTCGATGACAAAGACAATGGCTACCTCACGCTCATCAAAGCAACCGAGGCGCTGGATACGACGCGCCGCAGGCTGGACCTAACCCCTTTTATGAAGGGGCAACTGAATGCGATCCAGGTTAAGCAAGCCAAGGATTTCCTTAAGACGAACGCCAAAGCCATTGACCTCTTCATCAAAGCCGTCAACCAGAAGCGCTGGCGAGCCAAGATCGATGAGGGGGCCCAGGAGCTCTTTCCCGAACTTGCTCACTCTAAAGACCTATGCCGACTCTTGGTCATTCGCTCTTCCGTGGATCTCACCACAGGCGACTCTTCCCGTGCAGCCGCTGACCTAATGATCGCCTGGCAAGTAGGTGATCGGCTGATTCACTGCGAGTCGTCGATGATTCACTATCTTGTTGGAGTTGCGCTGACCGCGATTGCCGAGCGCGGCATGCAGACTCAAGCGTGGAAGGGTGGAATGAGTCGCAGTGGTATTCAGGTCCTTCTGAAACGGCTTCCAACGACGGTCGACGATGCCATGAGCAACCAGCACAGGGCCGAGTTTAACAATTACTTTCTACCGGAACTTTCCAAGTTACAAGGACCCGAGCGCTCACAGTTCTTCAAGAATTCCGCCATGTCCGACACCTTGGACAAGTCGATTGCACGCGCGCTTGAGGGACATTCCCGGCCGTTTGACCGTGAGGCAACCCTCAAAGAAGCCATCGCGATCTATCAGGAACTGATTAAGAACACCCAGCGCAAGTGGTCGGATCAGGTCGACTTGTCTGCAAGAACGGATGCCCTGAGCACGGGATGGCCCAAGAGCTTTCTTGAGGGCGAGTCGCAAAGTGAAGCCGACATTAAGAGCGCACGAGATAAGATGCAATCGGTCGAAAATCCATTTGGAAAGCTCATTCTATCCGTGAGCATCCCCTTGCCCACCGCTCAGGTCGAGCGCAAGAGGCAGTTTTCGCTGGATGTCGCGCGTATCTCGCTAGCCAATCGGCTCTACGCGATGAACCATGGGGGAGCGAACGCTCCGAGCCTGAAGGCTCTCGGCCTCAACCTTCTCGACCAGTTTAGCGGTGAACCGTATCGTTATGATGCTCGTCGCGGGGTAATCTATTCCGCTGGGCCAGATTCAAAGGACGATGGTGGTCGTGATCCGGTGGGCCGATTCGGTATGGAAGCGAAAGACTGGGTCGCATCAATTCGCGGCGGATAATCCTTGAGTGTTATTGACTTGGAGCTCTTCGGACTGACGCTTGGCAAGCCGTACCTGCTTGTCATCGTGCTCATCCTCGCGGGAGCGCTGTTTGACCGCCAGAAGACGAGAACTCGGTGGAGAAGGGCAGCCTTATCGATCTTCTGGTGTACTCTCGTTGGACTATTGATCAACTTGCTCTATATCGACGTCCCGTACCGCATCGCTGCGTTTCTCTTCGCGACGTTCTTCGGAGTCTTTCTCATACGCGTGTGCGACTGAGAAGTGACAGAATCTCTGACACCTTTGACCGCCCCGATTCGACTGTAGTGTATGGTCTCGCCTGCTCGCGCCCTTGTCCTTGCTTCCTGCCTCATCGCGACGACTGCCCGACCGTGCACCACGATGGTCGTGACGAAGGGGGCATCGGCCGATGGCTCGGTCATTGTCGCCCACTCGGACGACTCAGAACTGGCTGATCCGAGGGTGATGTATGTGCCAGCGAAGGACTGGCCGGCTGGGTCGAAGAGACCGATCTACCCGTTCGTATTGGGGCCGCAGCGATACGTCGGATCGAGTCGTGGACCAGCCTATGTGTTTCCTGGGCTGGCCGCCACTATTCCCTTGACGAGCATCGACCAAGTACCCCACACTTATGCTTATTTTGACGGCACCTATGCGATCATGAATGAGCATCAGCTCTCAATCGGAGAGTGTACTGATGCAGCTAAAGCCAACGTCAATCCAAGCCCTGCCAACATCGATATCTCCGAATTGTCGCGTATCGCGGTCGAGCGGTGTAAGAAGGCGCGCGAGGCGATTCCACTGATGGGAAAAATTGCCGAGCAACTGGGATATTACGGCTGGGGTGAAACGCTGATCGTGGCGGACACGGAAGAAGCCTTTATCTTCGAAATCTCGGGGAACCCGAGCGGTAAAAGTGCATTGTGGGCAGCCAAGAAAGTTCCGGATGGAACCTTCTTCGTAGCCGCGAATGAGTTTCGCATCCGGGATCTCGATCCCAAAGACCCTGACACCATGATATCAACCAATCTTGCGGCCAATCTTCGCGATCTGAAGTGGTGGAACGAAGACGCAATCAAGCCTATCGACTGGCTAGTCGCGGCCAGTCCAGGCGAATACAATCACCCCTACTACAGCCTTCGGCGCGTGTGGAGAGTCATGGATCGTGTTAACCCCGATCTCAAGCTCAGCCCTTGGGTCGAAGATGGCTACACGCGTGCCTATCCGTTCTCGATCAAGCCCAAGAACAAGCTCAGTGCAGCCGATGTCATGGGTCTGTACCGTGACTATTATCAAGGAACAGAATTCGACATGTCGAAGGGACTCGTCGGAGGGCCTTTTGGCGATCCTGTTCGTTTCACGGGCCCCTACGATCCCGCTCAGAACGTTCCGACGTCAGGTGCGTATGGCGGAGCCTCGACAGGGAAGGACCAGAAACTCCAAGGCGCGTTCGAACGACCGGTCTCGATTTTCTATTGCGGTTTTGTCTATGTTAACCAATCGCGCGGATGGATGCCGGATAACGTCGGTGGTGTGGTCTGGTTGGGCTTCGATGCGCCTTTGACGACCGCCTTCATGCCCTTCTATGCCGGCATTACTCAAATGCCCAAGAGTGTACAAACCGGCGACACGAGCGTCTTCGACCGGAGCAGTATGTTCTGGGCCTTCAATTATGTGAGCAACTATGCGTCGTTGAAGTTCGACTACATGATCAAGGACATCCAGGCAAAGCAGAAAGAGATTGAGTCAAAGGCTTTGGCGATGCAACCAGCCGTCGAGAGCGCCGCACTGCAACTGAACAGCATCGATCCCAAACTGGCCAACGAATACCTTACGAATTACTGTGTCGACAACGCCAACCGTGTCCTCGCATCATGGTGGCAAATGGCCGATACGATGATCCAGAAATACTCAGACGGTTACGTCAACGATCCCACTATTGGCACCAAGATTGGATATCCAGAATGGTGGCGCAAAGACGTTGGATTCCAGAACGGTCCGACATCGTACAAGAAGAAGTCCTGAACTACCTGTTTGTGCGCGGTTTCCCGGGCGTCCGACAAGGAACTTCCAGCCGCTCGTCATAAGGGCATGTTGGTGTTTGTTCCTCTGTTCGTCTTCGTTTCTGTCGGCCAGGCCTCCGGCGCTGGTGCGATGGACTTCTGGGTTGGCAACTGGACGATGGACTCCAGTCAGCCCAAGGACCCCAAAACGAAAGGGGCATGGCAGGAGAATCTCTGCACGAACCGCATTACGAGAGTCTATGGCGGCAAGGTCATTCAGGAGGCCTTCAAGATGCCCGGATTCACCGGTGGGAGTTGGACGTCGTTCGACCCGACGAAGAAGATATGGCGACAGACTTGGGTTGATGACGCGGGTTCGTACCTGCTCTTTGAGGGAGGACCGAGTGGCAGCGAGGTTGTCCTCACCCAGACGAACGCCGCCAAGGGTCACGCACGGATGCGGTTTGCCAACATCACGAAGGACAGCTTCGATTGGCTATGGGAGAGCTCGAGCGACGGGAAGAAGTGGTCGCTGAATTGGCACCTTCGATACCGGCGCGACGCGAAAAGGTGAGGCGGTTTCCCTGTCGGGAGGCTGGAAAAAGGCTCATGGCCGATCTTTTTTGGGTCGGCGCATCCACCCGTGGGAGGGTGGATGCCCTATGCTTCGTCGTTGCGCCTTCGGGCAGTAGCTAGGGGACATCGTCCGCGCTCATGGCGTCCAGTCTGGGGCCAAGTTTCGCCACGACCTTCGCCGCACCGTAGGCACCAATCCGACCTGCTCGATCCAGAGGCAGTCCCTGGGTCAGACCATACAGCAGGCCCGCCGCGTACATGTCGCCGGCACCGGTTGCGTCGACCGCTGTTACGGGATAGGACGGAATCTCGTGGGCCTGTTCGCCGCTGACGACCAGAGATCCCTTCGCACCCATCGTCACGACGACGACGTCGGCGTGGGACGATAGGACACGGGCAGCGTCTTGTGGCGACCCCGTATCCGTTAGCTCCATCGCTTCCTCCTCATTGCCGAAGACCACGTCGACATGATCGCTGATCAGTCGCAGGAAATCCTCCTTGTGGCGGCCGACGCAGAACGGATCGGAGAGGCTGAGCGCGACCCGCACGTTGTTCCGGTTGGCTTCCTTCATGGCAAAGAGCACCGCTTCCTTCTGATTGTCGGTGTCCCAGAGGTAACCGGTGATGTAGAGGTAGCGGCTCTGCGACAGCTTCTCCGTGTCGATGTCCGCACGGGTCAAGCCGCGTGCTTCGCCCAGGAAGGTGAGCATGGTGCGCTCCGTATCCGGCGTGATCAGGATGAGGGAGATTCCTGTGTCACCGGATCCTCCGCCAAGCTGCGGCACGACGCCTTTCGATGATAGAGATTCCCGATACAGGGTTCCATGCTCATCCGGTCCGACCCGACTGGTGTAGACGGTCCTTCCGCCGAGCAAGGCAATGCCGAGCATGGTGTTCGCACCCGATCCGCCGGCTTCGCTGTGGACGATGTGAGTGTAAATCTGCTTGACGATGTCGCGCTGCTGCTCTTCATCGATCAGGAACATGCCCCCTTTCTGGAACCCGGTCGAGGCGAGGACCTCGTCAGTGACTTCGGCCTGGATGTCGTAAAGGGCGTTGCACATCCCGAAAACGTCGAAATTCATCCGCCGTAGTAAACCTGAAAAGGTGGAAGTCGCCGAGGCTGGTCCGGTACCCTATGGGAATGAACGCGCCGCTGATGCTCCCCGAACTCGATCAGAACGACGTCCAGACACGTCGCTGGATGGTGGTCATCTTCAACGACGACGTCACCCCCATCGATCTCGTGGTGTTTACGCTGATGAATGCGACGGGCTGCGACCTCGACGAGGCCTCGATGGAGACCTGGGAAGCCCATCACTTCGGTAAAGCCCCTGTTCACTTCGACAGCGAAGCGGAATGCCGACACGTCGCTAAGATGATCGAGCAGATCGGCGTGAAGACATCAGTCAGTCCTGAATGGAACGACTAATCCGCCTAGCCGGCCCCGGCACGATTGAGCGGCCCCTCGAAGAGACCACCGACGGCGGCACCAAAGGGGACGGCTGGATCGTCACCGTTTTCAACAACGATCATAACACCTACGACGAGGTCATTTTCATTCTAATGGTCGCCACCCAATGCACCGCGGATGAAGCCGCGATGGAGACCTGGGAGATCGACCACCTCGGCAAATCGGTCGTCCATCACGGCGGGGAATCCGAATGTCGGCGGGCCGCCGAGGTCATCGCCACCATCGGCATCCGGGTCGAGGTTTCGGAAGAGTGGGCCTAGCGCGGGCCCCTGTAACCACGAGTCCGTGAGTGACCAGCTAAGCCTATGCCTCCATCCTCCCACGGATGGAGGCCCCCGCCCACCCCGTAAGTCAATCCCAGACGAGCATCCATCCATGGGGAGGATGGATGCAATGGAGGCGGGTCCTTGACAGTCGTTCGTTAACGAGCCATAATGTCTCTGTTACCGCGGGGTGGAGCAGCCTGGTAGCTCGTCGGGCTCATAACCCGGAGGTCGCAAGTTCAAATCTTGCCCCCGCACCCAGTTTCGCAAGACCGCCTTTGGGCGGTCTTTTTGTTGATGCTTCCTGCCCGATTGCCCTGACCCTAGGTATCATCTCAGATGGCGCGCAGGTTATGCGCCGCTCTTTTTGACTCATGGCAACCCTAAAGCAGATTCGGCAGCGGATTAAGACCTCCAAGAACATCCAGCAGATCACGAGGGCGATGAAACTCGTGGCCGCAGCGCGATTGAAGAAGGCTCAGGATCGCGTGCTTGAGGCAAGGCCCTACAGCGACAAGATGCGCGAGTTCATGACGAGCATTTCAGGGGCCGGTGAGCTTCCTGTGCATCCCTTGCTCGAGAAGCGAACGGTTCAGAGGGCGACCTTGATCCTGATCAGTGCCGACCGTGGTTTGGCCGGGTCGTACAACACCAACATCATCCGCAAAGCCTGGGATTTCCTGCGCGCCCAGTCTGTGCCCACCAATCTCATCTGCGTCGGAAAGAAGGGTGCCCAGTTCCTCGGCAAGCGGGGCTACGACGTGAAGCACCAAGTCACGGTGCCGACCGCAGGTGCCCGATTGCAGGACGCCATCGAGGTCACCCGCCTCGCGCGCGAGATGTTCGAGAGTGGAGAGTCGGACGCGATTTACGTGTGCTACGCGAAGTTCTACTCGCCGATTCGACAGGTGCCACAGATCGTTCAGCTCCTGCCGATCGAGCCGCCGAAATCCGACGACGATGGCCCGTCCAAGTCGAAGGAGTACATTTACGAGCCCGCACCAGAGGAACTTCTGAGCATCCTCTTGCCAAAGTACCTCCTCACCCTGCTCTATCAGGCGATGCTGGAGGCCACCGCGTCCGAGCACGGCTCGCGAATGACGGCGATGACGAGCGCCACCGACAACGCAGGCAAGATGATCCAGCAACTGACGCTGACTGCCAACCGGGCACGCCAAGCCGGCATCACAAAGGAAATCCTGGAAGTCGTCGGCGGTGCCGAAGCCCTCAACGGCTAGAACGGATCGTCGCTGATGATGTAGGCGGCTGCGGGTTGAGTCAGCTTGGGAATTCGGCCTAAGACGGCTCGAGGAGACTGATCTTTCCGGAGGGCACGAAGAGCCTGCTGGAGCTCCTGAGGGTCGTCGGTGGTGTTGGCCAGCAGGTCTTTAGCTTCGGGAACAGAGAGCCCCTTGCTCGCCGCCAACTGCACGATTTGCTCCTTAAGCGGTCGCTCAGGCTCGGGGATGAAGCGGCGCATGCCAGCCGATCCGTTCATGCAGCCTGGTCGAGGAAACCGGACGAAAATCGGCTGCTTGAAATGGGGATGCTTGATCAGTACCTCGCCCGGCGACATGGAACCGAGCTTCTCCCGCACGGCCGCCGAGAAGTAGCTGTAACCGGGTTGGGCAAGCTCCTCGGCTTCAATGTGACCAAACACATGGGTCGCCGCATTGCCGACGACTTCTTTGTCCACCCGACTACGAAACTGCTGGGCACCGAAGAGGGTGAGGCCCATGTACCGTCCGCGTGCCGCAATGTCTTGGAGGGCTCGAACGACAGCGGTGTCGCGGCCAGCGCTTGGCGCGTACTTGTTGAGTTCGTCGACCATTACGACCAGGTGCTTCACCCCCAGTTCTTGCCTCTCCATCTTGTCCCGGAGCTTCCGGATGACAGCGCTGAAGACAAGGTCCTGCTCCTGGCTCGTCATCTTGCTGACGTCGATCACGTAGATCGTGCCGGGCCGGAACGGCTGATCGAGGGGGCCTTCGCCCTTCCCGGTCTTGGAGATGATGCCTTTGAACCGCGTATCGACTCCCGTCAATCGGTTCTTGACCTTTTCGATCGTGTAGAAGTGGTGGCCGTCGATCCGGTCACCCCCGTTTTCGCGACCGATTTCAAGCTGCTTGTCGATGATCTCGGCTAGTTCTTCGAGGCTCTCGGCATGGTGGGGTTCGGCGGCTGGTCCCACGCGCGCCTTCCGGTCCCGGAAGAGCGGGCCTGGCTTCATGACGAACATCTGCTTGAGGTACGCGAGATACGAATCGGCCTTGCTGTCCAAATCGTCCCGGCTGAGCAGCACTTCGAGGTGGTCCATGACTTCCGCTAAGCCAAACGTGATCGCCTTCGTCGGGTTTTCGGCTTCGAGGATGCCGTTGTTCCGAAGGGTCATCAGAGACTGATGGTCATGGGTGTACGGCGCGAAGTATTCCACCTTTTCGAACTTGCCCGGTTCGAATCCCGCGGCCTGGTAAAGGGCCATGTCCAAGTCCGACAGAGGTTCGTGGGCGGGCTGATCGAGGTAGAGCAAGTCGCCGCCCTTGGTGTTGAACAGCAGTGCGGCAACTCCCTTTGAGCCGGCATCCCGCTCAAAGACTTCCGGACGCGCGAAAATGGACTGGAGAAGGAAGAGAATGAAGCTGGTCTTCGCGGCGAGTCCGCTCGTGCCGGTCATGTTGAGATGGCCAGCCTCGGGGCCGAGCAGAAACTCGGCGTGGAGGTGAACCGGCATCGGATTCGATTTGTCGCCGTAACATCCGGCCGCGATGCCGAATTCCTGAGCATAGGAGTCGGTTCGGAGGGCAACCTGCACGGCCTCCTGGTCGGCCAGACTGACGACGCCAATCGGCACGGCTCCGATGGGTTCCTCGGGAATTCGGCGAAGGACGGCTGCTTCGTAAACCCGCATTTCGGGCCGCTCGGTCGGGGGATCGACGCCCGGTTCGCCCCCGACACTCAGGAACTCGTGAAGGGGGCTTTCAAGGTCATTGAAGCCATGAGCCTCGACCACCACACCGTAGACCTGGACTCTCTCGCCAGCCACCGCGAGGTCGCTCTCGACGTGAACGAGTGTGCCGATGCCGACGGGAGCCTGGGGCTCGGCCCAGAAGTAGAAGGTGTAGGCCGTGTTGGGTCGCTTTTCGGTTCCGATGACTCTCCCGATCATGGTCTCATTGTGGCCGAATTCGGGGCCCAGAAGCCGTCGCTCACGCGCGCAATTGCACAAGGTTTGGACGGTAGGTGATGGGCCAAAAGTCCCAACGTTCGCAGTCAACATGCCAATGAAAGTGGCTGAACCGGTTCAGCACTTTGACATCGCGTCAGGGGGCAACTCGAACTGTGAATCCCTCATTCAGATATGGGCTAGGCAGGAGGGCTGGGCCTGGTCGATAGGTCCTATACGTCCTATATGTCCTATCATATGAGCCTTAAATGGAGACGAATAAAGAAAAGCAGTCCGGTCCCTTGCCGGACCGAACTGCGATTTCGAGTTGTGGACGACTAAGCGATTAGGCTTCGCCGTTTGCATGCCCAAAAATAGGCTCAAACGGAATCAAACCAAGTCGCGTCGCCATGCGAAGAGCTTGAACACGATTGTTCACTTGAAGCTTGTCATAAATGTTAGCCAAGTGAAAATCAACCGTGCGTTTCGAGACCACGAGTTTCTCCGCAGCCTCTTTACTACTGTGGCCTTGTGCGATCAGCGAAAGAACCTTCACCTCAGTCGGTGTCAGTCTTACGCCTCTCGGCCCCATTTCTGATCTAGAGATACTAGGCATTGCCATGAACCCACCCCATCTTTCGTTTGTATTGACTTGCCGCCTGACTATCTCGTTCCATACTGGCTGGCACTTTTGAGATGTCCGGAGGAAAAAGCATGGTTTACGCTACGATTGCTGGGGTCTGACTGAGTCGCTCCGAACTGAACATTCGGTTTACCTAGCATAAATTATGGGTAGCATTCGTCCCATCTGGAGGTCGGACATGGCGCACCATTCAGCAAGAATCGTGGCTAGCAAGGTCGTAATAGGTTCAAACGCGCCGTCGAAGTGACCACAGGACGCCCGCACCAGCCAAGCCGATCAGGCCAAGAAGGGCCCAGAAAACGGGCGAAGGACCCGGCTCATCACTCCCCACAGGTTGTTTGGGACGAGGCGTGGCCTCGATGTTCGCCTCGATGTTCGTCACGGCCGGCCCAACCGCTTCGTTCTTCATACCTGCGCGATTCCGGTCATGTTGGCCCTCCACCGTTTCGACCTTGCCAATCTTCCGGAGACCCTTCATCGCCTCGTCAGTGCGTTCCTGGGGCACGGTGAGCACGATTCGGTCCTTGTCGACCTGGGCCGAGCCACCTAACGGACCGGCCATGGCCACGACTTCTGCTTCGGCCTGCTCCTGATCCGCGACCTTGAGCGACAGCCGCAGATCTTGGCTTTGGCTCCGCCCATCATGTTTGGGCGAGGTGCCCGGGTCAGCCTTTGCTTTCGCCTCTTCAAGTCCATCGCTGGCGGTGTCGGCCGCGGTGGCGGCTGGTGCGGCTTCTTCTTCGGCACGGCCCGCAAAAGTTCCTGGAGCAGGCTGGGACAGTTTGCTCGGCGGAATGGACGCCGCCGAACGCTCGACTTCAGCAGGCTTGGCCGCGGTGGGGCTCTTCATTGCCGCAGTCTCGTAGCGAGCCGCATCCATCGACAAGCCGTTGCTCTTGGGAAGATAGAGCATAACCGCCACCAAGACTGCCGCCGTCGCGGTGGCACCCCAGGCAAGTTGGCCGGTTCGACCCAATGGTGACCACCAGGGCAGGCGCGGTCGAACGGCGCGTAAAGCCCGTTCAAGCCCCACCGGAGCCGGGACTTCCGTGAAGGCTTGGATCTCGGTTGACAGGCGGCGCAGTTCGTCCGCTTCTGCCGCCAAGGTGGGGTCGGCGCTCAGAGCGGCGCTGACTTCCGCTGCTCTCTCCGACGAAAGTTCGCCATCCACATAGGCCTTGAGATCGTCGCGCAAGCTCATCTCCAAGCCTCCTCCGTCCCTTTCAGGGTCGAGCGGAGGTTCAGAAAGGCATGATGGAGTCTGCTCTTGACCGTTCCCACGGGGATGCCAAGCAGGTCGGACGCCTCTTGGTACGTGAGTCCGTCGACTTCGTGAAGGAGCACGACCTCGCGATGCTCCGGCGAGAGTTCCTCCAGAGCGCACCTGAGGGCTTCGCGGTCGGTGATCATACTGTCCTGTCCATCGTATCGAGGTTCCGAGGTCGTGTCGGCCAGCCAGTCGACGGGGACTTCGGGTTTTCGTTTACGGGCCATGTTGCGGCAGTGATTCAGGGCGATGCCGAAGAGCCAGGTCTTCAGCTCCGATCGTCCTTCAAATTCATCAATGCGTTTTTGGGCCGTCACAAAGGTCTCCTGCGCGGCATCGGCAGCCAAATCGTGGCCAATTCGCCGCGCACAGAAGCGCCACACGTCGTCGTAGTGCGTACGAACGATCCGTTCCATTTCCTCCGGCCCAACTCGGCCGGTTCGTTTCCAGAAGGGCAGCATGTGGAGCGCTTCTGAGAGTATGTGTCAGAGAACCTCTTAAAGGTTCAACCGAAGGAACTTCAACCGCACTCGAACCGTTGAGCCTCCCAAGGCGTCATCACGACGAGAGGCCGCGAATTGCAGAATCGACGCAACCGTTCCGCTCTCGTCTATGTAAACTGAGAGAAGGAACACACGTGAGCGAACTCTTTCCAGAACTCGAACCGTTGTCGGAAGAAATGTTCCTCAACACGGAACGAAGGTGCCCTGTGGTCCTCCTCTTGGACTCCTCCTCCTCGATGACGGCGGAGATTGAGAAGGTCAACCTCGGCCTCAAGGACCTCAAGGCGGACCTGATGTCGGATCCACTCGCCAGCCAGCGGGTCGAAATTGCGATCATCACTTTTGGACCCGTCAACCTCGTGCACGACTTCGTCAGCGTGGACCTGTGGGTTCCCCCGCGCCTTCGGGCAGCGGGCAATACGCCGATGGGGGAAGCCCTTCAAGCGTCGATCAAACTCATCAAGGAGCGCAAACGGGCCTATCGCGAAATGGGAATCCCCTACTATCGCCCTTGGATTTGGCTCGTAACCGATGGCGAACCTACCGACAAGTGGCAGGACTCGATGGATGTCGTTCAGAGCGAAGTGCGAGGCGGCGGGCTTGAACTCTTTACCATTGGCACCGATGGGGCCAACTTCCAGATTCTCTCCCGCATCGGCCACCCGCGATCGCCGATTCGGCTGCGAGAGGCCCACTATCGTGAGATGTTTGTTTGGCTGTCGCAGTCACTCAAGCCGGTGAGCAAGTCAACGCCTGGCAGCAAACTCGAACTCCCCAGCCCCACGACTTGGGGTGAAATAACGACCTGAGATGTGGTCGTTCGCGCATGCCGCTCGTCGCGGAGCCGTTCATTCGGACGGTGAAGGTCAAGATCGCTTCGCTGTCCATTGCGATGGCGACACCGTGGCCCTGTGCGTATCGGATGGAGCGGGCAGCGCCAGGTTGGGTGGACGCGGCGCCGAAGTGGCTTGCAGTGCCTTCCTCAAGGCCTTCACGCCCCTTGCCAAACGTCGAAAGAAAATCATTGACGAAGAGGTCAGGACGGCCTTTTCGTCGGTCCGTGTCGCGCTCGGGGAAGAAGCTCTGGATTTGGGTGTCGAACTGGACGAACTCAGTTGCACGCTCGTGGGGGCGGTCGTTACACCTCGGGAAGCCCTCTTCCTGCAACTTGGCGATGGGGCCGGGGTGGTGGACCTGGGCGATAGGATCGAGGTTGCGATTTGGCCCGAAGGAAGCGAGGTCGTCAACGAGACGAGCTTCCTCACCGGGGTAGATGCCGAAAAGCGACTCATGATCCGCCGCACGAAGCCGCCCCGCGGGGTGGCGCTGTTCACCGACGGCATCCAGTATCTGGTTCTCGACCACGCAACCCAGCAACCCCACCAACCTTTTTTCGAGACCCTGTTTCGCCAACTCGAGAAAGCGGCTCAGTTGGTCGCGCCGGGGGCAGGGAAGTCGGCGACCTCGGGCGAGTCCAAGCCCGTCTCACAGTGGATTGACGCGATGCTTGCCTCGCCGATGGTCACCACCAAAACCGATGACGACACGTGCCTGGTGGTCGCCAGGAGGATGGACGGATGAGCACGGTCCTCGACGTTCAGATCGTCCGCGAAGACGGTTCAACCGTTCCCCTCAAACGTCGATTTGCCGAGGGCGGGCAGGGCATCGTTTACCTGGTTGCCCAGACCGAGGGCGAGGAACCCAGGCTGGCGAAGATCTACAAGGCGCCGGAGCCGAGTCAGGCCAGGCGCCTTCGTGAACTGATTGCCCGGCGCAACGAGCGACTGTCGCGGGTTGTGGCGTGGCCGATCGGTCTGCTCTATGACGCAAATGGAGCACCAATTGGGTTTGAGATGCCGCAAGTGGCCAACGCGTTTCCGCTTTACACCGCCTACCAAATCCGCAGTCGCTTGACCAAACTTCCCGGGCGGGACTACAAGTTTCTCGTCCGCGCTGCCCGAAATCTCGCCGCAGCCCTCCACCATGTCCACGATGCTGGATTCGTCGTCGGCGACCTCAACGAGTCGAACGTGCTCGTCGATGCCGAGGCGATGGTGAAGCTCATCGACGCCGACAGCTACCAGGTCGAAATCGGTAACGAAGTGCTGACCTGCGATGTCGGAAAGAGCGAACTGATCGCGCCCGAACTGCAGAATCGAAACCTCTCGAAGCTTGTTCGAACTGCGGACCACGACCGATTTTCTCTGGCGGTACTGCTGTTTCACTTGCTTGTCCTCGGGAGGCATCCATTTGCGGGTGTTCCGCGCGATGGTCGAGAGATCACGCTCGAGGAAGCGATCGTTGCTGGCTGGTACCCGTTCGAATCTGAAGCCCACGAGCCCTTGGGGCCACCGGCGGGACTAACCCTCGAGTGGCTGCCCGACCCGGTGCGCGGGCTGTTCGTGAGGGCCTTCGATCCCGAATTTGCTGGTGAACGGCCCACTGCGCAGGACTGGTTTGGCGTGATCAAAGAGATGGAGGATGCCCTGGTGACATGCACGGCGAATCCCCGTCACGTCCACCCTGGCAGCGCACTCGACTGCCCGTGGTGTGCGCTCGAGGAGCGCTGGAACGTCACCTTGTTTGGATCGACCAGCCACATGATCTCCATGGACGCGGAGGACGAAGAGAAGGAATTCGACGTCGACGAGGCTTGGCGGCGTATCATGGCTATTCCGGCCCCAATCGCACCCGAGCGACCCGCCGTGCCAGACCTGTGCGACATCGCCAGTGCGAAGGTGTCGCCGGCAACAACGGCCACTTTCTACACCGTCGCCCTCGTTGCACCCGTCGCGGCGAGCCTCGGAATGCTATTTGCAGGCCTCCAGGTTGGCGCGATCTGCGTGATTTGGGGGGTCGTGTTTCGGGCTCCCGCCGCGTGGGTGTGCGGGATTGGGGGGAAGGTCCGGAATTCGCGCAAAGAGTTTGCCGCCGTCAAGCAGCAGATGGCGGAAATGGTGGCGGATTGGGAACAGCACGTCTCTCCAAGGCCGTTTCATGAGGCTGTCGAACAACTTGGCAAGCTGCGCATCCAGTATCGCGAGCTCGGAATCCGGGCCGACCAACTCCGGTTTCAGGCCCTCTCCCGCGAGCACGGCCATGAACTGATGAGCTATCTTACGCGCTTCCCGATCTCGGCCGCTGATGTGGCCACGCTGACCAACTCCCAGGCGTTCCATTTGGAGAACATGGGAATCAAAACGGCGGCCGATGTGACCGCAGACACCCTTGAGCGACACTGCCCCGAGGAGGTTCGACAGGACGTGATGAACTGGCGGCGGGGGCTCGAACTGCACTTCTGGCAGACGTCGATGTACGTCCCTAGTCCCTCAGCCGAGGCACGCATCCGGAAGGAGCTCCGCAAGGAGCGTGCGCACATTCGCACGGTACTGGAAATGGCGCCGACCTCGCTGACGGTCATGCGTGAGAGCATTTTGCGCCACGAGCAAGATCTTCGCGAGCGCATTGCCGACTTGCTTCCCGTGTACCTGGAAGTTGGCGGGCGCCACAAGGCGTACAGCAGCTTGGTCGGTCGCGGTGAGCACTGACTGAATCCACGCCAACACGCGTCAGAATAGGAGTATGTCGGACCTCGATCCACGCCAACAGTCCATTCTCCGCGCGGTGATCATCGAGTACGTTTCGGCAGCGGAGCCGGTCGGAAGTGAGCTCATCGCCCAGAAGTACCAACTCGGCGTGCGCAGCGCTACGGTTCGCAATGAACTCGCCGAGATGGCCGAGCGCGGCTTCCTCGAGCAGCCCCACACGAGTGCGGGAAGGATTCCGAGCGATAAGGGCTACCGATTCTATGTCGATCATCTGATCGTGAGGCAGGAGCCAGAGGCCGCGAGCAAGCAGAAGGTCCGCGAAGTCACTCAAGACGGGGAGGCGTTGCGCGAACTCCTTCGCGAGACCACCCGAGTTCTTAGCCGGATGACCCACCTGCTGAGTGCGGCGACGACCGTTCGCGATGGAAACCTCGTAGTCCGGAATGTCGTCATCAGCGCCCTTGGCCCTGAACGGGCGTTGCTGGTCGTGGTCTTGAGCAACGGGCACGTCGAAAACCGCATGATCGAGTGCCCTGCCGGGCTGACGCTTACTGAACTTGGACAGGCCAACGAGGTTCTCGCTCAGAGCGCAGAAGGGAAGACCCTCCGATCGCTGGCGAAACTCAAGAACCCCGGCTCAGCCGCCAATCCCCACGACAAACTCCTTGGCACCGCGACGAGCGCACTCAAAGCGATGGTCAAGGACCTGACCCGCGGAAGCCTCATCACCGAAGGCGAGGAGTACATCTTCGGCCAGCCCGAGATTCGGCGAAACGAAGAATACTTCCGGGAACTGGTGCAATCCCTCGAAAACGAGGAAACGTTGCTCGGAGCCTTGACCGTTCGCTCGAACGAGCCGCAGACGGTGACGATTGGAAAGGAGAATCGCGAAGAACTCCTGCACCCGCTAACGATCGTGCGTCAGACGTTCTATGTGGGTGAGGACGAAGCCGGCACCCTCGCCTTGATCGGTCCCACGCGCATGAACTATGACGCTTCCATACCGTTGCTCAACTTCACGGCCCACGCAATCAGCGAGACGCTGACGAAGATGCTCAAATAACTCGCGCTTCGCCAGGAGTAATCTGGCGAAGCGCGAGCAACCGGGATTGGGGGCTCAGCTGAACTTAAGCTGGATACCGCGTTTCTGCAACTCCTCGACGAAGTAGAGACCGGTTAGCGCAGTCTCATAGCGGACACACCCGACAGGAATGTGGCCTTCGGCGATGGCCTTGGCATAGATCGCAGTGGAAAAGCCGGTTAGGCGTTCCATCGACGTGAAGTTGGTGACCTCGCACTCCTTGTCGAAGATGTCGATCTGGAGAGTCTTGGGCTGGCCGTCTTTGGTTCCCACGCCAACGGCGCGCACCAGGCATTGGTCCTTGTCCTCGAACTTGGCCAGCGCTTCGCCAAAGACCTTGTAGAAGAGTTGACGCGGGACGACCGTTTTGCCGGCGACCTCGATCTCGTCCTCGTTCCAGAAGCCAAAGTCCTTGAAGATGCGCATGCGCTCACAGTGGCCGGGGAACCGGATCGTCTTGTACTCGTAGTTCTTGACTTTGTCCTTGAAGGTGTAGGGTGCGGTGCTGGTGCCACCGGAGGTCGTGAAGGCCTCCATCTCGCCAAACGTGTCGAACTGGAGCTTTTCGAGTTCGTCGAGCGTGTCGACGAGGGCGATTTCGTGGTTGCGAACGACAACGGCCTTGTAGTCATACTCCGTGACGAGACCCTCGACATTGAATGTCAACTTGTAGTTGAACGGGGGCTTGGGATTCTGGGGAAGCACGCCGCAATAGAGCTTTACTGAGTCGACGGTGTCCAAGTGCTCCATCAGCCAGCAGCCCAAGTTGTTGACCAGTCCGGGGGCAAGGCCGGTGTCGGGGACGATGGTTACGCCCGCGTCCTTGGCCAACTCATCCATCTTGAGCGTTTCCATGGTGACCTCGGTGTTGCCTCCGAGGTCGACCATATTGGTCTTCGTTTCGATAGCGATCTTGGCGATCTTGGGGTGCATCCAATACGGCACGCACGAGAGCAGCACATCGACGTCCTCGAGGAACTTGGAGAGGTTCGTCGGATCAAGAGCGTTGACCTGGGCTGGCTCGCAGATGGCGGAACCAATGAGGTCGTTGACGCGCCAAGCGCTGTGCTTGGCCTGATCGAAAGACAAGTCACCAAGCTTGATCTTCTCGGGGTCGGCGAACTTGGCGAGGTCATAGGCGGCAGCAGTACCCTGCATGCCCGCGCCCAAGATGGCGTAGGTTTTTTTCATAAAATTGAATCTCCGGCGACGCTGTCGGAGGTGCGTCTGCTCTGAAGAAAGGATACCTTTGGCCCCCTTTGAGCCGCCGATGCAGTCCCCCAAAGAACTTTCGCCGTCCCGGCGAATCCCGGAGACCTCCATCGCTCCACCGGTTCAAACTAGTCAGGGAGATTCGACTAGGGTCGGAATCGTATTGCCGTACCCTACCACGCACCACCGGGTCTCAGTGGTCAGGAAAACTCGACAAAGTTGGAGTCGTATCGCCGTTAGGAATCACGACCCACCGTGGCATCCCGGCAGCCCTTGGTTGGTTCGTTCCGACGCGCTGCGTGCCGCTACTTCGCGGCCTTCAGATCGGGAAAGCGGAACACCCCGCAGTACTCAGGGGATTCGCCGGGACGGCGAAAGTACTTTGGGCGCTGCCTAAAGAAGCCCGCAATTATGCCGATAATCGCCCTATGCAACCGCAGCCAGCGTCGATCGACAACGTAGACCTGGGCTCATTGATCACGGTCGTGGCCCAGCAGGATGGTTCGCCGATGGCGATTCCGGGCACTCTCCGCTCCTATTCGCCCCTCATGATCAGCATTCCATTCGAGGGGGGAATCCGGCGCGGCGAAATGGTTTTGCTGCTTGGCCACAACAACCTTTCCGTACTGAAGGCCGATGCCTTGGTCCAGAAGATCAGCAAGTCTGGAAGCCAGTGGATGCTCACTCTTGCTGCCGATCAGTGGGAAAGCACGAATCGACGCCGCGCAGAGCGCGCTTCGGTCAATCTGCCCGTCAAGCTCGCGGCCATCGGAGATGCGAAAAGCGAGTTGATCCTCGACCGCTTCAGCGGCGAGTTCCTCGAGCTGAGCCAGGCGGGTGGCTGGGTGAAGGCGACTCAAGTGATGCCTCCAGGCACGTTGCTGCAGTGGCAGTGCTCGATCAACAACGCCGCCGCGCGGGGGCTGGCTCTCGTAGTTCGGGCCTCGGAAGAAGAGAGCGCCATGGCTCTGGAGTTCGTCGAGTTCTCAGGGTCGGCTTATGGCGTGCTCTCAAGCTATCTACTCGACCAAGCCGCCTAGGGGTAGATGTCCTTTCGCGAGGAGAACATCGGACGTCGAAGCTGACCGTAGACCAGTCGCTTCGCGTGGCTGTCCGCCCAAATCGTGTTCGATCCGCCCCGATGTAGGAAATGGAAGTGAGCTTCCAGGGCGTCGTCGCGGGGAGGGCTGTTGAACCAATCCCGCGGTTGAAGGAAGTTGCACATGGGCGCGGAATACTTATGCTCCCATGCAACCAGAGTGTTGGCCGCCGCTTCCACTTGCGAATCGCTCGTCCCTGTCATGGAGTAGCTTCCGTCGGGAGCCACATTGAACGTCGCGGCCGCAGGGCCAAATTCGTTTCCCTGTGCATTTGGGTTCGTGGCGTAGTACGCCGATGTGCTTCCCGGATTGAACCAATTGAGGGCATATGACGACTGCCAGGTATTCGGCATGCTCGGGCACCGCTTGATCTCCTGCGACTTCAGATACGGGTCGATCGGACCTGGCCGCACAGGATTTCGCGCGGGCTCGTAGACGAGCCCGTAGAAGCCTCCGGACAGGGGACCATTGTTGTTGTCGAATCCTAGCCAGACTTCCTGGGGCGCATAGCCGGGCAACGGTGAATAAGTGGCGGCTCCAAACCAAGTATCGTCGTTGTCGCCCAGGTACAGCTTCATCGCGAACCCCAGCTGACGCATGTTGCTCATGCACGCGATTTGCTTTGCGGTCGCTTTGGCTTGGCTGAAAACAGGGAAGAGGATGGCCGCCAAGATAGAGATGATGGCGATGACGACGAGCAACTCAATGAGTGTGAAGGCGCGTTTTCGCATGGCAGACGAACTCCAGAAAGTCGGACGGACACGAGGCAGGGTCGATTCGGTCAGTTTGTGCGAACTGAGAGGATTCGACATGAACGATTTGTTAAGATTATTCGCTGCGGTGCTCAAAAAGTGCTGTATGATGTTGTTGGATTGCCTGGTTATTTTCAGAGGTTGGGGTGATTACGGTGTTTCGTCTGGCGCGACTTGGATTACTCATTTTGCTCGTATCAACTGGCGTTTCCGCGAGGGCGGAAGATATCCAGCTCGTCAGGGTGAAAAACACGACGGGCCTTCCCGCATCGGATCTCCACGTGACGTTCATCAACACGGGTGGTCATGTCTTTGTCGCTCCCGAATCCGTGGTGGCTCCGCCCTGTCCGTTGCCATCCGTACCGTCCAATGGAACGGTCACAAACACCGTCACGATCGATTGGGGAATGCCCTGCGTCGAACCCGGCGCGGTCGTGAGCTTCTGGGTCTATTCCATCAACGGGCCGCTCTCGATCAACAACGCGAACTGGACGCTCAACGGGAATAACATCGGTCCAGTCCGAGACCCCATCATCGGTCCACCTCCAGGCGCCGGCGGTGGAGGAGCGTTCTGGGCAATCGTACGCCAAACCCGCTGCTTTGGCGTAGCTTGGGCGATTTACACTCCGTGGGTTTCGGCAGGGGACTGCTGGGAGCGGTGGTGTTGCCTGCCCAACGTTCGTTGCGAAACGAGGACGGCGATGTGCCTGTTCCTGACAAGAAAGCGACGCCTCGTCAATACGGGAATCTGCATACCTCTCGGTCCGTGGACGCTCTCGTTCATCCGCCGGGCTCATTACGGCGATCAAACGGCCAGCATCAAGCCACCGGATATGGGGCCCGAGATTATTCCTATTGACGGCGCCATCCATAACGGACCACCCATTCGGCGCGCCGGCCAAGGAGGTCGGGCAATGCGCGGTGCGGGTGCGGCAAAGTCTGACAATGGGGGCCGAAACTGGTCTCAAGCTACCGACTTCAGATCGACCTTCTTAACTGCCGCTCAAGATCTCGATCCAATGGTGGAGACCGTTCCGAGCTTTAGCAGCTTGGCAGCACGCCTTCAATACTACGCGCCGATGTTTGCAGCGGCTTCGACCCGATTCGAGGCGCTTAGGCTCGAGGTCGAATCGGTCAACCTTGCCGAACCGGATCCGGAACTGGGTCCGATTGCCAACGACCTGGCTATGCTGCGTGACTCGCTTCAGGGTGCCTCGCTCCAGTTCGCGACAGGGGTACTGCCCACCAACCCGCTCATTTGGGAAAACGGACGGTTGGCGCTGACGGACTTGTCGACCCGGCTCCCGTCGCTCATGCCCTCCCGAGGTCCTCAGGTCTCGCAAGAGCTGCTGGCGCTTGCCGACGGCTTTCGGGAGGCTCGCGACATGGTTGCACTCGGCTTTACTGCAATGATTCAGGAGGAGAACTTCCTCTACGCCATCTTCTTGCGGATCTTGCCGAGCATGGAGGCCTGCGGACTCGTTATGGGTCCTCACGTCCGCATCAACATCGGATCAATTGTACGCGGGTGGTATCCGCACATCTCAAGCTCGGGAGCGATATGTCACATCACGGATGCTTCGACCGGTGCCCAGCTCGATTCCGTCGCTGTGCGAGTAAGCGAAACAGGAGCGATCGATCTGCCGATCGACGCCTACGAGGGGGTTTCACAGCTGAAGATTGGCTTTAAGTTCGACACCTTCCTGAGCCAGACTCTCACGGTTCCCAATATCGACGGTACGGTCGTCAGTGCAGCGTCCCTCGTCAATGGCGATGCAACTGGCGACGACACGATTGACCTAGCCGACGTGACCAAGGTTACGGAAGAACTCGGGACTGGAGGTGGAACCAACGCGATCACATCGTCGGATGTCAACGCGGACGGGGTCGTCGACATTGATGACTTGGCGATCGTGATGAACAATCAGAGCCTGATCGGTACCGGATTCCGACTCGTCACCGGGACCCTCAGCTTACGCGACTATGTCGGTGATACGAACTTGCAGGCTGTTCAAATCGACGTTACCGATCTGAGCGGCAATCTCCTTGAGACCCACGAGGCACCCCTGGGAAACGGGACGTACTCATTCCTCACACAGCAGCCCCTCGGACAGACCGTTAGGATCGGCGCGAAAGGCACCCATTGGCTGCGACAAGCCAGGACCGTTACGCTAGGCGGCGCAGATGAGCCCTTTGCGTACGCCAGCGGTGACCTGAGCGTTGTTTCAGGTGGAGTGTGGTCAAAGTGGAACGCCACCGCCGGCGATTCGCCGGTCGTCGCCGGTACGGCTCGGCTTGATGCCACGACCGACGTCATTCGAGAGTTTGCGCCCCAGTTGCAGGAACCGGGTCAGGTTCTGCACTTCTCGTTTGACGTCAGCCAAATCGCTGCGAACACGGGCAATGAGTACTACTTCTTCTTTTCACCAGCGACGGCACCCTACGATCCTGGCCAGAATTACGCGGACTCGCTGGCGATCATCGTCGACTTTGGAACGGGTCCAGGCGGCACCAGCAATGTCTACGCTTGGGCCAACACAGGTGGCACGATCTCTTTGATCGGAACGATGACCCCCGGCCCATTTCACACGATTTCAGGCACGATGGTGAAGAAGGCGGGGTCCATCGCGTACCGAGTGCGTATCGACAATGGCAGTCTATTCTCTGGAAGTTTCACCCATTCGGATCCACGAGGGATCAATTCTTTCGAGATGTATCAAGGCCGTCCAACAGGAACGAATGGAAATGCACGCGTCGATAATCTCTTCTTCAGCTCTGGCGCCAAAAGTGTGACGAGCCTGGACTTCTCCCTGACGAACGGCGACGTCGACGGGGACAATGAAGTCGGCATCGGTGACTACGCGCAGCTATCCTATGCCTACGGTTCGGGTCCGGGTGACCTGAATTACATCGAGGAGGCTGATCTCAACGGTGACGAGAGTGTCGATATCGCCGATTACGCGATCCTCAGCGCCAACTACGGGGAAGTGGGGGACTGAAAGGGTGGTAGCGGCGAACAGACTTGAACTGTTGACCTAGCGGGTATGAACCGCTCGCTCTAACCAACTGAGCTACGCCGCCAAACGGTCCCTATTATGGCTCAAAGCAGATTGGGCATGGGTCCCTTGGGGGCGATGTGGCGCTATACTGGCGTTTTGGAGTTCCAAGATGCGCAAAGCCTTTACCCTGATTGAGTTGCTCGTGGTGATCGCGATCATCGCAATCCTCGCCGCGATCCTATTTCCGGTATTCGCCCAAGCGAAGGAGTCGGCGCGGGCCACGACCTGCCTCAGCAACATGAAGCAGTTGGGCACGGGAATGGTGATGTATCTTGCCGACTTCGACGGCAACTACCCGAGCCCTTATTGCGATCGCTATCCGTGTGCGGGCTGGGTGTTGAGTGGGGCCAATCCGGCAGCGGGAACGTCCAATCCGCCCTGCACGATGATCGACGGCTGGGGCAATGACCTCTGCAGCATTGCCGATCCGGTCCGTGGTTCGCTCTACACCTACGTGAAGAACGAAGACGTCTATCGTTGCCCGACCTTCCAAACGGGTCGCTATCGCTGGGGTGGACAGTCGATGGACTCAAAGCGTCAGCGGGTCACTTACACCATGAATCGCTGGTTCGGCGGCGATTACATCTCGCTCCGCAGCGGCGGCACGGGTCAAATGGGACTTTCGGAGTCCTCCGTTTCGTTCCCTTCGTCAACGTTCCTCCTCGTTGATGAGGATGTCATCACCCGCAACGACGGATTGTTCCTGCCGGGGTCTAGTGCCTCCAATGGCGACGACTTCGGGACGCAGCACCGCCAGGGCGCGAATATGGTCCATGGTGATTCGAGTACCCGCAGGTACCCCCGCAATGCGATCCGGTATGGCTCGCCGCTCTGGCGGCGCTGGACCGTTTATCGTGACTTGGAATAATCGGCGGTAGCATATCCCCGATGACTCGTTACGCGATTTGGGCGATCGTCGGCTTTTACCTCGTGTTCGCGATCCTCTACGCACGGGCCACACCGTACCGCCAGGCGGGCGTTCTGATGAACCAACGGCTGGCGGGCAAGCCGATGCCGGTCCCCGATGTCGGCGCGCCCGACGAGCGACAGCATGCGAATTACATTGTCGGTCTTCGCGAAGGCAAGGGCTTTCCCATTCTCGTCCCCGGTGCGCCAGACCTCGGCGAGACCTACCAGAGCCACCAGCCGCCGCTTTACTATCTGCTGGCTACGGGCTGGTGTGCGGTAACGGGGAGCAATCCGGCCGAGCCGAACGACGGCTTCAAGCTGCGATTTCTCAACATCCTGATTGGCGGCGGCACCATCATGGGGCTGTACTTTGCCGCGTTGTGGGGCTTCCGAGGTTCGCGGCTGGATGTCCAATCTGTCGCTTTGGCTACCGCAGCGATTGGGTTGATGCCGATGTTCATCGCCCTCAACGCGGCCGTCGGCAACGACCCCTTGCTCATTCTGATCTGCACGTGGGCGTTCGCGTTGATGGCGCTATCGGTTCGAGATGGCTGGACGGTAAGGCGTTCGGTGACGATCGGCGTGCTCATTGGGCTTGGACTATTAACCAAGACGAGCGCACTGGCGTTGATTCCGACCGTCATGGTCGCGATCGTCCTAACGAAGTCTGGACTCCCCTCTCCTGCGCCCGCCAAACCTACTGAGTCGCAATCGAACGCGGCGGAGGAGAGGGGTGGGGGGAGAGGTAAGAGCGAGAGTTTGCGAACAGGTGAAGAAGGGGACGCCGGCAAGTTGCCAGCGGTACAAAAATCCCCTCCCCCGAAACGGGGGAGGGTTAGGGAGGGGGCGCAGGCTGACGGTGTGGGACCAGATGCCGGCGAGACGCCAGCGGTACAAGGGGGATTCAATCCGAAGGTGCTCGCCTTCGCGATGGCTATCCTGCCCGCCTTGCTCATCGCCTTGCCGTGGTGGATGCGCAACCAAAGACTCTACGGCGATCCGCTCGCCCTCAAGGCCTTCAACGCCGCATTCGTTGGCAACCCACAGGCGAGCGTGTTCATCGATGGCATCGGCCCGGCGAGATACTGGCTCGACATGGTCGGGTGGTGGACGCTACGGTCGTTCTTCGGAGCGTTTGGCTACATGGATGTTTTCCTCCCCGAAAAGCTGTACCGTTTCCTGACGGCGGCATTCGTGTTGCTGGCTATCGGTTGGGTGCTGTCGCTGAAAGGGGAAGACAAGGCGATTCGGGCGGTCCATTGGATCGGCGCGACGTTCCTCGTCATCGTCCTGCTCCAATTCGTCCAGTTCAACTTGACTTACTTCCAGGGTCAGGCTCGCTACCTCTACCCCGCATTCGTCGTGATCGCGCTCGGCCTTGGGGTCGGATCGGTCCGGCTGATCGGCCGTTGGGGTTGGCTCGCACCACTCGTGCTGCTCGTCGGCTTGGATGCCTATGTCCTGTCTATCCTGGGGCCAGAATTCGCGCGACGAATGTCCGGGGCATAATGGGAGCCATGAGCGACCGCTTGCGCGTGATGATATGCGACGACCACGAAATGGTCCGCGAGGGACTGCGCACGCTGCTTTCGGAAGAGGACACGCTCGAGATCGTGGGCGAAGCCTCGAACGGAAAGGAAGCGCTGACCATGGCCAAGGAACTCCGGCCAGACGTGCTCCTGATGGACGCCAAGATGCCGGAGATGGACGGCGTCTCGGCCACGAAGGTCATCCGCCAGCAGTGCCCGGGTACCCACGTCGTCATGCTCACGACCTTCCTCGAGGCCAAGCAGGTGCGCGAGGCGATCCAAGCCGGAGCCGAAGGCTACATCCTCAAAGACATCCAGAAAGCTGACCTCGTCAAGGCGATCCACGACGCCTCCATCGGCCGCCCGACCCTCCACCCGGAGGCGCAGCGGATGCTGATGCAGCAGGTGACCAACCCCGAGCCGGACGCGGACACCATCCTCACCCCTCGCGAAACCGACGTCATTCGCTTGATCGCCAAAGGCAAAAGCAACAAGGAAATCGGCACCGAGCTGAACTTGACTGAGGGAACGGTCAAGGGCTACGTCAGTTCGCTTTTGGTCAAGCTCGGTGTCGAAGATCGCACGCAGGCCGCTCTGTTTGCGGTTCGCAACGGTTTGGACAAGTAGGGTCAGTCTGAATCGTACCGCTGGCATCCTGCCGGCACCGCTTACGGAGAAATGGCACCGGGAGGCCGGCAGGATGCCAGCGGTACGGGGCTCCCCTCTCCTGCGCCCTTCAACTAATCAAACTTCTGGCTGTCGTGGCGGAGCTGTTCGGCGCGGAACTCGCGGACGGGGCTGACGCCGGCAGGTTGCCAGCGGTACGTTCGTGGCCAGCCGGTAGACTCCAGGTCATGAGCAGCCCGTTGGTCGAGTGTGTGCCCAACTTTTCGGAGGGTCGCGACGCGGCCATCATCGCCCAAATTGCGGAGGCGATCGAGTCGGTGGAGGGCGTGAAACTCCTCAACGTCGACCCGGGTAAGGCGACGAATCGAACGGTCTACACCTTCGTCGGCGCGCCGGAACCTGTTTGCGAGGCGGCTTTCCGGTCGGCAAAGCGAGCCAGTGAGCTAATTGACATGCGCCAGCATCACGGCGAGCACCCGCGATTCGGAGCCCTCGATGTCTGCCCCCTCATCCCCATCTCCGGCATCACGATGGCCGAGACTGCCGAGTACGCGCGACGCCTCGGCCAGGGGATGGGCGATGAACTCGGCATGAGCATCTACCTCTACGAGAACGCGGCCACGACCGAGGAGCGCCGGAACCTCGCCACGGTGCGCGCCGGAGAGTACGAAGGCCTGGAACGCAAACTCACCGACCCCCACTGGAAGCCCGACTTCGGCCCTGCAACTTTCAATGCCAAACTTGGCGCGACCGCCGTCGGTGCCCGCGACTTCCTGATCGCCTACAACGTCAACCTCAACACCACGAGCACCCGCCGTGCGAATGCCATCGCTTTCGATATCCGCGAGAAGGGAAGGCAGGCCCGGGAAGGCGATCCAGTCACCGGTAAGCCCCTTCTCGACAGCGACGGCAACCCCATCTGGATCCCAGGCAGCTTGAAGGCGGTCAAGGCGATCGGCTGGTTTATCGACGAGTACGGCATCGCCCAGATCAGCATCAACCTGACCAATCTGAACGAAACGTCGATCCACGAGTGCTTCGAGGAGTGTGTGCGCAAAGCCGATGCCCGCGGGATTCGTGTCACCGGGAGCGAGATCGTTGGCCTCGTCCCGCTCGCTGCGCTGCTCGACGCCGGTCGCTACTTCCTGCTCAAACAGGAGCGGAGCACGGGCGTCAGCGACGCCGAACTCATCAAGATCGCCGTCCGAAGCATGGGCCTCGACGAGCTCGCGCCGTTCGACCCGAACGAGCGGATCATCGAGTACGCCATACGAGATCGCTCCAAGAAACGCCTCGTCGACCTTAGCGTGCAAGCTTTCGTCGAGGAAACGGCGAGCGAGAGTCCGGCTCCGGGAGGGGGTTCAGTCGCCGCAACGCTCGGCGCGCTCGGAGCCGCACTCGCGACGATGGTCGCCAACTTGTCGAGCCACAAACGCGGCTGGGACGAGCGCTGGAAGGAGTTCAGCGATTGGGCCGACAAGGGCAAGGCGTGCCACGACGAATTGCTCCGTCTCGTCGACGCCGACACGGACGCCTTCAATGGCATCATGACCGCGTTTGGCCTGCCGAAGAGCACCGACGAAGAGAAAGCCCGGCGCAAACAGGCCATCGCCGACGCCACCCGCAAGGCCATCGAAATTCCGCTGCAGGTTATGGAGGCCTCCCTTGCCGCGATGGGTCCAATTCGAGCGATGGCGGAGATCGGCAACCCCAACAGCGTCAGCGACGCTGGTGTCGGTGCTCTTTGCGCCCGGTCAGCCGTCCTCGGCGCGTATCTCAACGTCAAAATCAACTGCGCGGGCTTTGGCGATGCCGAATTCGTCGCCAAGACCCTCGTGCGCGCCCAAGCCATCGCGGCCCAGGCCGAGGCCGACGAGAAGGAGATCCTCGCGATCGTCGAAAGTCGAATGTAAGTGCGGTTGCCGCTCGACCCGTACCGCTGGCGTCCCGCCGGCATCCGGCAACTCCTCGGCCAGTGCACGAGGAGCACTTGGGGATGCCGGCGGGACGCCAGCGGTACGTGCTAGCCGACGCAGTCCCGGAGGATCGCAACGTCGCCGTCGAACGAATCCTGCTTCAGCGGGCCGAACGAGAAGCGCATGAAGTCCGCGAGCGGGGAAGCGGGGCCGCGACGGAACATGTCGCACAGCGTGCCCGGCAAGATCGCGGCCTCGTGCTTGAACAGCCGCTGATTGAACTCGTCTGCACTCAGCCCGTTCGGCAGCCGACCCCAGTGATAAAAGCCGCCGTCGCCGGTGTAAAGCTCGAATCCCAGGTCCAGAAGCGCGGCTTCGTAGCGCTTGCGCTGTGAGCCAAAGTACTGCCCGACCGCCTGACGCGCGTGCGCGGCCCGACCAAGCTCGAGCATCCCGGCTGCGCAGATTTGCGACGGACGCGCGACGCCGCCCATCGCGATGCTGGAGAAGTTACGAAAGATCTCGATGTTCTGCTTCGAGGCGATCACCCAGCCGACCCGCAGGCCCGGCGCTTGCAGTCCCTTCGTGGCCGCGCTGACGACGAACAGGTTGGTCGCGTCGATGTCCGGCACGTAGCGCATCGCGCTCTCCGGCTCGGGCTCGTGGAAGAACTCATACGCCTCATCGATCAATCCGCCCCGGCCCGGCTGTGAGCACCAGGCGACGAGGTCGCGAAGCTGCTCGCCGGTCCATGTGACGCCGGTCGGGTTGCACGGATTGCTCTTGACCACGAACCCGCCGTCGTTGAGTTTGCCTATGGCGAACTCCACAAGCCGATTTCCTCGAAGCGATTTCTCGTAATCGTCGAGGGTGGGTCGGAATTGGTTGCTCGGGTTGCTCGGCACAATCGCATGATCACGGCCCAGAAGCTTCAGCGCGTCCCAATACGGCGTGTATTCGGTCTCCTCGATGAGCACCTTCATGCCCTCGCGCAGGAACGCGAGCGTCGCATAGATGCCCGGCCGCCCGCCCGCGAAGATCGCGATGTTGTCCGTCGTGATCTTCGCGCCATAGAAGTGGTTGTAATAGTCGCGCAAAGCGTTGAGCAGCTCGATCCCGCCCGTCGCCTGCGGGTACTTCAGGTCGGCGTGCGTAAACTCGATCCGCGTCGGAATCTCCGGCCCGTCGGGCAAGGGCGTCGTGAGCGGAAACCCCTGCGCCCAAGGATGCGTCCCCTCCGTCCCCATGTACTTGCCCGTCGCATCGAGGAACTTGAACAGCGTCTCATACACGCCCATAGGCGGGAAGTGGGTCAGCACCGATTCGGTCGCAGTCGTCATGCCGGATAGGATGGCACACGCGGACGGACCAGGGCCGATCCCAACTCCCCTCTCCCCGATGAATGGCGGGGAGAGGGGTCGGGGGTGAGGGGCATCCGGAAACTTGGCGACCTATAGCTCGGTCGAGAACTGGAAAAACCCCGGCCAGGCCGAGGCGCACTCTTCGACAAGTTCACGTGCGAAGAGGCGACAGTTCTCGAATGACGCATACATCGCCTCACTGTCCCACAACTGTTTACCCTCAACCTCGAGATATAAGAACGTGTGCAGGTTAACAGCGTCCAATCGTAGAAGTTGCAAGTCTGTCACATACATGATGAAGTAGTCTAAATGTGTAAACCAGGAAGCGCGCAGCACTCGTTCAGGGTTCTTCAACGCCAGAGCTTGATCTTTCAGCTTATCAGCGTGGAAGAGGGACCTGCAAAGTGTCATCACCTGCAAATCACCAACATAGCCATTACATTTCACTTTGGTCTGAAATCCCTCTTCCAGGCTGCCATGCTTGACCTCGAACCAGTCTTCTTCATCAGCAACCGGCCGGATGATCAGTTGCATTTGCACGTCCCTTTGCGTCCCATTAAGAACTGCCATCGTGTTTCATTCTAGCATGCGAAGTCCTATGGAACAAGGCCCTTGATGAAGCGCTCGATGTCAAATCCGTCGTAGGCAGGTGGGGCCATCGCAGATTCTGGACACTTTACAGTTATTACCTGTCCGCTGGCCGATTGAAACTCAAACCCAGTCTTGTCTTGCTTGAAGGGATGGGTTACCTCGTACGGTACGACTCCATAGCGAACGACCTCAAATGGCGGGGGCCGGACCACGACTAACTTAGAACCGGATACTCGAAATGGCTTGTTGTAAACAAGATAAGCAGTGTCTGACATCAGATCTACGAGGTACTCGCCTTTCGACGTGATCAATATCCAATCGTTCGACAGAGACAAGAATGCTTCAGCACCAGGCTCACTGGTGCCCCGACGCTGATGCTGCAGCCCGGGCGAAAGAGATACGTTGTTTCCACGGTAGCGGAATGGCGTCCATAAAGCCAAGAGCCATAGCAAAGAAGAGCGACGAACAAGAGAAGCCATGCAGAGAACCGCTTCTTTCCACCCGTCTTTTGCATGCTGTTGTCCCTTTAAGTCCCTGGTACGCCGAATCCGACCATGTGTTGTTCGTCTCACCGGATGCCTGCATGCTACCCTCAAGGGTTCTCGCATATCCAGAGTATGGAAAAGCTCGTGCCATGCATTGCGTCACCGGCGAACTTAGAGCGCTTCCCTGGCATGTCTCAGTAGCCGAGCTCGCTCCGCTCGCGCGATTCTGTAAACCAAGCTGCTGAGGCCTCGCTCCCGGGAATCATCGACGAAGGCGGGAGGTCGCTTCAGTGGCTTGGCACCGAGTGGGCGAAGACGGGAGAGGGCAGCTACTGAGGCATGCGAAAAGCACCGGTTTTAGTCCTCAAGGTCGAGCCAAGCCTCGCGCGTCCTATTGAGCCACTCAGCCCATCGTTTCTGTGCCTCCCCCCAAATCCTGGTGTCAACTGTAATGAGGTTCTTGTCCAAGCTGGCCTTGTGATCGCTAAAGGTTTCGGTGAAAGAGCCGCGAGCGAGCAGGCCGGCGCTGGTCTCGGTCAGCGATAGATAGGCTACGCCACCGCCGCCGTTAAGCCGCTCTTTGCCCTTGTTCTCGTTCTCAATCGAAACGATCGAAACGATGGGCATCGAGTTGCATGGCCAGCCCTGTGCGTACATCGTCGATTCGATGGGATACCAGCCAAATCCCGGTACATAGGCCTCAACAATATAGTGGGTTTGATACGGTCCTTTGAACCATGTTGGGTAGCCCGAAAGGATGCGCGCGGGGATCCGATTCGCGCGCAGGAGCGCTGCCATGAGATTCGCGTTGCTCGTACACGAGCCGTTGGTCTTTAAGGCGATTGACGCCGACATTTCGCGCGCCTGTCCCTTCTGTTTGCTGCCGATGTCGACGCAGCCAACCACCACATTGTTGATGGTCTTCATCACGTTATCGCTTTTGTACTCCGCCGCCTTCTTCACGATCTCTGGGTGATCGCTATCCACGAATCTTGAAGGTTTGAGCCAGGCCTGAACGTCTTCCGGATAGGATTCGGGGAAGGGGACGGATTCGGGTGGCTGAAAGCGCTCGACACTTCGCGTGTAGACATCGGACTTCCACTCAATCTCCACAATGTCGCCTCGCTTCATGGGGCGCAAGGTGAATTCCGCGATCTGATCTCCGGTGGGAGTCGCATAGGTTTTGCCTTTCACCAAGGCGGCTTTTGGCTTGAAGCTAATGGAGAAGCTGATCGGCACCTGTCCCCGATAGTCGCGCGGGAGGGGGAACATGACGGTAGGATTCTCCTCCGCCTGGTGGCAGATCGCCTTAAACTTGCCCTGCAAGTGAGCCACTTGGGTTTCGTGAGTGTTTTGGAGGTGGAAGAGAAGGGTGAAGAGGACCATGCCTTTACAGCATACACGGTAATGTGCATACTCCTGCCATGAACGGCTTTCCTCTCTTGCCCGGACCGATGGGGTCTCTCGCGACTCCGCAACACGGACGCAGCATGCGCGCCACGTCAACGTTCCGTGAAGGTCTCGACGGCAATTACGATCCCAGTGCGCCGCCCAAGAGCGACCTGGAGGAGAAGAGCAATCGGGACAACTTCCGCGTCCCGCCAGGCGCGATCCATGTGCTGATGGATGTAGAAGGGCCGGGCGTGATCACGCACATGTGGATCACGTTCCTCGGGCCAGAACGCCACCCGTGGGCGAAGGACGGGTCGGCGAATCACCAGGAAATGCTGCTCCGCATCTTCTGGGACGGCAATGAGCGACCGGGCGTTGAGGCGCCGCTGGGTGACTTCTTCGGTGGTTGCTTTGGCAAGCGAAGCGAGGTCATCAGCACCGCCGTGATCGTCGAGGGCGGCGATTCGTACAACTGCTTCTGGCATATGCCGTTTCACAAGTCAGCTCGTGTGGAGATCGTTAACGAAAGCGAGAAACCGATCAGTTTGCTGTACTACAACATCGACTGGATCAAGAAAGACTCTCTCCCAGAGGACACGCCGTATTTCTATGCGCAATACACGCAGTCGTATCCGGTCGGTGGCGGCGTGCCCTACACGTTGTTGGAAACGCAGGGCAAAGGTCATTACGTTGGTACCGTGTTTTGCGTACGTACTCGGAGCCCCTACTGGTTTGGCGAAGGCGACGAGATGATCACCATCGATGGGGAAGCGATCCCATCAGTTTGGGGCACGGGCACGGAGGATTACTTCCTCTGCGCGTGGGGACTCAAGAAGACTCTCACTCCCTACTTCGGCGTGCCGTACTTCGATCAGTGGGGCATTGTTGGGGGGCACACGAGCGCGTATCGGTGGCATATCAATGATCCGTTCCTCTTTAACGAGTCGATCAAAGTGCAGTTCGAGACCTTCGGGTGGATTGCGCCGGACGAGAACCAAGAAAACCGCGCTCACAGCTGGAACCCACGGGAAGATGATTACGCCAGCGTTGCGTTTTGGTACCAAACTGGAACGCCGACCTTTACCGCCCGGGCGCCCCATGCTCGCGAACGCAAACTGCCGAGCATCGAGCGCATCATCGTGTATGGCGCAGGTCTGAACCTGGGGCAGAAGCCGTTGGGAGACGAGTTGGTCCGGCTTGAATACGACGGACGCAAAGGTCGGACGGCCACCGAGATGGAAGTGCAGCGCTACCCCGAGCACTTCGACCAAGATGTGCTTTTTGCTCCGCTCCAGGTTGGAGAGGAGATCAAGGTGACCTTCGAAGTGGATGAAAAGGAGCCTCTGAGACTCCTCATGAAGGTTGGCTTGGGACCAGATCTGGGCATTTACGAGGTCACCCTGGATGACATTCCGTTGGGTTCGCCGATGGACTTCTACGCCCCCGAGGTGAGTGCGCGAGAGTTCCACTTCCTCGACTTCTGGCCGGAGCCTGGCCGCTATGTATTGCGCCTCAAGTGTACGGGCAAGAATCACCTTTCGAGCGGCACCGGCCTCATGCTCGAATCGGTCCGCCTGCGCGAAAGGCGGCCTCGCGTAAAGGAGTTCGCGTGGGATCGGGACAAAGACTGGCGCGCGGCTCCAATCTACTACGAAGGTACGTAGGAAGACCCCAAGGCGAGTACGCTTGAGGTCATGCTGATATCTCGAAGCGGCTTCCATGTCACCTCCGTTTGCCCGCCTAACACCGCCCAAACAATCGCGTCGGTTTTTGAAGGTCAAGGCATTGGTTACAGACGATTTGAAGGTCTCTGGGTCTCTAACGGGCTTGAGTCGCCAACCGTGGAGTTTCGTGCGGCGGTTACGAGAGAGCAGCGCGTGCCTCTGGTAAGGGCGCTCCTGGAATTGCAGAACGCCGGAACCCCTTTCCTATTCTACGAGAGCCCCGCCTCGTACTATTGAATGGCGGGGCACGAGACTGGCATGTGGAAGCACAGCTTCTGGTAGACAAGCCGTACAGTGCCGGATTCGGGATAGACTCTCGGCATGCCATCCATCGACACCCTTGCCGTCCACGCCGGAGTGGAGCCGGACCCGCTGACGGGCGCGGTCATGACCCCGATCTACCAGACTAGCACCTACGCCCAAGCGGGGCCGGGAGAGCACAAGGGGTACGAGTATTCGCGGACCGACAACCCAACCCGAACGCCGCTTCAGCGCTGCCTGGCCGAACTGGAAGCGGGGAAGCATGGGCTGGTGTTTGGTTCGGGGATGGCTTCGATTGATGCCGTCGTCAACCTGCTGGATTCCGGCGACCACGTCGTCGCGGGGGACGATCTCTACGGTGGCACGTACCGGCTGTTCACGAAGGTCGCCGCGCGGAGGGGCATCGAGTTCTCGTTCGTGCCGGTCCAGGATCTGGACAGAGTCGAAGCGGCGCTTACGCCCAAGACAAAGCTCGTCTGGATCGAGTCGCCGACCAATCCGATGCTCAATCTGTGCGACATTCGCGCGATCAGCGACTTGGCCAAGAGCCGTGGGGCTTTGCTCGGGGTCGACAACACGTTCGCGACGCCGTACAACCAGCGCCCGCTAGAACTCGGGGCGCACATCGTCATGCACTCGATGACGAAGTACCTGAACGGCCATTCCGATGTCGTGATGGGTTGCCTGGTCGTGCGCGATCCCGAGCTCAATGCCCGGCTGAAGTTCTTGCAGAACAGCATCGGCGGCGTTTCGGCGCCGATGGACTGCTTCCTCGCGCTGCGCGGCATCAAGACATTCGGGCTTCGCATGGCTCGGCACAACGAGAACGGGATGAGGCTGGCGCAATGGCTGGCGAGGCACCCGAAGGTCGAGCGGGTCATCTACCCTGGCCTGACTTCCCATCCCCAGCACGACCTGGCCCGCGCTCAGATGAGCGGGTTCGGCGGCATGCTGACGTTCTTCGTGAAGGGCGGTCTCGAGGAGGCGCGAGCGGTTCTCGGCCGGGTGAAGCTGTGCGCGCTTGCCGAGTCGCTGGGCGGCGTCGAGACCCTCATCGAGCACCCGGCGATCATGACGCATGCGAGTGTGCCGCCCGAGATTCGGAGGGAGATTGGTCTTCACGACAATCTCATCCGGCTCAGCGCGGGGATCGAGGCTCCGGAGGACCTCGAAGCCGACCTGGACCAAGCGTTGGGGTGAGTCCGGCCGTACCGCTGGCATCCTGCCGGCATCCCGGTGCGATTCCTCCGTAAGCGGTGCCGGCAGGATGCCAGCGGTACGATTGAAGCTCCGCAAGCGAACAGCATGCCACAATGGGGACCGTGAGTTTACTTCAGGTCATCCCCCTCGGCGGTGCTGGCGAAATCGGCAAGAACTGCACCGCGATTGTCCAGGATGACGACATGATCCTGGTTGATGTCGGCCTTTCGTTCCCCAACGAAGAGATGTTCGGCGTCGATATCGTGATCCCCGACTTCCGCTACGTCATCGAGAACCGGCACAAACTGCGCGCCATATTCCTCACCCATGCGCACGAGGACCATGTCGGTGCGCTGCCCTATCTTCTTCCCAAGGTGAAGTGTCCGGTCTATGCGACCGAATTCACCCATGCGATGATTCGCAACAAGCTGGAAGAGAAGACGGACATCAAGAGCCTCGACCTGCGCGTCTACAACCCAGGAGAGGTGATCGAAGCTGGATCGCTCTCGGTCGAGCCCGTTCGCATCACGCACTCGATTCCCGAGAACTGCGGCATGGCCATCCGCACGAACTACGGCATCGTCCTGATGACCGGCGACTTCAAGTTCGACTTCACGCCCGTTGACGGCAAGCTGAGCAACATCAGCCGTCTGGCCGAGCTTGGCAAGGAGGGCGTTCTCTGCCTTCTGAGCGACTCCACCAACGTCGAGCGTCCAGGTTGGGGGCCGAGCGAGAAGGCGGTGCGCGAGGGGCTGTACAAGGCTTTCGTGGAGTCCGAGGGACGCGTCCTCATTACGACCTTCGCAAGCAACATCCACCGCATGCAGCAGGCCTTCGACGTGGCTCACGAGACGGGTCGCAAGGTCGCGGTAGCTGGACGTCGCATGGAGCAGACGCTTGAAATCTGCACCCGATTGGGCTACATGCAGGTCCGCAAGGGCATCCGGATCGACCTGAAGGAAGTCGGCAATTACGAGCCCAACAAGGTGGTCATCCTCACGACGGGCAGCCAGGGCGAGCCGATGTCGGCGCTCGTGCAGATGTCGAAAGAGGAATACAGCCGACTCAGGATTCTTCCGGGCGACACGCTGCTCTATTCGGCCCGACCGATTCCCGGCAACGAGGCAGCGATCTGGCGCACCATCAATCGGCTCTTCCGCATGGGAGCCCGCGTCATCTACGAAAGCGCGACCCCGATTCACGTCAGCGGGCATGCCTACCAGGAAGAGCTGAAGATGATGATCAATCTGACCCGGCCCTACTACTTGGCACCCGTTCATGGCGAGCCTCGGCATCAGCACATCTATATGGAGATGGCGAGGGCGATGGGTTACCCCGAGAGCCGGATCTTCGCCATCGCCGATGGTTTGCCGCTTTGCATGGATGACACCACCGCTTGGCTCGGCGATCCCGTCCCTTCTGGTCGGGTGCTCGTCGACAACAGCGGCAATCCCGGCATCAGTGATGAAGTCCTGCGCGACCGCTACAATTTGGCTAATGACGGCATGGTGCTGATCACGATCGCCATCGATGTCGAACGCGGGGAAATCGTCGGCGATCCGGTGCTGCAGACGGCCGGCTTCTCGGGCCGAGAGAGCGTGCTGGATGACGCCCTCAGCGCCGTTTTGGATCAGCTGGGCAGACTCACCGAGGCGGACATCAAGGATATCGATTCCGTTCGGCACGCGGCGTCCGACACGATTCGCCGGACCATCCAGCGCAAGGCTCAACTGCGCCCCTTGGTCGTGCCGGCTGTGATCGAGGTTTAGGTTTCGGGCTAGCCAGAGCCGTCGTACGCCGTGCGAAGCCAGCCTTCGAGTTCGGCGTCCACCTCGGAGGCATCGGCGACGACCACTTTGTACTGGCACATCCCGCCCGGGGCTTGCTCTACCAGGCGAGGCGTGCCGGGGATGCCTTTCATGTTCAGGCCGACTTCAAAACGGGTGTTTGTCGCGGGTCCGAACATGGCGAATTGCTTTTTGCGGCGGAGGCTGACGTAGCCCTTTTTCGGAGCGACTTCGAACTCGCCGAAGGTGGCGATCTTCTGCATCAGTGCTTCGTGGATCGGTCGCATGGACGTCCTCGGACCGGTGTAGATCTCGTCGAGGACGGAGTCTTCAGGCTTCGCCTCGCCGCTGACGCTGGGCGAGTCCAGGGCATAGTGGGTGAGGGTGTTGGCGTCGCCATGTCCAAGGCCAAGCTCTTTCTTGAGCAGGTCGCGAATCTCACCGTGCTTGGTCAAGCCAGACTTGGCAACCCAGGCCTTGAGTTCGGCCAGGGTCTTGCCGGTCTTGGTCTCGATGTTCTTGAGTTGGGTTTCGAAGGCTTTCGCAACGTCCATGCAGAAGATTATGTGCCGGCTCCCCTCTCCTGCGCCCGCAAATCTAGGGCAACGGAAGACCGTCGCGGCGGAGGAGAGGGGTTGGGGGAGAGGTTTCGCGGCGTAATTGCAAAAGGGCCGAAAGCGGTGCCGGCAGGATGCCAGCGGTACAGCCAATCCCGCCGACTAGACTCGGAGTGTTAGCGCGTAGCGCACCCAATCCCACGCCTTCTTGAATCCCAATTCGAGATTCAAGTGATACATGGGGTTGGTCTCGTCGTTGTCGGTTTGCAGGATGCGATAGCCTCGTTCTCGCAAGGCGAGAATGCCGGAGACTTTCAGCGCAGTAACCACACCTTGACGCCGATACTCACGTACCGTCCCGCTCAATCCGGTAAGGACGAGGTCATCAGCAGCGGCGGAGGGTGTTACGCGTGAGTAGCCAGCAATTCGGTCCCCGTCCATCGCCGCGAACATCAGATCGTACTTGTAGATCGCCGGGTTCTTGACCATCTCGCGGTATTGGTCGAGGCCCATGATGCTCGGCGGGACTGGATTGGGCATGTCCTGAATCATCTGAGTCGTCGCGTCATAAAGCAGCGGGGGCCAGTCGACTCCCGCGTCGTGAAGCTCTTGAATGGTCGTGACCTTTAATCCGCGGTCGTGGAAGCCATCAAGGCGGTTTTGGAACGGCGTCACATCGAAGTCATTTAGGTTGAGACGCGAGACCGGTACCGTCTGTGACACCTTGAAACCTCGCTCTTCGAGGGCTCTCTGCCGCAGAGGACGTAGGCTGTTGGTCCAAATGGCGAGGTCCTTTGCGGGCGTTGACCGCATCTCTGCGATCAGGTGGTCGACGGCATGGCCCCATACGGGATCGTCGAATTCGGGATGAACGAAGATATCGGCCTCAAGATGCTCGGGTTCCACACGACCCTGGTCATAGACCGTGATGAGGGCTCGGTCAGTCAGCCAATGGCGCTCGAAGCTGCCCTCAACGACATGCAGAAAGTTCGCCCGCACCTCGTCCTCGACGCGCGGCATTTGTGGATACTCCAGGTTCCAGAGATTCATCGTGGGGGCGATGATCTCGTCGCGAAGGGCGGGTTTGAAGCTCATGAGGCCCATTGTGGCGGATCGATGAGCCGCCACTGCGGGACCGTCCTAGCCGTTTTCGAGCCAGCGGCACTCGTCTTGGGTGAGCGTGATTTCGACGGCTTGCATGTTGTCAGCGACCTGCTCAACCGTTCGCGGACCGATGAGTGCGAAGGCGTTCATGGGCTGGTTGAGCGTCCAGGCCAGCGACAATTGGGTTGGACTAACGCCCTTTTGAGTGGCCATTTCTTTGAGCCGATTGCGCCTCGCTTGGTTGGTTTCGTTTTCGTAAACCCGTTTAACATCGTCGGAGTCAACCTCGGCGAAGTACCCTCCGCCTCCTGCTGACCATGCGAAGATGGGGAACTGGGTCTGTTCGTACCAGGCTCGTCCGGCCCGATCGATGGTGTACGCCCCGGTCCACATTTCTTCGTTGACTGCGGCGAGGGAGAAGTTCGGCGAGCTCGCGCTCATTCCCTGCAGTCCGTGCTTGTCCGCGTATTCATTGGCATCGGCGATTCGGCCATGTGTCCAGTTGGACCCGCCCCACGCCAGGATGCGCCCCTCCGCGATGTGCTCGTTGGTCCATTGGACGACGTCGCCGATCGGCACGCGCGGGTCGTCGCGGTGGAACAGGTAGAGGTCGGAGTAGGTGACGCCCTGCCGTTCAAGGTTGCCCCGGAGGTCATGGTCAAGGGCCTCTTTGGTCAGACGCCAGATGTCGTCTCCGTACCAGTGGTGGTTGCCTTTGTCGAAGCGAATCAGCGCGTCCGGGCCGTGCATTTCGTAGTAAGCCTTCATGACGACGGCAAAGCCCGGGCCATAGTGGTAGCTGTTGTCGATGATATTGCCGCCTCCAGCTCGATAGGCGTCAAGCAACGCGAAGGACGCGGGAAGATCGTCAGTGGGGAGGGGAATAACCCCCATCACGAGGCGTGAGATGTCTTTGTCGAGATGGGGAATGCGGCCGAACTTCATGCGCTCGGATGTTATCCCAATCCACTACTCGCTTGGGTCATCGGTGGTCGATGGCGGCTCGGACGGCTCTGGTGTTGCTTCCGGCTCCCTCACCTGGGCGGCTTTGATTCTTTCCAGTTCGAGCGGGTGCTCGCGCTCCATTTCCTCTTCCGTTAGTTTGCCCGTAATGAACACCGGGTTCATCGGGAAGTGATTGGGATTGAAGTGCGTGTTATAGAAGTGCCAAGTGACGATCGTAAGGAAGGCAAGCACGGCTTCGTCGGCATGCGCGATGTATGCGATCGGAATACCGAGTGCTGGAAGCATCTCTGCAGCGTAGACCGGATACCAGAGGATTAGGCCGCTCAATACCATGATGGGCATTCCCCAATAGACTGCGAAGTAATCGAACTTCTCTCGGAACGCGAATCGGTCATACGCTGGCTCTGCGGGTGCGAGTCCCAAGTGGTACTTAATTACGGCGAAGAAATCCTTAAAGTCTTTGAAGCTTGGCCACATCGTCCATGACTTCATTGAGAAACCAGCCTTGTACCACTTGAAAATGAGCTCGATAGTGTGATAGATCCACGCGGCAATCATGACGACTGCTGCTATCCGGTGAACCAGTCTCATGACGGGCATTCCACCCAGAGCCATGTAGATCGAACCCATGATCGAGTTCTCCGGATAGCGGATCGGCATACCCGTGATGACGAGAAGCGTGAAACTCACGGCAAGCAGAATGTGTTGGATTCTCAGGGAGAGCGAAAAGCGCTCGTACATAGGCCCGGTGTGCTCTGGCTTTGGAGGCTTAGGCCTAAATCTGTTGAGAATGACAGCAATGGCAATGAGTCCCAAGGCGACTAGAGTCGATTCGAAACCGCCACGCAAACCGAGAATCGCGCAGATAATCGCGATGACCAGGGCGAGGAAGCCGAACGCGATGAGTGATCCGATGAGTCGTCCGGCGGGTGGCGGTGTCTTGCCAAACATGGACCGCCGAATATCCATCGCCACGCCAAGGAGCAGGAATCCCACGACCGCAAAGGTGAGCACTTTGAAGAAGAGCTCGATACCACCTAGGATCGGTGTCTCTTTGATCTTCAAGTGCATATGGCTGGCACCCGACATACCAAAGTTCATCGTCGCGCCAGGGTGGCAATCCGGCTGGCCACACGTCTCGGCGATATTGTTGACGTTCGTCGAAGCCTCTGGATCAGATGGGCTCTTTACGTCGTGGTAACCATGACAATCCGTGCAAATAGCTGTTTTGTTATTACCGAATTTGAGAAACGCCTTACCGTGGAAGCTCAGTTCATAGGAATGCACTGCGTCGGTGTTGGGCCCGTACCGGGCCATGAGGTTTTCGTCTCGATGGCAGTCGCTGCAAACCTTGACTAAATCCTTGCGGGTTAGGGATGCAGCAGGCGTTACCGAGTGAGGGTCTGTTGTTGCATGACAGGAAACGCACGTCGGGTGGTCGCCGGGCTGTTTGTCGGGACGGGCATGGACACTTGCAGCGAACTGATCAGTTTGGTCAACGTGACAATTCGCGCAAGCAGGCTTGCTGGCAAGCATCTGATCTGAGTGCGGTGCCTCAGCTGTGAATTCAGCGTGGCAGCTTGTACAGTCCAGTTCTTTGTGCGGCGAGATATCAAGCGCTGCGAGGTGTACTGCGGTGCCCGACTCAGCGGCGGGGTCATGGCAACCCATACAAGCCTGCACTTCCTCGCTACGTTCCGGCTCGGCTTGCGTGGGCGTCGTTTGCGGCTGGGCGAAGAGTGCCGCGACCACAAACGGTGCACACGCAAAGAGCAACAGAACGAAGCGAGAGTAGCGGCGTTTCATTGCAGATTTGGAGGTTCAGAAAACGTGGAGGCTAGCCCTTGATTCCAGGATTCCGGTCACCCTTGATTTCGTCAATGTTCTTGGTGCCATCTCCATCGGAGTCGGCGCTTTCGACCTTCTTTAGGATGTCCGGAGTCAGTTTCTTGGTCTTTGCAGCCTTCATCTCGGTCTGAAGGGCAAGTCCGTAAGGATTCAGCTTTCCACCTTTCACGCCCACGTGGCACGACGAGCAAGCGGCTTTGCCCAGCTTCGAGTCCTTCGTGATCTTGTACGTATCATCGAAGACTTTTGTAAAGGTCCCGAAGGCCATTGCGATCGCAGCGCCGCCGATCACCAGCGTCATCATCAAGAATCGTTTCATGTTTGCTAACTCCTATGTGGTTACGAGGACTTTCTCATCATCCGACGTCTCTGTCGACAATTCGTCTTCCCTGACCGCCGTTGGTCGGCGGGGACGACGTCGATAGAACGCAGAGAGTAATCCTCCAAATGTCATGACTCCTGTTCCCAGCCAAACGAGACCGGTCAGGGGTTTGTGGAAAATCTCAATCGGATACATGGGGCGAACAAGGTTGAAGCCAATCGTGACGCCGCCCGAAGCGACATCCATGCCTTCGACCGTTGCCTGAAGGGTTCCGTCGAGGTCGGCCGGATGCGAGATCGGCGGGCCGCCGGTGCCGAGTTCGAGTTGGGGCAAGACATCTTTGGTCTGGCCGTCCATCGTTACTTTCAGTCTCGCTCCAAATCGTGTTCCTGCCATTCCGGCTTCGCCTTGTCGCTCAATCTTTTCGAACTTGATCGTCATCCCTCCAATCGACTGGGTTTCGCCTGGCTTCGTAAAGTTGATTTGGGCACCCGTTTCGGTTTGCGGAGGATTGAGGGTCAGATAGACGTCGTGGAAAGGATAGTGCTGGATATGCGGCCACACCATTGCGTTTGCTTGGCCATCAGCTCCTGGAACGTAATACAGTCCTGGAAGGGCGGTAAAAAGGAGTTTGTTCTTATTATGCGGATCCCGGATTTCGAGTCGAACTTTGTTATTGCGATCCGTCGTGTTGGTGGTCATTCCCGCGAACTGGACTGTGTAATTCAGTGCGCGTCCAGGGTGGTCTTCCATGATGATCGCGGTCGCTCGCTTCTCGAACCCTCGCGAAACGATCAGGCCTGCCATCAGCATGCCAACCCCCAGGTGGGTAATGAACGGCCCCACGGAGAGTTTGGAAGCTCGCTTCATCTCGAAAATTCGCCAGACGTTGGCGACAATGGCGAACAGACAGACGCCTACGAGGAAGAGAATCCAGTAAAGGCCACGGACCTGCCATCCACCGGGAAAGGCGATGTTTGATTGGATATCTGCGATCTTTCCAAGTGGCGTGAGGGCAAATGCGAGCAACACGAAACCAACCAGACCGATCGTCACGCAGAAGACAGAATAAACTCGTTTCAGCAGTTCTGAAACGCCCATCCCGCGCCAGCTTACAAACGGCGCGATCGCCATGGCAATCATGATCGGGATAAAGAGGTAGGGCACCACCATGTGGTAGACCCGTTCTTCAACAACGGCGGGCTGTTTGCCCTGAAGTGCCATGATCAGGGGTACGCTCATCCCGATCAGGGTGGCCACACCCATAGCCATTAGTAGGATGGAGCCAGCTCGATAAAAGCCCTCACGGCTAACGCCCTTGACCTCACCCTCGGCGACCTTATCTTTTCGGTTCTGAATGGCACGAACGATCCAGGTGGCAAAGAAACCAATCGTCGTGACACCTAGCAAGCCGACGAGCAACTTGAGCGCGGACCGGTCCATCTCCGCAAAACTGTGGACACTTGCGTCAGCAAGGAAGCCCGATCGCGTCAAGAAGGTACCAAAGAGGAAAGCGAGGAATGGTAGTCCACCGAGCAGCATGTTGCTGATCTGCCAGCGCTTGCGCGTCGCCTGGACGATGATGCCGTGTATGAAAGCGGCACCGAAGACCCACGGTACGAAGCTGACGTTTTCGACGGGATCCCACATCCAGAATCCGCCCCATCCGAGCGTCTCATAGGCCCAGAATCCGCCCATACAGAGTCCGACGCCAACCAAGGTGGTGGAGACCATCGCCCAAGGTCGAACGATCGGAACCCAGTCGTTGTAGTTCCGGGTTAACAGCGCGGCAAACGAAAGGGCAAAGAGTGCGGTTAAGGAGCCGAAGCCGAGGAAAATGGTCGGCGGGTGAATGGTCACCCAGTAGTTCTGAAGAGACGGCGCGAGGCCGACTCCGTCCGCGGGAACAAAGGGCTTGCCATCAACCAAGTTCAGCAAGAAGGGTGATTCGTAGGCCAGTATCCCTGCGATCGCACCAAGGAACACGGCATAGACCACCGTGTACCAGCGCTCGTAAAGACCGAGTCTTCGGCGCATAAGCAAGCCGAAGATTGCCGCGCAGACGGCCCAGAGCAAGAACGAGCCTTGCTGGCCGGACCAAATGCCGGCGATGCGGTAGGGAACTGTATTCAGGCTGTCGCTGTGGCCGGAAACGTACGAGAACTCGAACCGATTCCCGACGAAAAGGGCGGCGAGGGAAACAAAGGTTCCAAAGATCGAGAGGGCGCCCAGAGTGAAGGACCACCGCCCGATTCGGTCGAGCCCCGGAGCCTTGGGGCTGGCGAACCACGCGATGGCCGAAACTAAGAAGCAGAGTGCCGCAGCCAAAACAAGAAACTTGCCGAGTTCTCCCACGTTAAGGGACCAACTCGGTGGGGATACCAGTTTTGGGAGCGACAGATCTTCCATATCTCATTATGGGACTGTCCGAGGTGTCCGGACAGTCCCCATTTGAGGCTACTCGTCGAGTTCCGTGATGTCGGCCATGCTGGCCTTCTTACGATCAGCCTCGAGTACGGCCAGCTTTTGGTCAAGGGTCAACGAGTTGTCGCCAGCCGCTCGACCCTTTCCGGCTGCATTGGTCACGTTTGTATCAGCGACCGTTAACAGGTGCTTCGCATACGGAGCGTTGTGGGCGCCGTAGTCACCAGACCGGATGATGAAGTAGTAGTTGTGGCGGGCACGTTTGATCTCAATCGGCACCTCGGTCTGCGGAGGAGGTGTCTTGCCTTCTGCCGTGATGAGCGAGGTGTAGTCCCACAGGTCGCGATCGTTGAACTTGGTCTGGGCCCAATTCTCCATGCGGAGACGCAAGTTGTACAGCTCACTGATCACTTCGCTCTTGGTCGACTGGATTCGGGCAGCTGCGTCCGATTCCGTATGGCACGGAGCGCAGGCGTTGTAACTGACCGTGAAAGAGTGTCGCGAGTCGGGCATGTGGCACTTCGAACACTGGCCTGGCGCGGTGGCGTGGGCGGTGTTTCGAATGATCGGCCCAGATCCCTCGACGCCGCCGAATCCGAGCAACATGTTGTACTGGTTGCTGTCGTGCATGTTCGGTCGAGCCGTTCCCGTTGTGAGAGCGGAATCAGCCGGGTTTGCTCCGCGACCGTTATGACACTGCGCGCAGATGTGGTCGAAAGTCGTGAACTCCGGTGCTTTCGAACCTGGACCGACCCGCGTGGTGTCGGTGCTGAAGACTGCGTGACGAAGCTGCACTTCTTCACCGGAGTCAGTCAAGTTGCCGGTGTTGCGATGAGGATCATGGCAGGTCGAACAGTTGGCCACTTGGGGAACATCATTTAATGTGTTCTCCAAAACCTCTTGTACAGCCTCATCTGTCATGTTGGGAATGTCAACGCCGTCTTCGACAATCTCGGTTCGGAACAGACCGCTGTGACAGGCGACGCAGCGGGAATTGCGCGCGTACTGCGAGGGATTCTGAATTCCTTCTTCAACGGGTGCAACGATTAGCTTTGAATGCTGGGAGAAATTCCATTGGTCGTGTGTAGGCCCGTGGCATTGAGCGCACACTACCGAATTTGTCGCTTTGGGATACGTGAGAATGTTTGACTTGGAGGGTGAGGCCTGGTGGGCTGCGCCTGGGCCGTGACACTTCTCACAGCCAACTCCCTTGCTGGAATGCTTGGTCGCTTCCCAATGGGATCCTTGGTCGTTGTGACAACCGACACAGGCTGCAGAACCCACATAGTTGGCGCCCTTTTGGGCATCTGGAAGCAGAGCCTGGAATTCTTTGGTAACAGAAGGTAACCCACCGTTATTGTCGATCGGGCCACCTTCGCCACCACAGCTTTGCGAAACGAATATCGCGGCGACAAACGGAACTGCCGCGAACAAGGTGACAAACCATTTGAACTTCATAGTGTTCCTCCGCTCCCCAGGGGATCAATGTGGTGAGACTTATTCATCAGTACTCTTAGAATTTCATCGTCCAGTTGAGGCCGATCATCGTTGGTCGGCTGTTCATCTGGTCCGAAAGGCGATCTCGGTACGACCAAGGCGCGATGACGAGTTCAAGCGAGTTTCGCTCGTTGATCTTGCGCCGCAGCGTGGCCGTCAATTCGGTGTTGCGGACATTGCCACCTCGGAGTCCGAGGGGATTGTCGTTGTTGGTGACCGTGTGCGTCAGCGCCACGGAAAGCGATGTGCTCGGGTTGAATGCGTGGTCAATTCCAAACGCATAAGACGTGTTCGAAGGGAAGAACCAGTCGAGATCGTAGCCTTCGGGATCGATCACGCCCGAGGCGCGATACGACTGGTTGGCAAACTCCGCCCAGACACTGGTGGTCGGGTTGAACGTGTAGCTGCCGCCGATGGTGAAGTAATTGGTGGTTACTTCGACATTGCGAGGCGAGTTCTGATCGAATCGGTATTGATAGGTCGCGTAGGCGGCAAACCGGTCGTTCGAGTAGTCGAGCTTGGCCTGCAATCGGGCTCGGTCGTCCCAATAGAGCGCGCGAGGGTCTTCGCCGACCATGGTTGCGGCACGGTTCAGATGCTCCCACGACCCCCTGAGCGACCATCGCAGATTGCTTGAGCCGAGTTTGCCACTCAGCTTCGCGTTCCACGTGTTCCACTTCGGGACATCGATAAACGTTTGGTCGCTGCGCAGCCGTTCGGCCTCTTTGTGCTGGAAGCCGGCCTGCAGACTGATTCCGTTACCGAACCGGTGATCGAAGTTCAGCCCGGTGATGAATCGCTTGCGAACATAGGCGTTTAGCGTGTTGGGAAGGCTCAGATCCTGACGCCGCATGGAAAGGCCCAGGCTGGTGTTCTCCCCGATGTACCAATCCGCATCAAGGCCCCAGCCCTTTGCGTTGCTGTCCCGGAATCCGCGCTGTTGGATCTTGGTATTGGAGTACACCCCTTCCAAACTCAGCGGACCGAATTCACGCCCATAAGAAATGTCGTAGCGCTTTTGAACGGAAGTCGGCTGAACGCCGTTGCGATCATAGAACCGCGAATCGGCATAGGTCACCGCCGCATGCCCTCCCAGAACATTGCCTTCCACGCCGACCGCCAAAGTTTTGGTGATCGTCGAGAGGTTGTCGCGCGGAGGCTCGTAGCTGCGGTCCTTGGTTCGGTTGCGGTAGGCCACCCAAACCCCGAGGTTGGGATTGACGGCGTAAGACAAGCTGCCCTGGATGTTCCGCTCAACCCGTCGGTCAACCCTGAAAGGCGTCGGCTCAAAATAGCCGTAATCGTCTGCGGAGAATTTGAGGTTTGCCTTGCCTGCGATCACTTGCAGAGTCTGCACGTTGTCGTTCTTAGGGAATCCGCGCATATCCAGGCGGCCCCAAAATCGTCCGCCCGTTCCGGGATAGGTGTATCGAAGGTGCTTCAGATCGAATCCGCGGGAAGGCGAAGCGTACTGTCGAAGCACCTGGCTGTTTTCGCTATTAGCGATGCTCGTGTAGCGGAGGGTGAAAGAATTCCACCGTACCGGAGTGGGTTCAGGATCTTCGGGCTGGTCTTGACCGGGTGCCGCATCCTGCGACCACCCGGCGGTGATCGACATCACCAGGATCAGCATCGTTGAACAAGGTTTCCAAGTCATCATCGTCTCCCTGACACTAAGGATCCAAAAGGTTCGGGCTGGTATTGCTTCCGTGCGGGGCGACATGGCAACCCGAATTCCAGCATGTCTGGCCCGGATAGTGGCGACTCAACTTCTCCGTGTGACACTGCGCGCAGAGTCCTCGCGAGAAGGAGTTCAACATCTTGGGATTGGCCGATCCGTGCGGCTTATGACATTCCGCGCAACCCGAACCGGTATGTCCGGCAACAGGGTCGTGCTCGAAAACGAAGGGCCCACGATGCTCGGAGTGGCACGTGACGCACTTGTCCCGATCCGCAGCCTTTCCGATCTTCTCGTTCTTGCTGGGGTGCGCGCTGTGGCAATCGCTGCATAGCATTCGGCCTTCTGGCACCGGATGGTGTGAAGTCAGTCGGAATTGAGCGACCTCGGCACCGTGACACGAACCACAAAGCGTTGCTTCATCAGCTTTGAGCATGCTGCGGGCTTCGACGCGAGCAATGAATACGGCCTTCTTGGGGTCACCCGAATCGCCCTTCTTCACGCCGGGTAGATCGGATGGCGCGTCAGGGTGGATCTGGTGGCAGGACACACATGACATGTCCTCTTTCGAGTGGGCCGTACGTTTCCAATGCGCCTCGCTAAGTGTCTGAGCGTGGCACCGCATACATGCGGCTGCTGACTCTTTTGGGCTCATGGTTCGGAACGCGATAACTTCAGCGTTCTCGTCGGCCTGGTGAATGCCACCCGGTCCGTGACAGCCTTCGCAACCCTTCTTATCTGCGGGCAGTGATGAATCTGCCATCAAGGCTGAGTGGGGTGACTGAGCAAAATTCTGTGAAATGCCTTTATGGCAGTCGACGCAGTAGGAATCGCCCATGAAGTCGTCCGCTTTGGCCCGGGCAAAGAGTTTTGCCGCTTGGGAGGTTCCTCCCGACTTCGCCTGCTCGGCATGTACGACGCCATAAAGAAGGGCGGCGATGCCAAGAATCAGAATGATCGAGTGGTAGCGCACCATTGTTTCCCTTCCTTGTCCCTCCTGGACTCGTTAGTTTCCACTAACAATCGTCATTCTACACATGCCCTGCATGCGTTTGGGCTCCTAATTCGAATCTAAATCATCATCTTTTCGTGCAGATTGATGCTGTTGAGGCGAAATAGGCAACACCTTTCCCCTATGTCCCCCATACTCACTACACATCAAAACGAGTGCTCTTATCACGAAGTACTGATGCACGGTGTGTTTGCCGGCACGTCAGAATAGAGGTATGTTGACCCTCGCCCTCTTGTCCCTCGCGACGCCGCCTCCGCAGACGGTCAAACTCACGCCGGGTCTGACCATCACCAAGTCGGTGACCGTTGCGCCCGCCACCTACGCATTCCCCTCAACTTCCGAGGACGGAACCACGGGAGCCATCCGGATCAAGGGCGACAATATCACGGTCGACTTCGCGGGCGTGACGCTGCAGGGCACCAAGCCGACCGTCGAGCCAGACCAGAGAAAAGGCACCGCCGTTTTCGTCGAAGGCCGGAACGTCACGATCAAGAACCTAAGGGCACGCGGCTACAAACTCGGCCTCGTCGCGCGCAACTCGCCAGGCATTAAGGTCATCGACTGCGACTTCTCCTACAACTGGAAGCAGCACCTGCTCAGCACCCTCGAACGCGAGGACGGGGCGGACTGGATGAGCTTTCACCGCAACGAGAAGGACGAGTGGCTCCGGTACGGCTGCGGCATCTATCTCCGCAAGTGCGACGGATTCGAGGTGAAGGGGTGCACCATCCGAGGCGGCCAGAGCGGGCTTTATCTGATGGAGTCCAACAAGGGCACCGTCTGGAACAACGACTTCAGCTTCCTGAGCGCCGTCGGCTTGTCCATGTATCTCTCCAGCGACAACCGGATCATGCATAACAACATCGACTGGTGCGTCCGGGGCTATTCGCACGGCCGTTGGAACCGGGGCCAAGACTCAGCCGGCATCATCATTTACGAGCAGAGCATGCGCAACGTGTTCGCCTACAACTCGGTCACCCACGGCGGCGACGGATTCTTCCTCTGGGCGGGCCAAAGCACGATGGACACGGGAAAGGGAGGCTGCAACGACAACATCCTCTACGGCAATGACTGGAGCCACGCACCGACCAACGGCATCGAGGCGACCTTCAGCAGAAACAAGTTCGTGAACAACCTCGTCATGGAGTGCTGGCACGGAATCTGGGGCGGATTCAGCTGGGAGAGCCTCGTGCAGGGCAACATCTTCGCCTACAACGCGGAAAGCATCGCCCTTGAGCACGGCCAAGAGAACCAGTTCCTCAACAACATCTTCTATCGCGACACGACCGCGCTCGCCATTTGGCAGAACCCGTCCATCGACCCGAACTGGGGCTACGGCAAGGCGCGCGACTGTCGAAGCCGCGACAGCATGGCCTCCGGAAACCTGTTCAGCAACATCCCGAACACGGTTAACAGCGTCCGGCGCACGCTCAACTTCCAGTTCTCCGAGAATATGGTCGTCGATTGCGGCAAGCTCCTCGCCCCGGCGGATGAAGACCGATCGACGTTCCGGTTCGAGAACAACGTGATCAACGGTGCGGACATGTCGGGAACCGACAAGCTGACATGGAGCTCATCCATTGCCTCGAAGAAACTTCCTAACCCCCTCCCCCCGACAATGGCGGGCAGCGGCAATGTGCTCCAAGACTATAAGGACAACTATCTCAATCGGTTCAAGACCAACTGGGATCCGTTCGCGACCACGATCAAGCCGATCAACGTCGGTGTGGAGCCATCCGGTCAGGGCATGATCGCCGAACCGCAGCGAGGAGCGAAGGCGCCCAAGGCCGACGACATGCTCAAGTACCGCCCGGCCCCGATCGCAGGCGGCAAGAACCCGTTCATCAAGCAGGGTACGCTGCGCGGTCGTCGCTACATTCTCGTCGACCAGTGGGGCCCGTACGACTTCCTCAGCCCGATCCTTTGGCCGCGTGGCGAGGTGAAGGAGCGCATCCAGGCCTTCGAAGTTCTCGGTCCAAAAGGTGCCGCGACCGTCATCGAGCAGAAGGGCCTGAAGATCGAGGGCATCAGCACCAACAGCGGCAGTTCGTGGAGCGCGGGCAACAAGACCATCCCTGTTCCGTCCCTTATCCGCGTGGCGTACAACCGCGACGGCGGCATTGATCGCAGCCTTCTCCTCGAATACAAGGGTGAGAAAGTCGTCGATTATCGCGGCATCGTTACCGGCAAAGGGAAGCCGTTCCGATTCGGCTACTCCGAGTTCTTCGCCCCGATCGAGTGGGATATCAAGTGGTTCGCCTGGACCGCGGCCAACGACCCGCGCACGAAGCCCGACGAGTTCGCCAAGCTCATCGCGGGCACGCCGATCAAGACCCTGAAGACCGATAAGCTCGACTTCGCCGATGGCGCCCCCGGCCTCCCCGCCAACAACTACGCGACGGTCGCCGAAGGGAACTTCCAGATCGCACCGGGCACCTACGTCATCGACGTCACCACCGACGACGGCTGCCGCGTCTGGCTCGACGGCAAGCCGCTCATCGAGGATGCCTGGAAGTACCAAGGCCCCACCCCGTACTCACGCGAAGTCAAGCTCGGCGGCAAGCACAAGCTGAGAGTCGAGCACTTCGAGATCGACGGGTACTCGATGCTGAGGGTAGGTTTGCGCAAGAAGTAGGGGCCGCCTGGATCGCGCGACTGCCCGGCACCTTGCTCAGTGTCGGGGTGGATGGCCGTGCAGGTTCGCAGTGCCGATTCATTCACCGGACTTTTGGTACTAACACTTCATCGTCCCGGCTGGGCTGGTCATTTGCGTGCAGAGGCCGCCGTCGTCGTAGGCATAGTTCCAAGCCCCGGCTGGAGTCTCCATCTGCAAGCGGCTGCCATCAGGGTAGAAGTGGTACTTAAACTGCTTCTGTGGCATGCCCGTGTAGGTGCGCACCGACTTGAGGATGTTGCCCAGATCGTCAAACTCACTCGTCACCACCCCGGTCGGATCGGTCACCTTCCAAAGACGGTCGAACGAGTCGTATTCCATCGTCACGTCCTGGCCGCTGAGGTTCGGGAACTTCACCTTCGTCAGCATTTCATCGGTGTCGTTGTATTCGAACTGGGTCGTAATGTTCCGCCCATCAACCTGCGAAACCACCCGCCCCGCGCGGTCGTACTCGAAGGTGACTCGATGTGAGGTTCCCCCCGTGTTTTCCCGGGTAGTTGACCTGCGTCACTTGCTGGTTGAGGTTGCGGGTCCACGTCGTTTTGTTATTGTTGCCATCGAAGAACTCCTTAACGTTGTAGAGTTCGTCATAGGTGTACTTCGAGAGCGTTGCGCTGGCAACGTGGTCTTGCACTTCTTTAAGCTCGCCTTCCTTGCCATAGAAGGACTTCACCGAACGAATCACGGTATTGCTCTCGTCGGGCGAGTTCACGCGTTCGAGTAAGCCGCCTGGATACTGATAGATGTAAGCCGTCTTCAGCGTCCCCGTGCCACTGGCAGGCGTCGTAACGGTATCAACCGCAAGGCTGTCAGCGGTGTAAGTCGCCGTCGCCACGCTCTCAATTTGGCTTGCCTTGCAGGGTCTGACAATGCTTAAACCAAGCTATGGCTCCTCTGCTAACTTCCTCCTCGTCGCCACTCCAACCATTCACAAGCAAACACAATAGGAACGCAAGAACTGCCTCGGACTCTAGGAAGGATAGGAGCGCGAATGTATCTTGCTTTTCGTCCAACACTGCTACTGTTGGATGGAGGGACGCATTGCAGATAACCGAGATGAAATCACTGGCGGGCAAGCCTCGGCTCAGCGATCCGCTCTCGCCCAGGGTTAGACAGTGCTCCATGAGATGTGGAAGTAGCTTGTGGACGAATAGTGGTGGTGCCGAAACCAGATCATAACCAAACCAATCGGTCAGCAGTCCTTCAGATTCCGATAGTGTAAGTGGGTATTGCTCCCCAAATGAGTCGCGAATCACCATTGAACATCCGCTAGGAGACAGATACTTAGAGATTGTGGTAGGCATCATGTGCAACCTCAAAACGCTAGGACTGGTGCAGCGCGCACGAGGACTGGCACAGTGATTTCCGGAACTACAATTAGCCCACCAATAACAACGAGCCCAAGTCCGATCCCGGCTGCCCAAGCCCAACCATTGTCCGCTCGCCAGAAGGGCTTCGGATGGTACTCACGTAAATCGGGCTCCATTACTGCGTCGTAACAGGGTGCATCTGCGACATTCATCGGAGGCTTGCAACGGTTTGTTATGTCGTCTATTAGTTTATCCACGCTGCGTTGTAGATCTGCTATCTCCTGAACGTGGCCGGTCGGCTTGCTTGGTTTTGGCTTGAACGGCTCGGGTGTCTCATCTTGCCAGGTTCCTGCCGCAATATCCTGCCATACATCAAATTTGCTCCATTCCGTTTGTAGCTCCCCAAGAATCCTAAATAACTTGAGAATCTTCTCTTTACATTTTTCAGGAGTCAGAAACCAGATGTACCCGCTCGGATCTGTGACGTTAACCGGCCCGCCGCCGCAATACCCGTAAAGATTCGCACCACCCGCGTAGCCAATCGGATCCCGATTCACCCAGCGAGCCGTGACCGGATCGTACCAACGCGCTTGGCACAGGTACATCCCCGTATCTCGATCAAACCAATAACCCCACTGCGAGCAATAGCCGAAGGGATCGGTCGGCGTGCCGTTGTTCGTCTCAGCGCCATACGCATCATAAACTGACGACGATAGCACGGTACCGGAAGCGTTAAGCCGCTGCGAGACCGAGCCTTGCTGATCGAAGTCGTAGTAGATCCAGTTGCCACCTTGCTTACGCGCTATCAGGCCATCGGGACCGCGGACATTGATCGCTGAGATGGTTAGCGTTGAGCCCTCAATGCCCATATCGCTCTCCATCTCCAGGATCGGTTCGCCGCCGTCGTGGAAGTAGTAAGTGGGCATGCTTTCCGCTGCCATCCCCTGGCCAAACATGTACACATACACCGTCTTCGCGCGTGAAGCCATCAAGCCATCACCGCGATAGGTGTAGCCCACCGACCAAGTGTTGGTCTGCGTAATCGTTCCCAATCGGTTAAATGGGTCGAATCCACACGTCCGACCGCGCTGCAAGGTCGCATTCCCGTTGCCATCATACGACCACTGTCCGCTCGAAGGAGTGATTTGATTGTTCGAGTTGTACGACCACCCGCTAGACCCACGGGTCAGAACGTTATCCGCGCCGTCGTAACTCGCCGAACCCATGACTCCGGCTCTTGCCGAACTCGTTTCACTCGTAAGTCGTTCGCGAGAGTCGTAGTTCCAATTGAGGGTTCCAGTAAAGCTCTGTAGATTCGTAACCGAAGCCGCCATCGACTTGAGGTTAAGGACGCCGTCATAAGCCCCCGACCCCGTCATGTCATACGACGAGCGAGTCGAGCCGGTCGAGGCGGTCTTGTTGGTCAGCGTTTTCAGCATCCCAGCCGGATTGTACTCATAATTCGAATGCGTCACCGGATTCCCGCTGGTGTTAAGCACCTCGCGGGTCTTCAAAGCCCCGTCGATCCAATACGTGTAGTTCACCGTCCCAGCTGGGCTGGTCATTTGGGTGCACAGGCCGCCGTCGTCGTAAGCATAGTTCCAATCCCCGGCTGGCGTCTCCATCTGCGAGCGACTGCCATCGGGATAGAAGTGGTACTTAAACTGCTTCTGTGGCATGCCGGTGTAGGTGCGCACCGACTTGAGAATATTGCCAAGGTCATCAAACTCGCTCGTCACAACACCAGTCGGATCGGTGGCTTTCCACAGACGGTCGAACGAGTCGTATTCCATCGTCACGTCCTGGCCGCTAAGGTTCGGGAACTTCACCTTCGTCAGCAGTTCATCGGTATCACTCTCTTTTGGGGGGACGGTCCAAGGCGACGACAAGAGGTCGTGACTTTCCGCCAACGGTAACCATGTATTGGGCCTCGGCTGGCTTTGATCTTATCAACTGGATTTCCAAACCACTTTCATGCGGCAGACCCGCGCCGATGTCCGTTGTGGTCTTTGGCCATGAGCCGGAAGCGCGCCTAGCCTGCAGTATTGCCGCCGCAAGCTCTGCTCTCTTAGCAATGGTCGATCTACCAGTATTGCAGTTAATAATCAAGAAAGCACACAGCGCCAGGATCACACACAGTGCCAAAGCAGTAGAAGCTACTTTCACCGCTTTTTCCCTTTTTTCGAATGCCAAGGCCACACGTACTTCCACGCAGATGGAGCTACACGCTTCCTAGCGCTGTACTTCTGCAAAGTCCCAAGCCCCCTTGCGTACCAGTTGATGGCTATTGGCCCGTACGCTCCTCTTAGATCAGCACTCAATCGGGACCAAGCTGCCGCTGTAGCGGGCTCACTTAGCGAATCACAAAGCACTAAGTTGATACGGACGAGTTTTTGCCCGTGCCTGGCACGTGATATGGCGTGAGGATCGAGGTAGTCGCCAGCCGCCGTTTCGAACGCAGTATGGATGGAGGGATCCCAGTGACCAGGGGAGTCAACCTCATTATGTCCGATGACTGCCAAGTATTCTGCGTCAGCTTCAGATAGCTCTCTGTAGGCTGCCTCTGCGGAATCAACCACGACCACATTCTTACTCCCAAATGATTGCTTGTAACTTTCAATGATTCGATCCGTGTATCCCGTGATGTCGCTTGGGTCCGTCTGATTCGCTCGTACAATGACTACCCTCTCAAGGCCCCATGCATCGGCCGCCCCAACGGGCCCCCCACCGCAATACCCATACAGGTTCGCACCACCCGCGTAACCAATGGGATCGCGATTCACCCAACGAGCCGTGACCGGGTCGTACCAGCGAGCTTGGCACAAATACATCCCGGTATCGCAGTCAAACCAATAGCCCCACTGGGCGTTGTAACCGAAAGGATCGGTCGGCGAGCCGTTATTCGTCTCTGCCCCATAAGCGTCATAAACCGACGACGATAGCACGGTACCGGAAGCGTTAAGGCGTTGCGAAACCGAACCCTGCTGATCGAAGTCGTAGTAGATCCAACTGCCGCCTTGCTTGCGCGCAACCAGGCCATCGGGACCTCGGACATTGATCGCCGACACGACGAGGCCGCTGCCTTCCTCGCTAAAGTCCTCATCCATCTCAAGGATCGGTTCGCCGCCGTCGTGGAAGAAATAAGTGGGGAAGCCAATCACGGGGGTCCATTGCCCGAACGCATACATGTAGATCGTCTTGGCGCGCGACGCCATCAGGCCATCGGCACGATACGAATAACCCACCGACCAAGTGTTCGTCTGCGTGATCGTTCCCAGTCGGTTAAACGGATCAAAACCGCACGAGCGTCCGCGCTGCAAGGTTGCATTACCGTTGCCATCATACGACCATTGGCCCGAGGCAGGAGTGATTTGGTTGTTCGAGTTGTAAGACCACCCACTCGACCCGCGCGTTAAGACATTATCCGCCCCATCATAGCTCGCGGAACCCATCACACCGGAACGCGCGGTACTCGTCTCGCTTGTGAGCCTTTCACGCGAGTCGTAGTTCCAGTTAAGCGTCCCCGTAAAGCTGGTCAGCCCCGTCACCGATGCCGCCATCGACTTAAGGTTCAAGACACCATCATAAGCCCCCGATCCGCTCATGTCGTAAGACGAGCGGGTGGAGCCGTTCGAGGCGGTTTTGTTGGTCAGCGTTTTCAGCATCCCAGCCGGATTGTACTCATAATTCGAATGCGTCACCGGATTCCCGCTCGTATTCAGCACCTCGCGCGTCTTCAGAGCCCCGTCGATCCAGTAGGTGTAGTTCACCGTCCCGGCTGGGCTGGTCATTTGGGTGCAGAGGCCGCCGTCGTCGTACGCATAGTTCCAATCACCGGCTGGCGTTTCCATCTGCGAGCGGCTGCCATCGGGATAGAAGTGGTACTTGAACAGCTTCGAGGGCAGATTCGTGTAGGCGCGCGAGGACTGCAAGATATTGCCCAGATCATCAAACGAACTGGTCACAACGCCGGTCGGATCGGTGACTTTCCAAAGCCGGTCGAACGAGTCGTATTCCATCGTCACGTCTTGACCGCTAAGATTCGGGAACTTCACCTTCGTCAGCAACTCATCGGTATCGTTGTATTCGAACTGCGTCGTAATGTTCCGCCCATCGACCTGCGAAACCACCCGTCCCGCCCGGTCGTACTCGAAGGTGACTCGGTCTGAAGTTCCACCCGTGTTGCCCGGGTAGTTGACTTGCGTCACCTGCTGGTTGAGGTTTCGCGTCCAAGTCGTCTTGTTGTTGTTGCCGTCGAAGAACTCCTTAACGTTGTAGAGTTCGTCATAGGTGTACTTCGAGAGCGTGGTACTGGCGACGAGGTCTTGCACCTCCTTAAGCTCGCCTTCCTTGCCATAGAAGGACTTCACCGAACGAATCACGCTATTGCTCTCGTCGAGCGAATTCACACGTTCGAGCAAGCCGCCCGGGTATTGATAGATGTATGCCGTCTTCAGCGTCCCCGTGCCGCTGGCAGGCGTGGTCACGGTATCAACGGCAAGACTGTCCGCCGTGTACGTCGCCGTCGCCACATTCCCCTTGGGGTCGGTGAGTTCCGTGAGGTTGCCATTGAGGTCATAGCGTAGATGCGTCACACCCCCACGCGGATCAGTGATCTTGATCGGCTGCCCGATCTTGGCACTTTGCGTAAAGGTGCCATCGGTCGTATAGTTCAGATCCCAAACGCGCGTGGTGTTCGTGCCGGAACCCGGTGTCGTGATCTTCTCGATGTTGCCCAGGCTGTCGTAATCATAGATCGCGCTGGTTTGTTGAGTTGCGGGAGTTCCAGGCACACTGACGCCTTCCGGTACGACGGTTTCGACCTCGGAGACGAGTCCGTTCGAGTGGTACGAGATATTGGTCGTCGCGATGGTATTGGTGCCGCTGCTCGTTGAAGTTTGGGTCGGCACGGGAAACGGGAACCCGCTTGGCGTGGAGTAGGTCGTGGTGTGGCTGATGCCCTTTGGCGTTAACGAATAGGTAGGTTGCCCGTACTGGTCGTAGGCGAAGTTCCACGTCTTCGACTCCGAACCACTGAAGTTCACGGTGACCGACGAGGGCCGCTTAGGCGAAGCGCTATTGGAACCTCCAAACCCCCAGGTCGCTACAATCTCGCCAGCTGCATTCTTGAGGCTCGTCATGCGCAGGTTGTCCTGCGAGTTTGAATAGCCGACCGTGTACTGGGCTACGGGGGTTGATGCGTTCAAGTTCACATACGAGGCGACTGTCGTCTCGGAGGTAGATGAAGTGCTTTCGTCAGACAGGAAGCGAGTGACGTACCCGTTGCCATCCTCAATCCATTGGATGTAGCCCTCGTACCCGTGCTTCATCGTGGTCGTGGTAGTTCCAGAACCAGTGGGTGATGGCCTTGTCACCGTGTAGAGATAGGGGACCAGTTCATCGAGGTTGTCGCTGGGACGCACGTATCCGTTGCCAATCCACTCATAGCCATAGGTGTAATTGGCCGCCGCACTTGTGCTTGTTGTGACCTGCGAGACCTGCGTAAGCTCGTAGTTAGCAACAAGATCTTGATTTCCTGGGTTGGTGTGCTGCTTGAGTTCAACCACATAGTACACATAGCGAGGCGATGCGCCGGGACTCTTGCCCGTTACTTTTGTTACGACCTTTCCTGTGGAGTCGTAATCCACCTGCAAAAGGGTGTTGTTGGAAGAATCCTTGATGGAATCCAATCCACCGATTGCGACGTTGACCGTAAACTCAAATGGGTTGAGACCCTGGAACAGGTGCTGAGACCAGTTCAGTTTGATGTAGTTGCCATTTCGATCTTCGATCTTCACAGGGAAGTACAGGTTCCGGGCGTTCGAGTTTGGTGCGCCGCTGACCCTACGGAACGTCCATTTACTCCTATCCAAGCGGGTCAGGATGAATTCGTCACATGAGTCCGTCGTGTTCCATTGCCAAGTGACGACAAACGGATAGCCAGCGGCGAAAGGCCAGTTCACCGGTCCTGGGTTGTTTGGACCAGGTGCAGTGATGTTTCGCACTCCGAACAGGACCTCTGCCGAGCCCGGCTCCTTGAGCCGAAACCCCTCGCCTGATGAACTGATGCTCCCGTCGTTCGTGAACGCGGGAGTGTCGATGGTCCAAAGATATGGGTGCGACCATCCCATTCCATAACCATTGGGTGTGACGACAGTGTTTGAGTGGTAAGAATGCCCCCACGCAACAGAAGGCCCGGTCGGATTGTACACCGTGATATCAGCATCAGGTGTGTACGAATGGGATAGCGTAGCCAGGTTAACCGGATCAAAGTTTGCTCCGCCACCGGGAGGCGCTGGACTCGTCCAAATCGGGCAGAAGTCGAGACACTCCCAACATGGCGTACAGTCCGGGAGTGATCCCGCGTTGACCCCGCAAATGCTGAAATAGCTCATCGCGGCGACGCCGACCAACTCAGCTACGATG
>JAIBBE010000010.1 GCA_019694835.1 Fimbriimonadaceae bacterium | reverse complement strand
GCTGCCATCAGGCCGCCAAGGCGACTATCTGTCGCTCAGGGTGTAACGCATGTCTCTGAACTCGTTTGTTACCCATGTACTTGACTCCTACACCCCGTTGCGCCGGCCCTGCGGGCTGCCCTCGCTGCGGACCACCGGCCCGGCCGGCCGCTCAAACTCGCCTTCGGCTCGGACATCGCGTCCGGACTTCCCCGGTCCGACGCTCCTCCGCTCGGCGGCGCAAAGGGGGAGGAAGACCGGTGGTTGGGGGCGGTGAGGGATGTTGAGGAGCGCGAGGTGGCGGCTTCTCGGCCTTTGCGGACATCCAGCCGGTCCTAATGAGCGGCCGGTGTCTGCCGGTCACCCGTCATTAGAGCGAGGTTGGCGTAGGCAGTTGAGCCCGCCAGCAGAGCGATGAAGAAAAAAAGACGGACAACGCGGTGCATCATCCCGCGTCTGCGAGATCGGGCACGGGGGCAACAACGGTCTCGGGTTGCGGATTCCACACAACATCATCGTCGGTGGCAAGCGCACCAAGCAAGGCGCCCTTCGGGCACTTGAAATTTAGCCCAATGCCTATGCCGCTCACCGCGGCAGCACCAAGCTCGATGGCATCGACTGCCGCGTCGTCGAGTTGAAGGCTCTGGATGCGCCCCCAGCGCGCACCAGTTGCGTCAGAAAGCACGAACACAGGCTGACCAAGGAAAAGGCGGTGCGTGGGCGGCTCAACGACCACGACCGTCCCATTTCGGTACGGACCATCGCCCTGCCGCTGCGCGAGTTGGATGCCGGTTTTAGCATGATGATCGCGCAGGTATCTCCCAACGGCTATTGCGAACACCGAGCGCGAGAATGCGAGAATAAAGCCGATAGCCTCATCCATTTCTTTCACGCCGAGGAGATCAACCGGGGTACCACCTCGGTGCGCTATAAGATTTCGACGCTCGACAAGATCCTTGATCCGCTCGTCAATGACTGATGGTGGAACGCCTTCCTCAGGGACGGCCTCCAACTCCTTTACCTTCCGATACCACTCAAGGAGAGAGTCCGCTCGACGAATACGTTCGCAGACTTGCTCGATGCCTACAGTCGCGAATAGCGTGTTGATCTCGGTGACGCGCAGGTTCGTATCGTGCGCGACCACAGCAGCCTCGTTCAGTTTGTACGGACTAGCGCCGTTCAGGCATTCAAACAGGTTTCTCACCACCTCGAGTTGGGTCGTGCCCCTATACCGCCCCTCACCGATGCGCCCACGCGACAGCATCTCGGCGGTCCCCGAGAGGTGCCTCGTCGCGAGCTTAGCCGGCAATTCGGCGTACGGAAGACGGCGAGACTCGAGTTGGGCGAACGCGGCGACGAGCTCCTCGAGGAACTTCTCAAATGAGGCGTACAGGGCGACGGCGAATGCGGCATAGTCGAACCGGCGGCGAACCAAGACGTACTGTCGCACAACAGAATCCTGATGGCCGGCGAGCGCTTGGTTCACCGGGTCAATTGACGCCACCAGCAAGCCAAGCTCCTCCAGTTCCCTGGTGAGCTCATCCAACGAGGAACGCACAGGCTATCTCCGTCGCGATCAGTTATTAACCTTGGCAATCGCGGCGCCGAAGGCTTCGCTAACGCAGCGGTTTCGGTCCTGAGAATCTTTGAAGTTGGTGCGACGCCCGGAGAAGAGCGCTTGATTCTGTTCATACATCGCCTTCAACTCCCCGCGTAGAACTTCCTTCTGGGCAACAAGTGCAGGTCGGTGAGGTACTACGTCCGGGCTATTCACCGCGAACATGAGCGGGTCGTAGACGATCTTTGTCGGTCGCCGCTTCGATGCATCGAGCAGGGTGAAGGCGTCGCCCTCCAGCACATCCCAAAGGAAGTCGACGGTTTCCTCGAACATCGACCGATACTCCGCAAGCCCGTCCGGCGGGAATTTGTTTCCTGCCACGATGAAGCGGTCAAGGAACTCAGAAATTTTGTTCAGCCCGGCCTTGAACTCGCCAATCTTCCGATACGCGAAGAACCGCAACACGAGTTCCACATCCTCCATCTTCTCGAACATGTGAGTTCCCGCCGCCGTCGACTCGTCCACGGCCTCATCCGTCTCCTCGTCTGCCTCCTTCTCCTCTGGCTTCGGATCGAGCGGGATGCCCCACATGCGCCGGAATTTCGCGTTCTCTGAGAGTTCCAGGCATAGCCTGTTCAAAGGTCCATCGTAGACCGCGTTTCGCGTCTCCTGGCTGCCGAGCTTCACGCCCCCCGAGTTGAGGCGCTCGAAGACCATCTTTTTCAGCATTGCGGCCTGCTCATCGGTCGCCGCAGTTTCCTTGAGAAGGATGATCGACGAGATGTAGCGGCGATCGATGCCATCGCGGACCTTTGAAGGGAGCTCCGAGTACTTCCGGCCGTCGAGATCCGACCAGTACTGGAGTCCAGTGAGCGCGAACTGGTCAGAGTAAAAGTCGCTCAGGGCAGTCAACCGCTGTCGCCCGTCCATCACCTCGAAGCGAGCGAGATCTCGCTCGTACAGAAAAACCGGAGGTACCGGGACATTCATCAAGAACGATTCAACGAGTCGTGACTTCCGCTCAACGCTCCAGCGATGTCTGCGTTGATACTCAGGGTCGAGCTTGTATCGAGGCTCCTTATTGCCGCTCTCGTCCTCGATCTCCTCCTTGAGCATCCCGAGAATACCGGCGAGTGGGTATCTAGCCTGCTCGGTGATGATTCGAATTTCGCCTTTTGCGTAGCGGCTATTTAACTCCTCATCCGTCGCTTTACGTTTGTCCGTATGGTTATCGAAAGACACCTTCTCGAACATGCGAAGATGGCTTGCTTCTGATTTCTTTTCGGGTCCTTTTGCCACTGGCGCTCTCCCTAGGCACGATGACAGTAGACGTCATACTCTGTGATGGCCTTTTTCGGATTGGCCTGAAACTGCCGTACCTGTCGTCGGCCACGCTCCGAATCTGGTACCGGCTTCGCTGTAACCATCGTCCATCCAGAATTGGCGAGCGACGCCTTCAGCACGTCCATGGGCTCGGCCTCCCGATCGTGGATTCCCCCATACCGAATGACGAGGCGCGCATCCTGCATGGTTCGACCCGCGACGTTCTTCCAGACGCGCCCCATCTCACTGGAGAAATGATCGGCTCCGGTGTGTTCGAGCTGGCCTTGGTTCTGACCATATGCAACGTGGTCTGGCCCACCGACGAACCACAGACGCAGCCATTGATCGGGGAGGTACGTGCGCATGCCGTAGTAAGGCGGTGACGTGACGACAAGGCGTGCCTCGGGAACATCGTTAAATGTATCCATTGTCCGGCTGTCCGCGAGGTGCACAACGCCCTCGACCTGCGGAGGAGATTCAGCCAAGTAGCGCTCGGCCCGCGCCTTGATGATGGTGATAACATCAACGTCGGTCGGAACCATCTTGTGCTCCGTCCAGAACTTCACTGCGTAGCCAGGCTTCGGTGCAAACGTCCTAGGCGATTGATTTGAGAAATATGAGGGGACGCCCTTGGGGCGCGGCCCGTGGAGAGCACCCAGTAAGATGGCCCGCAGTAAGATGCGAGATTGCGACGAGCAATCATCAAACAACGCATCGCGGAGCTGGCAGAGCTGGATGAGCGTCCTCTCATGAAACGCAAGCCTCCAGAAATCGCCAGTCGGCACCGAGCTAGGCTCATTCGAAGAACTGAGGATCTCTCTCGCGCAATCGACAACTTGATTGGGTTCGGCAAATGCCAGCTTCGCTTTCGCAAGAGCGGTCGCCACAGGACTACTGTCCACCCCCACCGAGGGCATGTTGAGCAAGCGCGCAGCGAAGTTTGTAGTCCCACGCCCGCAAAATGGATCTATTACCCAATCGCCACGCTTTCCGTGCTTCGTCAGCACCCGTAACGGAAAGTCGAGCGGGTACATCGTGTAGTAAGGGCAGACCGCGTTAAGGGAACTAATGTTCATGGCATTAATCCGGCACTCAATACCAGAATGGCGCGTCAGCGTTCGAAATATGCCGATTATAAACCGGCACCCCCCCGCTAAATGCGCCTAGCGTCCAGAATCACCATAATTTCAGAGCACTGATATTACTGGTGGCTTTCGCTTTAAGGAAATCGGGGAAGAACGAAAGCCCGTTGGGATGGGCCTCAGCGCGAACAGAGCTACAGGGTGACCAGCTCCGCGAGCTTGGCCGCGACATTTGCCATCGGCTCTTCTGCAGTGCTCAAGCCACTTCGCGAGCCGAGCAAGGGACTGACTTCGCGAAGAGCTTCATATGTCGTGCCGTGCATGATGGGAACAAGGAGATCACGCGCCAAGAGCGCAGAAAGCTCCTTGTCGGAGATACCTTCACCTTCGAGGCGTCGCAGTAGCGCAGGGGTTACCAGCACGATCCCGACTCGTGACTTCGCCAATCCCTTATCGATTTCGCGGAGCAAAGTCGTACCGAGGAGAACGTCCTTTTCGCTGAACCAAACCGAGACACCGCGCGACTCGAGCAGATCGTGCAGCTCCAGGGCGGCCCCCTTCCGGTCGTCCCATGCGTGGCAAAGAAAAACGTCTCGGAGGTCAGGTACGGACGCTCGTTTCTCGACATTTTCGCGAACCGGGGTGAGCGTCCGCACCTCGGCAGGCGAGTACTCCACGGACGAACCTGCTCGCGACCAGCGCGGCCTTACGCTGCTGCCGGACCCGCCGACGCTGCTCCAGCCGCCCCGGCTGCTTCCCGGCGAGGAATAAGGTGTGGCGTAGGACGAATATGACCCATAGTCGCCGCGATAGCGGCTACCACAAACCGGGCAGGCCGCTGCTCCGCTCGCTGTGCGATGTCCATTTACTGGTGCTGTGCATCTAGCCATGTCGTAATCCTCCCATTTGTAATCGCTCGCCAAATAACCGCATGGTGTACTTACCTTTGACCGGCTGCGTTGGGCCGTGAGTACTCTCGGCAACGTCCTTATGACTGCGACTTCGGGGGCTCACTAGCTAACTGAGCCTGGGTGGACGGCGTTTCACCCGCACTGCTAGGCAGTGGCACAACTTCGTCTATAGGCTTTCGGAAAGCGTTGCCCTTGTGCGCCCGTGCGATTGACACCTCCACAATCCTGTCGATCACACGCTCGGGAGTATTCCACTTCATCACGAGCCGACCGGGATCCATCCCGTACTCGGCGATTATGTCGCGCAGTTGTTCCAGTGATAGCTTTTCAAGCGCCCTCCGCAGGGCTGATTCGTCGCCTCGCACGATCGGAACCGGATCGAGTGCGGCCGGGGCACGTCGATTCTTTCCGCGCTTCGCCTCACCATCCTCCACTTGGCCAAGAGCTTTCGCCTTAGTCGGCTTATGCGTGCTTAGTGTCGAGCCTAGGGCGTCGTTAAGCGCAGCCTCGAAGTCGGGGTTGCGCTCTGCTTCCTCGATTACGACCCGCATCAGGCGGTTGAGTGTGTTCCGCAGACTCACAATTCGCCCTCCAAGTCGTTCCAAATCTCCTGTGCCAGCTCGATGTAGGTCGAAGTGAGTCCGTTGGGATCGGAACCGTACTTTTGCCTTAGCGTCCTTTTGTGCGCTGTGTGCTCCGCGGCAGCCGACGCTGTGTTGGTTTGCTTAACCTTCGTTGCATACACGTCGGGAAAGTTCGCATCGGTCTGGAGTTGTCTCATTACTGTATTGTGCACCGTCGAGTTGGCTTGGTACTTCGTGATGACGATGCCAAGGGGGTCAATGTCCTCGCCGATGGCCTGCGCGAATTCGCCGACGCGAGTTACGATCTGCGGGATACCGTAGGTCGAGAGGTGGTCGGGGATGGTCGGGATGATGTAGCTGTCCGATAGACGCAGGCCATTCAGGGTGACGATACCCAGATTTGGCGGGCAGTCGATAATGACGAGGTCGTAGTCGTCCAGCTTCGACTTGACCGCTCGCCAGAGGAGTTCAACGGGATTTACAGCATAGAACTTCCCCGAGGGCGCGGACGCGAGTTGGTCCTGCACGTCTATCAGGTCAAGGCTCGACGGCAGTAGGTCGATGGTTCTGGCCTCTTGGACATCGCCCACCCGCTTCTGAAGCGTGGCGGCAAGGTTGAACTTCTTGTCGTCGGGATTCATAGCGTCCTTGAACAACTGGGCCAGTGTGTGCCCCTGGTTGTTAAGTTCAAGCCACTTGTCCTCTCCGAGCAGCATGATTGTCGCGTTGGTCTGCGGGTCAAGGTCGATGACCAGGACTTTCTTCCGCATCTCAGCTGAGAAGACCTCAGCCAGCGCAACAGACGTGGTCGTCTTCGCGACACCACCCTTCAAGTTGATCGTCGAAATGACGTGAGCCATTGGAGTATTCCTCTTATTTCGTTTTAGCCAAGACCGAATCTGCGAGCGCCGGAAAATCGGCCCGGAAGCAAGCTCCGTAACCGGGTCGGGGAAGTCTGCTGCACGCACTCGCCAATTGGCGACGGCTTGACGGGACACCCCTGCCATCTCAGCAATCTCACCTATTCCGACAAGTTCATCATTCTGCTGATCCACATATTCCTTTCTGTGAACATCATTCACGAAATCAGTGTACAACGTACACAGACAAAATCAACAGGTATTTTCAGGATCCCGTAGTCGAGCGAGAATTTCAGGAGACAAGAACATCGCCAGTCACGAAGCAAATGTCCGATAACCGTCCGACCGCACCGCCCGGTTACATGCCGTTGAGTGTCCGAAGGGTCGAGCTGCAACAATGGGCTGGTTGTTCGCGTTCGCCGAATAGAAGGGCTGCCGTTCGAGCCCTCACGAGTTTGAACGACAGGTAACCGGCGCCTTGCCGCCCGACTGAGCGCGAAAAGCCAACGGCGGCAATGGCCGAGAAGCCGCCACCTCACGCTTCTCAATATCCCGCACCGTCTCCAACCACCGGTTTTTCTCCCCCTTTGCGCCGCCGAGCGAAGGACTGCCGGACCGGGGATGTCCGGACGCGATGTCCGAGCCGAAGGCGATTTTGAGCGGCCGGCCGGGCCGGTGGTCCGCAGCGAGGGCAGCCCGCAGGGCCGGCGCAACGGGGCGCGGCTCTTTGCCTACTTTCTCATCGCGTAATGAGAAAGTAGGTCGCCCGCCGGGGCGAGTCCCGGCAACCTTCAGGACGGCAGGGTAATGCAGGAAACGCCCGGCGGTGCGGGACGAAAACCGGGACGAAGACCCATCCTCACCCCCACCTCCCCTCGATGCGGAGCAGATGAACAGCCGCGCTGCGCGCCGAGCAATCGATTCGCCCCCACCCCCGGGGGCGATCTCAGACGATATCGAGATGCTGGATCCCGGCCGTCAAATCCCGGTCCTTCGACTCCTTGCCATGCAGCTTGATCTGCAGCCGCAGGTCATTCACCGAATCGGCATTGCGCAGGGCATCCTCGTAGCTGATCTTGCCGCCCTCGT
>JAIBBE010000165.1 GCA_019694835.1 Fimbriimonadaceae bacterium | reverse complement strand
GCCGAGGGGGGCGACCACCCAGACCAAGGGCACCCGGAACGGGCGATGGCGATCGGGGTCCTTCAGACGGAGGGCCAGAACGCCCAGGCACACGATCAGGAACGCGAAGAGCGTCCCGATATTCGTAAGGTCGTACGTCTCATCGTCGTCCAGGATAGTCGAGCCTAGCGCCACCAGAACCCCAGTCACAATGGTGGTGATGTGCGGCGTCTGGTACCTGGGATGGAGCTGCCGAAAGAACGGCGGCAGCAGTCCATCCCGGCTCATGGAATAGAAGATCCGCGGCTGGCCGTACTGGAACACCAGAAGGACAGCGCTCATGGAAACGATGGCGCCAAACGAGATGATCACCTGGCCCCATCCGATGCCCGCCATCTCGAAGGCGCGCGCGAGGGGGTCGGAGCCTTTGAGCTGGGCGTAGGGAACGATGCCGGTCGCGACCGCGCCCACGATCACGTAGATGATCGTGCAGATAGCGAGCGACCAGAGAATGCCGCGGGGCATCGAGCGCTGGGGATCCTTGGTTTCCTCGGCGGCGGTGGAGATGGCGTCGAAGCCAATGTAGGCAAAGAAGACGATGGCCGCGCCATTCATCACGCCGCGCCAGCCGTTGGGGGCGAAGGGCACCCAGTTTGTGGGCTCGATGTAGAAGAAGCCCACGCCGATGAACAAGGCCAGAACTGAGAGCTTGATCACGACCATCACGTTGTTGACCTGGGCGCTTTCCTTGACTCCGATGACCAGAAGCCAGGTGATCAAGCCGACGATGACGATGGCGGGCACGTTGATAGCGATGTGGTGGTCGAAGAGGATGGGCAGCTTGTCCATGTGCTCCGGATAGGAGAACGCCACGTCGCGGTAGCTGTGGCACAGCCAGAACGGAATCTCGATGCCGAAGAAGCGGAGAAACGAGACGAAGTAGCCAGACCAGGCGATGGCCACGGCCACGTTGCCTACGGCGTATTCGAGGATGAGGTCCCAGCCGATGATCCAGGCCACCAGTTCCCCCAGGGTGGCGTAGGCGTAGGTGTAGGCGCTTCCGGAAACGGGGATCATCGCCGTGAGTTCGGCGTAGCAGAGGCCAGCCAGGGCACACACAGCGCCCAGGAGGACGAAGGAGAGAGTCAAGGCGGGACCGGCGCCGTAGCGGATCACGGTGCCGTCTGGAGCCACTTCGCCCACCGCCGCGGTCCCGATGCTCGAGAAGATCCCGGCGCCGATCACCGCGCCGATGCCGAGCATCACGAGGTCGAAGGTACTCAGCGTCCGCTTCATGCCGGAGCCCGCGGGGCCGGAGCCGCCGATGAGTTCGTCGACGGTCTTGGTCTGGAAGATGCTGGACATTCGCGGTGTGGATCCTATTTCTGCTGGGGAGCGTACTCGAGGCGGAGGCCGGTCTGGAGCCCGTCAATGCCGAAGTCCGAGAAGTGGACGGAGTGACGCGTGGTGTAGGAGACGAAGGCGGCAAGACGCGTACGGCTCAGGCGGATGCCGACGTCGGCGCGCGCGTCGTAGGCCAGGTCATCCCGCAGGGCGAATGCGACCTCACCGGTGTCGGTCACGACCCGGATCTCGCCGTCGCTGATGTTGTGAGCGCGAGTGCCACCGAGCCTCATGTCGATACGCCGGGTGATGTCGATCAGGAGGTCAACCGAGAGCTGCCTGTTCTCGTAGGTCGGCAGGAAGCCATCCCTGGCGAAGGCCGACACCGAGGAATTGTTGTCGTAGCGCTCGGTGAGCCGGAATCGCTTGCTCAACTGCTGGCTCAGGTTCGCCCGGAAGTACGGCCGCGTCTTCGAAATGGACCCCGTGAGGAGATGCGTCCGTCGCAGGCCTGCGGTGGCCTCTCCCTTGAAGAAGCCGGTTGTCCTCACCCCTGCGCCGGCGAATTCCTCGGCGAAGTTCCGAACCGAGGCGTCCGGAAAGTGTGTCTCCTTGTATCCACCCTCTACCAGCAGGGAGGAGATGGGGGTCACGGCGTAACGGAGTTGAAGGCCTCCAAAGAAGTCGTCCGTGCTCAGAGTCGTCGAGAGATTCGTGCCCCGATAGAGCTGATCCTCATCGGCCCGCGTCTGCCCGTACATGCCCCGAACCGCCAGAGTGAGGCGCCCAAGGTCGCGCTCGATCTCGGTGGATACGTCCTTGATGGTCCTGGCCACCCGAATATTCACTTCATAGCTCGGCCGATCGAAGTCTCGGGTGTATCCAAGTGCCGTCTGGAAACGGGTCCCTGTGCCCTTCCAATAGAGGGTGGCAGAGCCGAGGCCGGTCCATCGACGGAGCTCCTCGGTGCGCAGAAAGTAGAGATACTGAGCGGAACTTTCAACCTCGAACTTCCATTGGTCGTGGAATGGAAGGGCCAGGTCGAGGCCAGGACCGGCGGAGGCCACGAAATCGGTTGTCTTTGTTCGCGCGTACTGAACGTTGGTATCGATGGCCAGGGTGCCGATTTTGAAGGTCGGAGTGACGACAAGGGGGCCGAGCGTGAATTGGGCGAGGGGGGCGCCGCTGTGCCTGTCCGGCACAGGCACAGCCGTCGGGTTGGAAGTCTGGGCTTCAGCGGTGCCTCCGAAAAGGGCAAGGCCCAAGCCGAGGGCAGCGATCTTGCGCATCTGGGTGAGCGTAAACGAATTCGGGGTGCGGGGCGACGTCAGGCGTCTATGCCGCATGCTTTCTCAACCACAATTCAAGAGTCATCAGTGTCCATAGCTGAGAACCGTGGTTCGCCCTGCCGGCTGCATGTTCTGCGAGAAGCCGGTCGACCTCCGCTCCGTTCAAGTGACTTCGCAAGCGCGCCGTCGGCCCCAAGACATCTCCCAGGAACCACCGGAGATCGTTCCGAAACCAGCGATCCAGGGGAACCGCAAATCCCCGCTTCTTGCGATCCATGAACCCGGGCGGGAAGTGGGGCGCGAGCAGCGCCTTGAGAAGGCGCTTCCCGGATCGTCCCCGCCATTTCGCCGAACCGGGGAGGGACGCAGCAAACACGGCGAGGTTGGTATCCAGAAATGGGCTGCGAGCCTCCAACCCGTGAGCCATGGTCATCCGATCGACCTTGGGCAGCAGGTCGTCGAGAAGGTAGGTTCGGGCATTGGTATAGAGGATGCGGTTGAGCGTCCCGGCCCCGTCTGCGCTCTCGAACGCTGCGCGATAGGACGAGGCGAGGTGCTTCTCGGTCGACGCCGCTGGGATGAGCCCGCGAACCTCGCTCCGATCGAACCAACTGCACCACTCAAACAGGCTCTCTGCGGCCGGTAGCGCGGCCTTACGTGCGAAGCGCTCCGCTCCGGGAAAGACCGCTCCGCCCATTGTCACGGCCCGGATGAGGCCGGAGATGGCGGACCGCACAGGCCGCGGAATCCGGTCGGCATAGAGCGCTGCCCCAAACCTGGGGTAGCCGGCAAAGACCTCGTCACCGCCATCGCCGTTCAAGACGACCGTGACGTGGCGACGTGCCTCGGCGGAAACCAGGTAGGTAGGGAGCGCAGAAGAGTCCCCGAAAGGCTCGTCGTGATGATGGAGCAGCGTCTCGATGAGCGGGGGTGTCGCACCGGCCTCCAGCACCGTGGCCGTATGGTTCGTGCCGAGCGTACGAGCCACAACATCAGCAAACGGACGCTCATCATGCTCCGGGTCTCCCTTGAACCCTACCGTAAAGGTCCGAATGGGCGTCCCCGTAAGCCGTTGCGCGTAGAGCGCCACCGCTGTGGAGTCAACCCCTCCGGAGAGCGAGACTCCGAGCGGGACATCAGACATGAGTCGCTTTCGGACGGCCTCGGAGAGAGCTGTGTCGAGGGCGCGCCGGGCGTCATCCTCACTCCCGCGAAAGGCCGAACCTGAGCGGCCGGGCATGGGCCAATCCCAATAGGTCTTCGGCTCGATCGCGAGAGACTCACCGACCAGCGCGAAGGAAGCGGGAGGAAGCCGATAGATGCCCCGAAATAGGGTGTGCGGCGTTGGCACGTAGCCCAGGGCCAGATACTCCGGCAGGCCTTCCGGGGCCATTTCGGCCTTGAACCCCGCGGCCAGGATCGCCTTGATCTCGGAAGCGAAGTAGAATCCGCGATCGTCACGAGCCCAGAAGAGGGGCTTCTTCCCAAATCGGTCGCGAGCGAGAAGAAGCCTCTGTCGCGGTGCATCCCAAAGGGCCAAGGCAAACATGCCATCGAGTCTGCCTACAACACCCTCACCCCATTCTTCATAGCCGTGGACTATGACTTCGGTGTCGCTCCTGGAGCGAAAAGTGTGGCCGCTACCGAGTTGTGATCGGAGGGTCTCAAAGTTGTAGATTTCACCGTTGAGGATGAGTTGGATCGAGCCATCCTCGTTGGGCATCGGCTGGCGACCAGCAGGTGACAGATCGACAATCGCCAGTCGTTGATGCGCCAGGGCGACGGCGCCGCCCAGCCAAGAGGCGACTTCGATGCCGGAATCGTCGGGGCCGCGATGACGGATGCTCCGTGCCATAACCTCACCGACTGCGCGCGCCTTCGGGAGCGATGGGTCCCGAGACAAGAAGCCTGCTACGCCACACATCGGTAAAGCTTAGTGTGCGACAACGTCTTCCGGGGAGGCGGCTGATTGCTCGGGGGTAGGACATCCATGCGTCGACCGCCCTCTCGTCATCCGTCCGAAAACGATGAGGCCTCGATCCCTAGAGTTCCCCGGGAACTTGTGGAGGGTCCCTTTGCCAGAGACCAGAGGGAGTTGTCAATGCCTCGAGGTCCCCGACCTGCCGACCTCCGAACGATCGACCTGTTCAATCCGGGCGCGCGAGGAGCTCTTCCCGGTCCAGGTGCAATGCAAGGTCCTCCAACGTCGGATTCAGCGACTACTACGCCTGGTCGAAGAAGCCGATCTCAGACCGGAGACTCGAAGATGCCTAGCTGCTGAGGCTGATCCGTACTTCCTGAGCGGCCGGCCAACGCATCTACGCCGCACCACGGGTCTTCCCAGAACTGCGCGAGACCGGCGAGAGTTGTAGCAAGCACCGGCGATGCGCCTTGTGCGGCAAAAGGGCCTGCGGGCTTGGCACGGGGACCGAACCCGTCGACGATGCGTCGGGAAACTGGCGACGTGAGCGGCCCCCCGTTTGAGGCACAGCCTAAATGTCAGTTCTCGGTTGTTGAGTTCCAAGAATAATGGGTTGTGGGAGCTGTGGGCGCCGCGGCCGTTTGCGGCGTCCAAGGGGCGGTGGAAAACCGGGGCCGTTTCCGGTTTTCCACGGGCCCGGCAGCTTCCACGGCCCTGAGCTTCGCCGCGTACGCTGCCGGCGGCATCTTCAGGGACCGGTGACGGCGGATCTCGTTGTAGTCGATGCGCCAAACCTCGATCTTGTCCCGGGCGTCCTCCAGGCTCTCGAAATAGTGTTCGCTCAGGCACTCGTCCCGGAACTTTCCATTGAAGCTCTCCACAAACGCGTTCTGCATCGGCTTGCCAGGGTCGATGAAGTGCAGTCGAACGCCTTTCTGATACGCCCATCGATTGAGAGCTTTCGAGGTGAATTCCGGCCCGTTGTCCACCACGATGACCTCGGGCAAGCCTCGTGCCTCGCCCAGCTGGTCCAGAAGGCTCGCCACCGTCGTTCCGGAGTGATGTCGTCGCGGCTCCAGGGCTATCGCCTCTCGCGCCGCCTCGTCGAGAACATTGAGGACTCGAAACACGGTTCGCTCTGCGAAAGAATCGCTGACGAAGTCCATCGACCAGCAGGCATTCACCCGCTCTTCGACCAGTAACGGCGCGCGGGGAAGGCGCTTGAGCTTCTTTCTCGCGCGTCGGCGCACCTGGAGTTTCTCCTCCCGATAGAGGCGGTGTACCGCCTTGTGGTTCACGCGGAAGCCTTCACGAAGCAACAGCCAGTGGAGTTGTCGATATCCCCATCTCGGCCGCTCCGTCGCGAGCTGACGCAGCCGCTCGCGAAGACGAGGCACCTCCGGCCGCCGACACGCGTAGCGCGCACTCGAGAGTCCCATTCCAATCACGCGGCAGGCCCGGCGCAGGCTTGCTCCGCTTTCTCTGACGTGCCCCACCGCCTGGCGCCGGGCCGAGGCCGTCAGTAGTTTTTTCCCAGCGCCACCTTCAGCGCCTGGTTATCCAGCACCTGCTCCGCGAGAAGGTGCTTCAGCCTTCGATTCTCATCTTCCAGGGCCTTGAGTCGCGCCGCATCCGACACGCTCATGCCTCCGTACTTCGCCCGCCATCGGTAGATCGTGTGCTCCGAGACCCCGTGCTTGCGCGCGAGGTCCGGGGCCTTCATCCCCGCTTCATGCTCCTTCACGATCCCGATGATCTGGTCCGAAACCGGCTCTTCTTCATGTCGTCCTCTCCTTTGGTTGAAGAGAACTGACATACTAGGTGTGCCTGTTTTCGGGGGGCCGCTCAGACGCTCATTCCCAATCACCTGAAGCGGGGAGTTCACCCTCAGCCACCCGAACCGCGCTTGGGCCACGCACATCAACTACATCCGCACTTGGAAAGGGTGGCTCCTACTTGTGGTGATGCATTTTGTTCTCGCAAGAGGTGGTTGGCTGGGCAGTCAGGGCGGGAAGGCCGCGTGGCGCCCTGATTCACTCGGACAGGCTCGCGGTATGGCAGCCACACCCGGCGGCAATTCTTTCGCACGAATAGGCTTACGGCGAGCATGAGGCGTAAGGGCAACTGCTGGGACAAGGCTATCGTCGAGGCGTTCTTCTGCCGGCTTGAAAGCGAGCGGTGGCCGTCAAAGATGTTGCTGACTACATCTGGTTCAATGAACGCACGCACGTCACAGGCATCTCGGTGCCATCGTACCTTGCCTGGGCCTCGGGACGCTCCGCAAGACCCTGAGACCTCCATCCTGCCTTCGCTACTACAATCCCAAGTTACAGCCTTGAAGTTTCTACCGAGCCACCCCATCTCAAGACTCAACACATCGGTGAAAAACCTCTTGGGAGACCACACTTAGTGGAGTCTCCCATCCCAATTGAAGGAAGTAGGACCGTGGTCACGGCCCTGATCCTCGCATATGACTTCCCACCGTTCGTCTCTGTCGGCGGATTGCGGCCCCATTCCTGGTTTAGGCACTTCAAGGAATTCGGGGTCGGACCAGTCGTCGTCACTCGCCAGTGGGAGAACCGCTACGGCGACGAACGTGACTACATCGCGCCCAGCGCGACTCTTTGCGAGAAAGTCGAGGTCAATAACGAAGGGACCATCATTCGCGCGCCCTACGTCCCGCACATGGGCAACAGGCTGTTTCTCAAATATGGGCCAAACCGCCTCCGAGTTGTGCGGAGGGCGATAACCGCTTGGTTTGAGGTCAGCCAGTTCTACGCTCCACTCGGCCCCCGAGCTGCTCTTTACCGTGCCGCGCGGCGGGCGCTCGCAACCCGCAAGATAGACGTCATCCTCGCCACCGGCGAGCCTTTCGTCCTCTTCACCTACGCTACCCTCCTGTCTCGCGAATTCGGCGTCCCCTGGGTCGCGGACTTCCGAGACCCCTGGTCGCAGGACAAGTTGCGGGCGACGAACCGCATGTTGAGGCTGTGGGGCGAGAGCCTGGAACGACGAGCCACTGCGTCGGCCGCCGCAATCACTACTGTATCTGAGAATATTGCGGAGGCCCTTTCGAGTCTCCACGCGACGGCGCGGGTTGAAGTGGTCCGAAACGGCTTCGACTCCATGGCGGCGTACGCGGTGCAGCAGGTATCGCAGGGGGTCGATCGCCTGACGATCGCGTTTGCGGGAACCATCTATCCCTACCATCCAGTTGAGAGTGTGCTTCAGATCCTTGATCAGATTGCAGGATCTCGGCTGCGGATCAGCATGAAGTTCATTGGCGTCAACAACAAAGAAGCACTCGAGGCCCTGCTTCGCGCGAGATTCCACCGACTGGCCGAAACCACGACTCTTCTGGACAGGTTGCCGAACGAGCAGGCGCTTGCGGAGCTCGCGGTAGCTAATGCCCTGCTCTTGTTCAACGAGTACGCCTATCCAGGAACCAAGATCTTCGACTACCTTGCCGTGAAACGAAAGATCCTCCTCTGCTACTCAGATGATCCCGTAGCGCGCCACCTGAAAGAGAAGCACTACAATTTCGATCACGGCAAGGAGAGGGACGACCGCGCTCTTGAGCGACTTGTCCAGGAAACCCGTTCTGGCATCGTGGTGAGCGACTCCTCTCACCTCAGGGAGGTGGTGCAAGAACTCCTCCGCGAGTTTGATGCGCACCGTGCGATCGCGTGCGACTCTATCGGGATTGACCGGTACTCTCGGCGGACACAGGCAGGAACGATGGCGCACGTTCTCAAGAGCGTTCGCGGGACCGTCGTCGCGTCGCCTCCCGCCCGCTATTCTCTATAGAGGCGTGGTATGCGGTTGATGATCGAGATTGTGTCCGAGAAGTCCATGCCCAGTGTATCGAGGTACCACTTGATGTTTGGGTACCTGGGCTGGTTCTCGTCCTGCACACGGGCCAAGGCCTCCTCGCGCCCGATGTCCCCTTCCCGGATCTGGTTGCTTCGGAAGGTGTCGTGCTCCGTGAATCCTGCGACGCTATAGTAAATGTAATTGTAGAAGGCGGCTGTTCCATCGCCTATTCGCCACGTCGCCTTCGTATCACTGGCGCGCTCCCAGTCGTACTCGGATGTGAGAACGTCGTCGATCAGCTCTTCGTCCCACCGCCAATAATCAAAAATGTGGTAGTAGCTGGTCTTTTCCGTAAAGCTACGATGGTATTCTCCGGAGAGCGTGTCCCACAGCGAGGAATTGAAGTATCCCGGGCTCTTGAGCATTGCGCGAAGACGAAGCGCGTGATACCGAAGCTGCTTCATCATCCCGTGGCTATACACACGCCTCTCCTCGAAATCGGGAGGAACACCAAGGAAACCCGCTTTGAAGTGAGTTACCTCGAGAGGATTCACGCCCCATAGATTCAAGCTGATGCCAGTCTGCTCCTTGACCTTCTCGACATAGCGAAAGAAGTGCTTGTCGCCCGCAGTGAGAATGCTCACCATTCCCAGATGTGGCGACTTGAGCCAGGCGGTGAGGTTCTTGGCAATGTTCTTGCGTTTCTGCTCGATATCGGCCGCGACGATTATGTTCTCCACACCGAGCAAGGAGCACATTCGGCTTATGTTTCGGCGTCCCAGGTCTGTCACCATCCCCCAGTCGTAGGTGTAGGCGACCGGCTTCATCTTCAGTTCGTTCACAACGAGGTGCAACGCGTAGCAGCTATCGCGGCCGCCTGAGAACGGCACAATGCAATCATTGCCGGTGTTTCGCCGATACGGCGCCACTAGATCAAACAGTTCCTCTTTGGGCCGGGGAGCGTTCCGCAACCTGTAATTCACACAGTAGTTGCATACCCCGTCCGGGCCAAAGCGAATAAAGGGCATCGTTTCGGGCAGTATGCACTTGGTGCAGCGGCGAAACCGAGGAACGTCGCATCGGAGCAGACGCTCCTCTGCGGGCACCTTGGCGAGCGCGGGAATCAAGTCCATCGTCCGGGTCCGGCGATCATCAATGCTGATAGGTGCCTGGGAGACCGCGATTGGCAACACGACCGGCTCTTTTACCTGGCGCACGCCAGCACATTTCAATTGCTCCAATGGATATGATTCTGAACTGAAGTAGTGGGCCCCGCCCTTCTCGCCCATATAGAGGCTGCCATTGTTTGAGAATAGGCAAAGCTCCCCGCGGCTTGGGATCGCCAGCGCACATGCGACGACGCCGACGCAGGCGTCCAGCACTTCGAGTACCGCTGCCTTGAGCGACAGGCCCCTATCGAGGCATGTCGCAACGATCGCAGCGATCACCTCTGTGTCAATCTGCAACTCTCGCGGCCGGGCCGCCCTCTTCCAAGCCGCCTCCTCGTTTACAACGATTCCGTTGTGAAGTACGCAGATGCCCTCGCGAACCACGGGCTGATTGTCCCCAAGGCCGTTGGTGATGAGGCGGCTGTGGCCCATGACCAACCCGGCCGAACGTGGTTTCACCTCTTTGACGAGCCTCGTGATTCTGTAGTCGGCCCGGAACACGCGACATGGACCGGCATCGAGGATGAGCAGCCCACTGGAATCCTTGCCCCGCTGCTGCGCATGGCTGACGAGCACGTCTAGTTCGCTACGGTCGAAGAGCCTTTTCGAAACGACTCCGAAGATTCCGCACATGATGTCTAGAGAATGTCTTTTCGTTGAAGTGAGTGTGCTGCGCAGTTGATCCTCAAATGCCAGAGTGCGTCCTGGGGGGTCATCTGCGCCACATCGCGGTTGTGCTCGATTGTCGCCATATCCTCCGATAAGGTCTTTCTCTCACATGCGGCGGGGCCTTCTCCGCAGCGATTCACCCTTCTTGAGATGTTATCTTCAGACCAGGTTCGCCGAGAGAGGGTCCCTCTTCTATCGCCCGGGCCGTTACGGTGACAAGGAGACTCTCGTTTCACCCTGAGTCGTCGGGGCACATCATCCAGCGAACACTTGACCTTGGTCTTCGTCGGGATGGCGACAGAATCGAAGGTGATCGCACCCCGCATCGCTCAAGGGCGCTTGCGACTGCATCGAAAGCGGCCGCTCAACAATTTTAAGCTACGATCAGCGATAAGGTTTGCGCATCCGCCGGGAGCGGACAAGGAGATCTCGCGGCTCGGGACGTGCGACCACGTTGACGGAGGTTCCCCAACAGAATGCCTCGCGCAGGAGCAGTCCCTCGTAAGAAGGTCGTCTTTCCGCACTTGGACGGTTTGCGGTTCTTCTGCTTCCTAGCCGTATTCCTATTCCATGCTTTTCACACAGATGCCAGTCAGATCAAGCAGTCGGAAGCATATCGGGTCGCTCGACAGCTGGTCCGGCATGGCGATCTGGGCGTCAATTTTTTCTTCGTCCTGAGCGGATTCCTGATTACTTATCTGCTCCTCGAGGAGAAGCGGTGGTGCGGCGAGATTCACATAGGATACTTTTATTTGCGGCGGATTCTCCGAATCTGGCCCCTCTATATGGCATGTATCGCCCTCGGCTTCTTAGGGTTCCCGGTTCTGAAGCAGGCAGTCGGTCTGGAGCCGAGTGAAACGGCCAACCCGATCATGTACCTACTCTTCTTGGGCAACTTCGATGTAATCAGCAACGGTCTTCCAGATGCGGGGATACTCGGCGTCCTCTGGTCAGTGGCAGTCGAGGAACAGTTCTATTTCGTCTGGCCCATCTTGCTCGCGGCTGTCCCTCTTGGTCGCGAACTCTGGATTCTCCTGTCCATCCTCGCAACATCGCTTATCTTCCGAGCGATTCAGACGAATGACGCGGTTCTCACGTTTCATACAGCTGGCCTGATCGGCGACATGGCCGTTGGCGGTCTCGCGGCATACGCGTCCATTCGTTCCGGGTCGTTCGTCGAGTGGGTGGCAGGGGCGCGGGGCGCTGCGCTGTGGCTCCTATACGGACTGACCGCTCTTGTCTTTTTTTTGGATTCGCGCTTCCTGCGCCCATTCGACAGACTAGTGCCTGCAATAGTCTTTGCCGCGGTCATCCTCGAGCAAAACTACTCCAGGGCCTCTCCCTTCAAGGCCGGAGCCTTCCCGCTGCTCAGCCGGCTTGGACAGCGGACTTACGGCATGTACTGTCTACACATGGTGGGCAATGTGGCTGCCATACAGCTAGCCCGATCGCTGGGTCTCGGCGGAGCGGTCTGGCATGTCCTCCTGGCGATACCCCTGACTTCATTGACGATCACGCTCTTGATCAGTGAGTTGAGCTATCGATATTTTGAGCTTCGATTCCTTGGGTGGAAGAGCAGGTTCCAGTTCATTTCCCGAGAGTAGACCCGCCAAAGTCGGGGGACGCCTGGGGTCTCCGGAGCTAGACTACGAGTGGCGAGGGAAGGTACCTGCTGCCGCCTGGAGGCCTCAGAGCGAGCACGATGCTTGAATCGAAACGAACAGGTCCGCCGAGAATTCGGCGCTCGGTCGCGCGCGATATGAGGATAGTGGTTGCTTGATCGCGGAGCGCTTTAGACACCTTACAGCCTGGCTTCGGGAACGGTCCGGTGGCATCTTGGGGGATTCGTTCATCTACGCCTTGCCTTCTCTCGCTTCGGCTGTGCTTGGCTTGATCCTCACACCCCTTGTAACCCGCAGGCTGACGCTTGAGGAGTATGGGCAGGTTGAGAATTTCAACGTCCTAGTTGCCTCGCTCGGTGTGATCGCAGGCCTGAACCTCGCCACAGCGACAGCGGTGCTTCTACGCTCGGGAGACTCCGGTGAAGAATCCAAGCGCGTGGTGTCGTCGGTGGGAGCCCTGTCACTGCTATCTGTCGTGATTGCATCGATGACAATTGGCATCTTCGGTGACTCATTAGGGCGATTTCTTGGGTGGGGAAATTGGGCTTCCCGGCTTGTCTACCTGGCTGCGCTCTCGAGCGCCTCTGCGTCTTTCCTGGGCATCTTGCAGACCAGTCTTCGGCAACGGTTCGAGCGGAAGAAGTCAGTGGTCGTTTCACTCGTGGGGCCGTTGACCTACGCGGGGCTCATAATTGTTCTCGTGGGCGCCGCCGGGGGCGGGCTTGAGTCGGTGCTCACGGCCCTGGTGGCAGGAGCCATAGTCTCCCTCTTGCTGGGCACCGTGTTCGTTCGGAGAGAGCTTGATTGGGGCTCCATTTCGGTTCAAATGATGGGCGCCGCGTTGAAGATCAGTCTGCCGTTTTGCATAGCTGGTTGGGCGGCCACGGTCACGAAATCAGCTGACCGCTTCTTGCTCATGGCCTGGGCCTCAGAGCCCTTGGAGAAGGTGGCCCTTTATGCCGCCGCTGAGAAGCTACTTATTCCAATCCAGCTGGTGAGCCAAGGATTCGCCGTCGCCTTCCCTCCCATCGCAATGCGCCTAGCCCACTCCGGTGAGGCGGCGGAGGGATTCAAGAAGATCTACATAGGGTATGTGGGACTTTCTTCGTTGCTGATGGTCGTAGCAACCGCGGCATCGCCGCTTGTGGCCATCGCCCTTCTGCCCCGGACTTTCCATGGCGCGATCGCGCTGGTCCCGGCCGTTTCCTTGTACCTTGCGATGGCCTACCTTTTCTACGTTTTTTCCGGCGGGTTGCTCGCCACCGGCCAAACCCAATGGCTGACGCTTGCATCTGTTGCAGCGGCCGTCCTCAATGTCTCGTTGAACGCCTTCTGGATCCCTTCATTCGGCCTCATGGGAGCCATTTGGGCGACAAACGTCGCCATCACCGCCTACGCCTTACTCGTTGGATTTGCCGCGGAGCGGGTGTATCCGGTCGGCTATCCCCGCATGTGCCTTGTCGCCTACGTTAGCGCGTACGGCCTTGCCGACCTATCCCTTCGCGGCCTGGTATGGGCCGCGCTAGCAATCCTCCTGCAGTTCGGCTTGGTGTTCATGATGAGAATCCTCTATTCGCCTCGTGTCGGCGTCTCGGCCCCGGATGCGCCGGGGGGCCGGGATGGTGTTACGCCGGACGACGTCAGGGTCTGAAGAACCTTGGGATACTCGGATTGAGGTGTATACATTTCGAAGAACAGGTCTCGCGCACGCTTGGCCAATCGACGCCTCAGTGCTTCGTCATGAAGGAGCTGAACGATCTTCTCGGCCCATTCGCCCTCCTTATGGGCGATTAGGGCACTATCATCATCAACGATGCCTTCACATAGACCAATTGGCGAGCAGACCTGCGGAATCCCGCAAAGCATGAATTCCTGGTGTTTCATCGCTACCTTCGCCTTGACGCGAAGATTGTCACCGAAACTCGGAAAGAGCCCGATGTCGAATCGGGCCAACAGATCGTAGTAGTCAGCACCGAATTGGTGTTGCTCGACCTGAGCCCCCGGTATCTGTAGCTGAACGGGCTCACGGCAGATGACGATCAGCCTGTAGGGCAGCTGCGATGCGACCCTCTGGAGTTCTGACTCGATCGCAAGGAGATGAACAGCATTGCCGGGACTCCCCATCCAACCCAAGACCGGGAGGCCTTCAATCGAGTGAGACTCCTTGATCTTGTACGGGTCTGCGGGAAACACAAAATTGATCCAGGTTACTCGCGGATGCCATTTTTCGTATAGATCGCGGATCGCCGCACAACCCACGGTCACGTCGTCGACGTGTGACAAGACAGCCAATGAGAACTCCGGATTGGCAATGTAATCCCCTCCATCCGTGCAGTCGAGAACGACCTTCCCCACCATTCGACGAAGGCAGCGCTCCATGAATGCGCTCTTGTGAGGGCCAAGGATCAGCGATCGCTCAAGCCAGACCACATCGTAATGGCGGAGTTGCCTGAATTGATGGAACCGATCGATAAGTCGGCGACGATAGAAGGAATATCGCCATGACCAAGTGGCGGTCCCCAGTTTTCGCAGGTCGGACATCCACGGGAGGCTGAAATTGTCGAACACGTACCCATCCGCCTCGAGCAGAGGTTTCCAGATCCCAAACCTGAAATCGCTCCCGGGGAGGTCCGGAGGGCCATACCACACTGCCGCGATCTTCCGGACCTTCCCTAACGGTCCCTTCCGCTTAAACCAGACACCGAATGCCCAAGCAGCTGCGTATACCCAGACGAACGTGAACTGAAGCCTCACGTAACTCCACTTTCGCCTAAAGTATTCGGCACCGAGGAGCCCTGCTGGGGTGCCGTCTTGGACAGGAATACTCACTTTCTTCGTCGCCGCGGCATTCTCTCCGACTCCTGGGAGCGAGCTTCCTCAGCGGCCGTTGCTCTTACACTCTTCGATCATTTCATCGATCATGGAGTCGAACGAATACTCAGGGATCCAGCCGAGGACCTGCTTGGCCTTCGTGCAGTCACCGCACAAGTAGTTCAACTCTTCGGGCCGCATGTATTTGGGGTTCTGCACGACATACTCGCGGTAATCGAGGTTCAGCTTTCTGAAGACAACTTCGCAGAACTCCCGAATCGAATGAGTCTGTCCCGTGGAAATCACAAAGTCGTCTGGTGTTGGACGCTGCAGGATGAGATGCATCGCCCGCACGTAGTCCTTCGAATGGCCCCAGTCGCGTTGGGAGTCGAGGTTGCCGAGTTCCAGCTTGTCCAGCTTGCCCTTGGCGATCATGACCGCATTCTTGATGATCTTGCTTGTAACGAAGTTAGACGCGCGCCTGGGCGATTCATGATTGAACAGGATCCCATTCGCCGCAAACAGTGAGTATGCGTTGCGGTAGTTCCGAACGATGCTGTACGCAAAGAGCTTCGAGCAACCGTAGGGACTCACTGGGGCCATTGGCGTCGTCTCGCGCTGCTTGCCGTCCGCGTCCACGCTGTTGCCAAACATCTCCGAAGAAGACGCTTGGTAAAATCGGGAGGCTGGGGCATGTCTACGCATGGACTCCAGAACATTTAACGCGCCCACTGCATTAGTCTGAACAGTGTACTGCGGCACTTCAAAACTAATGCGGACGTGGCTTTGCGCGGCAAGGTTGTAAACCTCATCGGGCCTGACCTTCATCATCACAGAGTCAATTGAAGACACGTCGGACACATCACCGTATTGGTTGTGGATTTCGGTGGCGATCTTGTCGAGACGAGTCTGTTGATGCTCGGTGATCGAGTTGCGGCGGATCAGGCCGTGGACCTCGTAACCAAGCGAGAGTAAGTGTTCGGCCAGATACGAACCGTCTTGACCGGTGATGCCCGTTATGAGTGCTTTCTTAGCCATTGGATTTCTTGAAGGAGGTCACAGTCTCTTGCAGGCCTGCTTCGAGCGTGTGGAGCTCGAATCCGCCGGGCCAGCCCGTCGTACTTGTGGCAAGAGAGGTGTTGATGCGCCGGTTGGCGACGCCGGTGGACTTGGTGGAATCAAAGACGATCTGGCCCTGATAGTGCATTAGCCTCGCCAGAATTTCCACAACCTCCCGTACCGAGTGGGAGGAGCCGCTACCGATGTTCAATAGTTCGCCAGCGTAGTCTAAGTGTTGAAGAATGCCCTGGATCTGGTCCTCCACGTAAATGAAATCCCGCGTCTCGCTCCCGTCGCCCCAGACCTCCAGCCGATCGGGGTTTGCCCGCATGCGGTACAGAAGCGAGGGGATCAGGTGCGAAGTTGAATCGTCGGGTCCGTAGACAGTTCCCAGGACCAGCGAGGTCCCCTTTAGACCATACTGTCGCTTGTACGCCTGCATTCCGACGCTGAGTACTTTCTTGTTCAGCCCGTAGTGCTCGGTCGGCCGGTGCATTCGACCCGACCAATAGTCCTTTTCATCGAGATCGACAATCGACTCCGGATAGGCCCAAGCGGAACTAAAACAGATCAAACGGGCCGCGGGTTGGAAGTTGTGCCACGCCGTCAGCACGTTCAGAGACATGGTCGCGTTCGCAATGAATTGCGTCGCAGGGCATTGCGCGGCCATGCGCGCGTCGCTCTGCATGTCAGCCAGATGGAGCACATAGTCGAATGCGCCGAAGTCTTGAAAGAGGCCGTTGGTCCTTGTAAGATCGCGGAGATCGAACTGACTGCCGACCGAGATCACCGCGGCGGCGCCGAAGCGCTCACGCAAGATGCGGGTGAGATGTCTTCCGATGAACCCCGTGCCGCCCGTGATTAGAAACCGGCTCATCCCTTCGAAATCATGTCCGGCGTCAGGATGGGCGCAACTCTGAACGTATCGCGCTCGTAGTCGTCGCCGCCGCGCAAGCCGTGACTGAAGACCACGAATTGATTGGGCTCGAGGATCTCTAGCGCATGGACCTCAAGCGGCGGAGTCGAGACCATTTCATATTCCTTCACAAGCAGCGACTGCACCGGGGCGCTCTTGTCCAGAGGCTGATACCAATACCGCAGCGAGCCCTTTGTCATGAAGATGTGTTGGGTGGTCTCCTTGTGGTAGTGATTGCCACGAATCAGGCCTCCGGCGACGGATTCGATGATGGCCACATGTTCGATCGGCGTCTTGTGAAGGATGTCGGAAATGGTGCCACGGGAGTCGCTCGTGGCCGGCGAAATTTTCTTGTGATTCATTGCTCGTAGGGATTCAGGAAGACGATGTGAGGATTTATGGCTTTCAGGGCAGTCTGTAGGGCAGCGGAGATGTTCCAAGACAAGATAATGACATAGACCGACCGATACCCATGCAGCACCTGGTCGGCGGCGATCGGAATACGAGTTCGCGGTGTGTATTTCCCGATCTTGCTGGGTGAGGAGTCTGTGACGTAATCGATAACGGAGGCGTCCAAGTTGTAGTAGTTCAAGAAAGTGTTGCCCTTGGCTGCCGCTCCGACGCAGACAATTGGCTGGTCTTCGCTTCTCAAGCGGTAGATCTTCTGCAGGAAGCGGTCCCGCGTGCGCCGAACGCTCTTCATCAGTGCGTCATAGGTTGCATGGTCGAAGAGTCCGGCTCTGATTTCCCTCTCGATGAATTCGGCTACGCTGGGAGCAGCCTTGGCCGTGGGGAGCGTCTGTGTCTTGTGCCCGACAAACACACGAATGGACCCGCCGTGGTAATCAACTTCTTCCACATGGTTGACCCGCATCCCGATGGACTCGAACAAAGTCACCGCGTGGCGACTCGTCAGGTAGCTGACGTGTTCGTGATAAATTTGATCAAACTTGCGTTGCACGACCGATTGGAGCCAGTAAGGCAGCTCAAAGACGAACGTTCCCTCTGGGGCAAGCAGCGCCTTGATGCCCTGCGCAAACTCACGAGGGTCGTTGGCATGGTTAAACACATTGTTCGCGACGATGAGCTTCGGCTTCCGACCGAGAGTTCTTTCCACGGCGCTGACTACGTTGGGACCGAATAGTCCCGTCAAGGTCTTGACGCCGCGCTCTGCCGCCAACTGGGCCATCGCCGACGAAGGGTCCACGCCCAGAACGACACATCCCAGCTTCTGGAACTGCTCCGCCAGAAATCCGTCGTTAGAACCAATTTCCACGACGGCATCCCCGTCCTTCAAGCCGATCATGCCAGCGACCGCTGTCGCATAGACTGTCCAATGGTTGCGCGACGTCCTGGAATTTGAAGAAGTGTAAGAATAATCGTATTCGGCGTAACGCTCCACCGGATCGGTCACGGTTCGTAACTGAACCTGTCCACAGCGTTCACAGAGATCGCAAATAAGCGGGTACAGTCGGTCGCCCGAGTCGAGGCGCGTTTTGGGTATGAACGTATCGGCCATGGGGTGCATACCGAGGTTCACAATCTCGTGCAGGAAAGGAGAATCGCATGACAGGCATCGTGTTCTAAACATGGTGTCTCACCTACAAAGCCTGTGCTGTGAGCGGTGCGTCAGAAGGAGGTGTGGTCGCGACCCAAATACGGCCCGTTCTTACACTCGACCAGCATCGCACCGAGTCGCCCGCATTGCAGAGAATGCCCGCCCCCAAACGTCACCAGTACATGGCCAGGAAGCAGAGTCTCTTCCCCCAAGGGGCGGTGGTCGAGGTCAAAGAGGCCGGCGGTTATCTCCCCGCGCAAGACAATCCAGGCTTCCTGTGTGGTGCAGACTCGGGCGGAGCCATGTTGCTCGCGTGCATTGTGGAGATGCGGGCCAACAGTCTTCGCAGGCGCGAAATTCAACACGGAAACCTGCAGCCACTCTTGCGGATCCGACAGATCCGTGCGGCTGTCTAGGGGCTCGGTCCCGTCGAAAACCACGTGCAATAGGCGCTCCGGTTCCACCTGCGAGTAGATCTTGATCACGTCGGCCTGTGGCCTTTCATTCTGTCGGCGTTCATCAATCTAGAAAATGATAGTCTATCGTCAAGAGACTCTCGGCGCACTGAGTGGCCCGGTTCTGCACAGGCGTTATGGCTCGAGCATCGGGCGGTAGTAGTCTTCGGGACTGTTTTTCTGTCCTTCTGCAAAATAAAGAGCACCATGTGTGGCATCGCTGGCGTCTTATCACTGGACGGTCGCCCTGTTCCCGAACGCATGGTTGGGAACATGATCGGAGCTCTCGCACACCGCGGACCGGACGGCGAGGGCTTCTTCGTCGACAGCGCCGTCTCTCTGGGTCACCGGCGCCTGTCCATCATCGACCTCGACGAGCGAGCCGCTCAGCCTATGAGATACGGTGACCGTTTCGTCATCACCTTTAATGGGGACATCTATAACTATCTTGAACTTCGGGGAGAGCTCGAACAGAAGGCTCACAGGTTTCACACGAATTCGGATACCGAGGTCCTGGTCGCGGCGTTTGCCGAGTGGGGACGGGATTGCCTGCTTCGCTTGGATGGAATGTACGCCTTTGCGATCTGGGACCGTGTAGACAAGCGACTCTTCTGCGCCCGCGACCCGTTTGGCGAAAAGCCATTCTTCTACTGTGAAGTTCCGGGGCTCCTTGTGTTCGCCTCTGAGATGAAAGCGTTCGGCGCGGGAGGCATTCCCCTCTCCTTGAGAACGAAGTTCCTTCACGGCCTTCTGAGACACAAAGTCGTACACCTTCCGGATTTTCCGGACGAGACCTTCTACGCGCCGGCGAAGACCCTCCGCCCAGCGCATTGTCTGGAAGTCCGACCGGGGCAATCGATCCGGATCGAGCGTTATTGGCAGATCGGCACCGACCGTTCCACCACTGGCATCCCAGATGCGGCGGATCATCTGCGGGCTCTTCTCGCCCGCAGCGTCAAGCGGAGGCTCCGCTCGGACGTACCGGTTGGTTCCAGCCTGTCCGGCGGAATTGACTCGTCGTCGATTGTTTCCTTGATCAGAGAACTGGGCTCTTCAAATCAACATACGTTCTCGGCCCGCTTCGACGACCTGAACCTCGACGAGGGCCGCTACATGCAAGCGGTTCGAGCGGCGATCGGCGCTGAGCGGCATGAAGTCTGGCCAACCGGCGAGGGGCTAGGCGAGGAGTTCTCTCAACTCTTCTATCACCAGGAGGAGCCGTTCCCAACCCCTAGCCCATATGCGCAGTGGACTGTGATGCGATTGGCCAAGCAAAGCGGCGTGACCGTTCTGCTCGATGGTCAGGGCGCCGATGAAATGCTGGCCGGGTACACCCATTATTTCCAGCCTCTCTTGATCGGCCTGGCACGACGCAATTTGCTGCACGCCTTCCGCGAGTTCCGTGCCATCGGGAGGCTTTATCCGAACGACAGCCCCACTATCAGCTGGCTTCGCCACGCCCTGATTGGTAGGCTGCCCGAGCCGCTAGCAAGACTCAATCTGGCGCTACGGGATCGGCGACCCCGCTGGCTCGACCGGGACTTCGACCGCGCCCACGCGAAGGAGCCTCGCCCGTTCAGATCGTTCAATTCCCTGTCTGAATCACTCAGTTTCTCCACGCTTGAGCACGGTCTGGAGACATTGCTCAGATATGCGGACCGTTCCTCCATGGCGTTCGGGCGGGAGGTGCGACTCCCCTTTCTGGATCGAGAACTCGTATCGTGGGTGTTCACCCTGCCGGAGCAGGCGAAGATCCACGAGGGTGTGTCGAAGCGTCTGCTGCGGGATGCAATGCGGGGCCTGGTTCCAGATGTCATCCTCGACCGGCACGACAAGAAGGGTTTCGAGGTCCCAGTCAACCGATGGCTCGCGACGCCGCAGATGCATCAAAGGGCGCTCGATTCTCAGGCGCGACTAAGGCGCGAAGGCGCCATTAACTGCTCTGTCTTGAGCAATTCGACGGCGATGTGGAACGTCGTCTCCGCTGCAGCCGTTTACGATTTCCTGGACCGTGCGAACGCGCTCGGACGTGCCAGGCATTGAGGATCGCCTACCTTTCCTACGATGGGGCTTTGGATCCACTCGGATCCACTCAGGTCGTGCCCTATCTCGAGGGGCTCGCTCGCACGGGCATCCGCTTCGAACTCATCACTTTCGAGAAGCGCTCGCAGAGCAGTAGTGAGCAGCGCATGGCTTTGACGTCGACGCGCCTCAAGAATGCGGGCATCCGCTGGCACCCACTCCGTTATCACAAAGCCCCGCGCGTGCCTGCCACGCTGTACGACGTTGGTGTTGGCGCCCTCCTTCTGCGTGATCTCGCTCGGACCTCTCGGTTCGATGCATTCCATTGCCGTGGGGACATCACGCCGATGATCGTGCGCCTCTCCCGCCTCGAGGGCCCGCTGCTTCTGGATATGCGCGGCTTCTTCTCGGACGAACGTGTAGATGCCGGATCTTGGGCCGCAAACGGCATGTTGGATCGGGTGGTCCGGGCCACCGAAAAGGGGAACTTGGCCCGCGCAAGACAAATCGTTGTGCTAACTGAACGAGGGAGGGACCTGCTGAGGACGCGGGGGGTCACTCAGCCAATCGAGGTCATACCGACCTGTGTCGACTGTGAGCTGTTCAAACCGGAAGCCTCTCAACGCGAAGCGCTCTTCGATCTCGTCTATTTTGGCTCGTTGGGCGGCTGGTATATGACTCAACAGATGCTGGATTTTGTAGTTGAACTTCGACGATCCGGACAGCCCCTTCGTGTCTTGTTCCTCACGAACAACGCGGATGCGGAGGCACGCGAAAAGCTGGCCCAAGCCCAGATCACAGTTCAAACGTGCGCGCCAGAGGATGTCCCTTCATGGCTCGCACAATGCCGGGCCACGTTCTTCTTCATCCGTGCAACACCCTCAAAGATCGCCTCTTGCCCGACCAAGCTGGCCGAGGCGCTGGCCATAGGACTCCCGGTTCTCACAGGACCCGGAGTAGGTGATGTGGACAAGATCGTCCAGGAAGGCCGAGTGGGGGTCGTGCTGCCCGATTTCTCAACGGAATCGTACCGAAACGGCTGGGCAGCCATGACGGCCTTGCTCAACGACCCAATGACCCCGATGCGCTGTCGATCGGTGGCTGAGAGCCGCCTTAGCTTGCATCTCGCAATCGAGGCGTACCGACGCGCCTATGATCAATTGGGAGAGACTGCCCTTTGAGATGTCGCGCATGTAATGCCGTTGCCGTGCATCACCGTGGAGCCAAAGATGGGGTGCCGTTGTGGGGGTGTGACTGCGGTTCCCTAAACGCGGAGGTGGCACCGGCCGATCTGCCAAGGTACTCAGAGTCGTATTCGGGAGCCAGCTTCGCCCCTCACCCGGCAGTGCGCCAGTCGCTCGCCGAGACCATTTCGAGCCTCGCCCCTTATCGGCAGTTGGGCCGCTGGGCCGATCTTGGGTTTGGGGAGGGGGCACTGCTGAGTGAAGCCCAGGCCCAGGGCTGGAGTTGCGCCGGCACCGAGATCTCGCATGCGGCGCTCGAGTTTGGGCGCTCGAGACAGTGGGAGGTTCGCACTTCATCCCAGGAATGGCCCACTGAGTCCTTCGATGTCGTGAGCGTTCTTGAGGTCCTCGAGCACGTCCTCGCACCGGAGGATCTACTCAGGGAGGCCTCGCGACTCCTTCGGCCCGGTGGCGCTCTCGTTGCGACAACACCGAACATTGAGAGCTTGAATTTCAGAATGCTCGGTATTGGCTGGACGGTGGTGGCGCCGCCAGAACACGTCACGCTCTTTTCGCTGGAAGGCCTAGGTCGACTCACCCGGCGAATCCCTCTCGAGGTTCTCTCCCTGCGGACCAGTGGCCTAAATCCGATAGAGATGATGCACCGGCACCGGAGAGGCGCGGCCATCACCGCAGCCCAAAGAAACGCACGCGCGCAACACCTCATGGATGCAACATCAATGGGGCAGGGTCGGTTAATAAGGCGCCTCCTGAACTCGGCTCTTGACTTTCTGCACGCAGGTGACTCCTTGAAGTTGCTTGCCGTCAAGCCGGGCCCAGGGTGGGAGCTCCGCTGACCATGCTTATCCCGGGCCGCCACCTCCACCTGTCCCCGTCAACCGTCCTGAACGCCAGCCGAATGCTCAAGGTTTCGGAGTCTCTGGTTCGGCACGGCTTTGCAGAGCAGGTTGTCCTAGTTGGCCTCGCCGGGCCTGGCCTGCCCTCGGAAGAGATCCTCGACGCGTGCCGGCGCGTGGTCCGTTTCTCCCCGCGGTTCTATCGGCGCCTGCCCCGAGGGAAGAGCCCGGCCTTCTTTGCCGAATGGTACTGGGCCGTGGCGCGTTATGCGGCCGGCTCTCCGATCGGTGCGGTGCACTCAAACAGCCTCTTCGACCTTCCGGCGGCGATCTGGCTGAAGTTGCGCCACGGGTGTCCGGTGGTGTACGACGCGCATGAGTTAGAAACGGAACAAAACTCTCTTGCTCCTAGCGACCGCATCTTCGCCCGGCTCGCGGAGCGATTTTTGATCCGCTGGGTCGACGAAATCGTCGTAGTCAGCAATTCCATCGCGGAGTGGTACCGGAGGACCTATTCGCGGCGTGTGACCGTCGTCCGAAACAAGCCAACGAAATTGGCGGCTACGCCGGTAAGCACCGCGAGCCTCCGGGAGCGGCTACAGATAGCCGGAGGCATGGTCTTCTTGAGCCATGGTGCCCTGCAGAATGGCCGCGCGGTGTCCATCCTCATTGACGCCTTCGCCCAGGTGAGCCTCAATCGGCATCTTGTGTTCGTGGGATTTGGGCCGCTAGTGGGGCAGATCCGTGCGGCGGCGCAGAGGTTCCCCAACATCCACTATTTGGAGGCCGTGCCTCCTGGGCAAATTGTCTCGTTGGCGGCAACAGCGGATGTGGGGTTCTCGCTCATCGAAAATACGTGCCTGAGCTACTTCTACTGCCTGCCCAACAAGCTCTTCGAGTGTGAGGCCGCGGGACTCCCTGTCATCGTGAGTGACTTCCCCGAGATGGCCGCCGAGGTTGAACACTGGGGGAACGGGTGGAAGGTCCAGCCCTCAGTCGAAGCTGTGCGAGACCTCGTGAATTCGATTTCGATCGAGGACATCCGCCAGCGCGCTGCTGCTTCGAGTGCCGCGGCCTCTGAAGCCTCTTGGGACAAGGAGGAACCCGCACTCGTTGAGGTGTATTCAAGGCTGGCCGGCAGAAGAGGACTGGAGTCTCGTCTCCGGCGCAGCGACACCGCATGACCGCCGTTCGCGTCATAGCGTTCGTCCCCTATCCACTGGGCAAGACACCTAGTCAGCGCTTTCGTCTGGAACAGTGGGCTCCACTTCTGCGAGCCGACGGCTTTGAACTCGTCTTTCGCCCATTTATTGGGCCCGATCTGGCCCGAGCCTTGTACAGGCAAGGCGCGATGTTCAGTAAGCTTTTGGGTCTGACTCGCGCAGCCTTGTCACTAGCGCGGAATCTGCCTGGGCCGGGAGAGTTCGATGTGGCCGTCGTTCATCGCGCCATGAGCCTCCTTGGGCCCGCTAGTTTCGAGCGCCGACTGGCCGGACGATTGCCTCTCGTCTACGACTTCGACGATGCGATCCACCGACTTCACACCTCGGAGGCAAACCGTACCTTTGGCTGGTTAAAGCTCCCTGGGAAAACAGCGGAGATCTGCCGGCTTGCGAAGGCCGTGGTGGTTGGAAACGAGTATCTCGCGGACTTCGCCCGCGCTCACTCGGCGAATGTCGCGATCGTGCCCAGCAGCGTGGATACGATGATCTACACTCCTAGCCAGCGCCAGGAACGGCAAACCCCACCGGTCGTCGGCTGGATGGGTAGTTCAACATCCCAAACCTACCTTGAGCCATTCACCCCATTGCTGGCGCGGATCGCCGCAGCTGGTTTGATCGTTAGGATCATCTCAGATCGTCAACCCACGACTTTCTCCTTTCCGTTCGAGTGGAGAGCGTGGTCAGCCGACACCGAAGTTGGCGATCTTCGCGAGTTCGACCTCGGCATCATGCCGCTCCCAGACACGGAGTGGGCCAAGGGAAAGTGCGCAATGAAGATTCTCCAATACATGGGCGTCGGTGTTCCTTCGGTCGGTTCTCCGATTGGCGGGAACCTCGAAGTAATCCGGGACGGTCAAAACGGCTTCTTGGCAAGCGCTGAGAACGAATGGCTCGAGAAAATCCTAAGGGTCATCCACGACAAGGAGCTCTATCGACGAATTGGGGCAGCGGGCCGGGACACCGTGGTAAAGCACTACTCGGCATCTGTGTGCGCGAGCCGCTTCGGGGAAGTCCTGCGTCGCGTCTACTCTCCTGGCCGAGGGCGCTGACTTGACGAGGGTTCTGAGAGTGTTCTCGCGGTTGAACATCGGCGGCCCCTCCCTACATGTCGTTCACCTGAGCGCCGGCCTGACCGCCCACGGTTTCGAAACGAAACTAGTGGTGGGGCAAACGACCGAGCACGAAGGGGATCTTCTGGATTTCGCCGAGACACGGGGCGTCGATATCACGGTACTTCCGAAGTTCGGGCGGGCCATTCGCCCGCTCGACGATCTGCGCGTCGTCTTGCGCATCTGCCGCCTCGCTCGTGAGTACAGGCCAGACATTCTTCACACGCACACGGCAAAGGCTGGGGCGCTCGGACGAGTGGCCGCAAGATTGACCCGGGTTCCATTGGTGGTACACACGTATCACGGTCATGTGCTCTCGGGTTACTTCAATCCCGTGATGAGCGCCTTCTTTCGGAGCATCGAGCGCGGCCTCGCAGGTGGCACAGACGTATTGTTGACGGTGTCCGAATCCGTCAAGCACGATCTTGTGCGACTGGGGGTTGGACGCGCAGATCGTATCCGCGTACTGCCCCTTGGCCTTGACCTGCTACCGCTCGCGGGCGTTCTTCCCCGCGGGCGCTTACGAGAAGCAGCCGGCTGGCCGCCTGAGGCCAAGCTGGTAGGGATAGTCGGTCGTCTTGTCCCAATCAAGGACGTTGACACATTCATCGAGGCGGCGTATCGGATCTCGTCCGCCACGGACGATGTCCGCTTTGCTGTGATAGGCGACGGGGAAGAACGGACTCGCCTCGAGACCCGAGCGAAGGCCTTGCTCCGAGACAGAATCCATTTCTTTGGCTGGAAGAAAGACACCGCGGCCGTATTTGGCGATCTGGATATCGTCGTGAACACGTCCCTGAACGAAGGAACTCCTGTGGCTCTAATCGAAGCGCTGGCCGCGGGGCGGCCCGTTGTGGCAACGGCGATCGGAGGCACGCCCGATCTTCTGGAGGGGGGACGCTTCGGAGCGCTGGTGCCCGCGGGCTCGGCCGAGCGGACCGCGCAAGCGATTGAAGCGGTTCTCAGCTCCCCGGTGGTGGCGCTCCAAATGGCGACCGTAGGGCAAGATACCGTCTTGAAGCGATATTCGGTGGAGCGCCTACTAAACGACATGGCGGCCCTCTACCGCGAACAGTTGACGCAACGCGCCCGGTAAACTTCAAGAGTGGAACATCACGAGAAACAGAAGGAGGCGGCGGTCAAAACGCACTCCGACCAGGCCAGCCAGTTTGAGCAGCGTTACGAGGGCAAGGGCCGGGATCCCTACTCCAACTGCTTCGTCTATAGCCGCAAGCGACTACAGGCGTGGCTTGACCGTGCCCTTGCGGCCAACGGAACCGGGCAGAAGCTTCTGGACGTCGGCTGCGGTACCGGCCACCAACTTCGAGAGCTTGAGGCGCGCGGATTTCAAGTTGCCGGGGTCGATGGGTCGGAGGAAATGCTGAAAGTGGCGCGCCGCATAAACCCCGGCGTGGATCTCCGCACTGCCGACGTCGAGGCGCTTCCTTATGCGAAGGAGTCATTCAACTGGGTGTTGTCCATCGAGGTGTTGCGCTATCTCCCGGACTTCCGACTGACCGTAAGGGAGATGGGCAGGGTGCTTGCGCCGGGCGGAACCGCCGTGGTCACTGCGTGTCCTCGCTTCAGCTTGAACGCCTATGCGTTGGTCAACCGGCTGAGCGCTTCAGGGAGACTTGCCGGCTTGACTCCACTGCGGCAGTACTTCGTGACAGCGGGCGAGTTGTCAGAGGGGTTCCGGGACGCGGGGTTTGACCTAGTCGAAGTGCACGGCGTTTACCTTGGACCGATCAACTGGGTCGAACGACTTGCGAGGCCACTCCTGCGGCCTACGTTGCGCGCCTGGGAGCCTGTAGATTCGTGGCTCGCCGACGCCGGACCCTTGCGTGAACTCTCCAACATGTTCCTGGTCATAGCGCGGAAGGCACGGTAGGCATGGCCCTGGATCGCGGCGTCTTCACGCTATCGCTCGATTTTGAGTTGATCTGGGGCACGCAGGATCTCGCTGGTCCCAACGCGTTCAGACGGGCCTGCATCTTCGAGCGCGAGCAGATCATCGATGATCTGCTCGCCCTCCTTCACGAGTTCGAGATTCCCGCGACCTGGTGCACCGTGGGACACCTTTTCCTTGACTCGTGCGATGGCAGGCATGCAGAGTTGAAGCGTCCCGCTCACGCCTGGCTGCGGGAAGACTGGTTTCACCACGATCCAGGGGGAAAGGAGAGCAAGGAATCGGTCTTCCTGGGGAAGAGCCTGGTCGAAAAGATCCTCGCTTGTCCGACAAAGCAGGAGATTGGTTTTCACTCTTTCTCGCACGTAATCTGGGGTGATCCGGGATGCTCTCAAGAAGTTGTGGACAGCGAAATGAAGGCGTGCTTGCAGGCTTCGGCCTGGACTGGTGCGCGTGCCCGATCGTTTGCGTTTCCCAGAAACCGAGTCGGTCACCTGCCGGTGCTCGCTGCGAACGGGATTCGGGTGTTCCGCGGGCCGGGACCGCGCTGGTACGAACGTGACGAGAACCCCGGACCTCTCGGGCGATTGGTACACTTGCTCGAGGTAGCCATAGGAACCGCCGCGCCAACCGTACTCCCCGAGACCACACCCGAAGGCCTAGTGAATCTGCCGGGTTCGATGATCTACCTGCCTGCACATGGCCCTCGGGCCCTGATTCCGGTAGGTCGGCGCGTGCGGCGCGCCCTCGGAGGGCTGGAGCAAGCTGTCGCGCAAAAAGCGGTCTTTCACCTTTGGTTCCATCCCACCAATCTGGCGGATCACTATCTGCTTATGATGGCTGGGCTTCGGAGCGTATTTGACCGGGTTCGGAACCTGCGCAACTCGGGACGGCTTGATGTGAGAGTCATGGGGTCTTTCGCTCGTGCCGCGTAAGCTACAAAGATGAGGGCGGCTGATCTCGCGGCTGCACGTCTGGCGCGTACGGCGTTTGTTGTCCGTGCGATCACCGCAATCGTGATTCACTTCTTCGTGACGCCCGGGCTGTTTGCTCCGGATGAGCAGACCTACGACTTTCGTGGGGAGCTTCTTGCGAAGTACTGGAGAGGGGAGGTTCCCATGGACCCCACGCCAGGTTTCCAAGGTGAGACGAAGGGGTATTACTACATCGTGGCGGCGCTCTACTTCCCCTTCGGTCAGTTCCCGCTGCTTCCGAAGCTTCTGAACGCGTGGATTGGCTCGCGGGCAGTTCTCGAGCTGTTCAGGCTGACTCGGCTCATCGGCGGAAGCGAGCTCGCGGCGATCCGGGCGGCCAGATTCATGGCCTTCTTTCCGTCGATGGTCCTGTGGTCTTCTTTGATGGTTCGCGACGTCTGGGTCCAGTGGCTCCTGGTCCGCCTCGCCAGGGAAATGGCTGAACTCAGAGGGCGAATAATCCCGAGCCGAATGTTGTCCGCGACCACGCTCATCTGGGGTCTGACGCTCTTCCGCTCCTACCTTCTGTATGCCGCAGTGGGCCCGTTCGTCCTTTCGTTCTTCCTCGGCCGCTCCAAGGACCTCGTGAGAAATGTCTTCCTTGGTTCGCTGCTGGCGCTCGGCCTCGTCTACTTTGGCTCACAGGGTGGCGGCACGGAGGGCAAGATCCAGACTCTCGACCTGGTTGAACTGCAGAGGCTTCGCTCGTGGAGTTCGAGCGCCGTCGCCGCCGACTCGGGGTTTGCCAGTGATGCCGACATTTCGACGATCGGCGGCGCATTTGGTTTCCTTCCGACCGGCCTCGCCTACTTCTTCTTTGCCCCCTTCCCGTGGCAGATCGGCTCGATTCGGCAATCCCTGGCCATCCCCGAGACGCTCTTCTTCTACACGCTGGTCCCGGGCATCGTCGCGGGCACCTTGTTCCTGTTCCGGAAACGACTGAGCGATTCGCTGGGCGTCCTGCTGGTCACCATGACGGTCACCTTCGGCTACGCCATCGGGCAGGGCAACGTGGGCACGCTTTACAGGCACAAAGCCCAAGTGATCGGCTTCTACTACGCGGTTGCTGCCATCGGCATGGAACAACGCACGCGGCAACGGGGCGCGATGCTGCGTGCCCCCTATGGCCCGGACCCGAGACACCTTGCCCGGGCGGGGTCGGTCGCGGCGTACGCAGGTCCGCCCTCGCGATAGGAGAAGACCAGGAAGTGGGGTCAAACGAAGAACGCGCCGAGTCTGACCCTCCGGCCGGGACAGGAGACGCGCTTGAGCCTATCGGTGAAGGACTGCTCCTCGCGGCCATCCTCGTCGCCCCCTGGATCTATGGGTCGGTGGAAGACACCGCGCGTTACGCGCTTTGTGGGGTTCTGCTGCTAGCCGCCGGGCTTTGTCTGTGGCCCGAACTGCGCGAACGGCGGCTCCCGCGCGGGGCGCGGATCGCTCTCGCGTTTCCGGCGCTTGCTCTCGCGCAGGTCGGGCTTCGACAGAGCATCGCGCCATTCCTCTCCTTCGAAGGCGCCGCTGTGGGCTTCGCGATCGCCTTGGCGTGGGCGGCGATCGACGCAAGGGGGGGCTCCGCATCCACACACACCAACCGCCGCCTTGCCGCGGCACTCCTCCTGGTCTGCGCCTCCGAATCGGCCTTCGCGGCATTTCAATGGTCAACCGATCGAACGGCGCTGTTCGGGCAGAAGAGCGATTTGCAGACCATGCCGTTCGGTTCATACGTCAACCACAACAACTTTGCCGGCCTGGTTTCACTGGGTGTGCCGCTCGCGATCGCCATGGCGATGGGAGACCTTCGGCGTTCCGGAAGACTGGAGCCGCGCGGCCTGGCTCTGATGGGCCTGGCCTGCGGACTGACCATCATGGTACTCGCCAGCGGCAGCCGGGGTGCCGCAGTGGCGCTGGGCCTTGGCCTCTCGACCCTGGCCTGGATTGCCGGAGATCTCCGGCGAAGGAAGGGACCCGAGAACCATCCCCGGCCGTGGCTGGCCCCGCTCGCGGCTGCGGCGGGAGTACTGCTGATCTCTGCTCTCGCAATTCCCGCGCCGACACGTTCCCGACTCGTGCACCTTCTTGACCTGACCGGATCCGCAGGCTATCGGGTCGACATCGGCCTGGCTTCGCTTCGCGCCTTCGCGCATCGACCCATCCTCGGGTCCGGGCTGGGTGCTTTTGCCGATGCGGTCGCGTCTTTCAAGACCGGCCATGGGGATGTCCGATCCGAGCGGGCTGAGGCTGACCTGATCGAATTTGCCGTGGAGGGCGGCCTGATTCTTCTCGCCGGCCTGATTCTATTCGCGCGGTTCGCCTGGAAATCGGCGCATCACGAAATGGTTAATAGCCGCGACCGAAGCGGACGGTGGCTTCGGGCGGGTGCTCTCGCCTCCTGCCTGACCATGCTCTTTCACTCCCTCTTCGACTTCGGCTTCCGGATCCCCGCGAACGCGCTGGCCTTCGCCGTCTTGTTGGGCATCGCCACCGCGGGGTCGACCGGCGCAAGGCCGAGCGCCCCCCTGGGCTGTCGCGCGTTCATCGCCCTTCTCGGCGTGTTGGCCCTCTCCTGCGCCTACCGGAGCGTGGGCGCCGCCCGGGAGCGCGCGGCCCTCGCCCGCGTCTCACCGGAGAGCCGGTTGGACGCGCTCCAGAGCCTTGTTGATGCCCACCCCTATCTCGACAACGCGCGGCGCCAGCGCGGTCTCGCCTGGATGGCCCTCGCCCACAACCGCGGCCAGTACGACGCCACGCGCCTGCAACGGGCGCGCGAGGACCTGGAGGTCGTGGTGAGAATGCGGCCGCAATGGGGCGAGGCCCGCGCGGACCTCGCCTGGGTCAAGTACTACCAGGGAAGGACCGACGAGGCGAAGGCGGTGATGCGGCAGGCCACGCGCTTCGATCCGACCCACATGGGGGTGGGGATCGGGGCCGCGCAGATGCTCGCGTGGTCGGGCGATATCGCGGGGGCCGTGGGGGAATTGGCGCGACTCCGCCGGGCGAACCCGGCATGGCCGCGGGCGAGCGCCCTGGACCTGGCCGGTTCCTGGACCCGGGACCCGGCGCTCTTGGCGAATATTCCATAGAATGAGCGCACTCGTGGAGTGATTCACTTCACAAGGCTTCAGGCCGTCCCGGCGTATCATTGCGGTTTCCCCCGAAAAGTGTTGCAGAAGCAAGGAATTCGCAGGTCCGACTGTGCCTGAAGACGCCGCACGTGTGCCCGAAACTTCATGACCCCTTCCGCCGTCTTCATCATTCCCTTCGTCACCGCTCTCGCCACCGCAGCGCTGGTTCCGTTCGCGAAGTTCCTGGCCGGCAGGCTGGGAGCCATCGATCACCCGGGAACGAGGAAGATCCACAACGCCCCCATCGCCCGGCTGGGAGGGATCGCTCCGGCCTTCGTCTTCTGGACGGCCGCGGGGCTCGGTTTCGCCGCGCTGAAGGATCCGTTCTTCCAGAAACTCCTGGGGGAGGGCCTGCAGGACGCTCCCTCGGTGGGGCCCAAACTCTTGGGGATTCTGCTCGGCAGTCTTATCGCGTTCGCCACCGGCCTCACCGACGACATCTTCGGAAGCCGGTTCCCGTTCTGGGCCAAGGCCCTGGGGCAGATCACGGCGGCGGTGTGCGTGGTCCTGGGCGGGGTCACCACCACGTTCCTTCCCCACCCTCTTCTGAACGCCGTCCTCACCGTCTTCTGGCTGGTGGGCATCACGAACGCGTTCAATCTCCTGGACAACATGGATGGGTTGACCTCGGGTGTGGCGCTCATCGCCAGCTCGGTTCTGCTGGTGAACACGCTCACCGCGGGCGAGAACCTCATCTCCGCCCTCACCCTCGCTTTCATGGGCGTGCTGCTCGGTTTCCTGTTCTTCAACTTCAACCCCGCGTCGATCTTCCTCGGCGATTGCGGCAGCCATTTCATCGGTTTCGTGCTGGCTTCCATTCTCCTGCTCGATCGGTACGTAACGAACGCCAGCAGCTCCTACTTTCCCATCCTGATGCCGGTGCTGCTTCTGGCGGTGCCCATCGTGGACACCACCACCGTGGTCATCATCCGCCTGCGGGAGGGCCGGCCCATCTACGTGGGGGACGCACGCCATCTCTCGCACACCCTGGTGGCGCGCGGCTTCTCCCAAAAAGGCGCCGTGCTGCTCATCTATCTCATGACGCTCTGCCTCGGGCTTTCGGCTCTGCCCTTGAGGGATGCATCGCTCGCTGAGACTTTCGTCGTGCTTCTTCAATCTTCCTGTTTCATTGCCGTCATCATTCTGCTGATGTTTTCGGGACATCGCCCCGAGGGGAATTCATGATCGTCTCCATTCTCGCGCTCGTGGTGGCGTTCTCGCCGCAGGCGCAGCCGGTCGCGGCCGGGACGAACTACATCGTCTCCATCGTCAATGAGCGCGCGGGCGACGACTTCTCCGTGCGCTTCGTGCTGAGCGGGCCGCCCACCTCCTACTCCGCCACCAAGGAAGGGGCCGAGATTCTGGTGCGCATCGAGGCGACGCCACTTCCCGGCCTCAGTCTGCCCGCGGCGGCAGGCCCCGTGCGGGCACTGGACTTTGGGCCAGCACCCGCGTTCAGCGTCCGCGTCAGCCTGGCCGAGGACCGGCCCTTCGAGATCGTGCGCGAGTCGGCGTCGTTGCGGCTGCTACTGCGAAAGCGTGTGGAAATCGCCGCCCCCACGCCCGTCACCACCCCGACCCCGGAACTGCTGGCCCTACCTTCGCCTTCGCCGGAGCCAAGCCCTGCCGCGGCGGTCGACGCGGCCGCGACCGACACCGCGGATCTCTATCGCCGGTTGTTTCCTTCCTCGAACGACCCATCGTCGATGGGCCCGCTTGGAGGAAACACGGAGCTCGGCTCGCCCGAGAACTGGTATTCCGAGACGCGCTGGCTGGGGTTGCAGGTGCGGCCCTGGGTATCGGTGAGCTACGTCGACGCGAAGACCACCCAGGTGCAGGCCAACACAGTCACCGCCGATCAGTACTGGGTGATCCAACCGAACGTCGGAGTGGGTTTCTCGCCGCGGCTCGGCGGCGATCGCGAAGGCCAGTGGAGCGTCAACTACACCCCTCGGTTCCGCAGGCAGCTCAGCTTGAACCTGCCCCATCTGGCCTCGCACTTCTTCGACGCGCGAATCGACCAGCCGCTGTCCGCGTCGTTCGCGATCTATGGCCTCTACCACTTCTCGAAGGGCGTGCTGGAGACCGACGAGATCGACCCTGGCCGCGAATACGGCATCGGGCTGAACCGCGTCGTGGACACCTCTCTCGAGCGCTTCAAGCGAAACAGCCTCGACGTGGGCGTGAGGTTCGACTTTCTGGCCGACACGCGCATGGACGTGAGCGTCGGCGGGACGAAGGTGCGCTACGGAAACAACCCCGGCGAAGAGCAATTCGTCACGGGCGAGCGAGCTTTCTTCGACTATGACGCGCGCACGCTGAACGCCTCGCTCCGACGAGGGTTCGGCGCGAGCCGAACCCTCGGCTTACTCTTCACGGTGCACGACATGCCGAACCAGCCGGAACGAAGACAGGTTCAAGGGCGCGGCTATTCCTACGGTGCATCCGTCGAGGGCGAGATCCTGGCGCTCACCACCGGCCGAATCCAGTTCGGCTATCGGACCCAGAAGAACCCGGACGCTGGCGCGGGAGGCCGGGAATACAGGGACCTCGTTTACGGAGCCCAGATCGCGAGGGAAATCAGCGACAACAGCAGCATCGGCATCAGCGCGGAAAGGAAGCTCTATCCCTCGAACTACAAGGACAACGGGTTCTACGTGACCGACATGCTCCGCGCAGACCTCAACACCCGGCTGCCCTTTTCGATCTTCATACGCGCCAGCGGGTACTTCCAAACAAATGGCTACGAGACGAGTCCGCAGCCGAGCGAAACCACGGGCCAGCTCACGCTCCGAAAGGACAAGCTCCGCGGCATCCTGATCGGCGCCACCCGGCAGCTGACGGACTGGGCGCTCCTCCGGTTTGACTATGTCGGCGAGCGCCGCGACTCCAACCTCGACCGTTTCGACATCAAGACGCGCGCGCTGACCTTCCAGCTCGCCCTTGGGTATTTCGGAAAGGCCAGCCGACAGGGAGCGCCCTCATGGTGAGCGTCCTTTCACTGTTGGTCCTTGGCGCGACCCTGGGCGGTGCCCCGGCCGCGATGCAGTCGCCGGCGCCCACTCCCCAGAGCGCGGCCGCTGCCTCCTACGTGGTGGGCCCGGGCGACATTCTCGAGGTCACGGTCATCGACCAGGCCGATGTCTCAAGGAGCACCACGGTGCAGCCGGACGGCCGCTTCACCATGCCCTTGCTCGGCGACATCGAAGTGGCGGGCAAGACGGTGGCTCAGATCCAGCGCCTCATCACCGAGGCTCTCTCCAAGGACTTCCTGGTCAATCCGCAGGTAGAGGTGCGGGTGCGGGAGTATGCGAGCCAGTTCGCGCTCGTTCTCGGCGAAGTGATGAACCCGGGAAGGCGGGCCCTGCGGGGCGGAACGCGTCTCATCGATGTGCTCATCGAGTCGGGCGGATTCCGGCCGGGCGCGTCCGGCGAGATCCTGGTGCAGCGCACGGATGGGACGTTCGCGAACGGTCAGAAAGCGGTGCGATTCCGGCTGGGCAACACCGCGGGGATGAGCGAGAAGGACCAGGCGAACGCCGAGCTGCCCCTCAAGAACGGGGACGTGGTGACGGCGGCGCCCAAGTACTTCGTGACCGTCGACGGCGAGGTCTCGCGGCCGGGACGAGTGGTCATCGAGAACGATCTCACTCTGCTCGGCGTCATCGCGGAATCGGGCGGCCTCGCCAAGTTCGCATCGTCGAAGGTGCGGCTGATCCGGAAGAAGGGCGAGGGAGTCGATATCACCGGCTTCGAACCCTGCGACGGCGCGGCGAACGATGTGTGCCGGGTCGTGGACATCGGCGACATCCGCAAGGGCAAGGTTCAGGACGTGGTTCTGGCCCCTAACGACAAGGTCGTGGTCTCCCGGCGACGTTTCTAGGGCCCCCCGGCTTCCCGATCCCCGGCAGGCCCGCCCTTCGAACGCCTGACCGGCGTAGAGTTCGAATCCGATGTCCACCACAGTCCTGCCTGTCGGCGGTGAGGGGTCTGGCCCTGTCTCGGAGACCGATCTCGACCTCCGCTACTACGCGAGCGTTTTGTGGCGCGGACGATGGCTGATCGTGGTGGCCGCCGTGCTCGGTGTAGCGCTCTCTTCTCTGGTTGCCTACCTGCAAATCCCCGAGTACCAGGCTCAGTCGCTGGTGCAGATCGAGCCGCCGGTGCCTTTCTTCATGGGGGTGAACGAGGCGCTGATGGGGGGCGGGGGGTACTGGCAGAACTCGGACTTCTACAACACGCAGTTCAAGATCATCAAGTCGAAAGTCATCGCCGACCAGGTGGTCGCCGAACTTAAGCTCAAGGACAAGTTCCCCTTCAAGGACTCGTCCGATCCTTCCGGGCTCTTCCTCACCCACGTGTCGGTGGAGCCGGTGCCGGAGAGCCGCCTCACCTACATCACGGTGTCGCACGAAGACCCGCAGGAAGCGGCCCTTTGGGCGAACCGGGTGGCGGACGTCTACATCCGGCATTCCCTGGAGCAGAGAGTGGAGTCGGCGCGGAAGGCCTTCGACTGGCTGCAGGAGCGGCTCAACACCACGGCCAACCAGATGAAGGAGCAGAACGACAAGCTCTACCGGCAGTACCAGGAGCAGGACTTCGTGCCGCAGGGGACTTCGTCGGCGGTGAACACGTCGATCGAGAAGCTGCAAGGCGAACTGGTCGAAGTCCAGTCGAAGCGCATCGCCCTCGACGCAGCGTACAAGCAGGCGGTGGACCTGAAGAGCCGGAACGAGAACCTGGAGAGCGTCCCGCAGATCGCGCAGGACTCCACGTGGGTGGGCCTGCAGGCGCAGGTCACGGCCATGGAACTCGAGAAGAACAGGCTCAAGGAGAAGTATCGCGACACCCATCCCGAGGTGGTGC
>JAIBBE010000013.1 GCA_019694835.1 Fimbriimonadaceae bacterium | reverse complement strand
AGCTGGCGAACCCGCGTCGCCTGCCGGGGCCTTTCTACAAATCGGCGATTTTTCACGAGTTCACTAGTTCGGCTGACAGCGCATTCATCGCACTTGCGCCCGGTTCTTATGCGCTTGCGTATCGGTACGTGGAGGTTGCGACGGGGCAAAGCGTCGATGCGCTGCTTCTCGGGGTGGTGGAGGTTAGCTAACCGTGGCGCGGCCGTCCCGCCCGCGCTTCGTCGAAACTGGGATAAGGTAGTGACTCTCAAAGTCGTCATTCCGACGCAGGAGGAATCGAATCATCACCCACTTAAACTGGAAACGGCGGCTTCCTGCGCTATCATGGCCGTGACTCGATTCCTCCTGCGTCGGAATGACGATCTCATAGTAATGGGGTAAGGATTGTGGAGTGTCTCTCCGATAACTCGAATAGCGCATGCTACGGGTGCGACTACACATCGAAAATCCAATCATGGAGGATTGGTAAGGAAGGCAGAAAAATGCATGTAAGGCTCTCAATGGGCTTCGACGACATGAGGGGCTCGGATGGCACCCTTGTCGTGCAAAAGGGGCGATCTGGTCTCTTCGCGCGGCCTAGGCGTGAACCGCGCAACCCAAAGACTAACCCACAACGCAACGCGAGAACTCGCCTTACGCGAGCCGCGCGAACGTATAAGGGTATGACATCCGCGCAGCTCACCGCATGGCGAAACTATGCGCTGACGCAAACGAAGAAGAACCCCGTGACTGGAGTTACTTACTCGCCAACCGCGATCAATGTGTTCGTCGGTTTGACCACGAAGTTTCTTCAGGTCAGCCCGACCGGCACGATTCCAATGAATCCGCCCACAGGGTCATTCTCTGGCGATTCGATCACGGTAACCGCGGCTGGATCGGCAGGCAAGATCACCTTTACGGCCAGCGCGGCGAATGCAGCGGGCGTCAAAACGGAACTCTTGTTGCAGACCATGAAGAGTTCTGCTCGAGAGCCCCAGGATAACGGCTATCGATCGCTGACGTTCGTTGCGTTTGCAACGGGAAGTCTGGAGTACCAGGCCAACCTCGCCCCGGGCATCTATGCGGCGGCTTATCGCTTTGTCGAAACCGCCACAGGACGCGAGACGGATTTCATCGAAATCCCGGTCGTGACCGTCAGCCTCGCCGTCGAAGAAGGCGGCGCGAGCGAAAAGCGCAAAGCGGCCTAGTCCGGTCTGCGCATGAAAGTTAGGGCCAGCGTCCGTAGCCGCTGGTCCTTTCTTCTTGCTTGATGCTGGCTTTTTCGATCACCTTTCTTCCACGTGGGACTGCTGGATAGTGCTTCAGACGCTCGGTGGCCACTCTTCGGCGTGACCTGGTTGTTGGCGTTGTGCGTCCAGCCGTCAGCGGGTTGATTCAGTACAATCTCGCCATGACGTTTCAAGAGCTGGTGTTCCGACTCAACGACTACTGGGCGAAGCAGGGGTGCGCGATCTTGCAGCCGTACGACATGGAGGTCGGGGCGGGGACGATGCATCCGGCGACGACCCTGCGCGTGCTCGGCCCCGATCCTTGGAATGTCGCGTTCGTGCAGCCAAGCCGCCGGCCCGCCGATGGCCGCTACACGCGCAATCCGATGCGGAGTCAGCGCTACTACCAATATCAAGTGATCCTCAAGCCGAGCCCGGACAACGTGGTGGACCTCTATCTCGGGTCACTGAACGCGCTGGGGTTCGACACGAGCAAGAACGACGTGCGATTCGTCGAGGACGATTGGGAGTCGCCTTCGGCAGGCGCGAGCGGAGTGGGTTGGGAGGTCTGGCTGGACGGCACCGAGATCAGCCAGTTCACGTTCTTCCAGCAGATGGGTGGCATCGAGTGCAATCCGGTCTGCGCGGAGATCACGTACGGCCCCGAGCGGCTGTGCCTGATGCTGAACAACGCCGCCTCGTTCTGGACCGACCTGCAGTGGAACGACAGCCTCAGCTACAAGGACGCCGAATGGCAGCTTGAGATGCAGCACAACGTGTACAACTTCGAGGTCGCCGACACGGCTCTCCTCTTCCAGCTTTTCGATCTGTACGAAGCTGAAAGCAAGCGGGTGCTGGAGACGCCAGTCTTCTGGGACGGCGAGATCGGCATCCTCACCGCGACCGAGCCCGCGACCAAGGCCGAAGTCGATCCGCGTGTCTCGGGCCCGATGGCCCTTGTGTATCCGGCGCTCGATCTAGCCCTCAAGTGCTCGCACATCTTCAATGTGCTGGATGCGCGCGGAGCCGTGTCGGCGACGGAGAGAGCAGCGTTCATTAACCGGATTCGCGCTCGCATTCGGGGCTGCTGCCTGAAGCACGTCGAGCAGTTCAAGACCCCGGCGGCGGTCTGATGAGACAGGTCGCGATCGGCGTTGACTACGGGACGAACTCGGTTCGCGCAGTGGTCGTTGACGTGGCTGATGGGGCCATCTTAGGTTCTTCCGCTCATCAATATCAGCGCGGGACGGAGGGCGTGATTCTCGACGAGCGCGATGTCAACCTTGCCCGACAGCATCCGCGCGACTACACGGAGGGCTTCATTGCATGCGTGTCCGGGGCCGTCCGCTCGGCGGGAGTGTTGGCCGAGGAGGTCGTTGGGATTGGAATCGACACGACAGGGTCGACGCCGCTTCCGGTTGACGCGGACGGGATACCGCTGGGGTTTCGTCCCGAGTTCGACACCAACCCTCATGCGATGGCCTGGCTTTGGAAGGACCACACTGGCCACGCCGAAGCGGCTGAGATCACGGAGTTAGCCGCGACCGGAGGCTATCCGTACCTCTCGAAGTGCGGCGGGACCTATTCGAGCGAGTGGTATTGGTCGAAGATCCTGCGGTGTTCGCGGGTCGCGCCCGAGGTATTCGCGGCGGCGGCTTCTTGGATGGAGTTGGCTGACTTCGTTCCCGCCTGGGCGACGGGGACGCTGGCGAAGCCCCGTCGGAGCATCTGCGCGGCGGGGCATAAGGCGATGTTCCATGAGTCGTGGGGTGGCCTGCCATCTTCCGAGTTCTTGGCCAAGCTCGATCCGCGGTTGTCGCGCTACTACGACGAGGCGGTCGCGTCGGATCAGGTTGCGGGAGGACTGACCGGTGAGGTCGCGGCTGCATGTGGACTTCGAGAGGGAATTCCGGTTGCCGTCGGTGCATTCGACGCTCATATGGGGGCGGTCGGTAGCGGAGTTCGACCGGGTGTGCTGGTGAAGATCGTCGGCACGAGTACGTGCGATATCTTGGTCGGTCATGGAGAGCCGGACATTCCCGGCGTGTGTGGTGTCGTGCCCGGTTCCGTTATTCCGGGCATGGTCGGCATTGAGGCTGGGCAGAGCGCGGTGGGCGACTTGTTCAACTGGTTCGTGCGTTTCTGTGGCCGTTCGCACGAGGAATTGTCTGCTGAGGCGGAGCGGCTTAAGCCGGGTGCGTCAGGGCTCGTCGCGCTTGACTGGAACAACGGAAACCGAACGATCCTCGTCGACCCGCAACTAAGCGGCTTGCTCGTCGGGGCGTCGCTGCACACCACTCCCGCCGAGGTTTATCGTTCCCTGATCGAAGCAACTGCGTTCGGTGCGCTGACCATTATTCGGCAGATCGAGTCGTGCGGGGTGGCGATCGACGAGGTCATCAACTGCGGCGGCATCGCCGAGAAGAGTGCCCTGACCATGCAGATCTACGCGGATGCCTGCAATCGCCCGATGCGAGTCGCCGGTTCGCCCCAGACGTGTGCCCTGGGAGCCGCGATCTTTGGGGCCGTGGTCGGAGGGGCATATTCTGATGTTCTTGTCGCCCAAGAGAAGATGGTGCCTCCGCCGAGCAAGACATACGAGCCGAATCCAGCGGCGGTCGCGACTTATGAGCAACTCTTCGCCCAATACTCAGGTCTGCATGATAGCTTCGGTCGGCGCAATGGCGCGATGGCGAGCGTTATGAAAGGTCTCATCGCGATCCGGGAGGAGGCACGAGCATGACCGAAGCCCAGAGCAACTTGAGAAGGGAAGTCCTCTACGCCAACCAAATGCTCCCCAAGGCGGGCCTCGTGACCATGCACTCCGGCAACGCGAGCGGCTACCTGCCCGACGAAGACCTCGTCGTCATTAAGCCGAGCGGGATGGACTACGACCTCCTTACCGCCGACAATCTCGTGCCGGTGCGTGCATCGACCGGTGAAGTCCTCGACAGCAAGCTGCGCCCGAGCGTCGATCTGCCCCACCACCTCTATCTCTATCGGCACTTGGAAGGCGTGCGGGGCATCGTGCACACCCACAGCAACTACGCAACCGCTTTTGCCGCCGTACTCGAATCTATTCCGCTGTGCCTGACCGCCATCGCCGATGAGTTTGGGGCTGAGATTCCGTGCACACCCTACGTGGGCAACGAGGATGAGGAGATTGGGCGTGCCATCATCGCCCACCTCACGCGCGCCCCCGCCATCCTGATTGGCAATCACGGCGTGTTCACCTGGGGCGACTCTCCCCGGGCTGCACTCAAGGCTGCCGTGATGACGGAGGACGTCGCCAAAACGGTCTGGCTAGCCAAGCAAATCGGCACGCCTTGTCCCATTCCGCCCGAGGAGGCAGAGAAGTGGTACGACCGCTATCACCACCGTTACGGCCAGACTCGTTGATCGGAAACGAGGGGCAGCCTGAGTCTGAGCCAACATGGCATTTGGTATGATGAACCTCTTCATGGTGTGCCGGTGAGCCTATTCTTGCCCCTCGTAGCCGCTCTTTGGGCGAGAAGCGGTGAGGTGGCTCAGGTGGACCTATCTCTTGAAAAGAACGTTCCCCGCCTTCGAACGCTTGAGTTCGCGCCGTTCAAAGCGGAGCTTGCGAGGATCACGCCAGCGCTGGAAGCCAAGATCGCGCGGATCCTCAGCAACGCCACGATCCTCGACGTCCAAACGGCGCTGAAGCGAGGCGAGTTCACCTCCGAAGGGCTCACTCTCTTCTTCCTTGCCCGAATCCAGCGGCACGACGACACTCTAAGGTCGTACACCGAAATCAACCCGGAGGTGATCGGTGAGGCGCGAGCAGCCGACGCTCGCCGGAAGGTGAACAAGGCACGAGGTCCACTAGACGGAATCCCTATCAGCATCAAGGACAACATCGAAACGGCGGGCCCGATGCATACCACCGCCGGAGCAGAGGTCCTGCTTCAGCACATTGCGCGGGTGGACGCCGTCGTGGTTGCCAACCTCCGCCGCGCCGGCGCAGTGCTGCTTGGCAAGGCCAACCTCTCAGAACTAGCGGGAGCCATTACTTACGGCTGGGGGCTCGGCGGGTCGAGCGCAGTTGCAGGGCAGACGAAGAATGCCTTTGGAGAGTTCCCCAGCGGGGGGTCGAGTTCTGGCTCAGCGGTCGCTGTCTCGACCCTCCTCGCCATGGCAAGCGTCGGCACCGAAACGGTCGGGTCACTGATCACGCCCAGCGCTTGGAGCGGGGTGGTCGGGATGAAGCCAAGCCTTGATCGGGTCAGCAGCAAGGGAGTGGTTCCCCTCTACCGATTCAACGATTCCCCGGGTCCCATCTGTCGCTCCGTGACCGATGCGGCGCTGCTGCTCGATGCGCTGGAGGGCAGGGGCGCCTACGACGTGCGAAGCCTCAAACGAAACGCCTTGGATGGCGTCAGTGTCGGATTGCTCTCCGACAGCTTTAACGGCGCGCCGGGCAACGAAGCCTTGCTCCAAACCGCGGTGACCGGCCTAACCGCTGCGGGCGCGCGCATCCACCCTGCTGCGATCCCAAAAGCTGGCGAAGAGCCGCTTCAGATGTTCAATCGCATCGTCGTGGCGGGCGGCAACTTCGATATGGTCGGCTACATTTCGCGGGTCAACCCAAGCATAAAGTCACTGCGAGACCTTTTGGCCTACAATGGCTCGATGCCCGAACGAAGGGCTCCTTTCGGTCAGGCGCTGCTGCTGGAACAAAGCCAGAAGCTGGTCCCGATGACGCGAAAGCAGTTCCAGTCCGATGCATTGCGCTTTCGGAGGTTTGCCGCCGCTGGACTGGATGAAGCCTTCCGAAAGTCCAGGAGTCAGGTGCTCGTCAGCCTCGATAATATCGATTCTTTGTACTACGCTTCGGCGGGTTATCCCGCCATCACCGTCCCGCTCGGCCTTCGTGAGAACGACGGAGGCTTTGTTGGTGTGACGGGAATCAATACCACCGGCATGCCCGCTGGCATCACGCTGATTGGGAAATGCGGTGCAGATTCGAAGTTGCTCGCCTTCGCCTATGCGTTCGAGCAAGCGACCCGGCTGCGGACTCCGCCACGAATGGTCAAGTAGGGACCGGTCGCACAAGGTCCTGCCGCTCAAACCACCTCACCAGCCATAATTCAACCGATATCCGACGAGGAGGGACTCTTGAACTTATTGGTACTTGCCATGCTGGCGACGACTCAGCCTGGCGACGAGATGCGATTGCTGCGATTCCCCGCCATTCAGGGCGACAAGTACGTCTTTACGTACGCCTCTGATCTCTGGATCGCTGATACTGACGGCGGCTACGCCCGACGACTCACCACCCATCCCGCGAACGAGCAGTTCGCCAAGTTCAGCCCCGACGGCAAGACGCTTGCCTTTACCGGGTCCTATGATGGCAATGCCGATGTCTACACGATGCCGGTCGAGGGCGGTGAGCCCTACCGCGTGACCTACAGCCCCGAAGCCGACCTGTTTGTCAATTGGTCGCCGGACGGGAAGATCATGTACAAGAGCCAGGCGGGGTCATGGGGTGGCTTCATGCCTCGGCTATGGCTGTCCGATACGAAGGGCGGCTTCCCGATTTCGACTCCGGTGATGGAGATCGACCAGGGCACGCTGAACGCCAACGGCGTCCTGGCCTATAACCGGAAGAACTCGCACCAGTTCAACTGGCGTCGCTATCGCGGCGGAACCCAGGGCGTCATCAGCTTCTTCGACCTGAAGAACCTGACCTACAGCGAGATCCCCCACGGTCGCGAGAACTCCTACTTCCCGATGTGGGTCGGCAAAGATGTCTATTACATCAGCGACAAGAACCAGGGGACGATCAACCTTTACAAGTACGACACCGCCTCCAAGAAGATTGAGCAGCTGACGAAGTACGACGACGCCGACATGCGGTGGCCGAGCACCGACGGCAAAAAGATCATCTTCGAGCGCAGCGGCTATCTCTGGACTTACACGATTGCAGACGGCAAGATCGTCAAGCTGAACCCGCGGGTCGAGGGCGAGAAACTTGCCGCCCGTCCCGTGCTCAAGAAGCTCGGAAACCAGATCACGGCCTTCTCACTCTCGCCGAGCGGGGCTCGCGTGGCTGTCGAGGCGCGCGGCGACATCTTCAGTGTTCCCGCGAAGAATGGCGAAACGCGAAATCTTTCGGAAGGCGCCCAGAGCCGCCAGCGATTCCCCGCTTGGTCGCCCGACGGCAAGACCATCGCTTACGCCAGCAACGAGAAGACCGGTGAATGGGAGCTTTACACTCAGCCCCAAATGGGTGGCCCCGCAACGCAACTGACCGAGGGCGGACGCAAACTCTTCACGGGAATCGACTGGTCGCCAAACGGGAAGTACCTGACGTGGACCGACATGGACTCCAACGTGAACATGATCGACATCGCTACCAAGAAGGTCAGCAAAGTCTATCGCGGATTCCAAGGCGTGAATTACGACTGGTCGCCCGACAGCGCTTGGATCGCGTACGTCGTCCCCGGCGAGAACCAGTTCGGCCAGGTTTGGATTTACGAAGTCGCGACGGGCAAGGCGACCAAGGTCACCGAAGGCTACTATCGCGACGACGCGGTGACCTGGGACCTAAGCGGCAAGTACCTCTATCTGATTTCGGGCCGAACTTATAACCCGACGCAGGGTGGGTTCGAGTTCAATATGCAGACCTCGAACGAGCAGCGCATCTACTTCTTCATCCTGAGTAAGGATCAGACTAACCCCTTGTTGCCGCCAGTGGACGAGGAGGGCGCTGAGAAGCCGAAACCGGCTGACCCGGCCGCCGAGAAGAAGGTCAAGATCGACTTCGACGGCCTTGATGAGCGACTGTTGCCCCTGCCCATGGGACCAGGGCAGTATCCGTTTGCCGTTGGCCTCGACAACGCCGTGCTGTTCCTTTCGAACGGCATGCTGATGAAGTTCGATATGAACTCGCGCCAGCCGGAGGCCCTTAGCGCCGAGCCGATCCAAGGCGGATTCGGCCTCTCGTTCAACGCCAACAGGACGAAAATGGCTTATTACGCCGGTGGCGTCCTCGGGATCGTTCCGGTTGCGCCTGGGTTCCGAATCGGTGCGGGACGCGTCGACACCAATAATGTCGAAGCCGTCATCGACCCGCGACAGGAATGGAAGCAGATCTACAACGAAGCGTGGCGCTACACTCGCGATCACTTCTATGACCCCAACATGGTCGGCGTCGACTTCGAAGCCCGTGCCAAGTACTGGGAAGGCATGCTGCCGTATGTCGCCCATCGAGCCGACCTGAACTACGTGCTCGGACTCATGATGGGCGAACTGGGCACGGGCCACAGCTATGTCGGCGGTGGCGACATGGGTCAGATTCCGCCCCCAATCCCCGTCGGAGCGCTCGGTGCCGACCTCGAGCGAGCCGGCGACTACGTCAAGATCGCGAAGATCTACAAGGGCGACGGATTCGTCGAAGGCGAGCGTGGGCCGCTTTGGCAGCCCGGCGTCAGCATTAAGGAAGGCGACTACCTGCTCGCGATCGACGGCAAGCCAGTGCGCGCCAACATGAACCCGAGCAGCCTGCTCGTCGGCAAGGCGGGCAAGGCGGTCAAGGTGACCGTCAACTCCTCGCCCAGCGACACAGGGGCCAAGACCTACACGGTCCGACCGCTCGCGGCAGATACCGAGCTTCGCTACATCGACTGGGTCGAGATGAACCGCAAAAAGGTGCTCGAACTCTCGGGCGGCAAGATCGGCTACATGCACGTCCCGAACACCGGCCAGGAGGGCTTCATCGGCTTCCTGAGGGGCTGGTACTCGAATGCGGATAAGCAGGCGATGGTCATCGACGAGCGCTTCAATGGCGGCGGCGACATCGCGTGGTACATGGTCGAGAAGCTGGCTCGAAAGACGGTCGGCGCAGTTAAGGGCCGCGCGTGGAATGGCATCCTCACCTATCCGTGGGGGAATCCGGTCGGTCCCAAGGCGATGCTCATCAACGAATACGCGGGTTCGGGTGGCGACCTCTTCCCGTGGATGTTCAAGGATGCCGGCCTCGGATCATTGATCGGCACCCGCACTTGGGGCGGCCTCGTCGGCATCGACGGCGGAATCACGTTCGTGGACGGCGGCAACTACACCGCTCCGGCCTTCGGACTCTACGATCACCGCGACGGTGCGTGGATTGCGGAGAACAAGGGCATCGACCCCGACATCGAGGTTGACCTGCGTCCTGATCTCCTGGCGAAGGGTGAGGATCCTCAGCTCAAGAAGGCCGTGGACTACCTCCTCGACCAACTCAAGAAGAACCCGCCGAAGCCGATCGCCGACCCGGCTTACCCGAAGACCAAGGTAGGCGGCGGCTAGACCGATCGATTGCCCAAGCTCCGCTCTCCACGATGATCTCGAGGAGGGTGGAGCACCGGCAACGACTCTCGCCCTCGCTGACTCGTTCCGCCATACCGCTGACTCGCTCCGCCATGTGGCTGACTCGCTCCGCTATATGGCTGACCCGTTCCGCCATGCCGCTAACCGGCTCCGCGATATGGCTGACCCGTTCTGCCCTGCCGCTAACCGGCTCCGCCATGCCGCTAACCCGCTCCGCCATATGGCTGACCCGTTCCGCGCCCTCGCTGACTCGCTCCGCCATACCGCTGGCTCGTTCCGCCATGTGGCTGACTCATTCCGCCATGCCAGAAAGCGCGCCGGGCAGGTGCAGGCGGCCTGTGAAGGGGGCACGGGGGTAAAGTCTCCCCATTGCGATGACCCGATTTGCCTTCGTCGTCCACCCCATCGAACCGAAAGATGCCACCCGGAAATACCCGGTGCTTCGTCATCTCCCGGATTCGCTCATCGAAGCCTTCCTCTCCCAAAAGGGGCCGACTTTCATGTCGAAAGCCACCGGCATCCGGAGTCTGACGGGTGCTGAAACGGAGGGCTGGTTCATTGCCTGCCCGCTGACGCCCAAGCTGATGATGCAGATGCCGGTGGAGCAAGTCTATGATCGGATCATCGAGTGCACTGAAATGGCCGCCGATCTGGGAGCGAACTTGGTGGGACTCGGCGCGTTCACGAGCGTGATCGGCGACGGTGGCATCACGATCAACGCTTCCTCGCCGATTCCCGTGACGACGGGGAACAGCTATACGGTCGCGACGTCGATCCAGGGTGCTTTGAGGGCCTGCGAACTCCTCGAAATCGATCCCGCCGTCTCGACGCTGGCGGTTGTTGGCGCGACCGGTTCGATCGGCAAGACCTGCGCCAAGATGCTCGCTCCGAGTTTCCGCCATACCGTTCTGATCGGCCGCGATCTGGGACGAACGCAAGCGGTTGCGCTGGAGATTCCCGGTTCGGAGGCGACGACCTCGGTCGACAAACTCGGCGAGGCCGACGTCATCGTAACGGTGACTTCCAGCGACTCCGCCGTCATCGAGCCCGAGCACCTGAAAATCGGTGCGGTTGTCTGCGATGTGGCCCGTCCGCGCGACGTTTCATTGAGGGTCGCGGCGACTCGACCGGACGTGCTGGTGATCGAGGGTGGTGTCGTTGCCGTGCCTGGCGATGTCGAGTTCGGCATGAACTTCGGTTTTCCCCCCAAAACCGCTTACGCCTGCATGTCCGAAACCATGATGCTTGCCCTCGAGAACCGGCCCGAGGCATATACGCTGGGGAAGAACGTGACGGTCGCCCAGGTTCAAGAAACGATCGGGTGGGCGGAGAAGCACGGATTCAAACTGGCCGGTTTCCGCTCGTTCGAGCGTGCCGTCACCGAAGAGACCATCGAGCGCGTGCGGCAGGCCCGACGAAAGCCCGTGGCCGCCTAACGGCCCATGAAGCGCACCGAAGTCCCACTCCTCGCCGCGATCTTCCTCGATCTGCTCGGCTTCGGGATGATCATCGTCGACATCCAATTCCGGGCTGAGGACCTGGGTGCGTCGGGATTGGTGATCGGGCTTCTTCTGGCGAGCATGTTCGTCGTTCAGCTCTTGGTTTCTTCGCGATGGGGCAAGTTGAGTGATCGAATCGGACGCAAGGCCGTCCTCGTTACCTGCACGTCGATTTCGGGACTCGGGATGGTCGCTTATGCGCTTGCGACGAACCTTTGGTGGATACTCTTGGCGCGAGTTCTGGCAGGCCTTGGTGCCGCGAATGTAGCTGTCGCTCAGGCCTACATCAGCGACACGAGCGACCATGAATCGCGAACCGCAGCGATGGGGCGCATCGGTGCCGCAATCTCGACCGGCTTGATCGCAGGTCCGGCACTGGCGGGAGGTCTGAAGGCACTCCATCTCGACGGCTATCTTGGGTGGATCGCGGCAGCTGCTTCCGGCCTTGGTGCCCTGTGGATCATGCTTGCCGTCCCTCATCACGCGCCCGAGCCGACCACCGAAACGCCAGCAGCGGGGAAGAGGATCCGCTTCGACATCGCCCTCCTACGTGACATCCCCGCGCTGAGACCGTTGCTCGTGATTTCGGTCGTTGCGTGGTTTTCACTGGCTGCTTTGGAAGGCACCTTCGGGCGCCTGATCCAGCGCACCTTGGGCTACGACCAGCGCGAATTCGGCCTGATTTTCGGCTACGAGTCGCTGCTTGGCGTGATCGTCCCGGGTGTGATTTTGGCTTGGCTGGCCAAGCGATTTGGCGATCTGGTTCTGGTTCGCGCAGGGTATCTGCTCCAGGGAATCGGCCTTGCCTTGACTCCCGTTGCCCCCGGACTCCTCGCGCTCTTCGGGGCGAGCACGCTCTACGCCTTCGGTCAGGGCATCGCCAACCCCACCGTCACGAGCCTGGCCAGCAAGATGACGCCGCCGACCCGGCAAGGCGAGCTTTTTGGCCTCATGCAGAGCGCCCGCTCCGTCGGCTTCGTAATCGGGCCGATCTTGGGCGGGCAGCTTTTCGACCTTTGGCCCCCCGCGCCCTATTTCTTTGCAGGCGGAATATGCGTTCTTGCCGCCGTCTTGGTCAACGCTCAGCGCCGCGCCCCCGTGGCCGAAGCTCCCGCGCCATAATCTCGGCATGAGGGACCGCGGGCGAACCAAGTTCATCGTGTCCTTCCTGGCCCCTGCGGTTTCGCTTTACGCGCTGTTCGTGCTCTGGCCGCTGGCGCAGTCCTTCCTCATCTCGATGTATCGCTGGCGCGGGGTTTCGGGCAAGCGGACCTTCGTCGGAGCGGATAATTTCGTCAAGCTCTACAACGACTCGATCTTTTGGCAAGCGCTGAAGAACAACCTCTGGCTGCTGATCGTCGGCGGGTTCGTGATCATCGTGCTGGCGGTCCTGCTGGCGCATGCGATGGAGGGCTCCGGTCGATTTTCGCGGGCGTTGCGGGGCGTGTATTTGTTCCCGCAAGTCATCTCGCTCGTCGTCGTCGCGATCTTGTGGCAGTTCCTTTACAACCCGTCGTTCGGGCTGATCAAATCGGGTTTCGCGGGGATCGGGGCGAAGTCGCTGTCGGATCAAGTCTGGCTGGGAGATCCGAAGACGGCGCTTCCGAGCGTGGGTGTTGCCTTCATCTGGTACGTCCTCGGCTTCTACATCATGCTCTTCTCGACCGGCCTGAAGTCGATTCCGGAGGAGGTCAATGAGGCGGCCGCACTCGATGGCGCGAAGGGCATGACGAAGTTCTGGAAAGTGACGTGGCCGATGCTGTGGTCGGTCAAGCGCATCGCGGTGGTCTACATCGTGGTCAACGTGATGAACATCTTCGCCCTGGTCTTCCTCATGACCCGCGGCGGACCGGACCGGAAGACGGAGGTCATGCTGACCTACCTCTACGAGGCGGCTTTCACAAACAGCCAGTTCGGCTACGCCACAGCGCTCGCCGTCGCGAATTTCGTGGTCGCGATGGGATTGAGCCTGATCCTGATGTTCTGGTTCCGCAAGAACCCGGAGGGTGCTCGCGCATGATCTCCGGCCCCCCTCTCCTGCGCCCTGAGGCCTGTCAATGTCCTCATCTTGCGTGGCGGAGGAGAGGGGTTGGGGGAGAGGTGCCGGTTGTACCGCTGGCGTCTCGCCGGCACCCGGCTCTTCCCCTGGTTGACCTACCTTCGTTCTGCACACCTGTTGGAATGCAAAGGTACGCGCCCCCTCCCTGTCCCTCCCCCGTGCCGGGAGAGGGGACTTGCCTGCCATTCCAACCCACCCACGTTTGCAACGGGAAGGCGAACGAGTTCGGTCGGGTCCCCTCTCCCGGCACGGGGGAGGGACAGGGAGGGGGCGCGGGCTCCCAACTCCAGCGCCAATTTGTCAACCACGCACAAACACCAATGAGGCTTAGGGAAGGCGTCGCACAAGGGAGCACAGCGGGACCTCTCCCCCAACCCCTCTCCTCCGCCACCGCACCAGCCGTAGTCGGTAGTGATGAGGGCGCAGGAGAGGGGGGCCGGAGGCCGCGATGATGAAGCGCATCCTCTCCACCGCTGGCCTCGCGCTGTTCGCGCTGACCGTCATCGTCCCCCTCATCTGGGTGCTGGCGACCAGTCTCAAATCCAGCGACGAGATCTTCCGGACGCCGTGGGGGCTGCCGAGCAATCCGCAGTGGCAGAACTACCCGAAGGCGTGGGGCGAGGCGAAGATCGGAAGTTACTTCCTGAACAGCCTCATCGCCACCGTCGGCACGCTGGTGCTACTCCTCCCGATCGGGGCGATGGCGGCGTACGTGTTCGCGAAGTACCCCTTCCGAGGCTCGAAAACCCTCTTCGGCACCTTCCTCGGTGGCATGATGTTTCCGAATTTCCTCGTCATCGTTCCGCTGTTCTTCCTGATGAAGAACCTGCACCTGCTGGATACGCGCGTCGGCCTGATCCTCGTGTATGTCGCCTACTCGCTCAGTTTCACGATCTTCGTGATGACGGGGTTCTTCCAGTCTCTTCCGGACGAACTGATGGAGGCCGCGCATCTTGACGGCTGTACCCACGCGAGCACGTTCTGGAAAGTGATGCTCCCTCTCGCGAGGCCCGGGCTGATTGTTGTCGGCATCTTCAACGCGATCGGGCTCTGGAACGAGTACAGCCTCGCCCTTGTGCTCCTCGCCAAGGACCAGACCCGCACCCTCCCGCTCGGCATCGCCGACATGGTGCAGACCCAGCACTACCAAAGCGACTGGGGAGCCCTATTCGCTGGGCTCGTGATCGTCATGCTCCCCGTCCTCGTCGTCTATTGGATCTTCCGCGACAAGATCCACGAGACGATGCTTGCGGGCGCCGTCAAGGGTTAACGGGCGGAGGTGTCAGGGCCTTTTACCGTTCGTCCAGCCGTGTCAATGCGGATCGGTTCGTTGTCCCAGGCATGATAGTCGCGGTCGATCACCTGCTCCCAGTTAGGAAGCACGAAGCCGGAAATGTCCGACTGCCTGGTTTCGATCCGGCGGCGATGCTCTTCACGATCTGAGCACATGACCTCGACATCGAGGAAGGGAACGTCGGCCTCCAGGGCCGCCTGTCGCCAGCAGTCCCGCGTTAACTGCCAGGGATTGACGCTGTCGGCAATCACCGAGAGGCCGAGCCTTAGGTTTTCGGTCGCGACTCGATACCCGACCAGGTAGCCCCGCCCCCCGATCTCATCGTCGGCCAAACCACCTTCCCGCAGCGCTTGCTCGATGGTGTCGGCTCGGAGATAGGCGGCGCCAAGCTCGACCGCGAGGCGGCGGGCGAGTGTTGTCTTGCCCGTCCCAGGGAGTCCAGAGAAGATGATGAGTTTGACCGCGCCCATAGCACCCAGCATACGCTCTGCGAATCCTTGCCCGTTCACAATGAACGCATGGCACTTCACGTCGTCGACCATCCCCTCGCGGGACACATCGTGGCCCAGCTTCGCGACAAGGACACACCGCCCGAGCGGTACCGGCAACAAACGCGACTCTTGACCACGATCCTCCTTCTAGAGGCAACGAGGGATGTGTCCACCGAACCCATCACAGTCAAGACACCCTTGGAGAACGCTGAGGCCCTGAGATTGGGACAGTCCTTGGCCGTCGTGCCCGTGCTGCGCGCGGGGCTGGCGATGCTGGAGGCTTGCGTGTCGCTCTTTCCGGATGTCGCCGTAGGCTACATCGGATTGGAACGACATCACGAGACGGCGGTCGCTCATAGTTATTACTGCAAACTCCCCCGATTGCAGGGCCGATTCACGATCTGTCTTGACCCGATGCTGGCGACCGGTGGCTCGGCGTCGCAGGCAATCAGCTTGCTCAAGGCCAACGGCGCAGTACGACCGGTAATGGTGAGCATCATTGCCGCACCCGAAGGGGTCGAAAAGCTGACGCAGGACCACCCAGACGTGCCCATCTTCACGGCTGCGCTCGACCGCGAACTCAACGACAAAAAGTACATCCTGCCCGGACTCGGGGACTTTGGCGACCGACTATACGGCACGCTCTGATGCTGGTACGATAGCGCCCTATGCCCGACTTCGCTGTCAATGTTCGTGGATTTGATGAGTACGAAATGCCTGAGGGCACCAAGCTGGCCTATGGTATCGAGCAAGCTGGTGTCGACATCAGCCATCGCTGTGGGGGCAACGCCCGCTGCACGACCTGTCGCGTGAAATTCCATAGCGACGAGCCGCCGATGGGGCAAGTCGAGCACGATTGTCTCGAAGAGGATGGCGTGCTGGGGCAGTTTCGGCTTTCCTGCCAGATTCGCGTTGACAGGAATATGGACGTTGAAGTCCTGATGCTTGCGAGCGAACAAGGCTGGGATCCCGGCGTCGAACTCGAGCCCTGAACCCAGCGGGCCAATAAGCCCGTCAACGGATAGAATAGGGACGCTATGGCATTCGTCGACCAGACTCAGGGCAACTGGGGAGCCGCAAAGCGCTTCCGACTGATCCTCCGCGAGGCGGGGGTTACGAGGGACATGGGCGGAAACGACATGTCCTCGCTCGCCGTGGGCATCGTCGACAATATCTTCATGAATGCCCTGGACACCGGCAGCAGCGACATCCACCTGCAGCCCGAGCGCGATCAGTTGCGCATCCGGTTCCGCCAGGACGGCGTGCTCCATGAGACCGGACAGCTCCCGCCGGAGCAAGCCGCCAACGTTGTCGCGCGACTCAAACTCGCCGCCGGTATGCGCATCGACGAGCAGCGTGAGGCGCAGGACGGGCGTATCGATATGGAATACAACGGCCGCCGCCTCTCGGCCCGTGCCTCATGCATCCCGTGTCTGAACGGCGAAAAGCTTGTTATGCGACTCCTCGACCCGCAGTCGATGAAGGTCGAATTGCCCAAGCTCGGCATGCCGGAAGACGTTCTCAACAAGTGGTCGCGGGCCATTCAGGTCCCCTACGGACTGATCCTCGTAACAGGTCCGACCGGTTCCGGAAAGACGTCGACCCTTTACGCTTCCCTGAACCAGCTCGACTCCAAGCGCCGCAACATCGTCACCGTCGAAGACCCGATCGAGTACGAGTACGAGCACAACATCGCGCAGGTGCAGGTCACCGAGAAACTCAGCTTCCCGAGCGTGATGCGCACGTTCCTTCGCCAAGACCCTGACGTCATGATGGTCGGCGAAATGCGCGACCCCGAGTCGCTCGCGATCGGCATTCAGGCAGGACTCACCGGTCACTTGGTCCTCAGCACGCTCCACACCAACAACGCGGTGGAGACCATCGGTCGTATGGTCGACATGGACGCCGAGCCGTACCTGATCGCGGGCGTTCTCGTCGCCGTCCTCGCCCAGCGCCTCGTGCGATTGAACTGCCCCAAGTGCCGCGAGGTCTACGTCCCGCTCCCCGAGGAGATGGAGATGCTCGGCGTCACCCCCGAGGAGAAGGAGAAGGCGAAGTTCGTCAAGGGCAAAGGCTGTCCCGATTGCCGAGGGACCGGCTTCAAGGGCCGAATCGGCGTCTTCGAGATGGTCATGGGCACCCCGGAATTCCGCTTTGCCATCGCCAAGAAGTCCGACTTTACCGAACTCATGCAAGCCGCCCGCAAGCAGGGCTACCGCACGATGCTCGACGACGGCAAGCACAAGGTTCTCAATGGCTGGACCACGCCGGACGAGGTTCTGAAGGCGGTCTACACGCAAGCGGTTGAGTAGCGTCACCATTCGCGAGGCGGTAGCATCCGATGCGGAGGCGATGGCCGACCTGCACATCCGGGCGATTCGCGTCGGCGCTCGCGATCACTACTCGCCGGAGCACTTGGAGACCTGGGCCGGGCCGATCACGCCAGAGGGTCACGGCCGCATGGTCGAGGATCCGAGTTTGCAAGTTTGGGTCGCCGTCGACGAGGGCCAAGTCGTCGGCTTCGTGAGCTATGTGCCCGCCGAACAGCGCCTCTCACTCCTCTATGTCGATCCCGACCGCTTTCGCCAGGGAATCGGCACGCTGCTGACCCAGCACGTCCTGGAGTTCGCACAGAGCTTGGCCCATCGAGAAGTCCTGGTCACGGCAAGCCACTTGTCCAAGGGCGTCTTCGAGCGCTGCGGCTTCGTGGTGGTGGAGGTTCTGGAGAAGCCGATGCGCGGCCTCGTGTTCGAGTGCTTCGCGATGCGCGCGGACTTGGCGTGAAGCCCGTACGGTCCGGCACTCCCCCTCTCCCCGATGAATGGCGGGGAGAGGGGGCAGGGGGGTGAGGGGCAGTCCGGGAGCGCTACCAAGCACTCATCTGATGAACCAGGGCGAATGGAGCGATACCCACAGTCCAAGGTGTATCCTCCAGGTCGTGGACGCCCAGAGAGAGCCCAGCCCCGAGGAATGGAGCCAATTAAGACAACTGGTAGCCAAAGGTTGGCTCAAGGATCCCCTGAACGTATCTGATGAGGACCTGCGTCAGCTGACCCGCTTCGGCTTCTACACCTCGGAAACAGACCTTGACCTATCGCCTCTTGTGTGGCTGAAAGATCTGCGGTCCGTGGACATTGAGTCGAGTCGTGTCGCAGACCTCTCCACGCTTGCGCACCTAAAGAACCTGCAGGAACTCCGCCTCAGGTATTCAATAGTCGCGGACCTATCGCCTCTTGCCGAGTTAACCAACCTGCGGACCCTCCAACTCTTCACCGGTGCAAGTGACTTGTCGCCCCTTGCTGGTCTCACTAACATACAAGAGCTCTTCCTGGGCGCGCGCGAACTCACTGACGTCGTGCCACTGTCCGGCCTTACGAACTTGCAAGATCTGAGTCTCGGCGGGACCAAGGTCTCGGATTTCTCGGCTCTCGCGAAGCTCAATTCTCTCATCAGGTTGAGTCTCAGTGGTCCACACCAAACGGATGTATCCTCGCTCACTGGCTTCACCCATCTGCAAAGCCTTTCTCTCCACATTCCCGTTTCAGACCTTGCTCCCCTGGCAGGGCTTGCGAACCTACAAGACCTCGACCTCAATGGCACTACGGTCTGTGACCTTGCTCCCCTGGCAGGGCTCACGAATCTTCAATTCCTAAGCCTCCTTCGCACCAGGGTCTATGACCTCTCCCCCCTGGCGGGGCTCACGAACCTGTTGACTCTAGACCTCTGCCTTACTGAGGTCTCCGACCTCTCCCCCCTGACAAGGCTCCCAAAGCTACAAGCCCTCCACCTCAGTGGCACCAAAGTCCATGACCTCCGCCCCCTGGCAGTGCTCAAGAACCTGCAGACCCTCGACCTCCGTCGTACCGAGGTCTCCGACCTCTCTCCCTTGGCAGGCCTGACTAACCTGCAAATCCTTGACCTCAGTCGCACCAAAATCCATGATCTCTCCGCCCTGTCCGGGCTCAACCGCTTGAAAGAATTGACTTTCTCAGAAACCAAGGTCTGTGATGTGTCTCCACTGGCCAGCCTCACCGCCCTGGAGTTTGTGTCGTGCTTTCAAACTTCCGTCAAGGACTTCTCGCCGCTCACTGGCCTGCCAGCATTAACTGAGGTCATGACGTAGCGTTACGCGATTCGGATTGTCAATTCCTCTTTCCATGTTTTCATACTCCCACGGATGGAGGTGCCTGCGGTTGGACCAAACGATCCAGAAGTTCACGCGCTTCGGCCTCAATCCATGGCATCGCTGCTACCGCCGTTCCAAGTAGTCCGCACTTCGAATGCCGTCCAGCATCATGGACAGGCTGATGATTCCCATAAAGCAGAAGGGAAGCGCGAACCAAAAGAATGTCGCGTATCCGAGCTGACGTTTCTCCCTTGGCTCTGCCGGGCGACTCCTCGAAGCGGCAACCAAGAACCACGCCGTACTTAACCAGCTTATGAGGATAACCGTGCGCATGAACTCGACAAGTTGCGTTGGAATCACTTCCGTCGAACCAGCGTGCGAATAGAAATCCGATAGGAGGGCTGCGAACATCACTCCATAGCTGAAGAACAGCCACGCTACCGCTCGTCTGACCGGGTTCGCGAGCACGCGTTTGGGCACGTTATGATTATTGCATTGCGGCAAACGTGGCGGCCTTTCCGCTGGGCCGGGTCATGGATTTTTGCACCCTTTGGAAGGCACCGGAAGCCCCTCACCCCCAACCCCTCTCCCCGCCATTCATCGGGGAGAGGGGGGTCCGGACGGGTTAAAGTCCGCTCGGGCCGGGGCATGGATTTTGCACCTGTTGGAAGGCACCCGGATGCCCCTCACCCCCTGCCCCTCTCCCCGCCATTCATCGGGGAGAGGGGAGTCCTGACTGAGCTAAACTCCAACCATGGCGATCATGACCGGGCTCAGCGGGAACGAGATGTTTTGCTTGGCGAAGAAGGGCTTCACGCCGGGCAACCTCGTGATCGGGAACAGCGTGTACTCGGTCGGATTCGTCGGTTCGCTGGGCTCAGCGTTCAGGACCATCGCGGGGGGCGAGGTTGAGCAGATTACGAGCATCGTTCACGACGGGCGGCAGGCCTCCTACGAGCGCATGATCGCGTGGACGGACTTGCACGGGGCGATTGGCATTACGGGCGTCACGAGTGAGCTAGTTCTGCACAGCGGAAACGTTGAATTTCTTTCGATCGGCTCGTGTGTCCACCAAGAAGGTCTCAATGCGACCCATATCGACTGGTCGGCTTCGGCGGACGGGCAAGAGCTGTATTGCCAGATCGACGCCGGATTCCATCCGCGCAAGTTCGTTTTCGGTAACGTTGCCTACTCCATCGGCCTCGGCGGCGGAATCGCGGGAGCCTTTCGCGGGCTGGGTCGCGGCGAGGTTCACGAGTATTCGGAGGTCTTCAACAAAACCCGCCACCTCGCCCTCCAGCGCATCACCGCCGAAGCCGTCAGCGCGGGGGCGAACGCGGTGGTCGGCATCAACACCTCCATCATCCCGTTCCAGGGCATGCAGGAGATGGTTATGATCGGCACCGCCGCGCGCCACCCTCTTCTCCCTCCGGAATATGATCAAACGCCGATCACGAGCGACCTAACCAACGAGGAGATGTGGAACCTCGTGCACATGGGCTACATGCCGCTTCAGCTCGTGCTGGGTGTGTCGGTCTACTCGCTCGGCTTTGTGGGCGGGGTCAAGGCGGTGTTCAAGAGCCTCGTGCGGGGCGAGATCAACGAGTTGACAACGCTGATCTACGAGGCTCGAGAGAACGCCGTCGCCCACCTCACCCGCGACGCCGATGCCTGCGGGGCAGACGACGTGGTCGGAATCAAGACCTATGTGTATGAAGTCGGCAGCGGCATGATCGAGTTCATGGCGATCGGCACGGCCGTCAAGAGGTGGCCGGGTTTGACGACGGTAAATGATTCTCTTCCGCCGCAGGCCGTCATCGCGGACAAGGACACCTTCATCAATACGGCTGAGAAATCAGTCGGCAAGAACCTGAACGAGACGAAGATGCGGTAGGTCTCCGGCAACTGCGCCAGTGTTTCGAACAATTACGCTGCATCCGACGCCAAACGAGATACTTCTTGGCGGCGGAAGAGGATGTTGCGCATGAGAAAAGCACCTTTGATTTGGCTTCTTCAGATTGGCCTGGCAGTTCTGCCGTTCAACGCTTTGGCCTCTGACCTTCCGAACTGTGCCCCCGATGCGGTGCTCGTTGCTTTCGAGCCCAGTGTGTCATCGGGTGCGAAAAACCACGTCATCGCTCGTCTTGGCCTGGCCAATGACAACCGCACGAAGAGCCCGTATTTCCAACGGCTCATCATCACCAATGATCGGTCGGTCAATGAGAGCTTACAGAGTCTCTACGCCAGCGGCGTCGTACGCATAGCCGAGCCAGACTGGATCGGCACGATCCAGGAGACCATTCCCAATGATACGCGCTTTTCGGAAATGTGGGCGATGAGGAATACCGGGCAATTAGGCGGCTTGTTAAATGCGGACATCGATGCTACGTTGGCTTGGGATCGCCAAACGGGTAACCCGCTGCTCAAAGTCGCGATTATCGATACGGGGATGTCCTATAACCATGTTGATCTGAACGCGAATGTTTGGTTAAATCCGGGTGAGATTCCGGGCAATGGTATTGACGATGACGGCAACGGACGAATCGACGATCTTCGCGGCTATGACTTCGTCAACAACGATGGCAATCCTGCCGACGACCACGGTCACGGCACCCATTGCGCGGGAACGATAGGGGCTGTCGGCAACAACGGAATCGGCGTTGCGGGAGTGTGTTGGAACGTCACCATGATTCCTATCAAGGCGTTCAACAGCCAAGGCAGCGGATTCCTCAGCAATACCGTGCTGGCGATTGACTACGCGCGGCAGAACGGAGCCAAGGTCATGAGCAACTCGTATGCGTTCAACTTCAGAAGTCAGCTTCAGTTCGAGGCCATTCAGCGAGCGATGAGCGCAGGGATCGTTTTCGTTGCCGGATCTGGGAACAACGGATTCGATGCCGATCTGACTCCTCTGTATCCCGCCGGCTTCTCGACTGAAATCGATAACGTGATCTCGGTCGGAGCTACGAACCGATTCGATGAGAAGGCAAGCTTCTCGAATTACGGCCTGAAGAGCGTCGATCTCTTTGCCCCAGGAGTCGATATTCTAAGCACTTACCCGGTGAACTTCTACCTCCTTGGCAGTGGAACGAGCATGGCGACTCCTCATGCGGCGGGTTCGGCGGCACTGCTGCTTTCAGAGTATCCGAATGAGACTCCTACGGAGATAAGAGAGCGGCTTCGCTCCAGCGCCGATCGGCTATCCCAATTGGAAGGTCTCTCACGGTCCGGTCGTCTCAACATCAACCGTGCGATCAGTGCAAACAGGACAACAGTGAGCGGCATCGTAGAACTCCAAGATTTGCAGGGAGCGCTGAATTCACATGAGGTGACGATGACACTGCGAGCAAGCGGTATCGATTATGACTCCTACTCAAGCATTGCGCTTAACCCATCGGGAGAGTTTGTCCTATCGACGACGCACTCGGGTTCCTATGAACTCGTCGTCAAGTCCTCCCATTGGCTGGCGAGGAAGACAGCTACTCCAGTTCTCCTCGGATCAGGCGATGTCACAGGCCTGGTTTTTAGTTTGACCAACGGAGATTCGGACGGGGATAACGAAGTAGGTATTGGCGACTACGCCCTGCTCTCGGTATCATTCAACACAACACCCAACGATCCTGATTGGGATCATCGCGCTGATCTGAATGGAGACGAGGCGGTCGACATCGCCGACTACGCCATTCTCAGTGCGAACTTTGGCTTGGTTGGTGATTGACGAAGGAAGTTCCAAACCTCGCGGAATCAGCCGCTGACTTCTGCACGAATAAGAACACACCATTCTTGTTCGAGGTCACGATATCGACCAACCCATCCCCATTCACGTCCGTGGCGACCAACTGGGTGCCGACGCCTGAGTCTTCATCGATCATGTGTCGGACCCACTTGACTCCGGCCGCAGTCCGTTGAGGTTCGTAGCGCACGAGCCAGTGAGCCTCTTCAGAGCCTACATCAACGCCGGGAGGGTGACCCCATTTCCGCTTTCCCGTGATCAAATTGACCGTTTTGCCCTTTCCGAAAGGGGCCAAAACGGCCGCGTGGGTCACGGAGATGGTCTCGTCAATCACGGTTCGCTTGAATCTGGTCTCGAGAGCCTCGAACCACCACGCGCCGCGGGCGTGCGCCGATGTCGTGAGCAGGTCGGGCTTCTTATCCGCGTTTACGTCGACGACAAGCATTTGAGCGCAGTCGGGTCCAAGCTCGGCGTTGACAAACGTCCAGCGCTCCTTGCGCGGATTCTTCGGCGCGACGTAATAACCAGCCGTAGTGACGATTTCGTTGCTGCCGTTGCCGTCAAGGTCTCCGACACCAAGCCCGTGAGAATAGCGCTGCGAACCTGCTCCCTTAAGTTCGCTGACGTCGTGACACATCCACTCTGCGTAGGGGTCGACAGCGGGTTCGAACCAGGCCAAGTGTGAATCGTCGTAGGCCATGATCAACACCTTCTGGCCGTTGCCAAAGAGGTCCTCGTAGAGTGGGCTTTCGTTGCCTGCGCTGCGCCAGATGAGATGTTCCCTCCAGGGCCTGTCCGCTCCTCTGGGGTTTTCCCGCCACGTCGCTTTCTCGCCTGGCATGCCGATCAGTATCTGGTCGGTCCAACCGTCCTTGTTGAGGTCGGCAGCCCAGGTATGGAAGCAATTGCTCCAGGCCTTTTTCGGGTCCACAATCTGGAACGGGGCGATGTCATGGGCCTTCCATTTTGGGGCTTCGTACCATACGGTTCCCGCAAGGATGTCGAGTTTGCCGTCCCGGTTGACATCCCCTACGGCCACGCCCTCAGAGACAAACCGGGTGTCGAGAACGGTCTTCCTAAAGGTGATGTCTTCATCCAAGAGCCGACCACCGATGATGGCGAGGAGTGCGGCAACGATCATGGCCTCCCCTTTATACTCCGCACGGCTCGGAGAGTGGAGATTCCGGCACCAGAGACTTCGGTATCCTGCCTCAACCATGGCACCGATCACCGACGAAGAGGAAAGGACACCATCGTCGAGCCCGTGGCGGGTGGCGGGCGGTCTTGCGGTGGGGCTGGCGGTTTACCTCCTCGTCGGTGGGCTCGAGCCGAATCAACGCATCGTCGCCGGTGTCTTTGCCGCAGCGGTCGTGCTTTGGATCTCCGAAGCTCTTCCTCTTGCCATGACCGCGATGCTCAGCACCGTCGCCCTCGTGGCCACCGGTGCTCTGCCCACGAAGCAGGCGTTTGGCGCCTATGGCGACCAGATCATTCTGCTCTTTATCGGCAGTTTCATCATTGCCCAGAGCATGGAAGTGTCGGGGTTGGATCGTCGAATTGCGCTGTGGCTGTTGAGCAAGCCCTGGGCGACAAGGACCGCGTCGTCGACCCTGCTCTCGCTCGGGGTGATCGCCTGTGCCATCAGCTTGTTCGTCAGCAATACGGCGACAACGGCGATGATGTTGCCGATTGGCTTAACGATCCTCCGATCCATCGGCGTGAGCACCAAGGGGAATCCTATCGCGACCTCCTATCTCCTGATGCTCACATGGGGCTCGAGCATCGCGGTGGGCACCATCATCGGCACGCCGCCCAACGTGCTCGGCGTAGGGCTGATTCGTCAAGCGACCGGCACGAACATCAACTTTCTCCAGTGGGCGATCTTCGCGATGCCGATCACCATCATCATGCTGCTGGTGGCTTGGCTCCACTTGCGTACCTGGCGCGTCGCGGTGCCGTCGACCGACTGTGCCCACGGCTATGCCCGTGAGGAACTGGCAAAGATGGGCCACTTGAAAGACTCAGAGAAGTCCACCCTGACCGCCTTTGGCATTGCTATCTTCCTGTGGATTCTGCCCGGTGCCGTGGAGTACGGAGCGGGGACAGGGACGGACCTCGCGAAAGCCTTCTCGTCGAGGATTCCAGAAGCGGTCGCCGCATTGATCGGGGCAAGTGTGCTGTTCATCATTCCGTGTCGCGATACCTCCTCCAAGCGGGCCCTGACCTGGCTGGAGGCTTCGCGGATCGAGTGGGGAACCGTCCTGTTGTTCGCGGGCGGTTTGGCCTTGGGCGAAGCGACCCAAGCCAGCGGCCTCGCCAAAGTTCTCGGTGACTCCATGGCGAAAAGCCTCGGCGCGAACGACGTGTGGGCCATCACGGCACTCGCAACCGCGATGGCAATTCTGCTCAGCGAACTCGCCAGCAACACGGCGGCCGCGAACATCATGGTGCCGGTTGCCATCGCGTTGGCCCAGGGCGCTGGCGTGAACCCGATTCCTGCGGCGCTCGGTGCGACGATAGGCGCGAACCTCGGCTTCATGCTCCCGATCAGCACTGCGCCGAATGCGATCGTCTATTCAAGCGGACTCATCCCGCCGAAGGTGATGTTGCGCGCAGGCCTGATCTTCGACATCGTGGGATTCCTTGTGACAATGGCGTGTCTCCGAATGATCTTGCCGCTGATGGGCCTGGCGTAGTCTTGGCAGAACATGTAGAGCCGGGAGAATTCGCCGAAATTCTCTTGCATCTGTCCGAATTCCCTCTATAATGTTAGCCATTACCGTGGAGGTTCGCAAATGAATCCAGAAGATAGCTTGGGCATCGAGGGCTTGACCGACATCGAGGCCATGCCAGAAGAAGAAGGCAGCGGCGTGCAGCGGGTGATGAGTTCTCTCGACACAACTGGCGACGGCATTGCCGACGTGCAGATGTTCGACACCAATGACGATGGTGTTACGGACCTCATCGAGGGTGACCTCAACAACGACGGGGTCCAGGATTTCTCCCGGTCCGACACCGATAGCGATGGCACGCTCGACACGGGCTATGGCCAAGAGCAATGGGACAAGATTTCGGATCACCCGAACGAGCTGGTCGACTGGGTTGACACCCAGGACTCGAATCTGGACAGCGATGACGACGGCTTGACCAACGTCCAAGAATTCAACATCGGCACCGACACGCTGAACCACGATACCGATGGCGATGCGCTCGACGACCTCTATGAGGTGAACCAAGGCTCCGATCCCAATGACTGGCAGAGCACGCAATCGGCGGAGAGCGTTGCTTGGGAAGCCCAAACCGATGCCGAATATGCGGCTGGCAGTGCGGCCTACGACACCTCCTACGAGACCGCAGCCTACGATACGACCTCGTATGATGCCGGTGCGGCCACGTACGACACGACCAGTTACGACACTACCAGCAGCTACGACGCCACGAGCTACGACACCGGTACGACAGAATACTAAGGGATGGAAACGGGAGGTTTTTGCACCAGCTGCGGGGCTGAACTCGTTGAGGGCGCGCGGTTTTGCCATGCCTGCGGAGCAGCCGTCGCCTCCAAGGCGGCGACATTCGACGCGTCCGCCGCACTTGTCGACGAAGGGGAGGGGAACCCGTTTGAGCCGCAGCAAACGCCCGTAGAACCGCAGCCAGCACCGGGCCCATCCGCGAGTTCCTCAGAAGAGATTGCGGTCGAAATGGAGGACGATCCCGACGAGGAGCCCATGAGAGAGGCGCCCCCCATCTCTCCACCCGTCCCTGCTGCAGCTGCCGTCGCTCCGCCACCTGTCGCGGCGCCACCGACGGTACCTCCTCCCGCCTCGCCGATGGCTCCCCCGACCCCGATGCCTGTGGCGATGCCTCCGCCCCCGGTGCCCGTTGCCGCTGCACCTGCGGTCCCCTATGGGTCGCCAGGTGTTCACATCCCCACGGTGACGAATACTCGAGGGGTCGAGGGTCCGAACCTCATCAACTTTCCCACCCTGACCCAGGTCATCGATGTCACAGCCGGACTGTCAGCGGACCTGCAGACGACGAAGAAGCTCGGCCTCGACCCTCATGTCGTCACATCGCTTGACGCCAAGCTGCAGAAGAACCTGGAGCAACTCGTGGCCACGAACGGACTCCCCGGAATCGGCGGTCAGGCGATGCACTTCATGAAGAGCTCGAGCACGAATCTTCTGAAAGGCCTTACCCCGCCCAAAAACGCCGCCCCGCCCGAGCAGTGGATCGTCACGATTCACCTGACGGATGAAGAGGTGAAGATCTATAACCGTTGCCTTGATGACGCCATGCTTCGCGATGGACTGGAAGAACGGGTTTTGCGAACCTGCGGCTCGTGCAAGTTCCAACGGATCATCAATCCCGATTACGAGAAGATGATGCAGCGGCGCCGCATCGCCGACATGATGATCAACTGGCAGCGCAGCGTCTTGCGAGCGATTGGGCGGAGCAACGCCGACCCCAATTTCGTTTGCGTGCGCTGCCAGGGCCTCACCTACACCGACCGGACTATCGCGCTCTGCCCAGGCTGCGGTACGCCCAATATGTCGCTGCTCCTCAATCGGTGCGGCCAGTGCGGCTGGGACTTCACGACCCGCGCCCCGGGTCAGGGACCCGCCAAGGGAACTGCCCCGTCGAAGCCTGCAGCCGACAGCAAGCTTTTGGTCGGTACCTGCAGCAAGTGCGGCAACAAGATCAAAGTGCCGCTCGACAAAGTGCCCCCCGAAGGCCTGAAGGGCAAATGCTCGCAGTGTGGGCAAGGCGTGACATTCCGCCGCCCTGCGCCTGGCAAATAGCACATCAGTAAGGGCCGGATGGCCGTAGGGACCACCGGATCATTCTCATCGACATGACCGGGTTCGGTTGCCGACCAACGTCCGCTTGCCCTGCTAAAATGAGCAGCCACATGACCACAGCTAGCTCGTATGAGACCGGGTTCGAGAAGAAACGCGGCATTATCAGTGTCGAGATTCGGCAGGGATACTCGCAGGTTCACGTGATGGACCTCGAACCCACGTTGGATCGTCGACTTGCCGTGCTCGACGCCGTTGCGCACGCTCAAATCAGCCTCGACTTCCTCAAACTCACGACTGATGGCTTGTCATTTCTGATACCGGCCGACCGCTCGCGAGCCATCGTCGACTGTCTCTCCGGCGCAGGCTATCAGTTCGAACTCAACGAAGGGCGAAGCATCGTCATGGTGCACGCTGTGAACATGCGTGACGAGGAAGGGTTGATTGCCAAGATCGTCGCGACGGCAATCGGCTCCGGTGCCCATATCGACCACCTCGGCGACATGCACGACCGGCTTCTCATCGTGACCGAGGATTCGCGCGCAACTGACTTGGCGAATCTGCTTCAGGAGCGCCTGTCGGCATGAAGATCAGGGTCATGAAGTTCGGGGGCACCAGCGTCGCCACACCGGAAGCGCGCCATCAAGCTGCCTTGCGGGTGATTTCGACCAAAGAACAGGGCTTCAAGCCGGTTGTGGTCGTCAGTGCCATTGGTCGCAAGGGTCAGCCTTATGCGACGGATACGTTGATCACCCTACTCCGTGAGATTGATCCTGATGTAGCCCCCGACCCTCGCGAACTCGATCTCATGATCGCGTGCGGCGAGATCTTCTCAGCCGTGATCTTCGCCCACACCCTAAAGACTCTCGGCCATCCAGCCCAGTCGTTTCGTGGCGGCCAAGCTGGAATCCGTACGGACGGCGTCTATGGCAATGCGCGCATTGTCGGCGTCAATCCTAGCTCGCTCTTCAAGAGCATCGAAACGGGCAACATCCCCGTCATCTGCGGATTTCAAGGCGTCTACGTCGCCGGTGACGGTGCCCCCGGCGGAGAACTTACGACCCTCGGTCGAGGCGGCTCGGATACGACCGCGTCGGCCATTGGGGCTGCAATGCGGGCAGAAGCGGTGGAGATCTACACGGATGTCGACGGCGTGAAAACGGCTGATCCCGACTTCGTCAAGCAAGCGCCAACCCTGCGAAAAGTAACCTACGACGAAGTCGCCGAAATCGCCCACCTCGGGGCGAAAGTCCTCCACCCGCGAGCGGCCGAGATCGCGATGAAGTACGACATCCCGCTGTGGGTTAAGAGCACCTTTGGCGAGGAAGAAGGTACCGAGATCGTCAAGCGAGAGAAATTTCCAGGCCGGCGCGTCACTGGACTTACCCACACGGGCAAGCTCGTCTACTTCCGCTTCGACCTAACCCAAGCCCCCGAAGTCCACCGAACCGCTTTGGAGTCGAGGGTGTACGAGATGATGGCGCGGTACGGTCTGAACCTGTTCATGATGAATCTAAGCCCGTCCGGCATCGGATTTGCGGTTCCCCGGAGCCAGTATCCGACCGTGCAAGACCTTCTCGACGGTCTCGTTATCCCCATCGATGAAGGAGGAGAGAAATCCATCTATCTCTTCCAGATCGGCGATCAGCCTTCGCGGGAAGCCGAAACGCAAGCCGGTCTGCTTGCGCCACTCGGCGAGGTCCGGACCATTACCCTTGAGGCGACCGAGAACTGCACGATGGTCTCGCTCATCGGCCATGAGTACCTCCAGCAACCGGGCGTGTTCTTATCGGTCCTGCGCGTCCTGCACGAGGCCCAGATCACGGTCCTCCAGACCAGCGATAGCGACCTCTCGCTGAGCTGCCTGATCCCAGAAGCCGAGACCGAGCGGGCGGTACGTCTACTTCACGACCGATTCAAACTCGACGAAATCCGGTAGCCTCGCGACATGATCACCGCTCCCGAATTCGACCAACCCTACGCGCTGGCTCCCGAGACGACAGAGCACTATCAGAAGCACGGGTACGCGTTGGTGCGGTGCCTCGCCACGCCGGAAGAAGTCGCGTTTTACCGCCAGCGGATCAAGGCCTCGACTGACGAAGTGGCCAAAGCCTACGCCAAGCTGGAATATCGGGACACCTACGGCAAAGCCTTCATCCAGAACATGAACCTGTGGCGGCATGACGAGGCAGTCGCCCGATTTACCCTGGCCAAGCGATTTGGCAGGGTTGCGGCAGAACTCATGGGGGTGAAAGGGGTTCGGCTCTACCATGATCAAGCCCTCTTCAAAGAGCCGGGCGGCGGGCCGACGCCGTGGCATCAAGATCAGCAGTATTGGCCGCTCGATGGGGTCAAATGCATCACCCTCTGGATGCCTCTTGTCAATGCGAGCGCGGACATGGGGACGATGCACTTCGCGGCAGGTTCGCACGAACTCGGCTATCTCGGCCCGCTGAACATCTCGGACGACTCCGAGAAGCGCCTTGCCGACCTGATCCACGAGCGCGGATACGAGGTTCTCTCGGCTGGGGATATGGCGGCCGGTGACGCGACTTTCCACGACGGATGGGTGTTGCATGGTGCCCCCGGCAACCGGTCGCAGGACACGACCCGCGAAGTCATGACCATCATCTACTTCGAAGACGGTGCCCGAATCTCTGCTCCCGACAGCCCGCAGCGAGAAAATGACCTTGCCTCCTGGTTCCCGGGGCTGGTCGGGGGAGACTTGGCTGCGAGTGAACTAAATCCGGTCGTCTGGGCCTTCACTCCTTGATACGAACCCAGACAGAGGGGTTTAGAGGCACACGATGTCCGGATCACGTCTGGCGGTATCCTTGGGCATGATCGCACCCACCCAAGTGGCCCACGAAAAGGTCGTCGTCATCGACTTCGGCGGCCAGTACACTCAACTCATCGTTCGCCGCGTCCGCGAGTTGGGGGTCTACAGCGAGATGGTGCCGTGGAACAAGTTGCCGGACTCATTCCCCGACGGGGAAACCAAAGCGATCATTCTCAGCGGCGGCCCGATGAGCGTCAACGATTCGGTCGCGCCGGACCTCGACTTCTCCCGCATCCCCGACGGCCTTCCACTCCTGGGCATCTGCTACGGCCAGCAACTCATGGCCCACCGGCTCGGCGGTCGTGTCGAGCGAGCGAGTGAGCGCGAATATGGGCGGCGGCACCTCGATCACGTCGCCACGGGCTCACTGATCGACGGCCTCGCAAGCGACCAAGTCTGGATGAGCCATGGCGACCAAGTCCTCGCCCCCCCGGCCGGATTTAGCGTCACCGCATCGACCGACTCTTGCCCTGTCGCCGCGTTTGAGGACGCCAGCGGCAAGCGATTCGGAGTTCAGTTCCATCCCGAAGTCAGCCACACGCTGGACGGCAAAACCATATTGAAGCGATTTCTCCTCGAACGCGTCGGACTGATGGGCGACTGGACAAGTGAGAGCTTCATCGAGGAGAGCCTCGCTCGCATTCGTGAAGAGGTCGGCGACCGCCGCGTCCTCTGCGCGGTCAGCGGCGGGGTGGATAGTTCCGTGGTCGCGGCGCTCGTGAGTCGGGCTGTGGGCGACCAAGTCACGTGTGTCTTCGTCAATCACGGCCTGCTCCGAAAGAACGAGGCGGAAAGTGTGGTGGCGGCATTCACCGAGACCTTCCACCCCAATCTCGTCGTCATCGACGCCCGCGATCAGTTCTTCGACGCCCTCGCTGGTGTGACCGACCCCGAGCAGAAGCGCAAGATCATCGGGGCCGAGTTCATCCGAGCCTTCGAAGTCCATGCCGATGAACTCAAGGGATGCGACTTCCTTGCCCAAGGGACGCTCTATCCCGACATCATCGAGAGCGGGTCACCGACAGCGGCCAAGATCAAGACCCATCACAACGTCGGCGGCCTCCCCGACTGGATGCGCCTGAAAGTCATCGAGCCGCTCAAGTGGCTATTCAAGGACGAGGTTCGCGAGGTCGGGCGTCGCCTCGGACTGCCGGACGAGATGGTTGACCGCGAGCCTTTCCCCGGCCCCGGCCTCGGCGTGCGCATCCTCGGCGAAGTCACACGCGAACGCGTTCATATCGTGCAAGAAGCCGACGCGATCTTCCGCGAAGAGATCCGGAAGCGAGGCCTGCAGAAGGGGATCTGGCAATCCTACGCGGCGCTGCTCGACGTGCGGAGTGTTGGCGTCATGGGCGACGAACGCACGTACCAGCACCCGATTGTGTTGAGGGCTGTGCAGAGCGAGGATGCGATGACCGCGACCGCCGTTCCGTTCGAGTTCGAATTCCTGGAGCACGTCGCCAACCGGATCGTGAACGAGGTCGCGGGGGTCAATCGAGTCCTGTACGATCTGACCAGCAAACCGCCCGCCACCATCGAGTGGGAGTAGCGAGGATGCGAGTCCTCATTGTCAACCGGGAGGACGCCTACACCGCGATGGGAGGCGATACCGTCCAGATGGACCAAACTGCGCGCCACCTGCGCGAACTTGGAGTCGAGGTCGAGATCGGAATTGGTGCGCAACCAGAAGAGCGCTTCCGCGAATTCGACCTCGTGCATCTCTTCAATCTCCAGACCTTCGACTTCACCGCCTCACAACTCCGGGCCGCGAAGGACGCTGGGCGCAAGGTGGCGGTCAGCACCATTTGGTGGGATTTCGCTGTCGAAGAAGTTCTGGATCGCAGCCCCAAGTGGCGACTTGCGAGGAAGGTCTTCGGAACCCGGATCGCACGGGCGTGGGCCCAGCGGCGGATCGAACGGCAAGCGTATGACCAGCGCGCCGTCCATCGCTCGATACTTACCGACAGCGATATGCTCCTTCCCAATTCGGATTCGGAAGCGGTGGGCCTGCGCGCGCTCGCCAGTTTCACCACACCGATCCACGTCGTCCCTAACGGCATCGATCCACATCCCGAGGTCGATCGGGAAGGGGCTCAGGCGGTCTTAGAGGCACACGGCTTGAAGCCCGACGCCTTCATCTTGATTGCGGCCCGTGTCGAGCCGGTCAAGAATCAGCTTGCCTACATCCGCGCGATTGCGCCGAGCGGTCTCACAGTTGCGTGCGCCGGTGCACCGCGACCCGGATATGCCGAAGAATGCGCGGCGGCGGGGGCGATCCTCCTTGGCCAGCAGCCGAGCCCGGTGTTGCATGGTCTCTATGCGCTCTGCCGACTTCACGCCCTGCCGAGCCTGCGCGAAACTCCGGGGCTGGCATCGCTGGAAGCCGCCCTCGCGGGTGCGCCAATCGTTTCCACGGAGGTGGGGTCCGCTCGGGACTACTTCGGCGACCGGGCCGACTACGTCGATCCCCACAGTCTCCGCTCGATGCTGTCCGCCACGCGCCGCGCGCTGTCCCGCCCCCGTTCGCAGGTTCTCTCCGAGCACGTGGCCAATCACTTTACGTGGCGTCGCGCCGCCGAGGAGACGCTGAAAGCCTACACCCAGACTTTACGTTGAAGAGAAGTTCTGGATGGCTCAGAGCATTAGGGTCTGAATACGTACTTGATGCCCCGGCCCTCCTGCAAATCCGCAAATACCTGCGGCGCATCCGACAGCGATCGCTCACCGGAGATGAGGGGATCGACGTTGAGGGTGGGGTCGAGGAGCCACTCGCGGGCGGTGCGGACGGCGCGGGTGCCGAAGTGGAAAGGGCTGATGAGTTCGATCTGATCGTAGTGCACGCGGCGAGTATCGAAAGACACGCGCGAACCCGACGGGCAGCCGCCGAAGAGCACCACCTTGCCGCCACGCCGCACGTAATCGATGCTCTGCTCCCAAATCTCCTCGCGGCCCGTGCACTCGACGACAACGTCGAACTTGGGCTCGCGCGGCAGGTCGCGTAGGAACCCGGTCTGGGCACCGAGCGACGCGGCAAGCGCCAGCCGGTCAGGATTGCGACCGATCACCGTGACCGACGCGGCTCCGCCACGCTGGAAAACAGCTGCGAACATGAGCCCAATCGCGCCGGGGCCGATGATGAGCACGTGGCTGTGGGGGCGCGGACGCGTGACCTCGATGCCATGCGCGACGCAGGCCAGCGGCTCCAGCATCGCCGCGCGTTCAAAGCTCAGCGAATCGGGCTTCTCAAACAGGTTCAGCCGCGCGATGTGGGCGGGGATGAGCAGGTACTCGGCGTAGCTCCCGAGCACCTTGGTCGCCATGATCCGTTCGCACAGGTTCTCTTGGTCGTTCTCGCACCAGAAGCACGCCTGACACGGCGCAGAGTGAACGCCCATCACCCGCTGGCCGACTTCGAACGGCGCGTTGGTCCCCACGGCGACAACTTCGCCGCTGTATTCGTGGCCAAGCAGGCCGGGCATGGGGATCTGGGGATGGCCGCGCAGGAAGGCCTTCAAGTCGGTACCGCAAGTGAGCGCTGCTCGCACGCGGACGAGGACTTCGCCGGGGCCAGGTTCAGGGATGGGAACTTGATTGAGAATGAGACTGCCGGGGCGGTCCAACACCAGTGCCTGCATTGTCTCTTGCGCCGTCGCCAATCGTCCCATGACTTCAAGTTCGTCGCCACAGGGCCGTGCTTTGCCTGCCGACGGTATAACGGTACCCGGAAAGCCATGCCCATCGTCGAAACCACCGTTCACATCAATGCCCCGCTCGACAAGGTCTACGAAATCGCCCGCGACAACCGCTCGTTTCCCGAATTCATGAAGGACGTGAAGTCGCTCGAGATCGTCTCGACGGAGGGCCCGAAGGTCATTTCGGATTGGGTCGGGCTCATTCCGACGTTTGGCCTCAAAGTGCGTTGGCGCCAAGAGGATATCTGGGACGACGACGCTCACACGTGCGTTTTTCGGCAAGTCTCGGGCGATTACGACAAACTCGAAGGCACCTGGAAGTTCGTAGAAGAAGGTGAGGGCACGAGGTTCGACAGTTATTTGGAATATGAATACGTTGTTCCGGCCGTCGGACCGCTGGTGAAGAAAGTGGTTCACAGCATCGTGATCAAGAACATGGAAAGCGTTCTGGGGGCGATCAAAGAACGCGCGGAGAAGCCTTAGATGGCTCGCTATCGAATCTGCCGCTCGTTCGTCGTCGAGTCGGGCCACATGCTCAGCAAGCACCCGGAAGCCTGCCGCTATCCGCACGGCCACACGCGCCGAATCGAAGTCGTCGTCAGCGGGGAAGGGCTTGACGCCCACGACATGGTCTGCGACTTCAAGGCTTTGAAAATGGCCTTGGAGCATCAGATTGAGGCCCTCGACCATGCCATGGCCCTGAACTCCAAGGATCCGTTGCTCGCGTCCATGCAGGGCGTCTATCCGCAGAGCTTGGTGGTCTTCGAGAACGAGGACCCCACGACCGAAGTCCTGGCGCGCTGGCTCTTCCAGACGGTGGATCGAATCCTGAAAGAAGGCTTTAGTGAGGGCCACTACGCGATCCCGGCCGGGGCGGTGACCTTGGAGCGGGTCAGGGTTTGGGAGACGCCGAATTCTTGGGCGGAATACGGCTTGTGAAGGTCGGCAAGGTTCTCCTCGGAGCCGGTTTGGTCGGGGCGGGCGTGTTGGTGTACGGCGCGCTCGTCGAGTCCAAGAAACTGACCGTCGAACGCTACACGCTGCGGCTTCGAGGTTGGCCGGAATCCTTGCGCGGCTTCCGGATCGCGCTTCTCGCCGACTTCCACGTCCGCGACCGCTACACGTTCGAACTGGCCCAGCGCGCGGTCTCCGCCGCGCTGGACGAATCGCCCGATATGGTCGTGATCGCGGGCGACTTCGTCGGGCATTGGAAGGAAGACGTCCCCCACATGCTCGGCGAAGTCCTGGAGCCCCTGCTGATCATGGAAGGCAACGTCGTCGCTATTCCGGGCAACCACGACTACTACGGCTTCGGCGATCCGTCGCTGCTCGAAGGGATCTGCGACGCCCTGAACATCAAGTTCCTGCGCAACGAGTCGTGGCTGCACCAGGGGATTCGGTGGGTGGGGATCGACTCGGCGAACGAGGGCCGAGCCGATCTTGGCAAAGCATTCGCCCAGCCCGAAGACCACCATCCCGACGCCCCGATCGTGGCGCTCTGGCATGAGCCGGACCTTGCCGATCTCTTGCCCGTTGGCGTGGACTTGGTGCTCTCCGGTCACAGCCACGGAGGCCAATTCCTGACCCCGTGGGGCTGGGCGCCGATGCACACCGAGAACGGGAAGCGGTACGTACGCGGCTTCTATCCCGAGGCCCCCACGCCGATCTTCGTGACGCGCGGCGTTGGAACGACAGGCCCACCCTCCCGACTCTTCTGTCGTCCCGAGGTCGCTATTTTGACGCTGACATGACTCTTCTGATGGCGTCGAGGGCGACGGCGGGAATTCTTGGAACCGGATTCACGTATCCTGCTTTTGGTTGACTGTGCAAGCGTCGCTTGCAAGAAAATTGGAGGTTAGAGGATGATTAAGGAATTCGTATTCGGCGCGCTCGCCATTTCGGCACTGGCTTTCCC
>JAIBBE010000017.1 GCA_019694835.1 Fimbriimonadaceae bacterium | reverse complement strand
GCGGTTCGGTCTTGTCGAGCAATCGACCGCCTTTCGGCGTGGCCTTGTGGGCATGGTCGTGTTTGTCGGCTGCGGTGGCGGTGAACAAGCCGACGCCAAGAGCGGCGGCCAGGGTGAGGATGCGGAGGTATGATTTCATGGCGAGTTCTATCCTTTCATTCTGAGGTTAGGGGTTTGATGCGGGGTAACAAGATGATGGCCGCGCCGGTCAGGCAGACCAGCGCCCCAAGGAGATCCCAGCGGTCGGGCGACTGGCCGTCCACCCACCTGAGCCACGCCAGCGATGCCGCGATATAGGCTCCGCCATACGCTGCGTAGGTCCTTCCAGCCACCGTGGGATGAAGCGTGAGCAGCCACGCAAAGAGCACGAGACTCACGACGCCAGGCACGAGCCATACCGGCGACTTCTTCAGCGTCAGCCAAAGATAAAACGTGTAGCAGCCGAAGATCTCGGCCAGTGCTGTGACGATGAACAATCCGATGGTGGTCAGGTGGACGTTCATAAGCAAATCAGGAAGCCGGTGTGGCATCGGGAGTTGCTTCACCTGCGCCCGACGGATGGTCCCCGGGCTCGTCCTCCGCGGGCTTCTGCTTCTCCAGCCACTCATAGAGGGTGGGGAGCAGAACCAGCGTCAGGAAGGTGGAGCTAAGAATGCCGCCAATGACGACTGTGGCTAACGGGCGCTGCACCTCGGCTCCCGCGCCGGTCGCGATGGCCATGGGGACGAACCCCAGCGAGGCGACCAGGGCAGTCATGAGCACGGGGCGCAATCGGGTCATCGCACCTTCGCGGACCGAGTGGGCGACGTCGCGGCCTTGCTCGCGCAGCAGATTGAAGTAGGAGATCATCATGAGCCCGTTGAGCACGGCGACTCCGGAAAGGGCGATGAACCCGATGCCGGCCGAGATGCTGAAGGGGAGTGAACGAAGCCACAGGGCAAAGACGCCACCGGTCACGGCCAGTGGGATCCCCGTGTAGACGAGCAGGGTTTGCCGCAGGCTGCCCAAGGCCATGAAGACCAGCACAAAGATGAGGCCAAGGGCCACCGGCACTACGATTGCCAGGCGCTCCCGAGCCTCCTGGAGATTCTTGAACTGGCCTCCGAACTCGATGGTGTAACCGTCGGGCAACTGAATGCCCTCGGCGACCTTGCGCTGGGCTTCGAGAACGAAACCCTCGACGTCGCGGCCGCGCAGATTGACCATGATGGCGGCGCGCCGTTGGCTGAACTCCCGGGAGATGGAGGCCACTTGCTCAGCGACCCGGAAGTCAGCGACCTGTCCCAAGGTGAGCAAACCCCCGTCATCCACCCGCACCGGCAGTCGCTTGAGGTCGTCGATCTGTTCCCGGAGGCTTTCGTCGAGTCGCACGACGATATCGAATCGACGGTTCCCCTCGATGAGTTTACCGACCTCCTGCCCGGCCAGGGCGGTGTTGACAACCCGGTTCAATTCGGCGGCGTGGAGGTTGTAGCGGCTCATCGCTTCCCGCTTCGGGAGGATTTCGAGGAGCGGCGATTTCCCTAGGGCATCGAATTCGACGTCAGCCGCCCCGGGAATCTTCTCCAAGATCTCCCGAGCTTCACTGGCGATCTTCTCGATGACCGTAAAGTCCTCGCCGAACACCTTCACGGCGATGTCCGCCCGGGTTCCCTCCAAGATCTCGTTGAAGCGCATTTCGATGGGTTGGCTGAAGAGGTGACCTTCGCCCGGAACATGCTTTCCAAGTTCTTCGGTCATCAGTTTCGCCAGGGCGTCCTTGGTGATCGGCAGACCATCCACCTTTCGCCACTTCTCGATCGGGTTAAACATGATGTAGGTGTCGGCGACGTTGACGCCCATGGGATCGCTGGCGATTTCGGCTGTGCCAAGGCGACTAAAGGTGTAGGCCACTTCCGGAAACTTCTCTAAGAGGACCCTCTCACCCTGCTTCTGCATCTCCACGCTGGCATCGATCCCGATGCTGGTGGTGCGGATCATGTGGGTGGCGAACGAACCTTCATCGAGTTGGGGCACGAACTCCGCTCCCAACCGGCCGAAAATCAGCATGGCCGTCCCGAGCAACCCGAGCGCTCCGAGGACGACTAGCCAGCGCATCCGTAGGGAAAGGGCGAGGAGCGGCGCGTAAAGCGTCTTGGCCGTACGGACGAGAAGGCTGTCCCGTTCCTGGATGTTCCCGCCTAACAAGTACGAACAAAGTGCGGGCATGAGTGTAAACGCCAAGGCGAGAGCACCCACCAGGGCGAAGATCACGGTGATGGCCATGGGCTTGAACATCTTCCCTTCGATCCCAGTCAGGGCGAGGATGGGGAAGTAGACGACCGTGATGATGATGACGCCGAAGAACATCGGGCTGGCGACTTCCTTGGCGGCGACCAGAACCTCGTGGGCGCGTTCCACCGCGGAAAGCCGACGGCCCAGCTTGTGCTGACGTTCGGCGAGGTGGCGGATGATGTTTTCCACCATCACGACTGCTCCGTCGATAATGAGGCCAAAGTCGATAGCTCCAAGGCTCATCAGGTTGCCGGAAACCCGACCCTCGACCATTCCTGTCATGGCAAACAGGAGTGAGAGAGGAATGGCAAGGGCGACAATGAGTGCCGCGCGCCAGTTGCCCAGCATCACCAAGAGCACGACCACCACGAGGATCGCACCTTCAAACAGGCTCGTTTCAACCGTGCGGATCGTGCGGTCCACGAGGACCGTTCGATCATAGACCGGGATGATCTTCACGCCCAAGGGGAGCTTGGGTTGAATCTCCGCCAGCTTCTCCGCCACGCGTCGTGCCACCAGCCGGCTATTTTCACCGGACAGCATCAGGGCTGTCCCGAGAACGGCCTCCTCGCCGTTGTAGGTGGCGGTGCCCGTCCGAACGGCCTTGCCGATGCCGACCTCGGCCACGTCCTTAACTCGCAGCGGGGTGGCGCGGGAACCGAACTTCAACGGCAATTGCTCAATCTCCTGTACCGATTGCACGCGGCCGGCCGCACGAACCGTCACTTGCTCCCCCGCAAGTTGGATGACGCTCCCTCCCGCGTTCTCGACGTTTTCCCCGATCGCCGCCGCGATCTCGCTGAAGGACATGCCAACGCTCTTGAGGCGGTCCGGATTTGGGCGGATCACGATCTGCTTCTCGTATCCGCCCTGAGCGTTGACCTCCGCCAGACCAGGAGTCGAACGGAGCCGCGGTTTGATGACGTAGTCATGGAGGAGCTTGAGCTCCATCAATTGGGCCTCGCGGGTGGGAGGTTTGTTGGTGGCGCCCGGCTCGTATTCGACCACGTAGTAGAAGATCTCCCCGAGTCCGGTGCTGATCGGAGCGAGCTTGGGTGTGATTCCCGTAGGAAGATCGTCGACGACAGTCTGAAGCCGTTCGCTGACCAATTGGCGCGATCGGTACAGGTCGGTGCCGTCCTCGAAGATCAGATTGACCTGTGAGAGGCCAAACTTGGAGAGGGACCGCAGTTCGACCAGACCCGGGATGCCGGCCATCTCGTTCTCGATTGGGAACGTGACGAGTTTTTCGATTTCCTCCGGAGCGAGGGCAGGAACGGCAGTATTGACCTGGACCTGGACATTGGTGATGTCGGGAACCGCATCGATGGGAAGGCGCAGCGCCGACCAGATTCCGACGCCGATCAACACCAGCGTCGCAAGCAGCACGAAGACCCGCTGCCGGACCGAGAACTCAAGGAGACGGTGCAGCATATGGTGTCAGTTGCGGCAATCCGCGATGGAGGTGGCGTGAACAGCGACGCGAACCGTGCTGCCGGCAGGGGGAGGTTCGGGCAGTGTGATTGCGAAGCTGGAATGGGACCTCACAAAGCGGGAATGCCGGATCGGATTCGGGAAGAACTTGGTCGGGGTGCGGCTGGAAAGCCTTCCTTCAGGACCGAGGACCTCGATGTCGATGTGCCGTCGTGGGGATTGGAAGTACCCAAACGTGCTGCCCACGGTGCCAGAGACCTGGACGCCCTTGGGGGTGTCGGACACGCGGACACTGGTAACCCGAACACCGGATCCAGATTTCACGGTGGTACGCAGTCCGGGGCGTGTTGGCGAAGTCGCGCAGCCGTTGGCCAACGATAGAAGAACCAGCAGGCTTGATCCGATGGAGAGGCTTCGAGCAGAGATCGTTTTCATGGTGTGAGAACCTTTAGGCCTTGTTTAGTGGGAGTGTCCGCCGCCCTTGGTGGCACGGAGTTCGATCAACCAAAGTGTCTGCACGGGCTTCACAACGACTTGGTCTCCGGGTAGCAAGCCATCCGTGATGCCGATCCGGCCGCCGCTCTCGGCACCCGTGCGAACCGGCGTTCGAAAGTACGCATCGCCGTTGACCGTATAGGCAAAGGTGCCCTCCGAGGTCCGAAGCAGTGCCGATCGAGGCACGGTGGCCGTGGGCTGTTCCACGGGATGGATGATCGAGGCGGGAACGAACTCTCCGGCTTGCAGAACAGCGATGGCGTTGGAGATGCCGACAATGACTTCGGATTCTCCCAGCGCCACCGCCTTCTGGATGGCCAGAATAACCCCACGCAATGGCTCGCGTGCGGGAATCTGGATCAGGACGGAATCACCTTTCTTCAAATCGGACGCGACTTCTTCGGAAACGAGCCCCGAACCATGGACGTCGCACCCGGAGTGGTCGGCCGGATTGGGGAGGTGATGGTGTCTTTCGCCGTATATCTGGGCCGTGAACCTGGTCTCGGCGGGGAGCCGTTCCTCCGAGACGTCGGCGACTTCGAGACCCAGAATTTTCTTGGTCTCCTCGGTGACGATCACGCCCTTCCCAGGTTTGAACGTGGCTCCGGCGGCCGATTCACCTTCCTCGCCATGAGCGTGCCCATCGCCTTCCTCGTGGCTTTCCGTAGCGTGTGCGTCTGGTGCGCTTGAATTCTTCGGGCCACAGCCTGTCGACACGACAGTCGCAAGCGCCGCAGCCACAGGCAGCCAGCAGTTCGTGAAGTGCTTCACTTGCCCTCCTTCGTTGGGGTGGCACGGGATAACGGCATGGGAACCCCGGTAAGCAGCTCCAATTGGACCGCAGCTTCCAGCGCCTCCCTCTTGGTGTCCAAGAGACCTTCGACCGCATCCAGATACTGCTTCTGGAGCTCCACGTACGTGGATATGGGAACGGCTCCGAGGCGGTAGTGGCGGTCGGCGACCTCGGCCGCCTCCCGGAAGTGCGCCACCGAATCCGGGCGCCATTTGGCCATCTCCCGGAGCTTGGTCTCATAAGTAAGGGCCGCTTCGAGTACGCGGCGGGTGACGTCCCTCTGCGCGAGTTCGTAGGACACCGCGGCTTGGGTTTGTCGCGCCGAGGCCGCCTCGACATTCCCGCGGTTCCGGTTCCAGAGAGGCAGCGGCAGCGAGACAACAACGCCGAGAATTCGTTCGCGATCCGATCCGGCGTTCTCCTCGGCAAAGGTGGGCCCGAGCGCAATCGCCGGGTATCGTTCGTTGCGCGCGAGATCAACCCTGAAGCCCTGTTGGGCGAGTTCGACGGCTCGAACCTTCAATTCGAAGTTGTTGGTGCGTGCCATCGCCAGCAGTTCGTCGCGGTCCTCGGGTGGTCGAAATGCCAGGGAGCTATCGGCGATCTTCACCGCGATTTGGGGCGGCGCTCCCCTGAGCTGATTAAGTTCCAGGAGTGCCGATTGCGTAATCAAGAGCGCTTCGCTCGCCTTGCGCTGGGCGTTGAGTTCCGTTGCCTCGATAACCCGAATCTCAAGCAGCGGCGTGAGACCCGCCGGGTCGCGCTGGACCAGGACCTCCCTGAGCGCCTTGAATCGATCAGCCACCTCCGTTGCAGCGGCTGACTTTTCTTGGGCAGCGAAGAGAGTGAAGGCCAGTGCCCGAACGCGACCTGCAAGCGCGGTCTTGAATCGGGCAAGACCCAGGTTGGCCAACTCCACGTCATGATTGGCGACGGCTTTGCGGAGTCCGATGCGGCCCGGCCACTCGAAGGGCTGGAGAACCGACACCGACCACGCAACGCCTTCCGCACTCAGACCGCCGCCGTCCGCCGTTTTATGGCCGATCGTCCCAGTCAGTTCCGGGTGGCGCCAGGAGCCCGCCGTCCTTCGGGCGGCGGTGGCCGCCGCGATTTCGGCCTCGTAAAACCTCAGTTCTGGATTCTTGCCGAGAGCTTCATCCACGACGGCCTCCAATGTGGTAGAAGCGAGTTCAGCGGGCGGGCTATTCGTCGAAGCGAGGGCTTGACGGGTTATCAGGTTGATCACGAGGAGGATCACGACGCCCCGACGGGCGCCGTGAAGCATGGACGCAGCAGGCGATGGCATGGAAAACATGAGATAGGTGAATGGTTGAATGCATGAAATGGACGTAACACGGCATGCAAATGCATGCGTACCAAGGAATGCGAAGACTCACGCGGGGTGCGTGAGTCGTTCAGGAAGCTGCGGAGGGGGCTCGGACGGGGAGGGCGAGACGGAGGGCAAAAGCCCAGGAGGTCGATAAAGGAGGCGGAGGTGCTGCAACCAGTACACCTTTAGACTCCTCGGCGGGTAAACCGACGTCGACGGCGATGCATTCGATGGCCTCGACGAGATCGGGATGCAGGTCAGGGGTAAGGTCTTCCCAGCGCGAGGACTGGTACTTCCCGCTTTCCTGAGTGCAGCAACCGCAATCCTCGCAGGATTGATGATCCTGATTCCCGGAATGCTCGTGGTCGGCGCAACGAAGGAACTCCAGACCTGGCACCGACGCGATCCGACAATGCGCCGTCAGTGGCACCCAAAGGAGGGCCAACGTCAGGAAACATATTCGGCTTAGCAACCGCACGGCGCGAACTGGTAGCACGGGGTCCGGCGAAGTTCAACCGCAGAGCTCCGGCGACTCGAACGCCGCCCCACTTCTCTTTCGGATGCTTGTCGCAGGTCCTTGAATCCCGACCTCCAGGCCTCGTCGCACGCGACACTTGAATGGCGGAGCGTTCGCCTTCAACGTCCCGGCGTGGATTCTGTCTGGCGCATGGTGGCGTTACTGCTGGTGGCCTTCTGGCTGCCGGCATCGTCCCACGTGCACCTGCAGCACTTCGGGCTGATCCACGAGATCCACGAGGATCACCACCATCACGATCACGGCGAGGCACCGTCCGGCCATCATGAGCATGGCGCGGACAACCACGCCGCGGCAGATGGTGAGTGCCTGCATTCCGCGGGCACCTCGGGATTGGACCTTCCCTGGGCCGGGGTAGACGAACTCGGCCTTGACTTCGTTCCAGCGTTATCGGGCAGCCTCCCGCTGGCGACGCGTGATGCCACGGGCCTTGCACCACCTGGCACCGGTCCACCGGGGTTCTCGACTTCCTGGCAGTTCCTCCTTCGCGCGGCCCTTCCTGTCCGCGCACCTTCCTTCGTTTCCTGACGGCCCTCTTCGGGTCGCCCTTCCTTCTCGCCCGGCCAAGGGCCGGTCGGTTCCCACTCTCTTGCCT
>JAIBBE010000118.1 GCA_019694835.1 Fimbriimonadaceae bacterium | reverse complement strand
CGCAGCGCCTCACGCTTGAACTCCGGACTGTGGCGATCATACTTTGCACTCATCGGTTCTCCTATTCTGACCGCTGAGTGTCCCCTTCGCGTACCCCTGCCGTGTCTCAGTTTTGGGGTGCACTACAAGCTGTCCAGCCTTGTTGACTTGCAGATTGCCTCCACGCGTGTAGAGCACGCTATTTGACACGGGATCCCTGACGACGAGGAACCCATCTCCTTGGATGGCGACATCCAGCGGACCAGAACTGGCTTGAATGGCTCCCTGGGAGAACTGGCGAATTGTGGTGGGGCGGGCGACGCCAAACCCGACCTGAGTCTCGCCTAATCCTGCCCCCAGAGACTGAGTGACGAGGTCGCTGAAGGCAACAACGCTGGCCTTGAAGCCTGGCGTATTCAAATTCGCGAGATTGTTGCCAACCACATCTACTGCGGTAGCATGGGCCCCAAGGGCGCTGAGTGCTGTAGAGAATGACGTGAACATGATGAACTCCCTCGAAACGGAATGCGATCGCACAGCTACGGCAGATTTGCAGACGCCCCGGATACTGCCTTCTGAATCGCTGCTTTTATGTCGTCAACGGACTGACGCAGACTCATCGACTCCTCCAGTTGCGTGAATTGGGCCAATTGGGTGATGAACTCGACGCCGTCGGCGGGTTTTGTCGGGTCCTGGTTTTTCAGCTGCGCGACGAGCAGTTGGAGAAAGACTTCCTTATTCGCTAAGGATTTTGTTGCGCCAGGCGTTGTAGATGTACTCGATCTATCGGCAATCAGATCGGATATGTTTCCCCAGTTGATGTTCGCCGCAGATGATGTGACTGTGCTCATAGACAATTCCTCTATTTCCTAAGTCGACGTATTGCGGAGGCTTGGCTCAAGTCTTCGAGCTCTTCGTTCCAGTTGCGTGAGTGGCGGCTTTGGCGATTTCCGCTGTCGGAGTGGCGCGTGTCAAGCGAGTTTTTGGTCGCGGCCGCATCAGGGCGGGTTAGCGACTCTTCCCGAGAACCTCTTGGGCCAGGTGTCTTGGTCCAGTGCAGGTGCGCCGACTCCGGCAGGTCAGATGGGCGCAGGTCAGCTGCGAGTCCCGCCTCTGTGAGCTTCGAATGCAGTGAGCTCAATTCCGTCTTGAGGTGATGCGCCAGCGACAAATCTCCCGAACTCACCGAGAGGTGCACTCCGTCTCCAGAATTTGCGAACCGAAGATCAACCCTCCGTTGATTCCCGTCCTGGATGCGAATTGCGAGATTCTGAACAACGCGATCGGTCTGACCCGAAGGCTCATGTTCTTCATCTAGAGGCGCAATCGGACCGACAGGTGTCTCTGTATGCGCCTGCCCAGCAACCTCGGGTGCCTGCGTTGTCTTTGGATGGGCCAAGATCTCGGTTGTTGACCAGATCGCTAATGTGACGCCCTCTGCTGCCGGTGCTGCTGCTGTCTCTGCCTTCGACCCCGTTGGCAGTCTCTCTTCCCCTTGTGTCTTTCCTACGAGCTCGTGCCTTGCGGGACTTCGGGGTACCTCATCATCCTCGCCGAGATTCGCCGACATGGGCTCGATCCCAGTGTCTCTGGCTGCCGACAATTCGATTGCCATTCGCGGTCGCGCGGCGCCATCGAATTCCCGTAACCGGCTCTCGAGTTCCGTTGCCTCGTCAACTTTGCAGGCAAGGAGTGGACTCAATCCTGGGTTGTCGTCCTGCCGGGATGGCTGAATCTGAGTATCGCAAACGCGGTTCAGTTCGGTTTCGCTACCTCCGTAGACTTGAGCTGGCTCGCCTCCTGCGAGCTCGCTTGTGCGATGTGTTGCTGTGGTGGCCCAGAGTTGAGAATTGAGGGGCATTCGCTCGGTGATTGGCGACCCGGCCCTCTTGAGCAAACCGTCCGGTGGAGGATGTTGCACAGAAGCAGAGTGTTCGTCCCGCCAGATGAATCCTGAGAAGGCCCTGATTCCCGGGTTGGCGTCTCCAGCCATTCTCGTGGCCTGGATTACGCCAGAGAACCTCGCAGGAGTCTGTGGCTTTCCCGGGTGCCCGCCGTTTGAGCCACGCTCGTTCACGGCAGATTCGGTGCTTCCGCTCTGCGGCGTCTCCATTTCATTGCCAGCGCGATTCTGGATGAACGACACCACCGCAGCTATGTCCGTCACCGCGGTAGCTGGAGCGCCAGATTCTGCTGCTGGACAGAGTTCCGCCGGGGTTTCTTTCCAATCCCAATTGGTGCGGCCGGCAGGATCGTCTGCAATTGCAGACTCGTGTGAAGGCCGACTCAAGAGTTCCAGTGGTGTTTCCTCAGCTGTCGCAGTGGGTGCGAATCCAATGGACTGGTCGGCGACTGGAACGGACGGCACTCCGCCATCCACTGAGGTGGTTGTGATCCCAACGAACTGACGATTCCCCGGAGGCTCTGCTCCAAAGGCGGCAAGAGGTGTGGTGAGCATCGCTTGGACCACTTCCAAGGAGGACTGGGTCAAGCTGACTACAGTTTCCTTCCTGGTCGTAAGGGCTAAGAAAATGCCATTGGGATAGGGCGTGACGGGTAACGAGTTTAGAGGGGCCTCAGTCCCGGGCTTTAACGAAGCGGACAGGCACTCGACCAGTACTTGGGCAGGTTCACTTGGTTCCCCCGCCTCAGAAGACTGGACATCTTCCGCCGAAGAGGTAGAAGCGCCGGCCCAGGCCGATTCTTGCTGTGAGGAATACAGGCTGATGGACGAACCAGAGATCCAGGGTGAAGTCTGCACCAGCGCTTTCTCAGCCTCGTTCTGATCGCTGTTTACCGTTGTCCCACCCTCACTCATTTGTCTACGCAAACCGGTATTCGAACCGGAGCGAGATTTTCCTGTGGACTGCTTTGAATCAGAAGTCGATGGACTACTCGGCGTCAATGGGCGATGCTCACCTTCGGCGTCCTGAATGGCCTCGTCCCAATCTGCGATGGAACGTGACTCTGACTCCATCCGGTGCTGGATTCCGGACCTATGCTGACTCGTTACATTTCCCGGGCAGCCAATATCAGTCACCGCGATCACAGCTTTGCCACTGCACGCGATTTGCCAATCAAGATTCCCCTTCAGTTCCATCACCTCACCAGGAAGATCCCCCAATGGGATGCTGGAGAATGTTTCATTTCGGGAACCATTGTGAGACTGCACGGTGAAACAGGTGTTCCAGAATTGAACAAATCCATCGAAAAGTGGGGGTTAGGGGCCAATTGGCAGTGGACTTCCGATTGCATGATTGATCGTGCGGCGTATGGACACGATCTCGAGTATTGCGGCGGCTGGAATGAGAACGCGCTCGGAGGCGCTTGACCTAATCTCCAACAACATTTCGAACAGCGCAACGCAAGGCTTCAAAGTGGATTGGGAGGCCTATACTCTCTATCGGACGCGAGAGAGCGGCGAAGTGGATGAAGCGGAAGGAGCACTTGCCATCGCGGTGCCAGAAATAGAGAGCAATCGCACCGATTTCTCGCAAGGGCAGCTTGTGTTGACGAATTCTGATTCGGACCTGGCGCTCGATGGTTCCGGCTTCTTCCAGGTTAGGGGAGTGGAGGAAACACTACTCACCAGGCAGGGCAAGCTTCAAGTGTCGGAATCAGGGCGTCTCGTGAACGGCGACGGGATGGAATTTGTTGTTGAGGAAACCAGCGGAACGCCGGCCAAACGCGGAATCCCATTGCAGGTAAATACGGACGGGGTCGTGACTCAGGATGGGATCACAGTCGGAAGGCTGAGCATCGTGAACCCCACCAATCCACGCGGACTCAAGCGCCGAGACGGTGTATATTTCGCCATCACTCACGAGATGGCGAAGAAGCTTGAACCATCCAGCGCACGGGTTCAGCAACGCGCGACAGAAGCCGTCAATGCCTCCATTGCCGATTCGGCCGCAAAGCTGATTTCAGTACTGCGGCAGTTTGAGGCTCTTCAGAAGGCGCTTCAGATTGGCGGCGATCTGGGACGCAAGGCAGTCGAGGAAGTGGCGCGTGTGGCGCCGTAACCCTTCAGGGAGGAGACCCCAAGTATGATCCGAGCACTCTTCAGCGCGGCAAGTGGCATGAACGCCCAGCAGACCAATGTCGACAATATCGCCCACAATCTGGCCAATGCGAATACCGTCGGATACAAGATGCGCAGGGCCCAGTTTCAGGATCTCCTGTATCAGACAATGGTCCAGCCTGGAGCGGCTGCTGGCGCCCAAACTACGGTGCCCAGTGGCCTTCAGTTGGGCCTGGGTACGCGAGTAGCATCCAACGAGATCTCCTTCGCACAAGGCAGCTTCCAGGGTACGAGCAATCCCTTAGATCTCGTCATTCAGGGGCGGGGATTCTTCCAGGTGCGACGGTCCACGGGAGAGATCGGATATACCAGGGCTGGGCAGTTTCATATGGACAGGGACGGCAACATTGTGACTGGGGATGGCGATGCGCTAGAGCCGCAGATCACAATTCCCTCCGAAGCGCAAAGTATCACGATTGGCGCAGACGGGACAATCAGCTTCACGTTGCCTGGCCAGACGGCGGCTCAACTGGGCGGACAGATTCAACTGGCGAACTTCGCCAACCCCTCGGGGTTGAACAACATCGGCCGGAACCTCTATCAGCCGACTGACGCGTCAGGCGAACCCACCATCGGGAATCCCGGAGGTCAGGAGGGACTTGGAACTCTCATGCAGGGATACGTGGAGCAGTCCAACGTCTCAGTCGTTGAGGAGTTTGTGAACCTCATTGTGAGCCAGCGTGCTTACGAGGCCAACTCGAAAGTGGTTCGTGCGGCTGATGAGATGTACCAGCAAGTGAACAATATGACCCGATGACAATGCTGAGTGAAGTGTTACTGCATCTATCGTTGATTGGCGTCGGTCACGGATGTCTTCCCGTGAAGAATGGCAGCATCAGCGCGGCGGATATAGCCTCGGCGCTTCCAGGCTTGCGCGCTGCGAATTCTGACGCAATTGTTGGTTACGGTCCCGATCCCGGATACGTGCGGTGGTGGCGCGGAGATGAACTTCGGCGGCTAGCGAAACGACTCGGCATTGCCAACACGCTTCAGGACTTCTGTGTGCAACGTGAAGTGACCTCCTATTCGAAGCAAGAGGTCCTCGCCGCGCTTCGCTCAGTTGTCCCGGCAGGTGTGCAATTGGAGCTGGCAGATTACTGCCGCACTCCGGTTCCCAAAGGGCAATTGAGTTTCGAATGGAGTTCGATTGCGGCATCGACCTGCGGGAGTGGGAGTCCGGAGCTTGTATGGAGGGGGCAGGCACGATTCCCGGTCAATCGCAGCATGCCATTCTGGGCAGTTGTGCGGATTGCAGTCCAGCGTGCGCGAATCTACTCCGTCAGCGAGATTCCTGCCCGGACCCTCCTGAAGCGCGAGGAGCTTCGACAGGAGTGGGCTCCTGCCGCTGCCTTTTGTGTTGGCCAGGTTGAGTCTCTGGAGTCGATTGAAGGCATGGAGTCCATCCGTAGGGTCCCGGCGGGAGCAGCCCTTCTAAGTACGGATCTGCGGATTCCTGACGACATCACCAGCGGAGATCTGGTTCGGGTTCAGGCGGCGTCAGATGCATCCAAGTTGGAGTTCACCGCCAAGGCGGTCACGCGCGGCCGCAAGGGCGACATGATTCTGATTTCGGATCTTGCTCACCGAAGGGTATTTCGAGCTCGTGTGATTGGGAGAGGAATAGTAGATGTGGACATGGATGTTCTCGTGGCGAGCAAGCCGAATCGCCGGCGTGTGGAGCCTGGTGGGCCTGCTGTCAATTCCGGCGTGCCCCGCTGATAGGCGCGCAAGACCTGCCGGGAAGGGTTTGGCAGAGCCCGAAGCGGCGACTGGGCCAGCAGAAGTCCGATCTGCTCGAATATCGCCCGGCTCTTTGTATGATTCCGGCGGAGCGCTGGGCAATTTGTCGAGAGATATGCGCGCAGCACAGGTCAACGACATTGTCACGATCGAAATATCGGACAAGGCATCAGCGCTGTCGAAGGGGGCGACGACCTCAGGGCGAAAGTCTCAAGCGAAGGGCACAATTGCCGCCTTGGCAGGCCCCTTGAAGGCAACCTCTCCTCTTTCCTCAATGGCAGACATGTCCGGGCAGACCAAACTCGAAGGGCAGGGTTCTACTTCCCGCGAAACCGAACTGCGGACCACCGTGTCGGCTCGTGTCATGAAGGTGCTTCCAAACGGGAATCTCGTCGTGAGTGGATTGAAAGAGGTAATGGTCAACTCTGAACGTCAGAGGATCGCGATCAGGGGGATCGTGCGATGGAATGACGTTTCGCTCTCCAATCGAGTTTCTTCCGACCGCCTCTCTGACCTGGAGATCCGGGTGGATGGCAAAGGTGTCGTCAATGACGCCATTCGACGTCCGGGGTTCCTCTACAGACTGCTGATGGGGCTGCTTCCCTTCTAGTTATGAGACTGATCAAGCTTTACCTGGTGCTCGCCCTGTCGGCAAGTTGCGCAGTGCGTGTGAAAGACATAGCTTCTGTTGAAGGCGTTCGTGACAATCAGTTGGTCGGGTACGGCCTCGTGGTTGGGCTACACGGCACGGGAGACAAACGTCAGACATTCTTCTCGGCGCAGACTCTGGCGAACTTGCTGGACCGAATGGGCGTCCAAGTTAACCCGGCAGCCATCCTGGTGCGGAACACGGCGGCGGTAATGCTGACTGCCAATCTACCCGCCTTCGCGCAGCCGGGGACTCGAATCGATGTGCAGGTCGCCGCCATTGGCGACTCGACGAACCTTCAGGGCGGACTATTAGTTTTGACTCCATTGAAAGCGGCGACAGGACAGGTGTACGCCGTTGCGCAAGGCTCTGTTGTCACAGGTGGTTTTGCGGCCGGCCGAGCAGGGAGTTCGACCACGGTAAACCATCCGACCGCGGGACGCATTCCAGCTGGCGCCATTGTCGAACTGACCCCACCGTCCGTTGTTCCAGGTGATCACGTCAGGCTACAACTCCACATGGCGGATTTCACAAATGCCTCGCGGCTGGCAGCCGCGGCGAATCTGCGGTTCGGAGCCCAGATAGCGCGATGCGAGAGCGCGGGACTAGTCGCCGTGATGATTCCCGCCGATTGGCAGCAGCGTCGAGTCGAATTCGTCGCCGAATTAGAAGCCCTCAGCGTGGAGCGAGACGCGCCGACTCGGATCGTCATCAATGAGCGAACCGGGACCATCGCTGCTGGTCGTGAGATCAAGATCCGGCCTGTGGCGATCCTGCATGGAGGCCTATCCGTGGAAGTACAGACGACCGTTGATGTTTCGCAACCGGCTCCGCTGGCACCAGGCAAAACACTTGCAGTTCCCCAAACCGGTGTGACGGTCAAGGAAGAGAGAGCCAAGGCAATCCGACTACGGCAGGGGGCTACGGTGGACGATCTGGTGAAATCATTGACTGCAATTGGTTCAAGCGCTCGAGACATCATCGCCGTCCTGCAGAGTTTGCGCGCTGCTGGTGCGCTGGATGCGGAAATCGAGGTGCTCTAGATGAC
>JAIBBE010000160.1 GCA_019694835.1 Fimbriimonadaceae bacterium | reverse complement strand
AAGGTGCGCACGTTGCAGCGGGCATCAACTGTCCGGCTGCCCAGCTGCATGCGCAATCTTCTCCGGTCACCACGGAAAGTGGACAAAAAAGCTGCCAGGGGGTTGACATGACACTATAGCGACTCACGCCGTGAGGGGGACGTTCACCGCGAGGGACGAGCGCGTGACACAGGGGGAGTCATAGCTCGGAGAACCTCTCATAGACGGCCGTTTTCTCGCTGATTGCCCTGGTTATGACTCTCCCCGATCTCTGCTCCTTCGTCGCGGATATCGACCCTCTCACTCCGTGAGAGGGTTTTGCCTGGGCTCTCCCCTGGCGCGTCCCTGGGCACCATACTCTAGTCTATGCGTACGCGCCGCCTCGGAGAGTCCGCCCTGATCGTGGACGAGTTGGGTTCGATTCCGGCCTGGCAGTTCGCCGAGCGACTTCATGAGTTCGCTCCCACCGGCATGCTGGATGCGGCGGCATCCTATCAAAGCGTCGGCGTCTTCTTCGATCCCGATCAGATCGACTTCGAGTCCCTGGTGTCGAACCTGGAAGTGTGCCTCGCCACGGGGGAGCACCAAACCCGCAGCCAGAGTTTCCACCGTATTCCGGTCTGCTATGAGATTGGACAAGACCTAGACGACGTGTGCTCTCAACTGCGCCTTACACGAGATGAGGTGATCCAGCTACACACGCAGGCGACCTACACCTGCGCGGCAGTAGGGTTTCAGCCCGGATTCGGATACCTCGGCGACCTGCCTGAGGCCCTTCGTGGGATTCCCCGACGGTCCAGTCCGCGCGTTCGCGTCCCGGCTGGGTCGGTCGCCATCACGGGCAAGCAGACGGCGGTGTATCCGTCTGAGTCGCCCGGAGGCTGGGCGCTCATCGGCCGCACGCCGCTTCAGATGGTTGATGTCGGAGACGGGTACTTCCCGGTTCGGGCCGGGGACTCCGTCGAGTTCTATCCCGTTTCGGCAGAGGAGTTCGAATCGCGTCGAGGGGAGAGGCTGTGAAGAAAGTCGACCTGAACGTCGACATCGGCGAGGGCTTCCCGTTCGACGAAGCACTTCTTGAGTTTGCGACGAGCGCGAATGTGTGCTGCGGCGTCTACGCCGGCTCACCGGAACTCACGCGGGCAACCATCGACCTGTGCCGATCGAAAGGCGTGCGCGTCGGCATTCATCCCGGCTATCCCAACCGAGAGGCGATGGGTCGCGAGACGACGTCCCTCGCCGAGGCGATCGCCAGCCTCCCGGCCCAGCTGGCTCCGTTCGGGTTTGGGGAGGCCATGTATGTTAAGCCTCACGGGGCGCTGTACAACCTGTCGTCGTTCGCCTCGGAGCGAAGCGAGCGCGTTTCCGAGGGCTCATCGCGTCGCCCGAAGATCGAACCGGAAGCGGCCCGACTTGTCGAAGCGATCTTCGAGATTCCGGTCACGCCACGCGCGCTGATGGGGCTTCCGGGCACGGGCCACGAGCTGTTGGCCAGGCGTAACGAGGTCGAATTCATTCGGGAAGGCTTCGCTGACCGTGCGTACACCGCGTCGGGCCGACTCGTGCCAAGAGGCGAGCCCGGGGCGATCCTGCAAGACCCGGCCCAGATCCGGGCGCAAGTCCTAAACCTTGCTCCCCGCGTCGATTCGATCTGCCTGCATGGCGACACTCCCGGCTGCCTCGAGTTCGCCGAGTTATTGCGCCGAACCCTGGTGGATGCCGGATATGAGGTCGGGTGGTGAGGCTGCACCTTCTCGTCGGGGCGAAGATGGCCTCGGTTCAGGCTGCACCGAAGCATGGCCTACGAAGATACGGGGTTCCTCCCGGCGGCCCCTGGGACCGGGAGAGTGCGTGGGTTGCCAACGCCCTCCTCGGCAATCCGCTGGATGCGCCGGTTTTGGAATGGGCGTTGAGTGCCCTTGAGTTCGAGATGGAGGGTGATGAAGGGCTGTCGGTCGTGGGAGCGCGGCGTGATAGCAAGGAAGCGATCCGGGGCCCCTCCCCCGGTACGGGGGAGGGTCAGGGAGGGGGCGCGGCCTTCCAATTTTGGACCCAACCTCTGGATCAGAGGAAAGCCGAGAGCCTGGATGCCGGCAGGACGCCAGCGGTACAAGGCTCCCCTCTCCTGCGCCCGGGGGATCCGGCTATCGGGAGCAATGGTGGCGGAGGAGAGGGGTTGGGGGAGAGGTCGCGGCGAGAATCTTCAATCGAAATGCCCTCCCCCGGTTCGGGGGAGGGTCAGGGAGGGGGCGCGGACTTCCAATTCTCGACCCAACCTCCGGACCCGGAGAAAACTGAAAGCCCGGATGCCGGCGGGACGCCAGCGGTACTGGGGGACGCCGGCAGGTTGCCAGCGGTACGGTGGGTGCCCATTGGAGCGCGTGGCTATCTTGCACTTCCTGGGGGAGTTGTTGACGATCACGACGGCAACCTCGCGGGGAGAGTGGTGGCGGCCAATCTGTGCGTTCTGGTTGGCGAGGCCACCGAGTCGCTCCGCGACCGGCCGATTCGGGTGACCCCCGGCTCGCAATCAGACCAACTCGACTTGGCCGAATTCACCCAGGCCTCATTCAGGGTCGAACCCCAGTCCAATCGGATCGGGATTCGGCTTTCGGGTGCAACGCTCGAACCAGGCCCCGAAATGACGAGCGAGCCAGCCTGTCACGGCACGATCCAGATTGGCAACAGCGGGCAGCCCATCATTCTCGGTCCCGATGGGCCGACAATCGGCGGGTATCCGAAAATCGCCGTCGTCTGCGAGGCTGACCTCGATCGTCTGGCTCAGTTGCGTCCGGGAGACGAAGTGCACTTCGAGGTCGTCTCGATGGACCAGGCGTACGCCCTGCGCCATGAATGGCAGGTAAAAATTCAGCGGCGATTGGCCCAGATTGCCGCTGGTCGGGAAGCCAACGCTCGCCCGCCGTCGTAGATAAGGGAAGCAACATGGCACCATCACCCTCCGTCCTCGCTACGTTTGCCGCCTGCCTGCTTTTTGGGGGCGCCCTAGTGGCTTGGTCACAGAATTCCGGTAAAAGCGAGAAGATCACCAAAGTGGTCAAGAGCGACGCCGAGTGGAAGAAGACCCTCAGCCCTGAGGCCTACCGCGTGCTTCGCCAGAAGGGAACCGAGCGCGCCTTCACCAGTCCCCTCCACGACAACCACGTGAAGGGCACCTACTCTTGCGCAGGTTGCGGCTTACCCCTCTTCACGTCCGAAACCAAATTCGATTCCGGCACCGGGTGGCCCAGCTTCTACGCGCCGATCAAGCCGAACCACGTCGTGAATAAGCGCGATGTGTCGCATGGAATGGATCGGACCGAGGTCGTCTGTGCGCGGTGCGACGGTCACTTGGGCCACGTCTTTGACGACGGCCCGAAGCCGACGGGACTGCGCTACTGCATGAATGGAGTCGCGCTCAACTTCAAAAAGAAGTAGGCCTAGCACATCCCCGCGACCTGAATCAATAGAACTAGTCTCATTTTTCGCTATTGTTGCAGCAATTGCTACTTGTAACCTAAAGCCGCGACATCACCCTGCTAACAATCCCTGTGTGTAGCATTGGCGATGAGCGTTGCATGGATCGCGACCCCCTTGCGCCAACCGCTAACTCGGCTGGCAGGAGTGCAAGGATGAAACAGCGACTCAATGGCTTTACTCTGATCGAACTACTGGTGGCGATCTCCATCATCACCATCCTCGCGTCGATCCTCTTCCCCGTGTTCGCCCAAGCGCGACAGGCTGCCCATAAAACGGTCTGCCTCTCGAACCAAAAACAGCTTGGATTGGCCGTTCTGATGTACACGGACGATGCCGACGGCGTCTTCCCCGGCTACGTTCAAGACACCTGGTATCGCCAAGGCAACGCCACCCCCATCTGGTCTGGCATGATTCAGCCGTATCTGAAAAGCACGGGCGTATTCACCTGTCCCCGAGCGACCAGCGAGACTCGATACGGTGGTACGTGGGGGGAACGAGGATGGCCGTCGTTGGGGCTCAACACGAACTTCGGACTATGGATTTGGGGCGGTGAGCCGGTGCGCGTCAGTCAGTCGGCGATGGACAAGCCGGCAAGGAACGTGCTGCTTTCGGACAGCACTTCCGGCGCGGCTGCGTTGGGCTATCGAGGCTACATCGTGAACGCATGGAACCCGCGTGAAGGGCAATGCGGAATCCCGACCGTCATCAATGGAACCGGCGCGACCCTGAGCGATCGTCATCAAGTCGGTTCGAATGTGACGCTTGCCGACGGCCATGCGAACTGGAAGCGAATAGAAACGATCATCCCTGGCGAGGCTCCTCGGGTCACGGACTGGTGCCAGTGCGTCGTAGATGCCAATCCCGCCCGATTCAAGTGGCTCGTCCACTACACGTGTAATTCCGACTAGTTCCCCCTTCGAGAAAAGGACTTCTCTGATGAACAAGAAAACTCTTCTGTCGATCTTGGCTTGCGCAGGGGCCTTTGGTGCCGCGGCATTCGGGCTCCTTCGCTTGACGTCCCCCGATCAAGGCGGATCGCGCCCCTACACTGCCGGATATCAGCCGGTTGCTTTGGAAGAACACGCCAATACGCCGCCCGGCATGAGCGTCGGAAGGTAAGGGACTACTTGCCCTGCCGACGAAAAGCGGGACTCTCAACGACACCCCGAATCACCGCCGAAAACTTGTAGCCGCCTTTCCGCGCCAGTGTCGCGATCTCGTCCACGTGGCACTTGTCCGCCGCCGACAGCCCGCGTCCCAAGGCATAGGTCAGCATCTTTTCGGCAAAGGCATGGACAAACAAGTCCTTCTTGGCCAAAAGGTATTGGCGCAGTGCCTGAGGACCGTCGACCTTCGAGCCGTCCGGCATCTGACCCTGAGTGTCAATGGGCTGGCCGTCATCGACGGTTCGCCAGCTGCCGGTCGCGTCGAAGTTCTCCAGCCCAAACCCGATCGGATCCATGCGGGCGTGGCACGACGCGCACTCAGGATTTTGGCGGTGGATTTCAAGGCGCTCGCGGACGGTCTTGCCTTTGTTCGGTCCCGCGTCGGGCAAGTCGCCCGCTCCGGGCGGCGGCGGCGGCGGGGGCGTGCCGAGCAGATTTTCAAGCACCCACTTGCCACGCTTGACCGGTGACGTGCGGGTTGGGTTGCTGGTCACTGTGAGCACACTTGCTTGGGTCAGGAGACCACCGCGACGAGGGTCGGTCAGCGTCACCTTGCGGAACTGCGGCCCCTCGACTCCGGTGATGCCATAGTGCTTTGCCAGCGCACCGTCGATGAACGTCGTCCTCGAATCCAAGAACTCAAGCACGCTGCGATCCTCGCTGACGATGTTTTGGAAGAAGAGGATCGTTTCTTGGCGCATCGAGTCCTTAAGGCGCTCGTCGAACCCGGGGAACAGCTTGCGGTCGGGGCTCACGACTTCCAGCTTTCTCAGTTGCAGCCACTGCGAAGCAAAGTTGTCGGCGAGCGCGGCTGCTTTGGGGTCCTTCAACATGCGCAGAGCCTGCTGCACGATGATCTCGGGTTTGGTCAACGAACCCTTTGCGGCGAGATCGAACAGCGTGGCGTCAGGCATGCTCGACCAAAGGAAGTAAGAAAGTCGGGAGGCAATCTGATAGCTGTCAAGAACTCCCGTCTTCGATTCCTCGACACGAAATAGGAAGTTGGGCGAGACGAGGATCGCTTGCAGGGCGATTCTCAACCCCTCCTCAAAGCTCTCGCCGGCTGCCTTCCGAGAAGCCACCAGCTTCAGCAACCGGTCGATTTCGTCCGCCCGCGCCGGACGCCGAAATGCCCGCGCGACCAGCGTGGTCAAGCACTTTCTGGCGGCAGGCATCCAATCCTCGCCCTCGGGCCGAGCCACGACCAATCGGAGATGCGACGGCGGCAAAGTGTCATGGCCGAGTGGCCCCACCACCTCGATACTCTCGATGATCAGGTTGCGGTCGCCTTTCAGCTTGGGATCGCTGGCTTGAGGGTTGTAGTAGTCGTTGTCAAAGGAAGCCCCGAAGAAGATCTTTCCAGGTCCTAGGCTCAACGGTGCTTCGAACACGCCGGGTTGAGTCCGAGTTTGCGTGACGGACACGGTGGCCACGACTTTGTTTCCGGCGATGAGGCTCATCTTGCACGGGTCCGGGCCGGCCTGTTGTCCCCAGGCACGAACCCGCAGGATGTACTGCCCCGCGCGTGGAATGTCCACTTGGCCGGCCACCTTCCCATTGGCGAAGAAGAGCCACTCACCGGCATCGCCGATTCGCCCCGCGGCATCGAGCCGCGCCATCTCGAAGTCGACCGGATAAGTGCGTGTTCCTCTTAGAATGATTGCCTTGCTTGCGATCTGTTCGGCGGCTCGGAGGTACTTCTCCAAAAGCAGCGGCGACATCGAGAGGACATCGCCGATGTTGTCGAAGCCGTGGCCGACGTCATCGGAAGGGAAGTCAGCCGATGCCTGGAAGTCGACGCCAAGCAGATCTCGGATCGTGTTGTCGTATTCGGCGCGATTCAACCGCCGAATCGTCACCCGACCCGGGTCGGCAACCTTGCAGTTCTCGGCAAGCGCCTGACTCAGCCAGTCAGTGAATTGCTTCCGCTGCGCATCCGTGGGTGCAGGGGCACCGCGCGGGGGCATGTGGCCGCTCGCGACGTTGCGGATGACGCGATCCCACACGTCGGGGTCCTTGTAGGCGACCGCACCAGTCTTATATTTGGCGAGGTCGAGTCCACCCGCAGCATCTTTCCCCGTATGGCACCCAATACAGAATTTCTTGAGCACGGGCACGGCGGTGGTCTCAAAAGTCGGTTTGACGACAGGCTTTTTCTTGGTTTGGGCAGGTGCGGGAAAGAGGACGCCGAGGGTCAGCAGCCCCGCTCCAAGAGTCATCGCCAGAGTTCGCAAAGTCTGCACGTGTTCATCCATTCTACGCGAGGTTCCGCATGGGAGGACAATCTTACACCTTCTCCAATTCCAGAAACTCCCGTCCCGTGCTTCGCTGGCTGGACGGCTAGAATCGTGGAATGGCCAAGATCGTCGTCGTTGGCAGCGCCAATGCAGACCTCGTAGCCCGGGTTCCACGCTTTCCCGCACCTGGAGAAACCCTGTCCGGCACCGACTTCCGGATCATCCCGGGGGGCAAGGGCGCGAATCAGGCTGTTGCAGCGCGCCGGGTGGCATGGGCCGGCAACAGCATGAATAGTTCGGTCACCGATCATCCAGACCCGTGCTCCGGACAACTTTGGGACGGTGTCACGTTCGTCGGATGCGTTGGTGAAGATGCGAATGGCGACTTCTTGTTGGCCTCGCTGCGCGAAGCGGGAGTCGTGTGCCAAGTGCGACGCGATGCCCAGGCGACCGGCGTCGCGATGATTTTGGTGGATGACGCGGGTCAAAACGAAATCGTGGTGATTCCCGGTGCCAATGGACGCCTCGCGGCACCTGGTTTGGATCCATGGGTTTCGCAAGCAGATATCGTGCTCTTTCAGCTTGAAACACCGACCGAAACCGTTGCGGCTGGTCTTCGGCAGGCTACCGGCACCACCATCCTCAATCCTGCCCCCGCTCACGATCTTCCCGATGACTTTCCGTGGGAAAGGGTCGGAGTTCTGACCCCGAACGAGACCGAGACGGAGGCGCTTTGCGGCATCCTCCCAACCGACGAAACGACCTGCCGCCATGCCGCCGAAGCCCTGCTCGACCGGGGAGTAGGCACCGTGGTCATCACACTGGGTGCTCACGGCAGCTACTTCCAAAGTGCCGAAGATCGCGGATTGATCGCTTCGTTCAAGGTTGCAGCCGTTGACACGACGGCGGCCGGCGATGCGTTCAACGGAGGGTTGGCCGTCGCGCTTTCTGAGGCTAAATCCCTGCGTGACGCCTTGAGATGGGCGAATGCCGTCGGCGCCCTTTCCGCAACCAAGCCCGGTGCCCAGCCATCGATGCCATCGCGCAGCGAAGTCGAGGCAATGATTGGCGGTTAGGTGGCATGTTGCCAGATCATCGGTCTAAGGCGGAGAAGATATGGACTTCGTCAATCCCTGTCGAACACCCGGTCCCGATTTCCGGTCAATATGGAATAGAAGATCGGGGAAATACGCCCCGATTCGCTTTTGCTGGAGGCATGTTTTTTGAAGATTCTTTTTGTGTCCGCTGAGGTCGCGCCTTTTGCCAAGGTCGGCGGCCTAGCCGATGTGGCCGGTTCGCTGCCCAAGGCGCTGCGCGCACTCGGGCACGAGGTCAAGGTGGTGATGCCCGCCTATCCGATGGTCCTCGACGACCCGCGATGGCACGCGTCCCTCGTTGGGCGTTTCGATGTTGCCCTCAACCCGTTCACCCAGGTCTCGGCCCAGATCCACGCCATCCAGCATGACGGCCTCGACATTTGGCTGATCGGCGGCGGAGAGTACTTCGATGCGGTCACGGCCAGCGAACTCATCTATGCCCCGGGCCGAGACGCCTACTTGTTCTTCGCCCAAGCGGCCCTGCAATCGTGCCGCGATCAAGGGTGGACGCCCGACGTCGTACACGTCCACGACTGGCACACCGGGTTCATTCCGGTCCTCATGCGTGAGGGGGCCGATGCCGAGTGGGATCAGACACCGAGTGTGTTCACGATCCATAACCTGGCCTATCAGGGCGAATTCGGCCTCGACACGCTCGATGTCGTCGGCTTGCCCCATTGCCTATTCAACATGCACCGACTGGAGACTTACGGTGCCGTCAATTTCCTCAAGTCCGGCTGCGTCTATGCCGACCAGATCAACACCGTCAGCCCAACCTATGCCCAGGAAATCCAGACCCCGCAATACGGGTGTCGCCTCGAAGGATTGATGCTTTGGCTGGCGATCGAAAAGCGTTTGCGCGGCATCCTGAACGGCATTGACCTTGACTTCTTTTATCCGGAGACCGACACGACGATCGCAGCACCCTACTCGGCTTCACAGGTTGCGGGCAAAGCAGCCTGCAAGAAGGCGCTGGAGTCGGAGATGGGCCTGCAGGGCGAAGGGCCGCTGTTCGGCGTCGTCAGTCGGCTCAGCGAGCAAAAAGGGTTCGATCTGATTCTTGCCGGACTGAACCGGCTCATCGAACTCGGCGGACGCCTTGTCGTGCTGGGCACGGGCGACCCTTGGGCGGCGAACCAGCTTCGCGAGTGGCAGGCAAAGGCTCCCGGCCAGGTTGGCTTCGCCGAGCGATTCGATGCCGATCTCGCCCAGCGCATCTATGCCGGCAGCGATATCTTCCTCATGCCGAGCAGTTTCGAGCCTTGCGGGCTCGGTCAGATGATCGCCATGCGCTACGGCACCTTGCCGCTCGTCCGTCGGACCGGGGGCCTGGCCGACACCGTGGTCGAAGGTGAGAATGGCTTCGTGTTCGAGGAAAGGACCGTCGAGGCGTACTTGGACGCCGTGGGTCGATCGATCCGCGCCTATTCAGACGCAGAGTCCTGGCCGGACGCCGTCAGCCGAGCGATGAAGGCAGATTTTAGCTGGGATCGAAGCGCCATCGAGTACCAAAAGATGTACGAGGATGCCGTTCGCTTGCGTGCGCGTGCCCCGAAGCTCGAACGGGTCTAGCCTCTGAATCGCATAATGAGGCATGCGTTCACCGCTTGCCTCTGGTCAATGGATCGAGATCGATGAAGTGACGTCCACTCAGGACGTCGCCCGAGAATCCCTACTCGACCCAAGCCAGTCGGCAGGAGTGATCTTCGCCGCGCAGCAGACCCGGGGGCGGGGCCGATTCGACCGGGCCTGGTTCAGCGAGAAAGGCAACTCGCTGACGATGTCGCTGATCTGCCGCGAGCAAGCCGATCATCCTCGAGCCTGGCTGGTCGGGATGGCGGTCGCGGCGGCTTCGGCAGCGGTGATTCACTCGCGACTGCGCTGGCCCAATGATCTCTACCTCGATGGCAAAAAGGTCGGCGGCGTCTTGACAGAAATCATGCCGGATCACCAGGGACGAAGCGTTCCCGTGGTCGGCCTGGGCATCAACCTCGACGTACTGGAGTTTCCCGCGGATATCGCGGTCCATGCAACCAGTTTGGCCCTTCATCGACCCGGCGTTCACGAACCGCGCGAGGTCGGCAAAGCCATCGTCGAGCGACTGAGAGACATGCCCGAGCCGGAACATTGGAGCGACCTCCAGCCCATCTGGACCCTTTTCGACGACACGCCTGGCAAACGCTACCGCCTTATCTCGGGTGAAGAGGCCATCGCCATCGGCATTGGCCCCGAGGGGGAATTGGTCTGCGCGGTGGAAGGGGAAACGACGATGGTCATGGCTGCCGAAGCGATCCTCGGCAGTTGAATTCTGGAGCGGGCGAAGGGATTCGAACCCTCGACCTTGACCTTGGGAAGGTCCTGCTCTACCACTGAGCTACGCCCGCTTGGAGCGGGTGGCGGGAATCGAACCCGCATGGCCAGCTTGGAAGGCTGGAGCTTTACCACTAAGCTACACCCGCAGTGACCTGATGTATACCCGACCGAGCCCGAGTGGAGTATCCAAACGGCCCGCTGTCAGCACCAATCCTACTGCGGTCCGCGAATAATGGAGTACACCACGATCACGGCGAAGAGGATGCGGGCGATGCGAATCCCCAGGTAAAGCTTCGAACCGCGAACGTAATCGAACGTACCGACGGCCATAAAGCTGCCCGCCAAATAGGCGAAGGCACCGGCAATCAAGAGAGGGCTCAAGGGGAAAGCCGCCTTCGGCATGAGCAGACTGCCTGCTGCCATTAGTAGCCCCACGACCATGAGGCCGATACCGACCTGGCCGACGATAAGGGGAAATCTCTTCAACCGTTGACGCCCGCCCCCAGCCCGCCGGTGAAGATCATGGACCACGCGGCCCGGTGCATTTCGTGCCAGTCCTGGGCGACGTACTCCACGGTGTAGGCGTCGGTTCGTTTCATCCCAACGAGTCGAGCGGCATAGTCGGCTTCTTCTGTCTGGTGAAACTCGATGGTCATGGTCAGTGGCGCGTCGGGATTCCAGGGTTGGATCTGACCCGCTTTGGCGCAGCCGTCGCGCGCGGCTTTCTCGATGATGCCGACGGTGTCGTCGGGGTGGTAAAGGAGGCCGCTGTAGCGCCCGAGGCCTTCTTTCACGATTGCAGTACTCACCCCGTCGATGAGGGCCGAGGCTTCCGCGCAACCCGCTTGGTCGCTCGTCACGCAGACGACCGGGACGGCGAAGGTTCCGGCGGTGCCGGTGCTGAGGGCAATCTCGCCGCAAGGGCGACCGTTAATGCGCATGCGGTGGACCCGGCCCGAGATCGTGTGCTCCATGATGCCCTTTTCGGTCCCCGCCATCGCGTGGTATCCGACCAGCATCGCGGCATCGAAGGTGTCATCGAGGCCGATCATCATGCCGTCGGTCTGGGCACCGTGGCCACTGACCATCTTGACCCCGGTCTCGAGTTCGTCGATGAGGAGGTTCTTACTGCTGCCGTGGGAATCGCGAAGCACGATCTCGGTCGCCCCAGCCGCGCGGGCACCTCGGATAGCGGCGTTCGTGTCCGCCGTCATCCGCTTCCGCGCCCATTGGAAGTCGTAAAAGTTCGACGACGGTCCGCCGCACTGCGACCAAGCCACCAGACCGCTAATCCCCTCGATATCGACCGAGATAAACACCTTCATGAGTGCGCTAGGTTACCGGGTTCAGCCGCCACTTGGTCGGAGAGCCTTCATTATCGGGCCGGAGGCGCTAGCATGGGGTGAGAACTCGGACGCGCAAAATCTGTGTTAAGATTTCCTCTTGGTCTTGACACAATACACGGAGGGGGGGGGTATCGTTTGTCCTATGAGAAGCCTGATCATTTTCGCTGCCCTAGCTGTTGCCGCAGCATCCAACGCGCAATGGGTGCTGCACACGTCTGGCTATCCCTGGAACTACCTTTCCACGACGTCCTACGAAACCGACGTAGCTGAGTTGTGGAACGAGGACTACGAGGATAGCCTGGCTTTCACCTTGAGTGGATCCGACTACTATTGGGAGATTGTTCACGGATCCACTGAATCAGCCCCTTGGACCTCAGAATTTACTCCAATAACCTCAATGCCAACTGAGCGCAAGACCCGAAGTTGGTCCTACTCCGGAACCTTAGCGCCCCGGCACTGGGGCAAGGTTCGATTGTCTTACTCAATTGAAGATGGATCCGAGACTTGGATCAATGAATCGACGGCCGTTATCGCCCAGAGAGTCCGATCTTGGTGGACGGCTACTGGGTCCTCAACATTCACAACCTATCCAATCCCATGAATAACCTCCTCGCGATCGCATTCTTTGCTGTGACGCCAGCGTCCGCGCTTGAGCAGATCATTTTTGCGTCAGATCAGGTTGAGCCCAAGCTTGAGATCCTCGTGTTCGCTTGCGAAACGGAGGCGTCGCTCAGCGACCTTGCCAAGAAGCAAGACTTGATCGTGCAGGTAACGGACGATGTTGCCTTTGTCTGCCGCAAGAATGTTCTACACCTTGAGGAAGCAAAGGAGCGTACTGCATTAATCAAGGAACTTACGCAGTCGCTCGGCAAGCCATATGAATTGAGGGACTTAGCCAAAGGCTCCCCTGTGGAACAGGCGCGGGTTCGCAAGATGGTTGCACAAGGTACGATTCCGACCACAACTGCGAACATGTTGCTCAAATCCAATCGGGCACCATTCACGATTGAACCGAAGATGACCATTACGTTAAGAAAGGGGGACCGGCGGGCAACCGTCGCTTGGTTGGGACCCACAAAAGGGCCAGACTTTGATTCCCTACTCAGTATGCTTGTGGAACCGGAATACAACCCCAATACTCCTTATCCTTTGGGTATTGAACCGGCTGAATACTCACCAGTTCCTAAACGTGCCCAGTTAAAATTTTCTTTCGGCACGACCTCGGATAGTCCCGTTGATCGCCTGATCTACGTCAAGCGTTTTCAAGAAACACTTCAAGATTGGGTGGCAAAAGCTGACGCTGCTTATGAGGAGGCTTACGCAAAGTTTGAACCCGTACTGCTTAAGAATTATCCCGATCTCAACATCAAAGGTGATCCAAAAACCCTGGCGGAATTGGGATCTGAGCTTTGCAAAGTGGCCGAGCGGCACCTCGTAGACGCCTACTTCTACAACTTCAAGTCGCGTGGCGAGGCTCAGGCATTCCTGAATGGCGCTGAGATTTCGTCCATTGAATACTCAGCAAATCTCGTCTTTCGAATCAAGGATTCCTACGAAGTCTCAGCAGACGGACGAGGTCGATCAATGGGCCTGTCCACGCCCTTCTTCGCACTCGACAATCCACTAGGTAAGTAACGATGCAAGCGGGGTGTGAATCCACTCCAACTGGAAGCAACATTGCAGGGGATTGTTTCACGCCGACCGGAGCATCGAGCCCCACAACATCCGAGCGACAGATGGGCAAGGTGTCTATCCCACGACGATGTTCACCAGCTTGCCGGGCACGACGATAACCTTGCGGACGGTTTGGCCCTCCATATAGGACTGCACCTTCTCCGAGGCTTTGGCCGCTGCTTCGAGCTCGGCATTCGTCGCCCCGGCTTGCATCGTCAGGGTGTCCCGAAGCTTGCCATTGACCTGCACGGCGATGGTCACGACGTCGTCGAGCGCGAGTTCGGGCACACCAACTGGCCACGGAACGTTCAGCGTGAATCCCGGCTTGCCGAGTTCTTCCCACAACTCGTCTGCCGTGTGCGGTGCACCGGGGGCGATGAGCAGGATGAGGGTCTCGGCCGCTTCGCTGAGGGCGAGTTTCACGGAATCCGAGGCTATTACTCCCCCTGTGTCACGCGCTCGTTCCTCGCGGTGAACGCCCCCCTCATCGGGAGATGAGGGGGATTTGGGGACCTCTTTCAGCGCATCGTACAGTGTGTTGACGTAGGTCATCAACGCCGACACATACGTGTTGAACGCGAATCGGTCGATGTCCTCGGTCGACTTGAGGATCGCCTTGTGGGTGGCTCGGCGGATGGCCTTCGCGGTGGCGTCCATCTCGACGAGGCCAATGGTTGTTGCCCAGCCGGAGTCGAAGTGGGGCTTGAGTTCGGTGATCAGGCGGAAGACGCGCGACAGGAAGCGGACCTGGCCATTCATGCCGTCGTTCGACCACTCGACATCGCTCTCAAAAGGAGCCACGAACAGCTCGTACATGCGCAGCGCGTCGGCACCGTACTCGGCCACGGCTTCGTCGGGCGTCACGACGTTGCCTTTCGACTTGCTCATCCGCACGAACTTCCAGGTGACCTCTTCCGGCGGCAGCGTCGCGGCTTCGTCTTTGGAGATCTGGATGCCGTCTTCGCCGACGCCGAGCTTTTCGCCCTCCTTGGGCTTGCGATATGGGGTCTGGCCGAGGACTTGGCCTTGATTCATCAGGCGCTGAAACGGCTCTTTGACCGGTACCAGGCCCTCGTCGAAGAGCACTTTGGTCCAGAAGCGAGCGTACAGCAGGTGCATGACCGCGTGCTCGGCCCCGCCGACGTAGCAGTCGACCGGCATCCAATACTGGACGCGTTCCGGCGACCACGCCTGCTCCTCGTTATGTGGGTCGCAGAAGCGCAGGAAGTACCACGATGAACAGGCAAATCCACCCATCGTGTCGGTCTCGCGCCGCCCGAGGCGACCGTCGCCGTCGGTCACGTTGACAAAGTCGGGAATTCCCGCAAGAGGCGACGTGCCGTCTCCGCTTGGTTCGTAGTTGTCGACTTGGGGCAGATAGACGGGCAGGTCGCTGACCGGCACGACATGCTCCTCGCCGTCCTGGGTGTGGATGATCGGGATCGGGCAGCCCCAATAGCGCTGTCGCGAGATCAGCCAGTCGCGGAGTTTGAAGTTGACCTTTCGCTCGCCAATTCCCAGCCCTTCCATCCACTCGCCCAGTCGGGCTTGGCCTTCGCTGACCGTCATGCCGGTGTACTCACCCGAGTTGACCATTCGGCCGTCCTTCGAGACGTACGGGATGTCGGCGACGCTGCCGTCGAGGGGGGCGATGACGGGCATGACGGGAATGCCGAACTTGGTCGCAAACTCGTAGTCACGCTCGTCGTGGCCGGGCACCGCCATGATCGCTCCGGTTCCGTAGCCCATCAGGACGTAATCGGCGATCCAGATCGGCACACCCTCGCCGTTGGCGGGGTTGATGGCGAACGAGCCGGTAAAGACGCCGGTCTTCTCGCGGTCAGCGACCTGTCGCTCTTGGTCGCCCATCCGCTTGGCCGTCTCGCGGTACTCGCGGATGGCGTCGGCAGTTGTGGGCTCGGCTTTGGCGATCAGGGTATCGACCAGCGGGTGCTCGGGGGCGATGACGCAGAACGTCACCCCAAAGATCGTGTCGATCCGCGTGGTAAAAACGCGCAGGTACGGCTCACGCTCGGGCGGTTTGATGATGAGTTCATCGGACGTATCGGACAGATCTGTCCCATCCGTCCGTTCTGTCCGATTCCCCCAAACCACCTTCATCGAGAACTCGACGCCCTCGCTGCGGCCGATCCAGTTGCGCTGCTGCTGCTTGATGCCCTCCGGCCAGTCGACATCCTCCAGGTCATCGATCAGCCGCTGGGCATACGCGGTGATCCGGAAGAACCACTGCGGGATGAACTTCTTCTCGACCGGTGACGAGCAGCGCCAGCACAGCCCGCCCACGACCTCTTCATCGGCCAGAACCGTCTTGTCGACCGGGCACCAGTTGACGGCGGCATCGCGACGATAGGCCAATCCGCGCTTGTAGAGGATCTCAAAGATCCACTGGGTCCACTTGTAATAGGTTGGATCGGAAGACTTGAACGAACGCGACCAGTCGTAGCTGATGCCGATCAGGTCCATCTGGCGCTTGTAGGTCGCCGCGTATTGATCGATCATCGGGGCTGGATGTGTTTGCCGCTTGATCGCCTCATTCTCGGCCGGAAGTCCAAACGCATCGAATCCCATCGGGTGAAGCACGTTGTAGCCCTGCATGATCTTCATGCGACAGAGCACGTCGGTCGGGATGTAATTGCGGCAGTGGCCGACACTAAGTCCCGCGCCGGAAGGATAAGGGAAGAAGTCGAGCCCGTAGAACTTGGGTCGTCCTGCCGCTTCTCGCGTGCGGAACAGCTCAGCCTCGTCCCATCGGGCGCGCCACTTGGCTTCGAATGTTGCGGGTTCGTATCGGTCCATAAGTCAACGAGCGACCCCCAGTCGCTCGCTTGAATTATGGAAGGTCTGGCCGATGGTCGATGGGATGAGGCGGACTAGGCAGAGCGGTCGGAAAAGCGACTGAGCATCATCGCATCAAGATGCGATGATGCGGCGTCATAATGATGGTATGAGAACGACATTGAATCTGGATCCGAGCGCGCTGGAACTTGCAAGGTCAGCCGCCCGAATTCGCAAAGTCAGTTTGGGCCAGATCTTCAGCGAAGCGTTGCTGCAGGTGTATGCGCCGAACTCGACCAAGAAAGTCCGAGTCAGAGTGGATGAATCTGGTTTTCCAACCTTTAGCGTAGGACGCCCGATCACTTACGAGGAAGTCAAAGCGTTCTTGGAGGAAGAGGATTGACGTATCTCGTGGATGCAAACGTCCTTATTGCGCGCGCCTCTACTTCGCATGAGTTTCATGAGCGGGCAAAGCGTTGGCTCGGTTCGAACCAGAGATTTGCGGTCTGTCCGATTACCGAGGGAGCCCTCGTTCGGTTCCTGAAGTGGCAGTTTCCTAATGACCGGGAAGTTGCTCAGGTCATGCTTGACCTTCTTGCATCCTTGCAAGGATACGAGTTTTGGGCGGACGACCTATCGTATCGGGATGTCGGACTTGATCGGATCGGGGGTCACAAGCAGGTGACGGATGCGTACCTCGTCGCCCTCGCCCGATCAAAAGGGGGCAAACTGGCGACGTTCGACGAAGCCCTCGCAGCCATTCACTCCGATGTCGAGTTAGTCGGCGATTAAACCCCTCCAGGAATCGCGATGTTGACTGGCGCGCGTTGTTGTCTCGGCACGCGATCCGGAATAGCGACGATCAAGTCGCGAACGGAGTCCCTGAGGTCACGCGAAGTAATCTGGATAGTACCGGGGGCACACATAGTTCTTCGTGTCGCGGGGAGGGTCGATGCGCTCAAGTGTCACGCCGGAAAGCAGTTTCTCTATCACCTCGGCCCCAATCACGGTCGATTCCGTGACTTCGAAGCCTTCAAAAAGCGAAATGGTCACGCGATCAAGGTCGCACCAAATGAAAACCCGCTGATCTGCCACGATCGTGTGACCTGGCTGCCGGACCCAACTCGTCCCCGCGATAAGGGAGGGAAAGGCGCTGAAAACGTCCGCCGGATAGGAGACCCCGGGTTCCGGCTGCGGCGGACGAGTGGCATAGCGCTCCAGAGCCGCGCCGAGCAGCGCCATCAAATCCTCGACTTCGTCGAAGGTTCGGTAGCGATACGCCACGTCGAGCGAGTCGCCATCGCCCGCATGACCACCATAAGCCCGAAAGAAACGGAAGAAATGGAGCCTTTTCGCCCACGCCCGCAGGGTCTCCTCGGAATGAGCCTCAAAGAGATATTGCTCCCACCGGTCCATGACTCGGATTATTACTCCCCCTGTGTCACGCGCTCGTTCCTCGCGGTGAACGTCCCCCTCATTGCGTGAGGGGGAATCGAATGGGCGGCTTAATACCGGTACGAGTCGGTCTTGTACGGACCGTCCACCGAGACGCCGATGTATCCGGCTTGCTTCGGAGTCAGGACCGTCAACTGCGCATCCAGCTTCGCAAGCTGCAGCCGAGCCACGCGCTCGTCGAGGAACTTCGGAAGAACGTACACGCCGGGCGCGTATTCGCCGGCCTTGGTCCACAGTTCGATCTGAGCCAGCACCTGGTTGGCGAAGGACGAGGACATGACGTAGGACGGGTGTCCGGTTCCGCAGCCGAGGTTGATGAGGCGGCCCTTGGCGAGCAGGATGATCCGCTTGCCATCGGGGAAGATGATGTGGTCGACTTGCGGCTTGATCTCCTCCCACTGGTACTTCTCCAGCGAGGCAACGTCGATCTCATTGTCGAAGTGGCCGATGTTGCAGACGATGGCGTTGTTCTTCATCTTCGCCATGTGGTCATGGGTGATGACGTGGAAGTTGCCGGTCGCGGAGACGAAGATGTCGGCCTTGTCTGCGGCGTAATCCATCGTCACGACCTTGTAGCCTTCCATCGCGGCCTGGAGGGCGCAGATGGGGTCGATTTCGGTCACCCAAACCTGGGCGCTCAGCGCGCGCAGGGCCTGGGCCGAACCCTTGCCGACGTCGCCGTAGCCGCAGACCACAGCGATCTTGCCAGCGACCATCACGTCGGTCGCACGCTTGATGCCATCCACGAGCGACTCGCGGCAGCCGTACAGATTGTCGAACTTGGACTTGGTGACGCTGTCGTTCACGTTGAAGCATGCAAACGGGAGTTCGCCCTTCTTCTGCATCTCGTAAAGGCGATGCACGCCGGTCGTGGTTTCTTCGCTGACGCCCTTGATGTTGGCCTTGATGCGGCTGTAGAAGGTCGGGTCTTCAGCCAGTTTCCGCTTGATCGATGCGTACAGGAAGGTCTCTTCCTCGCTCGTCGGGTTGGCGATCACGCTCGGGTCTTTCTCGGCCTTGGAGCCGAGCAGAACCAAGAGGGTGGCGTCGCCGCCGTCGTCGAGGATCATGTTCGGGGTGCCGCCATCGGACCACTCCATGATGCGGTGGGTGAAGTCCCAATACTCTTCCAGCGACTCGCCCTTATAAGCGAAGACCGGCGTCCCACCGTCGGCAATCGCGGCGGCGGCGTGATCTTGGGTGCTGAAGATATTGCAGCTTGCCCAGCGAACGTCGGCACCGAGCGCTTTCAGCGTTTCGATGAGGACGGCCGTCTGGATCGTCATGTGGAGCGAACCGGCGATGCGGGCACCCTTGAGCGGCTGGCTGGCGGCGTATTCGTCGCGAATGGCCATGAGCCCTGGCATTTCGGTCTCGGCGATGGCGATCTCTTTGCGCCCCCATTCGGCAAGCGAGAGGTCGGCGACGTGAAAGTCGGTTTTGATCGGATTAGTGACAGTGTTCATGCTGTTCTCCTATTGTCGGTTCTCGCGACCGTCTTTGGGAGGGTTCTCCAAATCAAAACGCTCGCGGGACCTTGGTCTCGCGAGCGCCGTTGCACGTTCCCGGGTGAACATCCCCGTGCTGTCGCCGAGCCTGGTCTCGTGGATCGCAGCGCTCCTCGGGCGACACCATATTATACGCCACCGAGGGCCGAAACTGATCGGAACTGGTGTTCGTTTCTCAGGCGGCATAGGCGCGAACTTCGACTTGCACCCCCGCGAGCGCAGCCGCATTTGCAGCGTCAAGCAGCTTTTGAGAATCGTCGCCATTGACGTACACCTCGCCGCAGGTCTCACAAACTTGAGCCGGTACGCCCTTGAACACGATCGTAGTCTGGCCACGCTCAAGCGTGATGGTCGTCATTCCGGCGACGGTCTGACCGTTCTTGCAGATGAGGCATGTCATGTCTTTCTCGTGGTAAATCCAGCTTCCCAATCCCGTGTATTGGGTTCGTATACCGTGATTATTATCGGTCCTGCGTCCCCATCCGTATCTGCCAGCACGACGTGGATGGGTCTTGTGGCGACGAAACCTAACATCAGGCGGCTTGGCAAAGGGTAGTCGGCCGGATACTCCTCAATGTCGTACCGCTGGCCAGTACTTGCTCAACGTCCTCAACGTTAATGTTCCTTTCAAACATGCGTTGGAGCGCATGTGCACGAAACACGAGCCTCATGGGACAGGATCTGATGCTCGCATTTCGATCACCTCGTCAACTCCACATCGCCTCCGTAACCCGATTCTACTCGCTGACTTCGTGGTGTAGCCCGAGGATTTCCAAGTTCTATTGGACGACCTCGAGCCAAACCTTCACCAGATCGCCTTCCTGGATCTTCTCCGCCTTGCGGACATTGAGCCGGATCGGTACGATGTAAAGACCGTCCTTGGGGAACAGCGAAGTCGTCCATTCCGTCTCGCCGATCCGGGCGACGACTGGGATCATGCCCCAGCCGTACGTGACCGACCGAAGGATGTCCTTCAGTTCGCCGGACTCCTTCTCGGGGACGGTGACGAAGTAGTGAGGGGCGGGGCCTTTCCAAAACCAGATCGTGCCGCTGATCTCCATCGCCATCGCCACAGTTTAGCGTTTGGTAGCATGGGCGAATGGATGTACGAACGGCCCTCAAGGAACAGCTTTGCGCGGGCCTTGCGATGCTCCGCGAGTGCGTCGAAAAGTGTCCGGACGACCTTTGGCTCGAAGGCAAGCACCCTCGGACCTTCTGGCGGATCGCGTTTCACGCCGCGTTCTTCACGCACCTCGGTTTAGGCCAGACTATGCAGACCTTCGCTGCACCGCCGGAGAACTTGGCGGTCGTCAGCCGAGAAGAAGGGCGGCGCTTGTGGACCGATCCGGCATATCTTGAGCCGTACGAAATGCCGGAGGATACCGCTCCTTATTCGCGCCAAGACATCCTCGATTACATCGACTTCGTCGACTCGCTCGTTAACGCGACCATTGATACTGTCAACTTGGACACCGAGGATTCAGGCTTCCCATGGTTCGAGGACATCAGCAAGCTGTCGCACGAACTGATGAACCTCAGACATCTCCAAGGTCACGTTGGTCAGCTTTCGGAGTTGCTTATGGCGAGGGATATCGACATTGAATGGGTGTATAAGGCGTGATCTTCAGGACAGGACACACGGCCCACCCTCTCCTTAGCCCGGGAAGCCTGAGTCGAGTTGTTGCTTTGTGTTACAGGAGACAGGGCACCGTGTAGTTCGCTACCTCCGCCGACCTGCCATCAAGCGACGGTACGTCGCACGATACTGTGGTGGCACGATCGACGGAACATCATCATCCGTGTCGACGAATTCTTGAACTTCACTGGCCGTCTTCATTTGTTCACGCAATGTTTCACATTGGGCGGCCATCACTTGATCCATCGGCACTGAGCCCGAATTCGAAATCCACTGCATCATCGAAGATAGGAAAAGTTCTTTGAGGTAGGCGAACGAGAACTCCTCGGTCAATGCACTGACTTGTTCGATACCGGTCGGCGAAAGTTGGAGGTCAGGTTCCAGCTTTGAACTAAACGCGGTTAGATATCGCTGTCGCTCCGCGAACTGAGGCAGTTCAAAGGTGTACTTCCGGTCGAAGCGACTCGGGCGATCCAAGATCGCCGGGTCGAGTCGCTCAGGGTGGTTCGTCGTGGCAACGGTCAACAATCCCTCATTAGAGTAAAATCCGTCCAACTCGTTAAGAAAGTATGATCGGTTGTTATCGTTGACGAGCGAATCGAGATCCTCCAAGACGAAAAGGCATGGTGCAGATGCGCGCGCTTTCGCGAATGCCCTTGAAATGCACTGGTGATCAGATCCGTATTCTGCGGAGAAACTTCTCACATAAAGACATGGCTTGCCGAGCGCGTTAGTGAGTCCCTTGATGGCGTGGGTCTTGCCGTTGCCCGGAGGGCCTAGTAGAAGTACGCCACGCTTCCAGGGAATCCCGTACTTGGTGTAAGTTTCCCTACTCTCGAAGAACTGCGTAAAATCCCCAAGAATAGTCTCCTTCAGTGACTCGGCAAGGATAAGAGTATCGAGCGACGTCCCTTTGATCGAATTGTAAAGGTCAGCACTCTTCGACCAGTGACCTTCCGAAAAGACGAGAATCTCACCACGGACTTCAGAACAAAATTGACAAACGGCCTCAAAGAACGCTCTGGCGACCTGCGAGTCCTTCGCAATCAGATAGTGCCGAAGGGTCCGGCAATGATTCTGATGCTGGCCGACGGAAACGACCTCAAGATGATGGCCCTCCCACTGGATCTCATGCCAAACATTGAATATTTGACCTTCGATGCGCTCATGGTATCCGTCCCAGTGAATATCCCACTGTTGATGCACGTTGGGCTTCGGCACCCAACTGCATTTACCTTCGTGAGCGTAGGTATCCACATCAAAGGAATAGTCCTCCGATTCGAGGACGGTGTAACCAGGGTAGGCCTCACCTAAGGACCGGCTGAGGTGTGCGAACATGGCATCCCTCGGTTGAACCAGCCCCTCGGCCAACAGTTGATTCCCGTTGAACATCAACGCAGATTAGCACGACCGAAATCGAGCAGCTAGGACCCAAGCAACCTAGTGCCGCAGTGGCCTACCAAACCTCAGTCCGCCACAAACCCCAGACGTTCGGCTCCTCCCACTCTTCCGGCGGCTGCTGGCCGTTCAGGCGAAGTCCGAGCATGATCAGGCCGACGTGCCAGCCTTCGTGCCAAATCATGTGCTGGAGAAAGAGAACAGGGTTGTCGTAGGTGGCGTTGGGGCCGACCATCGGAACCATGCCCTTCTCCAACCCAGCGCTGACGGCTTCGCGAACCGCCAAGCCGCTCAGTTTGAGTTGGCGCTTAATCTCATCGAGGTCCGCAAGGGGTGTGCCCTCCTCATCGGCGTACGAGGCACCCAGGCCCGCCGCTTTCTCGGGCGCGATTTGAGACAGCCAGAACTTCCTCGTGTTGTGCGTGTGAGCAAGCTGCTTGTCGAGCGGCCACCCGTCGACGGAGGGCTTCGCGTGGCGATTCGATTCGTCGATGAGCGAAGCGACGGCGTCCAAGATGCGGCACTGTCGGTCCCAGGAGTCGAGCAGGGCTTGGTTGGTGTCCATGCACGGCATTATGCGCTCTAGAACCCCGCCGTGAGGATGAGCCAATCGAACCGCATCCGGAAGTCGTTCGAGAAAGACGCGCGCATGCGGACACGCACGGTTCCGTTGGGACCGAAGAACTCGCGTCCTGCAGCTATCTGGTTGCCGATGTCGAGGGAACTGACGTCGTAGCGAATGAGCTTGGTCTCCCATCGGTTGGCCAGCCAGTTGAAGACGTCGGCCGAGAGGTGCCGACGCACGGAAAAGTCCATCTTGAGATAGAGGTTGATCCGCTTGATTCCAGAACATCCAGGCCGGATTGCTCGCGGTGTAGACGACTTCGGCGTTCTTGAAGCTGTTCCCGGTTGCTCTCACGACATACCGATTGCCGTCGGGGAGGGTCGTCGAGAGGAGGTTGCCCGACTCAAGATTCCCCCTGGTCGTCGAGATCGCGCTAGGGATGCCGGGCTGAGCGAGAGCGGAGGAGGCTAGTCCGAGGGTGAGCAGGGCAAGTTGGTTGAGCTTCGTCATGATGCTCGTTGGACCGATTTTGCCGACGCCTCGTTGAGCCCTGCGGGTCCGTTGCCTCATGTCGCAAGTGAGGTGTCTTTAGGCAGCCGACAATGGTGAGGGGAGATTGGAGGATGTTGGGAGCTCAAGGACTAAAAGCCGGGTCCGGAAGTACCGCTGGCATCCTGCCGGCACCACATACGGGGGAACTGCACGGGGAGGACAGCAGGATGCCAGCGGCACGGTTTAGGCTATTGTTATCTGCAGGCACTTTACTAAGACGGAGAGTACTCGAAGTACGCTTAATCACATGACCGAACGCCGCCACTGTAAAGCCTACTAATCACCGATCTGCCCATAGTTCATAGACAGGATCGCATAGTCACCTATATCAACCGCTTCATCGCAATTCAAATCGGCGCGATTATCATATCCGGCCTCATCGCTCGTCGTCGAATAGGCTGCTGAGAGCAAGGCATAGTCGCCAATTCCAACCTCATTATCGCCATCACAGTCCCCGTTCGTGAGGCTAAAGGACAAACCAAAAAGCGTACTTGTGTTGAACTGACCCACGTACTTCCGCAGGTAGTGCGGTGCCCTTGCATAAACGTTAAAGACTCCATCAAGCTGAACTCCGAAGCTAAAGTACCCACCCGCGTCGACGGATATCGGACCGATCAGCTCAGCCAGGACACCCGTCGCGGGGCGCCGGAACTCAAGGTAAAGTGAACTCATTGTCGGATCCTCACAGAACTCAAGCAGAGCAAAGCCATTGCCCGGATGTGGTAAGCGATAGGACAAGATGTGCGTAGGATTCACTAACCCGGTTGCAAACGTACTCAGATAAGTACCCGCCATAGAGAATCTCAATATCGATCCGTCTCCCTCATTCGCAACGAGTATCGTGCCATTGGGTGCAACGGTCAATCCGCGCGGACTGTCGAGGGGCGGCCCCGCCGCAAGAGTCGTGAGGGCCAAGCCATCCCAACGATAAAGTCGACTTTGATAGCCATCCGCGATAATCAATCGGCCGAGAGAATCAAGAGCTAAACCGGTTGGTCCGATAAGTCCATTACCGGATACGACCAATTGAGTGGCACCAGTCACCAAATCCAATGACCAAACGCGCGCATTGGGCGTATCGCTTGCATACACCATATTGTTCCGTCGCACCATGTGGGCAGCGCTCGATCCAAATTCACCAGCTTCGACGATGGTTGCAAGATTCGTATCGAGGAATCGCAGTGCACCGCCGTCGCCATCGGAAATTACGTGCCCACCCCCCGTTGCGATGATATCGGAAGGAAAGACGAGGCTGCCATCGCTCAGCGGCCCCAAGATATTGGTCATGCTCCCGTAAGGATCAATAGTTATGAGTTGGTAGGTACCTTGCGAGGCGATCAGGACTTGACCATCGGCGGTGACGGCCATACCTCCAGGACGCATCAAGTCAGGAGAAGAAAAGAACGTGCCAAGTGATGATCCTGTCGTAGTGAATCGTTCGATTGAGCTATCGAATTCCGATTCACCGCAGGAGATCAAAACGTCAACATTCGAAAGCTGTGCCTGACTGACAGACAATACGAGGCCAAGCATGGAGACAGTAGCCGAAATGCGAATTCGTGTCATGTTATGAACCCTCGGGATCGACGTTGTTCCAAATCAGATCGGGATTTAGCCAGGCGGGTGGTGCGGCAGGATAGGTGCTTTCTACGACAAAGGATCCCTTGGGCATGTTCCCAGCATTCCAAAGAGCTTGAGCTGCCATGCCATCCTTAAGAAGTTTCAAATTGTTGGTTCCTAAGTGCTTCGTCCAGAGCGCGATTCTCAGTTGGTGGGCAAAATACAAGGCACTCCTATCTGCTTTTCCCCGATCCCAGACGCCGATGCCAGCTTCGCTGTCGTGAGTCCAGCTGCGGCGGTTTGTGTTCGCTGAGCCGATGATCGCATACTCGTCATCGAATATCCAGCATTTCGAATGGACATAGCTCTTGTATTCGCCAGGCCGCTTGCGGTAAAAGACCCTAAACCCTGCTCCACCAGGAACGGCTCGCAGCGCATTAATCAGAATCGCCCGTCGATAAGCGGTTTGTCCTCCCATCGCTGTAATCGAGTCGGCTGGAATAAGAACGATGACTTTGACGCCCCTTCCCAAAGCAGCCGTAAGCGCAGCGCGAACGTCAAAGGCGGCGATGGGTAAGACGACATCCGTGGTGTCGACGAAGTACTGATCTTCGATATAGATGAATCTTGAGACCGAACTGATGCCCTTCATAATCATGCGAGCACATTGCTGTGCGCCGGTCGGAGCGAATGCATACACCGGGTTGACGCCGGCATGAGCGGTACTGTTTCCGTAAGTTCGTCCAACTTGAGTGCGCAGAGTCGAACCGCCGATCGCACCAGGGACCGGAAACCCCGCAGTCGTGTCTCCACGAAGTCCACGTTTGCCCACGGGCAAATTGCCGACGCTGGGATGGTCTTTCCATCGTTCCACGAAGATGTTGAGCAGGTCCCATGCCGTTGGACCTCTTACTTCGGAGTGGACATCGTTGAACGGCGCACCCTCGGTGTCTCCGTTGACGTTCGCGCCAACGCCTTTCATGAGAATCCGGTCTGGGTTCACGTCAATTCCGCCGACGAATGCGATGAGACCCTGCGTTCCATAAACGACCAGAACCTTCTGATGATGTGAGCCGAAGTTCAGGTGACGGTTATCGTGAATCGCGGCTCCGCGTACGAGCCCGTTGATAAAGGCCACGGCAGCTGCATTCTGATTGCCCAGGTGCGCCGACAACATAGACCGTATTTCGACCCCGCGGCCCGATGCCGCAGATAGATAGTCCCCCATCGTGGTGCCTGGCAAGCCACGCATTCGAAAATCATGCGTGAGCCACCAACCGGCGAGGTAGATGAAGTGGTTCGTGTTGGCCGCGGTCTCCATCGCGGCGATCATCGCCTTGAAGGTAGCCGGACCGTCAATGAGATGCACGACCGTACTGCCGGTGCGAATGGTGCCCATTGGCGGTACGTTGTTGGCGGGGAGCATCCACGTTTGGTAGCCGTTGGCGGGCAACTCAGGATCGCCATCGCCGGTCTGCAGAACCGCAGCGGCCATCAATGCCGAAGGTCGCGCTGTCGCGAACATCAACAGGGCGGCAAACACCGAAAGCAAAGACCTCAATCGCATAGCCTCCTCCTCGAAGCCTTTTGTCAGTATACGACAGCTTTTGCGATTTGGCTGAGTTTTTTGCGAGGAAGGCTAATCAAGGTAGCCTTGAGGTAGCCGAGGTCCGAGCCCTCTATGATGCCGTACCATCTCCCTATTGTCGAATCAGAAGAAATCATCGACCGCCTTCAACGCGATCTTGAGATCGCCCAATCTCGCCGCACGGTTCGGCACTTCTCAACCGAGCCCGTGCCACAAGAGGCGATCGAACTCGCGCTGCTCATCGCGGGAACCGCCCCGAGTGGGGCACACCGACAACCCTGGCACTTCGTCGCGATCAGCAATCCAGAACTCAAAGCACGAATTCGTGAGGCGGTGGAAGCGGAAGAGCGCGATTTCTATGAACGCCGTGCACCGAAGGAGTGGCTGGATGCGCTCGCCCCACTCGGAACCGATTTCGTGAAGACACATATCACGGATGCACCTTGGGTCATTATCGTGTTTCGGCGTGATTACGATGTGCTCGAAGACGGCACGAAACTTAAGAACTACTACATGACCGAATCAGTCGGCATTTCGGTTGGCTTTCTCATCCAAGCCTTGCACCGGGCTGGGCTCGCTACACTCACGCACACACCGGCACCGATGACCATTCTTCGTGATCTTTGTGGCAGGCCGATGAATGAAAAACCATTCGTTTTGATGCCCGTTGGCTATCCATCAGAACAGGCGCAGGTTCCGGATCTTAAACGAAAGTGCCTTAAGGAGATTGCCGAGTTTATCCTCTAATCTACACCGCTAGCGTCGTCTTGAAATGCAGCTTCGCGACCTCACCAAGTTTCTCGCGGCCGTACTTCTCCACGAACCGCTTCGCGGTCGGAATGACGTTGCCCGCTCCTTTTGGCAGTTCAATGCCAAAGTCGAGGCCGAGCCTTTCGAGCCGTCTCAAAAACTCTGCCCGGGCCAGGATCGACGCGGCGGCGACGGCGATGTCGGCCTCCGCTCGAACTCGGCTCTCCAGCGTGACCTCCTTGCCTTTGGCGAAAAGCTGACGCTTGAGACCGGCAGGGTCGGCGAATTGGTCGGAAATGACGAGTGAACAGGGCCGAAGCTCAAGAACGTTCTCGATAGCCCGCGCGTGGCCCCAAGCGAGAAGCTTGTTGAGGTTCGCGAACTTGGTGTAAAGCTCGTTGTACTTGGCCGGACCAATGGCGATGATCGAATGGGGGCAAGTTGCGCGGATTTTGGCCGCGATGGCGTGTGATTGCTTGTCGGTCAGCTTCTTGGAGTCCTTCACACCGTCCAGTTCGGCGATATGCTCAGGTCCAACGAAGCATGCCGCCACCACCAGCGGCCCGAAATAGTCGCCCTTCCCGCTCTCGTCCACACCGATATGCCCGTCGTCCATGCGAGAGGAATCTACCTGACGGTACCCTTCCCGAACGATGACAACCTTGCTCGCAACTTGGGCTGAACCGGGGAAAGTGGCGATTGACGCGGCCTGGAAGGCCCGCGCGGCCGGTGGAGACCTTCGCACGACCCTCGAACAGGGCCTCGCCGCCGCTGAACTCGATCCCCGCCTCATCGCCATTGGCCTCGGCTCGATCCCCAACGCCGACGGTGAACTCGAACTCGATGCGAGCATGATGGATGGTCGAACCTTGGAGGCGGGTGCCGTCTGCGCGGTGCGCGGCATCGTGCCCGTTATCTCGGTCGCGCGCAAGGTGATGGAGAAGACGCCCCACGTGATGCTCGCTGGCGATCAGGCTCGCCGCTTTGCGATTGAAGAAGGCATGAAGCCGACCAACTTGATGACGGCGGAAAGCTGCCGCTTGTATGCGGAATGGCTTACCAATAAGTCGCTCGAAGATGAGTACATCCATGCCATTCCGACCGACAAGCCCAGCGACACGGTGACCATGATAGGCCTCGAACACGGCAACCACCTGGTCGCCGCGAGCAGCACGAGCGGCATGAGCTATAAGAAGCCAGGGCGAGTTGGTGACTCGCCCATCGTCGGAGCCGGGATCTACGCCGACGACGAGATCGGCGCCGCCGGGGCGACCGGATTCGGGGAAGAACTCTGGAAGGCCTGCGCCTCGTTCCGAACGATCGAAGCCATGAAGCGCGGGCTCTCGGCCCAGGCCGCGTGCGAGGAAACCGTCGCCTTCATGCTTCGTCGCCAACCCCGTGCCGCCGAGATGCCTTGCGTGGTGTTCGCGATCGGACTGGATGGCTCATTCGGGGCGGCTTTGACGAAGGGCCAGTTCGAGCTTTGGGTTTGCCGGGATGGCGCGATGGAGTGTGTGGTCTACAACGCCTAGGCAAAAAAGAACCCCCGCCGTCTTGGCCGTCGGCGGGGGCAAGCCTCTACCCATCTCTGCTTGGCACAGCGTAGTCGGTCTCAAGACTCGCCGTCGCCATCGTTGCGAGCGGTAAAGCGCGGCTGGGTGCCGACATCTGCTCCACCGTTAGGCTGTTCTTTCTCGCAACGTGAAGAGTTACGTTTTGAGCCGCGCGAGGATTCCCGCTTTTTGTGCGGCATTTGCGATTACGGCATTTGGAGCAGGCACAAAGATGCCGCTCACTTCTTCCCAGGTGGTGGGGTTCGAGAAGAAATGAACGGCCTTCTTACTTGGACTTAGTCGCCAATATCTCCATAGTTGGAGGAGAGAATGGCATAGTCCACGATGTCGACGCTGTCGTCGCCATTGTAGTCCGCCGTTGGATCCCAGTTAAGCTCACCCGGGAAGGAATTGTAGGCAATCGAGAGGATGGCGAAGTCGCCGATTCCAACCTCATTGTCAACATCCGAGTCGCCGTTGACCATGATCAGGTCAACACCGAGGTCGTCCTCGAGCAGGCCATCGATCGTTGCGACCGAGTTGAGCCATTGTCGATACTGGAGCGACATGCTCAGCGGCTGCTGGTTGGATCCTGGACGGTGGAAGCCCATCGCGTAGCCCTCGGCTTCGACAACGACCGGGTACCGGAACGCAACCACGTTATTGCTGGCATCGACCAACGGGAACCGGAACACGAAGTCCAGAGCACCCGGAAGTCCGGCCCAGTCTCCCCAAACGATATTGCCTTGCGCATTTCGGACCGGACGACCGCCCGTTCCGTAGAACGCGAACGACACATTCCATCGCTCATTGGGGTCGCCATGGAACGCATTTGGAGTCACATTCGCTGGCGCATAGGGCTGGAAGCCAGGTGCGGGCCATTGGGCCGAGCGCCAAGCTTGTGGCTGGTTGTAGGCTATGCTGTCGTTGGCCGCGCCACAGAACCAAGCGACGTTGCTTAAGCCGGTCGTGTTGCCCGGGCCGATGCCGTCTCCATAGATGGTGAAGTAGTAATCACCGGGCGGAAGCACGATGTTGTGACCCGGATAGATGTGCAACCAATCCTCAAGTCCGGGGACTCTCGGATCGTCGATACCAGGACCCCACGGTCCAAGTGTGCCCTCGGTCACTAGGGCACCAGGAGCTCCGAATCCGGTGCGCTGCCAAATCTTGTATTTCACATCCTGGCATTCGAAGCCCACGGGCGTGAACCAGTTCGCGTGTACCTCATTGATCGTCGCGGGCTGATCGAACACCGTGAACGGTGCCGCCCACCAGCGCTGCTCCAAGCCAACTCCGATGTTGCCGGAGCTGAAGCCCAGGTTCGATTCGGCACCGTTGAAAAAGACAGTCTTGTTCTGCCCGGTATCCCAGAGGCAGTGTGAGTTTTGAACTGTCAACGTTGCGACGGTGACGTCACCGGCTCCGACCGCGCCGTGGAAGGCGCCGTCTTTGGTCCAGTTGCCGCTGTCGAAGGCAACGCCCGCGGGGGCATCGAACTTCACCTTGTAGATGCCATTCTTCTTTAGTTGAGGGAAGGTCGAGTCAACACCATTGGCTGGGCTTCCGGCGAAGTTCTGGAACTTGGGCGATACACCAACACGGTTGACAATGCCGCCGCCGGTGCCCGTAAAGACGAGGTGGATGTCGTTGGCCCCCTTAGGAGCGTTCTTGACAGAAACGACGTAGGTGTCTGCCGCGACGGGCGCGGTGACAACGATGGCCAAAGCGGTTAGCGTGAAGGATCTCCACAGACGAACCGCAACATTGGTAGCTTTCATGCTGCCTCCTCAGGCAAAAGAATCAGTCTCCCCACAGGCATTATATCAAGGAGTTCCTGGAATGCCAAGTGCTTTTTTCGCCGGCGCTATGGAGTCCGCACTTTGGAGCCGCGAAGGGCGTCCAGGGAATCCGATTCGGATCGCATTCGGACCGCTGTTTCGCGTACTAGACGTGGAATGAGCGTTGGGCCACCGTAGACCCAACCGGTATAGATCTGCACCAAATGTGCACCCAATGCTATTTTTTGGAGCACATCTTCCACTGAGAAGATTCCCCCAACCCCGACCAGGATCACGTCACGTGAGCAGCTTTGGGCGAGATATTCGAGAACGAGGTTGGATGGCTCGAACAAGGGTCGCCCCGACAACCCCCCAGCCTCTCCAGGATCGCGGGTCAAGCCGGAACGGTCGACGGTCGTGTTGGTGGCGATGATTCCGGTCAGCCTGAGCATGTGCACGACCTCAATGACGTCGTCGATTTCGCCCAAAGTGAGATCAGGGGCGATCTTGACGAAGAGGGGCTTCGAACGGTCGATGGCTTGGAGTCCGGTTAGAATTTCGGTCAGCGGACCCTTTTCCTGGAGCCCGCGCAAGCCGGGAGTGTTGGGCGACGAGACGTTGACGACGACGTAGTCGGCATGAGGCGCTAGTAACGCGAATGATGCTGCATAGTCTTTGGCAGCGTCCTCAACCGGGGTTACTTTGGACTTCCCCAAGTTGATCCCGATAGGAATCTCCCGTTTCGCAGCTTGAAGCCGGGGCTGGATCGCGGACGCGCCCTCGTTGTTAAAGCCCATCCGGTTGATCAGAGCTTTATCTTGAGGCAGCCGAAAGAGCCTCGGCTTCGGGTTGCCGGGTTGGGCGTGTTTCGTGACGGTGCCGAGCTCGGTGAACCCGAAACCAAGATCGACCCATCGATCCACGGCTTGCGCGTTCTTGTCGAACCCCGCCGCCAGGCCAATGGGGTTCGGAAAGTGGACGCCAAAGAGAGTCTGGCCAAGCGCTGGCTCATCGACCCGCCCCGCCTTCACCCAGCCTCGCGAGATCGCCGCCATCGCCAGGTTGTGCGCCCGCTCCGGGCTCATCATGAACAGGAGCGGACGCAAAAGGCGTTCGTAAAGCACGTTCAGAACTTTGGAGTCGGCATCCCGAGAGCCTTCACCAAGAACGCATAGGCGTCAGCCTGCTCGTCGATGATCATCTGGGTGGGCTTGCCGCCGCCGTGTCCAGCGCGGGTTTCGACTCGAATGAGGATCGGAGCATCGCCAGCCTGGGCTGCCTGCATCGCGGCTGCATACTTGAAGCTGTGGAGGGGCACGACGCGGTCGTCGTGATCGCCGGTCGTGATCAGTGTCGCCGGATAGTGCGTGCCTTCCTTCACGTTGTGATAGGGCGAATACGCCCGCAGCACGGGGAAGAACTTGGGGTCTTCCGGCTTGCCGTAGTCCGACTCCCAAGCCCACCCAATCGTGAACTTGTTGAACCTCAGCATGTCCATGACACCGACTCCAGGAAGCGCGGCACCAAAGAGATCCGGTCGCTGATTCAGGACCGCACCGACAAGTAATCCTCCGTTGGAAGCTCCCTCAATCGCCAGTTTCGGCGTCGAGGTGACCTTGCCGTTGATCAGCCACTCGGCGGCGGCGATGAAGTCGTCGAAGACGTTCTGCTTGTTCAACAGGCGACCCGCGTCGTGCCAAGCCTTCCCGTACTCACCGCCGCCGCGCAGATTCGCCACGCAGTAAACGCCTCCCATCTCCATCCAGACCAGATTCAACACCGAGAAGTAGGGCGTCTCCGGGCTGTTGAATCCGCCGTAGCCGTACAGCAGTGTCGGGTTCCGACCGTTCTTGACCAGGCCCTTCTTGGAGGTGATGAACATCGGAACCCGTGTCCCATCCTTGCTGTTGTAGAAGACCTGTCGCGTTTCGTACTTCGACGGATCGAATTGAACCTTGGGCTGGCGGAAAACCGTGCTCTTGGCCTTGGGAATCTCAAATCGATAGATCGTGTTCGGGTTGGTGAATCCGGTGAAGTTGTAGAAGGTCTCGGTGTCGGTCCGCTTGCCCGCGAATCCGCCGCTGGAGCCGATGCCGGGAAGCTTGACGGTGCCGAGCGACTTTCCGGCCGGCGAGACCATCTTGATCAGACTCTGCGCGTCCTTCAGGTAGCTCGCGAAGAACCGATTGCCGACCATCGTCACGCCCTGGAGCGATTCCTTCTGCTCGGGGATGATGGTCTTGAGCACGGTCGGCTTGGCGAGGTCGATGGCGATCACCCGCGAATTCGGCGCGTCCTTGTCGGTCAGAAACCAGAACTTCGCCCCGTCGTTGTCGATGAACGTGTACATCGCGTCGTTCTTGGTGAGCAGTTCTCGGATCTTCCCGCTCTTGTCACGCAGGTCCTTGTAGAAGATTCTGGTCTTGGGATCGGTGCCTTGCCAGACGGTGATGATGAGGTAGCGTCCGTCATCCGTTGCCGTCCCGTCGAACCCCCACTCCTTCTGATCCTTGCGCTGATAGACAAGAGTGTCTTTGCTCTGCGGCGTCCCGATGCGGTGGTAGTAGAGCTTCTGGTAGTAGTTCGACTCGGCCAGCGCCTGACCCTCACTGGGCTTGTCGTAGGCACTGTAGTAGAACCCCTTGCCGTCGCGGCTCCATGAGCAGCCCGAGAACTTGCTCCATTCGATCGTGTCGGCCAGGTCCTTCCCCGTCTTGACATCGCGCACTTTCCAGGTCTGCCAGTCGGAACCGCCGCTTTGGACGGAATAGGCCAGCAGCTTGCCATCCGGGCTTGGCGTGTAGCCGCTGGTCGCCACCGTCCCGTCTTTGCTCATGGTGTTGGGGTCAATGAGGAGGCGGGGCGTGCCCTTCAGGGAGTCGGCGACATACAGCGGAGCTTGGGCTTGAAGTCCACTGTTTCGGTTGAAGAAGTACTTGCCGCCTTCCTTCATCGGAATCCCGAAGCGCTCGTAGTTCCACAGCTTCTTGATCCGGTCCGCGATTGCCTGCCGACCCGGGATTTGGGCGAGATAGCCGAAGGTCAGCTTGTTCTGCGCCTCAACCCACGCCTTTACCTCGGGGGAGTCCATTTCCTCGAGCCAGCGATAGGGGTCGGGGACGGAGATTCCGCCATAGTCGTCGACCACTTCGACCTTCTTGGTCTCAGGGTACTGGATCTGGGTGCTGCCGAGAGCACCGAAAGCAAAGACGAGCGCGGAGAACATGAGTCCGTGATACCCGCAATCGGCTCTGGTTGGATTCCGGCTCCCCTCTCCTGCGCCCTCCTTTTCTTGATCGGGTTGGACGTGGCGGCGGAGGAGAGGGGTTGGGGGAGAGGTGACGGCGACGACCTTCGGAGATGCACTTCCATCTCTCCACCTCCCACGGATGAAGGCACACGGCCGCTTACCCCCGTGAAGCCTGCGTGAGGGCCAAGAGGTGGGCCTGATAGAGTCCAAGCGCGTCCTCGACCGAGCGAACACGAGCGGGCAGGCGACCGTCGTCGCAGCGCAGCAGTTCGCCCAGGGTGGGGGCACAGATGAGCCCTTCCAGTGCATCCGATCCCCCGTACACGGAGTACCGATGTCCTTCGTCCAGGTAGGGCGTCAGGTGTCGCCGAACGTCGCCATAGTGGGCCAGCATCCATGCCCGGAGTTCGGCATACTCCCGTTCCTGACGCTGGCTGGGGCCATAGTGCGATGCCTCATTCAGGAGCGCGGCAAGTTGGGCAAAACGTTCGCAGAATCCGGAAAGCTGGTCTTGCCGTTCGTTGATGATCTTGGGAGACGGAGGCATGCTCGCACAGCCCCCATGGGCGAAGCTATGGATGCGGACCCGCAGCGATCCGGCCGCCCGCAAGAGGTATTTCGCGCCTCCTCCAGCGGCCGTGCGAAGACGCTGGTTCAGGCTTCTCCTCCCGAATGCTGAACGTAATTGATCTTGAGATCGCGAAGCAAGCCGTGGAGTCTCCGACGATCCTCGTCGTCGAGGCGCGGCTCCAAGACCCCGCCGAGTGCGGTGGTGGCATCGATTGCAGCCTTGGCTTGAGCCAAGTCCTTCTCGATGGTGCCTGACATCATATCCGGCTGAAGACCCATCTTCTGCCACGCAACCGAGGCCATTTCCTGGGTCATCGCTAGGATCAGCTGATACACGTCCAGGGGCTCTTTCTTCTCGCTGCTGTCTCCGTCACTCATGCGTCCAGGAATTGAGACGAGCCAACCCCCTGGAGGGATTCGTGCAGACCGCCTCCAAACAAGCCCGCATGGGCACCATAGCGCATAGGCGAAGCAAGCGCTGCTGCCAAAGCCTGGGGATGCAGAAGGGGCTCGGCTCCCAGGGCCACGAGCGCGCGATAGGCGGCTGACGAAGGGTCGTGGCGCACAAGCAAGCGAGGCTTCAGGCGGCGCATCGCCGATACCGCTCCATGCCACGTGCCGCCCTGACGAAGGCGTGCATCGACGATCACGGTGGCATCGGCAAGAGCGTAGATGAGGAGGTTGCGCTCCATGGCGCGTGACGCGAGAAACGGCTCTTCCCACGGACTTAGGCTCAGTGCGGAGCCCAATCGCGGTTCGGCTACCCCCAGCCCACACGGAAGGATTTCCAGAACGGCGTCGCGGCCGGCCAAACGAGCCTCGGCGTAAGCGGCTCGGACAGCGGCCCGATCGGCTCCAGCGGCTCCCCCGCTCACGACTGCGAGGCCAAGCCGAACCGCCTCGCGACCCACGTCTGCCGCAAACCGCCGCGCTGGCGGCGATAAGATACGGCTCCCAACCACCCCTACAAAGGGCACCGAGGGCAAAGCCCCGCGCCGCCAAAGCGCAGGCGGAGCCGAAGCCCCCAGCCGCGACAGCCAACAGCTGGGATAGAACGGGGAAGCGGCCGTCAAGACACGGCCCCGCGCGCAGGCTTCTTCAGCCCAGGCAACAAGGCCCGGCTCTCCCAAGACCACCGCCTCCCCCCAGAGGCCATTGCGGCGAAGGACCTCAGCTGCTCGCCCAAAGGGCACCGCCTCTTGGCGAAGCACACGGCAGACCGCGGGCCAAGCCGACCGCGCCACGACGCCGCGGCGAGGCCCGCCGGGCAAGTACAGCGCAGCCAGCACGACCTCCACTTCGATCCACTCGCCAGCTAACATGACACTGTAGAGTATATCGCCTCTAAACCGCCTGCGTCAAGCCCCACTTTTCAGCCAGAATGAGCATTCACTTTTTCTTGACCTTGTCGTGACCCAGGACCATGCTCAAACACCCCGCCCTTACCAAATCCCGCATCAAGCAGTTCATTGAATTCGACCTCGAAGAGAACCTTCTCAGGGACCGTGTCCCCCTCGACATCGAGTTCTGCCCCGTCGCCCACGCCACCGAAAACGAGGCCCGGCAATTGGGGCCGTGGGAGCCGGTCAAGGCCGGGCATCGCTATGGCCCCGCCTATCGCGAGGTCTGGTTCAAGCTGTCGGGCAAGGTTCCGTCCGAATGGAAGGGCCGCGAGGTCGGACTGATTGCGGAAGTCGGGGGCGAACGCACGGCGTGGGCCAAGAACAGCCCGACCCGAGGTATCGACGAGCCGCATTCCGTCTATCACCTGCTAAACAGTGCGGCAGGTAACGAAAAGATCGATGTCTGCATCCAGGTCTACACCACGAATCCGCAGTGCCGCGTTCACCGAAAAGAGCTTCCAAGGCAGGACCTTGTCGAAGAAGTCAAGAACGCAGACTTGGTCGTTGTAGATCGGGCGCTGACCGGGCTGTACTATGACTGCCTGTTTGCCTACGACCTCATGGACGGGCTCGACGAGACCGATCCGGCTTGGGCGACGATTCTGAGGGCCCTTAACGACTGCTGCAACGCCTTCCGAGCCGACCGACCCGAGACCATCGAGCGATGCCGCAAAACCCTCCGTGACGCCCTCGGCAGCCTCAACGGTGAGCTCAAGCACACCCTTATTCCGGTTGGCCACGCTCACCTCGACACGGCCTGGCTTTGGCCCCTCCGAATCACGCGCCTCAAGATGGCCCACACGACCGCGACTCAGCTTCACTTGATGGAGCGCTACCCCGAGTACGTCTTCGTGCACTCCCAGGCCTCGCAGTACGAGTGGCTCGAAAAGCAGTACCCGACCCTTTGGAAGCGCCTCAAAGCTGCGATCGAGAAGGGACAGTGGGAGCCGGTCGGTTCGATGTGGGTTGAGGCCGATTGCAACCTCACCGGCTCGGAATCGCTCGTCCGCCAGTTCCTCTACGGACGACGCTATTTCCAGAAGCACTTCGGAGTCACGACCGAAGACATGTGGTTGCCCGACGTGTTCGGCTACTCAGCCGCGCTACCCCAGATCCTCCAGAAGTTCGGCATCCGGTTCTTCCTGACCCAAAAGATCAGTTGGAACCAGTTCAACAAGTTCCCCCACCACACATTCTGGTGGCAGGGCATCGACGGGACCAAGATTTGGAGCCATTTCCCGCCCGCCGACACCTACATCGGCACTTGCGAGCCCAAGCAGATGCTTCACGCGGTAAAAAATTTCAAAGACCAAGCTCGCAGCGACTACTCGCTCTATGTCTTTGGCTGGGGCGATGGCGGCGGCGGTCCGACCGAGAAACACCTCGAATTCCTCAAGCGCGCCCGCCTCGCTCCGAACCTCCCCGAGGTCGATTTTGGCAAGCGAGCCATCGACTTCTTCCGCGAGGCTCGGGCCAAGAGCCGGGACCTGATGACATGGTCCGGCGAGCTTTACTTCGAGCTTCACCGGGGCACCTACACCAGTCAGGCCGCCAACAAGCGCAGCAACCGTGAGACCGAGTTCCTCATGCGCGACGCTGAATTGCTCGCCTGTTTCCGCAGCGACTTCCCGTCGAAGTACCCGGCTAAGGAGCTTGAAGATGCCTGGAAGTTGGTCTTGCTGAACCAGTTCCACGACATCATCCCCGGCTCGTCCGTGCGCGAGGTTTATGAGGACAGCGACATCGACTATGCCAAAGTCCGCGAGATCGGCGAGCGGATCGTCACCGAGAGCCTGGCCAAGATCGGAGATGCCCTCGACACGAGCGAGATGAAGCATCCGATTGCGCTCTTCCAGAACTCCACCCTCGCCACCCAAGGCGGCATTCCCTGGACCGAGGCGGAAGCACCGGCTTCGCTCGTCTGCGGTGAAACCAGCGTTCCCGTGCAGATCGTCGAGGCTTTTGGTGACCGGCAACTGATTTTCGAGACTCCGCAGGAAGCTCTGGGAGCCGTCGCGGTGGGGGACTTTTCCTTGGCCGCTCCGAGTGCCCGGCCGCGACTTAGATCCGGCAATCGTCGACTGGAGAACGGCGAGTTCAGTGTTCGCTTCGACCAGCACGGCAACATCACGAGCATCACGAGCCTCGACGACCGACCGGTCGAGTTCGTCGAGCCGGGCAAACTCGCCAACATGTTCCAGCTCTTCGAAGACAAGCCGCTCTTCTGGAGTGCGTGGGACCTCGACGCTTTTGCCTATGAGACCAAGCAGGATCTGGTCAAAAGCGAGAGTTTCGAGATCGTGGAGCGCGGGCCGGTTCGGGTTGCGGCTGAGATCGTCAAGAAGTTCGGATCAAGCAGCATTCGTCAGCGCATCAGCCTCGGCCCGACTCCCGGAATTCGGTTCGACACCGAGATCGACTGGCACGAAGAGGACAAGCTCCTCAAAGTCGCCTTCCCCGTCAACGTGAACTCGACGAAAGCAACCTACGAGATTCAGTTTGGCCACGTCGAGCGCCCGACCCATATGAACACGAGTTGGGACATGGCCCGGTTCGAGGTCTGCGCCCAAAAGTGGGCCGACCTTGGTGAAGGCGGCTACGGCGTCGCCCTCCTCAACGATGGCAAGTACGGCTACGACATCCACGGCAACGTGATGCGCCTCTCCCTGCTTCGCGCGCCGAAAGCCCCCGATCCCCTCTGCGATATGGGCGTGCATCGTTTCACCTATGTCCTCCTGCCACACTTCGACCAGGTGCAGCATTCCGATGTTGTTGCAGCGGCTTACGCGCTGAATGCGCCGCTGCGGCATGCGATGCTGACTCCAGGACCGGGTCAGGACGGGGAACTGCCGCGCCTGATCTCGGTCGACACCCGCAACCTCGTGGTTGAGTCGGTAAAGAAAGCCGAGGACTCGAACCGGATCATAGTGCGCTTGTACGAGTGCCACAACACGCGCGGGTCGGCCGAGCTTTTCTGCGCACGCCCGGTGAAATCCGCATGGTTGACCGACCTCAATGAACGGCCTCTCAAGGAGTTGGAAATCAGCGACGGCCTCGTCGCCGTCGACTTCAAGCCGTTCGAGATCATCACGCTGATGCTCGAAGTCTGAAGGCCGCGTCGGACCTCGCCGCTCTTGCGCTGCAGAGCAAAGATGAAACGGGACGAGTGCGTCAGACGTGCTTAAATAGAAGCCATGAATCTCAGCCTTCTCGCCCTTTTGGTCGTCACGCCGCAGACCCCGATCGAAGTTCCTTTCCGGATCGGGGAAGACGCGATCATCGTGGATGCGATCGTCAACGGGAAGAAGGTGTCGTGCATGTTCGATACGGGTTTTTCAGGGGCCTTCGTGATCAACGACGAGATCAACGTCGGTGCGGCAACGGGCACGATGAACCTGCAGGACTTCGTCGGGACGTTCTCCGCCAAGACGATCCCCTGCAAGTCGGTCAAGCTAGGGAGCTTGGATATCGACGCCAAAGGGATGGAGATCGTTCAGCAGCCCATGCGGCACATGTCGTTCAGCTATAACACCCACACCGACGGCATCATGGGCCTTGCGGTCGTCAACAAGTACGTTACCGAGATCAACGTCGAGAAGCAGAAGTTTATCTTCCACCCCAAAACGGTGGATATCACGCAGCGCAAACCGGACAACGTCAAGACCTTTCTGGGCAAGATGCTGCCCATCGGCAATAACTCGATCGAACTGACGGTGAGTTCGTCAACCGGAGCGAAGTTCCACCTTGCTCTGGACACGGGGAATGCTTTCTTCGCGACGACACACAAGGACTGCCTGGAGCGCGAAAAAATGTGGGACGCCGGAAAGGATGCCAACTACATGCGGTCGGCATGGGTGGCCTCGGGTCCCGTGGACAGTTGGTACAAGATGTTCCGCGACCTCACGATCTTCGGAGTTCCGGTTGCGAGCAGCGTTTGGTCGATCATCGACCTACCTTCTTCGAGCGCGGAGAGCGACGGAACCGTCGGGTTCGGATTCCTGCGGAACTTCAACATGACCATTGATATGGAGCGCCGCCGAGTGTGGATGGAGAATTGGACGGGCAAAACCGGAAACGAACCGACGGCCGATGTCGGCATCTCAGCGGGAACGACGCCCGACGGCCGCATCATGATCTTCCGCGTAACGCCCGGCAGCCCTGCGGAAAAGGCCGGAATCAAGCGCGGCGACGCTCTTCTGGATATCGACGGGGTGGCGGCGAAAGACCTCACTCCCCGTGAAATGGAGCGAAAGTTCGAAGGAGCGGTGGGCAGCAAAGTCAAACTCGCGACTTCGCGGGATGGCAACCTGGTTCGCCACGAGCTCGCGCGAGCCTATTTGATTAACGGAATGTGAAAAACGGTTAACAAGCGGTGGAAAAGTTCTCGCAAAAAGGCTTGGTGCCGGGGCGAAAGTATCCTATCATAATTACATTGAAGGACGGCGGTGAGGATCGCCGATCGGGAAACCGAAAACCGGACCAGCCACTCCGGGACCAGAGATAAAAAGCGGCGGCAGAGGAGATCTGTCGTATCACCTTCGGGTGGTGTCGGACTCGGCTAAGAACGTCCACACGCAACAACCTTTCGCGACCTTGCTGGGCCCCTTGGACCTAAGCCTTGCAGGAGTAGCGCCGTAGAGCCAAGTTCGTCTCCGGCCGCAACGAAAGGTATTTTTGGGCCGCATTGCTTGCGCGGTAAGACTTCGGTCTGGTCGCCCAAGATGGAGTTCGGGAGCTTCGGCTTTCGACTCCAAGCGGACCCACTTAATCTAGCGCGGACCAGTGCCTTCGGGTAAACGAAGCCTAGATTTGTGGCTCCGGCCTTCGGGTCGGATGACCACGTGGCAGAGCCTTCGGGCCTGTCGAGTAATGCGCTTCCGCTTGCGGAGGCGCATTCTCATTTTTTGGGGGATACTCAATTCAATGCCCCCCATTCCTGTCGTTTACACCTTCGGCAACCACATGCACTGGGTCGACATGCAGTGGCTGTGGGGTTACCATGTCCTGCCAGGCTCTGTCGACGACATGCTCGCCTTCTGTAAAGCCACCGGAGCGAAGGGGAATATCAACTTCGATGTCATCGGCTACGAGAAGCTGGCGGCAGAGAATCCAGAGGCGTTTGGTCGGCTTCGCGAGGCCGTACGCGCGGGCCAGATTGAGATCGTGGGAGCATCTTATGGCCAGCCTTATGGCTTATTCCACGGTGGAGAATCGAACATCCGACAACGCGTCTATGGCGTTCGTTCGGTGGAGAAACTCTTTGGTGTTAAGCCGGTAACGTTTTGGGAAGAGGAGTTTGATTTCTTCCCCCAGCTTCCGCAGATACTCTCTCGCTCCGGGTTTGCGTATGGATCTCTCTTCTTCCAATGGACTTGGCATACGCCGATTGTTCCCGTTGAGGAAGTACCTGCCGTTTGGTGGACGGCTCCTGATGGATCGAAGCTACTTTGCGCGACACGTAATGGTTTGAATCTTCATCAATGGCCCGAAGATTTCGATGGGTTATTGGATCGTCTTGCCCAACAAGAAGTGTCACCACAAACGCCGTTGATCCTGCAGTGGCTTGAGCTTATGCCGTCGCCCGACTGGATGTGCCGGAGTGAAGTTCTGCTTCCACGCATGAAAGAACTTCTTGCCGATCCCCGGTTCGATATTCGCTTCGCTACGCTCAGCGAATATCTGTCACAAGTCCAAGATGCACCCGTTCGCGAATACGGAATGGATCAGGTCTTTGACGGAATGTCGCTGGGTAAGAATGCGGATACCTTCCGTCGTTACTCGGCAGAGTGCGAGCAAAAGTTGGTCACCGCCGAGACACTTGCGTTCCTTTCCTCCTTGCTCGGGAGGCCCTATCCGCAATGGGACGTTTATCCGATTTGGGAACTCGAAGAAGCCTGGCGCGAGCTCCTTGCCGCCCAGCATCACGATAACGATGAATGCGAAGGTCTGTGTGGACACATCGGGAAGTTCTCCTACGATCGTTGTCAGCAACTCGCCGATCATGTGATCGCCCGTACCTTGCGTCGTTTCAGCCAGGAGCTTCCTCCTTCATCCGACGGCGTACTCTTCTTCAATCCCCTTCCTTGGTCCCGTTCCGACAGCATCGATCTCGGCGAGGGGACACCTGTCGTAGTCCGAGACATCCCCGCGATGGGTTTCAAGTTCGTGGCGCGCGATGATCTCGAATTGAAGGCGATGCCGTGGGTCCGGAACATTCCCCCTCATTCCCATGAGGGGGATCTGCGCGAGGACGAAGGGCGCAGCGCCGAGGGGGAGTCGTACCAAGGGCAACTGGGCGACCTCTCCGTCGAGATCGACATCCCGACGGGCCAAATGGAGTTCAAATCCCCCGAGGGCACCTTCCGAGGCCCACTCCTCTCCATTTCCTACACCCTCGACAAGCAAGTCATCCAATGGACCTACTCCCTCGACCGCATCGACGAAGTCACCGGCGACCTCATCCTCCGAGCGAACGACCCCAAGGGTGCCGAGGTCGAAATCTGGCTCAAACTCCCCAGCGACCAGCCCTGTCTCGACGTCACGATCAAGCTGAAGCGCATGCCGAGGCCAGATGGCGGCATGAACGCTGGTCTCTGGTGGTCGATCTCAATGCCTGAGGGGATTCAGGAGATCATCGCCGACACGCCTTACCACTTAGCCCCCGTGCGCCCCGAGGGCGAGTACCAGAAGAAGTACCCAGCCGGGGACTGGATGACCTCACCGCAGTGGTTCGAGGCCATCTCACGGCCTTTCACCGCCCTCAGCGCGGTGGATCTTCTCGCAACGGATCGTGGTCTCCTTGTGGTCCAGGATCGTACACGGCAGTGGCGTCGGACCGAGTCCGGGGTCGAGTGCCTTCTGACCATGTACGACCCTTGGGACGAAGAGAACTACGACATGACCGGTACTGCCTCCTTCCGACTTATCCCGCACGGCGCGATCGCAAGCAGCGACCGCTACAGAAAGGCCCGAGAGTTCATCGTTCCGGTCCTCAAAAGTACCGCTGGCATCCTGCCGGCATCCCCTCCCTCCGCCAGCCCTCAAACAATCGCAAGCCCGGATGCCGGCAGGATGCCAGCGGTACGGGGCGGCTCCTGCGCACCTCGCAACGTGGTGATCACGGCACTCTACCGCGAAACCACCGCCTGCGGCATCGAATATCCCTTCATCGCCAGACTCGTCGAGTTCGACGGCATTGGTGTCGACGCGATCCTCACACTTCCCGGCACGATCGCCAAAGCATGGAAGACGAACCTCCTCAACGAACCAACCCAAGAACTCACCGTCCAAGGCAACCAGATCACCTGTCCGATCGCCCCCTACGAAATCGCGACGATTGTGCTCGACCTGGTCGAAGGCCGCAAGCAGGTCCGCGACCTGGATGCCAAGCGCGAAATCTGGGCGACGGTTCACCGCGTAGGAGAGGAGTGACCAAGAAAGTCTACGAAACCCTCATCGACGCTCCCGTCGAAGCCGTGTGGGAATTCCACCAGAGCGTCGAAGCCCTCAAGGCGCTGACCCCGCCGGGACGCCGGGTCGAAGTGCTTTCGGAGGACACCGCCGTGCGAAATGGCGCGATCCACCGCCTAAAGGTCAGACAATTCGGTATCCCACTCATCTGGGAGGCCGAAATTTCCGAGGTGGACCCGCCCAACGGATTCACTGACACCGCCGTCAAGTCGCCGTTTCGAATCTGGAAACACCGGCATGCGTTCATCGCCGAAGGCAGCAAAACCAGGTTGAAAGACACCGTCGAGTACGAAGCGCCGTTTGGCTTTCTGGGCAGAATCGCCGACAAACTGTTCATCTCGCGCGACATTGACCGGCTCTTTGCTTTCCGACACCGGGCCACCCGGCAATCTTTGGAGCGAAAATCGGGCTGATTCGTCAGAATTGATGAATGCGCTGGGTGAGGCTCGTCTGGCGTGCGCTGGTCTCGTCGCTTAGGCTAGTCACGTGGGTGATGCCTGCGAGCATGGCGGTGCTCTGCGGGGCGTACGCTTACGACTGCTTCGAGCGTGTCCGAGCTCCCGGAATTCCCATCAAATACGTGTACCTTTCCGAAACCGGGGAGAAGATTGCGGTTCGGGCGAGCAGCTACGCGATCGACCCCAAGAACCTCACCGTGCGCGTCTATGGCGCACGGGTCGACGGCCCGGGAGGCGAGACGGCGGTTAAGGTCGATGCCATTCGGATCGTCAACAAGGATGGCCGCTGGGATGTCTTTCTGTCCGGAGTCAGGGGTCGCGTCGAGCGACTGCCGGACGGGAAGTACTCCTTCATGCGCCTTCTCCCCAAGCGTGAAGAGAGCAAAGACGAAACGCCTTTTCGAGTCTTTGCCCGCGACTTGGAACTGACGTATGTCGACGCGACGGCCGAGCCCTCGCTCCCCCAGGTTGTGAGCGCGAAGCGATTCCGAGTCGAGGGTGCCGGGCCGCGAGTCCTTGCGCTGGGCGAAGTTGACCTGCGGGGCCTGGGCAAGATCCCGATTCGCGTGTCGGTGGCCCCGGATCAGGTTGAGGTTCGCACCAAATTCGTCGATTCCGAACTCGTACGAGCGCTTCCCCACGTCCGCCGCTGGCTCGATCCAGCCCTTGTCCGGGACTGGTCGCCCGCCAATGCCGACTCGCTGCGCGCAACAGGACCCCTGCGCGTCGTGGTTGCCAAAGACAAACCTTTCCTCATCGACGGCGATCTTCGGGCCAATGCGACGGGGCTGACGGTGACGGATGTCGTCTCCGGGGGGCGGGCGACGTTCACGGCGAAGTTCGACGCCAATCAGGCTGCAATTCTCGGGCAGGTCGTTGAGCCGCGGAGAGAAGCCAGTATTGATGGCACGATCGCTTACGCGGAAGGTTTCACCATCGCCGGACGTGTGGCGGCCAAGTCGTCGAGCCAAGCCGACCTCTGGGCCCCGTTGCGCAAAGCATTGCCGCGCGATGTCCGATTCTCGGTCGCGGAGTGGTCAGGGGTACTCGCGTGGAATGGCAAGGATTTCGCCGCTGACGGCGACCTCAAGGCACGGACCGTCATCTGGCAGGGTGAGGCCATCCAGGGCTCTGCTTGGCGCCTCGCAATCGACGGCGACAAACTCGCGGCGAAGACGGACCGTGGCACTTGGAGTGGCATCCCGTTCCGAGGCGCGATTGAGGTTGATTTCAAGTCGAAACGGCTCAACGGATGGGCCAAAGCTGAACGCACTGACCTGGGCGGATTGGTGCGCAGGTTCGACGGTGACCACTTCGCCGGATCGGTCTCGTTGCAAGCCGTGCTGACCGGCACCACCGAGCGGCCAAGTGTTGCACTCGCCGCCCAGGGTCAAGCCATTTTTCGACCCGACAACGCCGCCGCTCGCTATCTGGGCCTGTTCGATGCGCGCGGACGCCTTGACGGTGACCGGGTCATGCTGGATCGCTTTGCCCTCACCGGAACCTCGGGAGCGGCCAACGGGTACGGGACTTTCGATCTCAAATCCAAGAACCTCACCGGCAACTTCACCGCAGGCGGCATAGACCTGCGCGAGATCCACCCTGATCTCACCGGAACGGCTTTCGTCGCCAGTGAACTCTCGGGAACGCTCGAAAACCCGATCCTCTCTGGGCGGGCCGAGGTCTATGGCGCACAGCTTCGCGACTATCTCGAGTATGAGGTTCCGGTGGCCAGCGCACAACTCAGGGTCGATCGCGAAGGCATGACAGCCACGAATGTCGAACTCTCGGTGGGGGCGACCGATGCGACCGGCGACCTCACTTGGAACTTCGGAAGCGGAGCGCTCGACGGATCGGTATCGGCGAAACGCATCGGGCTCGATGACTGGATCGGGCCTGACATCGAGGGGCTCGCGTCGATCGAGAATGCACACCTTCGCGGGACCGTCGATGAACCTATCCTCGAGGCAACCGCCAAACTGGTGGGCTTACGAGCATACGGATTCGATGCTCAATCGGCGGAGGTCACCCTTCTCCTCGATAAGGACAAAGCGCTGGTCAGTCGGGGGCAAATCCTCGTCGCACCCGAGGAATCCGCAGAGTTTTCTGGGATCTACACCTTCAAAACAAAGGAAGGAGCCGCTAGCGGGACCTTCTCAAAGATTCCACTCGACCACTTCACTCAGTATACGGACCAGATCGAAATTGACGGAGCCGCTAGCGGAAAATTCACCTTGACGGCAACTGATCAAGGGCTCCAAACCCTCGGGACCGAAATCAATGTCGACGAGATATCGCTGAACGACACGTCGCTCGGCGTTGGCACCGCGACCCTTACGAAGGACGTTGGCGGATGGAAAGCCTCGGCGCAGGTGGGCGAGCCGGGTCGCTACTTGTTGGTGCCGGAATCGACTTATGACCCCATCGCCGAGCGCATCCAGGCCGAGGTCACGTCTTACAATTTTCCCCTCGAAACAATCATCCGGATTTTCCAAAAGCAGGTTGACGGCCTTAGTGCGGACCCCAAACAGCTCGTGATGGGGATCAAGGGTGCCCTCAGCGGACAGGCGACGATCTCCGGTAACTCGCGCGATCCCGATCTCACGATGGATCAAATCGTGGCTAACAAGCTAACCGTCGCGGGCCGCGATGCAGGACAGATCACGCTTGGAGGCTCTCGAACCGCAGGAGTTTGGGACGTGAAATCGCTTGCTTGGAACGAAGGCCAGCCAGGTGAACCCAAAGCCGTCCTCCAGGCATCTGGAAACGTTGATGAAAACGGAAGCCTCGCCGTCCGAGGCGACCTTCAGAACTTCGATCTCTCGTGGATCGGCAGCGTCATCCCGACTTTTCCCCCTCTTGTTGGACGCGCGGGCTTTGCGTTCGTGATGGGTGGACGCACGAAGAGGCCAAACTTGGAGGAAAGTTCGCTTACCACCGAAGGCCTAGGCTATCTGGGTTCCGATGGAAAACCCGAGACACTCCCCGTTAACCTTTTGGTTAGCGACATGAGCATCATCGACGGCCTATTATCGGCTAATGGCTTCGTTTCCTTTAAGGACTTCTCGGGCAAACTCGAAGCAAAGCTGCCTCTGGAATCGTTCGTCAATGAGAATCCAGCGAAACCCGAGCAAGGCCTCGTGACCCTGACTGCCAACCCCCGCGATCTCGCTGACCTCGACGAGACGTTTGCCTGGCTGGACACCAAGCGGTCAACCGGAAAACTCGGCGGCTCGATTCAATTCGAAGGAGTTCCCGGCAAGTATCGCCTCACAGGAAGTCTCCTCACTGACGGAATCATTGCGGCCAAGGGTTTGGACACGACACTGAAGGGCTTCCAGTTCGACACCGGCTACGAAGGCAAGGTCCTGAGTTTTGGCGGTCGGACCGAAAGTTCCGACGGTGGCACCCTCGAGACTGATGGCACGGTGCGGCTGGCGGACATGCCAAAAGGGCGATTCGACCTCAAGGATTGGTTGCTTCAATGCCAGCTTCAAGGGGCTATCCAGTCGAAGGGCCTCACGGTGGTCCAAAACCCTCTGTCGAAGAGCAACCGAATGCAGGCGATCGTTTCGGGCAGTTTGGCATTAGCAGGAAATCTCTCTGAGCCCCGTATTCAAGGCATCCCCAACCAGCCAATTCTGATCTCGGGCGTCAATGCAACCATCCCTTCCGAGTTTGCATCTTCACCCGGTGGTGAAATCCCCCTGATCAACCCTCGCTTTGACTCGATTGCATTGCGACTCGACGGTCCAGCGCGGGTCAGAACCAGTACGTCCGACATCACTTTGACGGGCGGTGGAACAATTGCGGGGACCCTGCAATATCCCAATCTGACGGCCGATCTCACGGTGGAGAAGGGCATTTTCCGTCTGCCTTCGAACCGCGTGGAACTGGAGTCGGGCGGGACGCTTGCCTTTTCGTATTCAACCGGCCAATACGTCGAGCCCAAAGCGCGACTCGATGTGAAGTTGGAGGGGCGCACTAGTGTTAGCGCGCGGCGCTACGGCGACACGATTGAGCGTTACGACGTTTACCTCGACCTGCGCGGCGATCTGCTCCAAGACGGTGGCGTCAATATCACGGCCAGCAGCGACCCGCCGGACCTGAGCCAAGAGCAAATCCTTTCGATCCTCGGTCAGCGAGATCTCATCGAATCCTTTGCTCGCGCCACCCTCGCCCCCGGAAGCTCGGCTGCGCGGGAAGCAGTGCTCGGTTACTTCTTGCCCAGCCTGGTTTCGCCGCTTACTGACAGTTTGGCTAGTGGTTTGAATCTGGATTTCGTGGCCATCGAATACAACCCGTTTGACCAAACGGTGATTACCGCTGCGAAAACTTTGGCGAAAGGACTAACCCTTATCGCGCGCCGACAGGTCAACACGTTGCCGGGCCAGAAACCGCGCTACGAGATTAAGTTGACCTATCGACCCCCGTTCCGAAATCTGCTGATTGGAAGGTCGAGATTCGGCGTTGGTTTCGACCAAGATCGCCCTTGGAAAATCACGTTCGAGTACGGAATTCGGTTCTGAAGCGAGGATAATGGGGCGATGAAGCGACCGAAGAGCGGAGGCGGTTGGCAGGCGATTCGCTACACCTTTCGGAAAGCGAACGAGGTCGGCGGCCTCAATCTCTGGCGCGCTATGCGAGCCAAGAATGCCTGTAAGACCTGTGCGCTGGGCATGGGAGGTCAGAAGGGCGGCATGCGTAATGAGGCTGGTCACTTCCCAGAGTTCTGCAAGAAGTCCCTGCAGGCGATGGTCGCCGACATGCGCGGCAAGATCGAGCCCCGATTTTTCGAGACGTACTCGCTTGATCACCTTAAAGGCTTCAGTTCCCGCGAACTTGAGATGGCAGGCCGCATCACGCAGCCCATGTTTGCGGCAGAGGGAGACACTCACTACCGCCCGATCTCGTGGGACGAGGCGATGTCTCGGATCGCCGAAGCCCTCTCCGGTCTCCCCTCTCCTGCGCCCGAGGAACTTCCGGACACGACGCACTTGGCGGCGGAGGAGAGGGGATGGGGGAGAGGTACGACGAAGGATCGGGAACAGGACGCGGGCGCTGCTGGCAAGATGCCAGCGGTACATGGTTCCCCTCTCCTGCGCCCAGAAGGCTCGGAGCGCGGCAGCCCTGGTGGCGAAGGAGAGGGGTCGGGGGAGAAGCCGCGGCGAGAACTTGCAGACACGCCTCTTCCGGATGCCGGCAGGTTGCCAGCGGTACGCCCTGAGCGAACCGTCTTCTACTCCTCCGGACGCAGCTCCAACGAAGCTGGGTTCCTGCTCCAGCTTTTGGCGCGGGTGTATGGCACCAACCACGTCAACAACTGCTCATTCTATTGCCACCAAGCCAGTGGGGTTGGGCTGTATGACTCGCTCGGCACCGGGACGAGTACGGTCGTGCTCGAAGACCTCGATCACTGCGACCTTGTCTTCCTCATCGGCGGCAATCCCGCCTCCAACCACCCTCGCCTCATGACTTCGCTCATGAACGTTCGCAAGCGAGGTGGCAAAGTGGTCGTCATAAATCCACTGCGGGAAGTTGGTCTTGTCAACTTTAGAGTTCCATCAAAACCGACAAGCTTGCTGTTCGGTTCCGAGATCGCATCGCATTATGTTCAACCGAAGATCGGAGGCGACATTGCGCTAATGGCTGGTATTGCCAAATGCCTTGTCGAAACAGGCGCGATTGACGTTGAGTACGTCAATTCAAACACTGAAGGACTCCAAGACCTAAGTGATTTTGTGAGCGGCCTCGACTGGTCTACCATCGAACGCTCTAGCGGAGTCAGTCAACAGGAGATTCGCGAGATCGCACAGATCTATGCGACATCACAACGAACGATCTTTGCTTGGACGATGGGAATTACTCACCACGAGCATGGAGTACAAAACGTCCAATGGATTGTCAACCTTGCCCTTCTGCGCGGAATGGTGGGGAAGCCTGGCGCGGGGGTGATGCCGATTCGTGGACACAGCAATGTGCAAGGTCTCGGTTCGGTTGGCGTGACTCCAAGAATCGCGAAGCAGGCGGTTGAGGGATTGACGAAACTTGGAATCTCGATGCCTGATTTCACCGGCTACGATACGATGGCAGCGATGGAAGCAGCCCATCAAGGCAACGTAGATTTCACGCTTTGTTTGGGCGGAAATCTCTTTGGTTCGAATCCCGATGCCCAATACGCAACGGAAGCCATCGGCAAGATCGATACTGTGGTGTATCTCAGTACAGCCCTCAACACAGGACATGCGTGGGGACTTGGCAAGAACACCCTCATCCTTCCGGTACTTGCTCGGGATGAGGAATCGGATAGTACGACACAGGAATCGATGTTCAACTTCGTCCGCCTCAGCGACGGCGGACCGCGACGCTGGGAGGGACCACGCAGCGAAGTCGAGATCATTGCAGAAGTGGGTTATCGCTTGTTCGGCTCTGATGGCGCGTTGGATTGGGAGAAACTAAAGGAACATGACAACATCCGCGCGCTCATCGCAAAGCTCATTCCCGGCTACAGCCAAGTTGAAAAGATTGGCGAGACTAAAGAAGAGTTCCAAATCCCCGGCCGCACAATGCACACGCCGAAGTTTGTTAGACCGAATGGACGCGCCGCGTTCCATCCTCATCTTCTGCCCGATGCGTTGCCGCTTATGGAAAACCAAGTGCGGCTGATGACAATTCGGTCGGAGGGTCAGTTCAACACCGTGGTCTATGAAGAAGAGGATGTCTATCGGGGTCAAGAGCGTCGCGACGTGATCTTGCTGAATCCCGACGAGATGGCTCGGATGGGCTTTAAGGAAAACCAGCCACTCGACGTGTCGAGCGAGTGTGGCGAGATGCGTGCCATCCTCGCCCGTCCGTTCGACATTGCTCCCGGCTGCGCGGCGATGTACTATCCCGAGGCGAACATCCTCGTTGGCAGAACCGTCGATCCCCGGTCGAAGACCCCAGCTTTCAAAAGCGTGATTGTGAATCTGACGGTTTCGAACGACCATGCGGAACCTTTGATCCGGCGCGAGTCGTTGGCTCATACCCAAGATTCTCGACGAAGGATGAAAGCCTGCTGACGCGATAGCTCCATCCTCATGCCAACGAGATCTTGGTTGCAGCAAACTCCCCGACCCATGAACACTACCCCGTATCGGGCAACGTGAAAGCCGTCGGTCGAGTGGCCAAGCCCGTCCGAGTTCGCGAAGGGCGCGTCTTGAAGTGTCAGAAATAGCTGATCCATTCTTAAGGCTTTGCGCTGTAAACTAAGCACAGTCCTCGTTAGCGGGGTGAATTTTGTTTGGAGAGAGGAAGTCATGAAGAAAGCTATTGTTCTCGCCGGTTCGGCCGTCATTGCCGGAACCGCCACTCTGTTGCTCACGAACGTGGCCGAATCCCAGTCTTCAAAGGGGCTCATCACGCTTCAGCCCACGACGCCGGGAACGGCCCAGGTAGGGCATTCCAACATCACGGGCACCTCACGCGCGGGTTCGTTCGTCGGCAGCGGATCGGGCCTCACGGGTGTACCTTGGGCGTCGATCACGGGATCGCCGAGCAGCTTCCCGCCGTCGGGTGCTGCTGGCGGCGATTTGACCGGTGCCTACCCCAATCCTGCGCTCGCAACTCTCGCGAGTTCGCTCAACAAGGTGTCGGGCGGGGTTATGACCAGTGCAAGTTCGCGCATTGGCATCGGAATCTCGAATCCACAGACCCTTCTTTCGCTGGGTAGCACGATCACCAATACAAAGCTGGCCCTCTTCGATCCTGGTAGCGGGTCGGACTTATACGGCTTCGGCATCGGCCCAAACCAACTGCGGATGCACGTGGGCAGTTCAAGCGCCCGCTTTTCGTTCCTGAGCAGCGCTGCCGGCACTGAACTGATGACGCTGCTCGGAAATGGCAAGCTCGGCATCGGAGCAACGAGCCCCGGCGCGAAACTCCACGTGGCCAATGATGCCAACAGCGTGGCCATCTTCATGGGCGATCTTCAACCCTTCGGCTCAGCGGGCATCGAGTCGAACTACTCGGCCAGCGCGACCCATCTCTGGTTCGCCGAGAACTCGAATCGCGTGGCGAGCGTCACGGGCGGCGGGGTCGCTTACTTCAAGGGAAGCCTGACCACCGACGGCAACACCAACTTCTACAAAGGCTGGTTCGGCAACTCGGGCGGGAGTACAGGGGCTGGGCAGCTCTTCAACGTCAACAACAACGCCTTTGTGACCTTCACCCAAATCGCCGGAACCGGCGGTGTGGCGGGCGGGATTGCGGTCGGAGACGACGGATCCATCCAGCGGGCGCTCATCTACTCCAACGGCACCCAAGGCGTTGTGCAAGCGAACGTCAAGAACTTCCGCGAGCCGAACGAGCTCAATCCCGACACCGACATCGTGTACGCGTCGATCGAGGGTCCCGAGGCGGCCGCCTATGTTCGCGGAACCGCCCGGCTCGTCAACGGCCGCGCCATCATCGAGCTGCCCGACCATTTCCGGGTCTCTTGCCTGGCCGATGGCATGACCGTCCAACTGACGCCGCTGTCAACCGAGTCCAAAGGCCTCGCCGTGACCCAAAAGGGCCTCGACGGCATTCAGGTGGGCGAACTGCAGAACGGCAACGGCTCGTACGAGTTCGACTGGGAAGTGAAGGCGATCCGCAAAGGCTACAAGAACTACCGCCCCATCCGCGCCTGGGACGAAGATCGCCTCGAAGTCGCCACGCCGCGCGAGAAGCAATACCAACAGCGCCAGAAGGACAGCGCGCGCTTCTTCCGGGAGAGGGCAGTGCGAGACGCGTCGTCCAATTAGTCGTCGTTAGATTGGTCGAGAGACGCAGCGACCCCATCCACCTCGTTGTGGATGGGGTCAATTGTTGGAGGGGAACTGCTTTACGACTTTCGTCGTCGGCGGCGAAGAAGAGCGGCGGCGCCGGCTCCCACGGCGAAGATGGTTCCTGGCTCGGGAACGGCGGCGGTGATGCCGGTGATCGCGACGTGCGTCCCCGCCGTGCCATAGCTGCCAATCGGAGTGATGACGGTGCTGGCCGGGTTCACTTCGGAGAGGAAGCTACCCTGGGTGAGGAACAATCGGCCTTCGTCGGATTTCCACGCAAGATCGGAGTCGAGTGCGGCGAACATGTTCGAGCCATAGCCGCTGACGACGGGCGTGCCAAACGGGTTAGTGATGGTGTTTCGCATAAACCCACCGGTGGGGTTGTTCGAGTCCATCACGTTCAAGGCACCGGTCCCGTCCATGAACACCACATCGCCATCAGCCAGGATCTGCGAGGTATTGGAGAGCAGGCCATAGCCGCTGGCATTCAAGAGCGCAAGCTGGCCCGTGTAGAATCCGCCTTGGCCGTGGGAGACGACGAGTCCGCCGAGGGAAGACATGTATTCGAGGCCTTCGAAGTACGGCGTTCCCGAACTGTTGTTGGGAATGCCGTGCGAGACAACGGTTGCCGTCTGTGCGCCGAGGTCGATCTCGACGAGCTTGGAGCTAAACGCGCCGAACTGAGCCGTCGTGACGAACTTGTTGGTGCTCGGAATGTAGGTCAGGCCCAGCACGTTGTTCGAACCGGCCACGCCGAAACTAAAGAGCGAGGTCGCGGCTCCGTTCGAGGTGTTGATCGAGTAGAAGTCGTATCCGTTGGAGGTTTGTCCAACTCCGTAGAGCTGTGCGTTGGAGATAGCGGTGGTGACGAGAAGGGCGAGAGTGAGTTGTCGTTTCATAACGCTGTCAAGGTGGAGGGCCTGCCAGCGGACGTTGCGGGCCAAACGGGTTTTTCCGGCAGTGAGCCAGTTTCGGAGCGCGGTTTAGGTTCAAACCCGTGCTCCCCGAGGTCAGCCGGTCCTGCCGTCGTATGGGTACGCTTCTCGGCAAAGAGGCTTCCATGACCAAATTCTCCACGACACTCGTCTTCGCCCTGATGGGCCTGCACATCGCGACCTCACAGGCGCCGATCATCGTCCCATCGATCGCCAAGGCCCCTGGACTGGAGGACACAAAGGCCTGCCTCAAGTTCGTGAATGAGTTCTATGCGTGGTATGTGGCTGCGGGCAAGAACACCGATCCCCTCCGCATTGCGCTCAAGAAGAAGACCGCAAACTTCAGCAAAGAACTGGTGCTGCGCCTCAACGAAGACTATCAAGCCGCCGCCAAATCCCCCGACGAAATCGTCGGCTTGGACTTCGACCCCGTCCTCAACAGCCAGGACTTTGCCGACAAATATGTCGCCACCAAAGTCACGAAGAAGGGTTCTCGCTTTCTCGTCGAGGTCTTTGCCACCTACGGCGGGAAGCGCGAGAGCAAGCCGGCCGTGATTCCCGAGTTGCAGCACGTCGGAAGCCGTTGGGTCTTCACCAACTTCCTCTACAAAGACGGACCCAAAACCGACGATCTTCTCAGCATCCTCAAGAAGCTAAAAGCAGAGCGAAAGGGTCGCTAAGAGCGGCCTGAGAGCCATTTTCCTTTACCCGGGACCCAATACATCCGCTTGCGATGAGTCTAAAGATAGCATCGGCGTCATTTCTCGTGACATGAGTGCCCTTACGTTTGACGGGAGTGTAATTTCATCGAGCAGGATTGCCATTTCAGTTGACGATACTAAGATTTTTTGAGCGGGACAGGCATTTCATTTGGAGTAGGAGCAGTCTTGTCAAACGAAATCATCGCATCGCTCAAAATAATGGCACTCCCGTCAAAAATAATTACCGACCCGTCAACTGAAATGGAACTGCTGCTCACATTAGTCTTGAAAGATCACGTCTTCTTCAGCTGTCGAGGTTCTGACGGTACCTTCCGTCAGGGTCGGGTAAGGTCTTGGGATGGATTTCATCGAGAAACTGACGGGGCTCGACATCGACGGGGGTTCGGGGGCAGCGGAATGGCTGCTCGTCATCTTGCCGATCGCCCTGGTCGCGTTCATCGTGTGGCAGCGAGCCCGAGTTCACCGCGCGAGGCGCTGATGCCGTTCGGAGGCACCTCCGATGAGGTGCAACGCTGAGAGCCCCCTCCCAGCCGCCGGGGTAGAACGAAGCAGATGAGCGCAAACGTACACTGGCCCGGACAGGTGGAACGCGTCGACATGAATTTGGAGCAGGTCACGGCTGTGGCTTCGGTCGCGCGCTCGGAGGTCTTTCGCGCCTTCAACGCCCGGGAACCCCTGTCGGCAGCCGAAATCGCCACCGCGATTGGCAAGTCTGCGCAGACCGTTCGCTATCACATCAACGAACTCCTGAAGGTCGGCCTCATCATCGCCGTTGAAACGCGAAAACGGCGATCACGCATCGAGGAGGCTTATGTGCACAAGGGAGTCGAGAACTACTCTCTCGGGCCGCCCTATCCTCCGGGCTACGCGGAGCAGATGATCCGGGGCTTCCAGGCCATTCTCCGCAACATGGCCCGGGAACGCTCGGCGATGGTCCGTCTCCATGACGTCGATCCTGGACTGCAGGACTTCAGCCTGTATCGCTACAGCACCATTCGAATGACTCGGACGCAGGCCCGCAAGGTGCGTGATCGGCTGCGAGCGACGCTGGCCGAAATCGCCAAGACCGACGATCCGAATGGCGTCCGCGTCAACGTGTCGGTGTACATGTCAACGACCCTGGGTGCTTCTCGCGTGCTCTACGAGGATGCCACCGGTCGGCCGCTCGAGCCCGATGACGAAGACGACGCCTGAATGGCCGAGACTCAGTAGGATCCGACGTAAGTCGCCGTCACCCGTTGCTTCCTGGCCTGGTTGGTGAGTGAATACGGGAACTGCTTGTCGTTGTTCGTGCCGATCAAGATGATCTCCCCGACCTTCCATGCCGAGAATGTCGTCGTGTCTCCCGGGCTCACTTCCCAACGCGTACCATTGGCGAGCGTGATGATGTTGTTGCGCGTGGTGATCGTCTTGAGGGTCCACGTCTCGCCGATGCCGGTGTAGGTGCGCTTGATGCCATCGTTCCAGCTTCCTCCGCCTGTGCCGCCGCCGCGTCCTTCCAAGACCGAGACCCGCTGATTCAGGTTGGCCACTTGGAGTTCGAGTGTGCGCACACGCTCATCGAGGGAGGCTTGCCGCGCGCTCAGGGGGCTGCGGCTGCCGAGGATCGCCAGAGATACGGCGACGATGCAGAGGGTGTAGACAAGGGATTTCATGGCTGTTCTTCCTTCGGACGCCCGTCAGGGGGCGATGTTTCGTTCGGGACGACGCGGTAGGTCACCGAGTGGATGCTGACGAAGACAATCTCGCCACCGCAACCCGCATGGGTGTAGCGGCGCTTTCGCGGCAGTCGACGTGCGCGCTGGATGGCTACGCCGCAGGCTGCACATCGATAGACGACGACCTGGCGAGGCAGGTTACGCTGGCACTGGTACCGGTGCTTGACCTCCGGGGGCAGGCCCAGATCGGCCATCGCCTGCTGCCACGCTGGGCCATGCCCGCGCCCGTTCTTGCCATGTCGGTGGAACGCGAGGAGGTGCGCGTACTCGTGGAGCAAGGTGTCGCGAACCTGCTCGGGCTCGCGAAGGACGAACATGCTCAGCGTGATCGCCCAGTGGCCGAAGTGTGCGCGACCGGCCGTGGTCCGGTATTCCCGCCATTCAAGCTTCGGCGGCTTGATGGGGTGTCGCACCAGCGCCTCTGCGAGCAACTGCTCGGCGTATTCGGCGAGTCGTGGGTTGGGCAGGTATCTCATTCGCGTCGTTTGGCGGGCTGTGGGCCGAAGAGCTTCTTGTTGGCTTCGGGTTCGAGATCGGCTTCGAATTCTTGTAGCAGGCGTCGGGCGTCGGACTCAAAGTGATGCGATCCCGCGATTTCGCCCTGCCAAATCGACTCGATGACCCAAGAGGGTACCGGCAAGAAGACGATGCGCTCGGGTGGAGTTAGGGTCACCGTGAAAACCGTGGCGCTGGAGGTGGAGTCCGAATAGATGAATTCGACGACGACTTGCTCGGGGTCGTAGCGAACCGAGCCCATTTGCGGCTTGCCCTTCGCACGACCTTCTTTGAGCGATTCCAAGTTGAATTCACCCTCGCTCGGCTCGAGGCCATTGAGGAGGTCATCGAACAGCCTCCGCCGCTTCTCACCCAGCCAGGCGTTCAGATTCACCCTTTCGCCGCCCACAGGAAACCTCGTCGCATCAGTTCTTTCGGGGTTGTTTCTTCGAGGACCGCTCGGTTGTGGCCGAGCGCGTTGTAGAAGACCCGTCCACTGCCGTACATCTTCGTCCAGACCTGGGGCATCCGGCACGGGTTTCCGTCGTGTGGCCCACCGTGATGGGGGTGAGGAAACTCGGTGTAGGCGAGGACGCGGTTGCCCGGATCGGTGTGGAGGTAGTACTGCTCGCTTGTGACCGTGAAATCGCCAAGACCTTCTGTAATTGGGCTTTGTACAGCCTTGTCAATGACGACCTTGTACTCGACTCCGTCATTCCCGGGGTGGGCGACCCATTGGCCACCGGTCATGAACTGCCATTCGGTAGCGGCGCGGAAGGCATCGCACATACCTCCATGGCACCCCGCGAGGCCGACTCCGTGGTCACGGACAGCCGCGAGGATCGGATCGAGCTGGTCGTTGCGGATTTCGCTCATCGTCACGACCGGAACGATCAGATTCAAATCAGCGACCTTCTCGGCGTCGCAGAAAGCGTCCAGCGTGTCCGATACTTCGACTTCGAAGTTCTCGCCATGGAGGATTTCGGCGAAGAGATCGGCCACCTTGTCCGGCTCATGCCCGTCCCAACCACCCCAAACGATCAGCGCCTTTTTGCCCATGGGCCGAGGATACTGTGTCCGCCGGTAGACTCGCAGGATGGATGCGAAGCGCGAACGGGAGATCACCGCGATCTGTTTCCTGCTCGCCATCCTTCCCTTGCTCGGCTTCTGGACCTACGGGCTGTTTGATCTCGACGAGGGATTCTATGCCGCGTCTGCCCGGGAAATGATCCGGCGGGGCGAGTGGATCACCCCCTACTACAACGGCCAGCCCTGGTTCGAGAAACCCATCCTCCTCTATTGGCTGGCGATCCCTTCCGTTCAGGTTTTCGGCGAAGCGATCGGACCCCGCCTGCCCTCCGTTTTGTGTACGATTGGGACCCTATTTGTAACGTTTCGCTTCGTCGCGCGCCATGTATCGGTGGTTGCGGCTCGGTATTCGCTGCTCGTTCTGGGTTCGACGATCTTGATGGTTGGGATTGGGCGGATGATGCTTGCCGATCCGCCGCTGATCCTCAGCTTGACCCTCTGTTTCACGCTGTTCTTCGATTCGCTAAGTGATGGTGATCTTCGGAAGGTGGTCGGTCTTCGCGCATGGTCCGGGTGCGCGCTTGGCTTCGCAGTGCTTGCGAAAGGGCCAGTCGGTGCTTTGCTGTTTGTCCTGATTCTGGGGATGACCTACTGGTTGGAGCCGAGTTTGCGGTCCAGTTTCTTCCGTACCGCTGGCAACCTGCCGGCGTCCCCAAGTACCGCTGGCGTCCCGCCGGCATCCGGCTCGGCATCGTCTGCAGAGTCTCCCGAGAAACCTCTCCCCCAACCCCTCTCCTCCGCCACCGAGTCCGAGGAAGACCCAGTTCAGCGGGCGCAGGAGAGGGGGGCGCGGGCTTCCGTAAATGAGGATCCGGCGGCTTCCACTGAAGGACGCGGCAGCGCGGGCGGGACGGCCGCGCCACGGGGTTGGATTGTCGGTTCCCTCGTCTTCCTCGCGACAATCAGCCTTTGGTATGTGCCTGCCTACCTCGCCAATGGACAGGTTTTCGTCCAAAAGTTCCTTATTGAACAGAACATCGGACGGTTCACCGGCGGGGACGCGGCGCACTCGATCGGAGGACCGGCCAACTGGCTGTTCTATGTGATCATCCTGCTGGTCGGGTTTGCGCCGTGGTCCTTCTGGCTGCCAAAGGCCTGGCCGCGACGGGCAGAGGGCTTGGATGCGTCGAGTCTGCTGAGGCGGTTTTGTTTGATCTGGGCGCTGGTCGTGGTCGTGTTCTTTTCAATCAGCGGCGCGAAACTCCCCCATTACATCGCACCGGCCCTTCCCCCATTGGCGATCATCGTGGGGACTTTCCTGGCGCGTCGAAACAACCAACGGGCCATCCCCTTGGGTCCGGCGGTCGCATGCGGTGTCGTAGCGATTCTCGCCAACGCCGCTTTCTGGGTCTACTATCACGGCGCGACCTTCGGCCAAACCTCGATTCCGGGATTTCACGAAGAAGTCCACGACCTCGCGCGATGGGTGAAGGCACAAGGCGGCGATGTTGCGGTGTATCAGATGAGCCGGCGCGAGAAGGAATTGGGCACGGGTCAAGTCAAACTTCGCGAAACCGCCCATCCCACGCTGCTTTTCTATCTCGACAAGAACATGCTCGACACCGACGACCTCCAGAAACTCCTGAACGCACCCAAGCCGGTCTGGATCATCACGCGCAGGAACCGCATCACGGACGAAGACCGGAAGGCCATTGCCGAAGCTGGTCAGACCTTGGAAACCCCTGAGACACCGACCAGGCAAGACCTCTACCGCGTGTACCGCCTGACAAAATAAGCACGTAGAAATGCGGCTTCGGTCCCAGTTCATCCAGGTTCGCCGCCATCATTCGCTAAAATAAGACCACACACCTCTTGAACGATATCTTCCGCCGCCTGCAAGAACTGAAGCAGGTGTCGCTTGAGAACTTGATCAATCTCATCGACATCCTGCTGGTGGCTTATGTCGTCTACAAGTTGCTTTCGCTGATCCGCAGCACCCGCGCCTGGCGCATCTTGGGCGGCATCGTCATCTTCGTTGCGGCGCTCTTCCTGAGCGACTACCTGCAACTCCGGACGCTTCATTGGCTGCTGGATAAGGCGACGCTCCTGGCCCCGGTCGCCGTGGTCATTCTGCTGCTCCCCGAACTCCGCCAGACCCTCGAGGGCTTTGCCCGGCTGGGACTTTGGCCGGAACGCCTTGGAGCTGAAGCGAGGACGGGCGCCAACACGGTCGAAGAGATCGTCGCGGCGGTCGCCGAACTCGCGGCCAACAACATCGGGGCGATCATCGTCATCGAGCGCGGCACGAAGCTCGAGGACATTTGCCTCAACGGCGTACAGCTCAATGCGACGGTGAGCGCACCGCTGCTGGGTTCCATCTTCTATGAAGGCAACCCCCTCCACGACGGTGCCGCGATCATTCGCGAGGATCGCGTTATCGCTGCCGCGTGCCGATTGCCTCTGAGTGAGAACACGCGCCTCGACCAGCATCTCCACATGCGCCATCGTGCCGGATTGGGCATCAGCGAGCAGTCCGATGCGGTTGTCGTCATCGTCAGCGAGGAGCGCGGCACGATCAGCGTCGCCATTGACGGCATCCTCACCAAACTTCCTGGTCATGGCGAGCTTCGAGACCTTCTCAATACCGAAATCCGTGGTGTCCATGAGGATCGGCCCAAGCTCGGGCGGCGTCGAAAGGAGAAGGAAAAGGTCGGCGCATGAACCAAGGATTTACGCGCGATGGAGTGCTGTTGGGGGTGGCTTCGCTCGCCGTGGCCATGCTGCTCTGGCTTCAAGTTTCCCTCCAGAACCAGCCGAGCAAACAGCGCGAATTCGAAGTGCCGCTCGAGGTTCGCAACTTGCCGGATCATCTGGTCATCATCCCGCCCAAGACGACAAGCGTACGTATGGTCGGCGAGGGTGGACCGGACCTCCTCGATGCCATTCAGACCAAGGAGCTTTCGGCTTTCGTCGACCTCGCCGATGCGACCGATGGCCGCCGGACGTGGCGCGTGCAATGGAGCGCCCCGAACCGCTACATGCCTTACCTCACCCTCAATCAGTCGCAGGTCAGCATTGCCCTTGCACGCAAGAAGACCATCCAGCGAGCGGTCAAAGTCGTTCGCTTCGGGAGCCTGCCCCGCGACCTCCTTTCGGATGGCGGCGACGATCAGGTCGAACCTCGGATGGTCAATATCGCAGGCTCCGAGCAGGACGTTGCGAGGGTGAAAGACGTCGCCGCGAGCCTCGATCTCACCCGGGTACGAATCAATGGCGCCTACGCGGTCAAAGTCCAAGTGCTCGATGAGGATGGCAAGGCCATTTCCGGGCTCGAAGTCAGCCCGGAAACGGTGACCATCCGTCCCGTAACCGCGCCCGCGCCGGCCGATCGGGGTCTCTTGGTCGTTCCGAACTGGAAGGGGCAACCCGCGTTCGGGTACCGAGTCAAGGACTACGAGGTCGTCCCCAAACAAGTACAGTTGCAGGGCTCGCCGGATATCGTGAGCCGGTACAGTACGGTCGAAACGGAACCCGTCGACCTTACCGGATTGAAGGCGACGACCGTCCTGACGGTCAAACTGAAGCGTTTTGGAACCCGAATCGGGACCTTGGCGGCCGAGTCAGTGAAGATCAAGGTCGTGATCGAGGCCGCCCCGGTCGAAACGGCACCGACCGATGTCCCGCCTCCCGCCGGAAACTGACAGGGTATGTTCGTGGCATGAGTGATTTCGCCGCGTCCTGGTCCCTGAGTCGAAAGCGTCTGCTCGATGAAGTCAGCCCACTGAGTCAAGCGCAACTCAACTGGCGCATGCACCCCGGCTCATTGACCATCGGCGAGATGGCGATGCACGTGGCTGGAGTCGAGGTCTCCTTCATGTCGCAGCTTCAGGGTCTCGCCCTCGATGAGCATGGGAGGCGGCTGGCACTGGCGGCGACGGAAGGTGTCGTCAACGACAATCCGTTCCCGTATGCCGAGTCCGAGATCACGCCGGTAGCCATTGCGCAGGCCTTCGATTTCTCCCACGGGCTGGTCGAGCCCGTTATCACGGCTCCTTCCGAAGAACTTCGCCAGAAGGAGATCAAGAGCGCGCTCGGGCCAATGATCAGCGGCGAGGGTGCGTTGGCTCGCCTCGGCTTCCACTCGGCCTATCACCAAGGCCAGGCGTACCTGATGAAAACCGCTCCGGGATTTCCTAACGAGTAGTGTTGGGGCGATCTGCGGCACACGCAAAGGCCGCTTTAACGTGAATCGGCGTAAGGTCAGGAAAGTCCCGAAGTAGTTCCTCAGGTGTCATGCCTCCGCCCAAGTAATCGAAGACGTCCTGAACGGTGATCCTCGTGCCCTTGAAGCATGGCTTGCCGCTATGCTTTCCGGGCTGGATCTCAATGTACTCACGGTAGTTCAAAGATTTAGTATGGCCCGGCTAAGCCGCCACGTAGCCCCCGAACAGGACGAACGCGCCCCAGAAGTACGGATGGGGCGATGCTTCGCGAGTGACGGCACGAGCCGCCGCCATCGAGTCGCCAATACACTCACCTCGCCGCAGCCGCTCGTAGAACGGCTTCGTGGTCATGACGGCCGCTTCGTCGTCCAACGGCCAGCCGCTGGCCAAGACGGCACCCGAACCACGGGATAAGAAGGCACGTGAAAGCCCCTCCGGCTCATCGCGAAAGGCCGTCGAGAGAACGCCGGTCTCGCAGGCCGAGAGCATCGTCAGTCCGACTTTGAGCGGGCTTCGGGCAATCTCGGTCGCGTGAATCCGCCCGTCCTGAAACTCGAGGAACGAGAACATTGGGCTGCGGTGGACGAACTTCGCATGGCAAGCCACATGGAGGACATCGACCGAAACATCCCACGAGTCGCGGACTTCCTTCATGGTGCGGCAGACTTGGGCATTGGGGAACTGACCTAAGAACGACTCGGCCTCATGGCGAAGGTGCGGAAGGTCGGCGGCTTCGCCCCACCAGAGCATCGCTTTGGGGTTTTCGGCAAGCTGTCGCGTGCTCGCACGGGCATCGAACGAGGGGCTGCCGAGGAGGGTGACTTCCGCGTTTGAGCCGACGGCTTGGACGAGAACGGGCCACGGAACTCGCCAAAGGTCCCCATCAGGACAGATCGCGAGCGAGGTCGAATCCGAAAGGTCGAAGGGTCCGAGCAGAAGGTGTGCGAGGTCCCGCAATGGCTTCCGCAGGTCGCTGAGGTTGGCCTTGCGGTCAGCCATTGGGGCGAGAAGGTCGAACTCCAGCCACTTTAGCCGCTCGCGCAGTTGCCCCCGGCTGATCCCCAAGCGTACCGAGCGCCCGCGCCAAATGGCATATAAATCGCCGTCCGTGTCCACGAACACCAACGTCTCCTGCCCACTCTGCCGAGGAACTGATTGTGATTCCGCGATGCGCTGGAGCTCCCAACTCGTCTCGCGCCAGCGTCGCTGCAGGGTGTGGAGTTGCTTCTGGGAAAGATCGGTCCGATGCCTTGCGCCACCCCCCGGCGATTCGCCCGACTGCTGGAGTTCGGCCCGCAATTCGTCAAGCTCACGCCGTTGGCTGTCGGATAGACCCGCCTGAGCATTCAAGATTTCGTCGATCAATGCGCCTGAGCGACATCGACGAATCACCTCAAGGGCCTCTTCGACCTCCTGCGTGCCCCCTCGTCGGAGCAACTCGCCGAGGTAAGCGCGGATGGCCTCGGATTTGTCGCCCAAGAAGCTGGCACGAGCAGTGGTGGACTGGAGGAGCAGTCTTGCCTCGAGAATCAGATCCAACATGCGGCGGTAGGCTCGCATGCGGGCCGGACCCGAAACGATCCGGGCTCGGAGGGAGTAAGGTCGCCACGCCTGACCAATGGCTCCGGATTGACGGATCAGCTTGTTCGCCTGGTCGACGAGGGCCAGAAGCGTTGGAACGGGCAGTCGACCTAGGTTGGCTTCAACCCAATCGAGCTTTGCCTGGGCGAGCAAGGAAGGTGATCCTGCTGAACCGAGGAGTTCGAGCGCCCGGTTTATCGCGTGGCGAGACTTTGCTCGACCCTTTGCCTCGGCGAGTGCCAGGAGAGCAGCCGCCTCCCAAACGTGATTGCCGAGTCGCCGATAAGCAAGGACCGCTCGACGAGCAAGCTTCGCGGCTTCTTCGGGCTTGCCATCAGCAACGAGGGCAACAGCCTGTCCGAGGTACGCGTTCGCGCGATTGAATTGGTCGGAACGAGGATAGACCCTTAGCGCGGACCGGTAGGCATCACTCGCTTCGCTCCAAAGATTGAGGTTCGCGAAGGCATCGCCAAGAAACTCCTCGACGCGACCACGGTCGAAAGGGCTCATTTCAAACCGCGCCCTTACCTCGATCAGAAGGGGCACGGCCTCGTCAGCCCGGCCCGTGAGTAGTAGCGACTGGGCAACATTGAGTCGGCACAGATCGACGAAGACGGGCATGTCGAGCGACGCGAACGCCACTTCGGCTTGGCTGGCGACATCTCCTGCCACCCGGGCCGAGCCGCCGTAGAGTTCGGAGGTTGAGAGGGCCAAATGGGCCGACGCCGCCTCAACGGGAAAGTGTTCGCCCAGCGCATCGGCTGCGCGTCGGAGCCAAACCCTCGCCTCGCGATAACGATCCTGCCAGAGCAGGGCGTTGCCGACATTGAGTTGAACTCTGCCTGCAAGATCGGCCCGACCCAGCGCAACTAACCGCCGCGAGAGGCGCTTTCCGAGTCGCACGGCGCTCTCGACATCTCCGGCCCGCGCCAGGCTGTCGACCGCACCCGTCTGAAGAGCAAACCGTTGGACGGGGTCCACGGATGCCCGTCCTGCCGCGATGAAGGCCTGTGCCGCGTGACCCCAGCGGCCTTCGACGCGGAGGCGCACTGCGATGGCCCGGTGGATAGGCGCGGGGTCGTCAGATGCTCGTAAGACGGCGCCAAGGTCGCGGGTCAGCCGGCGAAGTAGGCCAATGTCCTCACCAAGCAGCTGCGCAACCCGGGCAAAGAACGCGTCGGCGAAACCCTCGACACCTGGATTCTGAATGAGAAGGCGTCGATACTTCCTGACGTCGTCGGCGGACTCAAGGGACGCGACGAGGCTATTCGGTTCCACCGGGCATCGCCTCCCGGGCGGAAGGAATCTGGACCTCGACATCGCCTCGACGCAGGATGAAGCCGGTTTGGTCGAGATCAGGGGCCACGAATGAGAACCGCCCCTCTGCATCCGACTGAACGTCGCCGTCCAAGGTCGTCGCGAGCCACTGCTCGGGGATCCGGGTCATCACTTCCCAACCTCTGTCCACTTTCGAGACCATCACGCGAGTCGTCAGATCGTCGTGTTGAAAGGTCATCTGGAACGACTCGGCAACGGCGGATCGGGCACCGGCGGCCGCGAGACTTGAACTGAGCAACGAAGCCAGGAACCGTCGTCGCTGCTGAACGGGCATGAGACTAGCGGCCATCAAGACTTGGTCTCGCGGGGCGTCATATTCCGGACGCTTCATAGCCTGCACGGCCTGCGTTAGCTCGGTGAGCTTTGCCTGGCAGTCGGCGCAAGTCTCCATGTGCATTTGGGTCTCTGGATCGGTTTCACCCGATGCCAGCGCTGCGAGGCCATTCCAAAAACGATTACAAGCGGTCATTTGTAGGATAAGTGCCTGTCGGGTCGGGATTGATACATCGTGTTAGCGGCCTTCGGCCCAGCCGTCGACAATCATCCGAATGCGGTCGAAACTCTGCTCCAAGCTTTGGGGCAAGACCCGCACATCGCCGACCGTCGTCATGAAGTTCGTGTCGCCGTTCCAGCGCGGCACGACGTGCCAGTGGACGTGGGTCGGAATGCCAGCCCCGGCCGCGCGCCCGAGGTTGATGCCGACATTGAAGCCATCCGGCGAGTAGGCCTTTTTAAGCCAATCCACCGCGGCCGCGAGCAACTGGTTGATTTCGAGCAGTTCAGCATCGTCGAGTTCCGCCAATTCGGCCGTGTGTTTGTAAGGCGCGATCATCAGGTGGCCGTTGGTGTACGGGTAGGCATTGAGCATGACGAAAGCGCATTTGCCGCGATAGAGAATGAGATTTTCGCGGTCGCGGTCCTGCTTGGGAAGTTCGACGAAGATGCAGCCCGGCGTCTCGGTAGATTCGATGTAGGCAAAACGCCACGGTGCCCAAAGTCGATCGGCCATGTACTCGTTATAGCACGACGCCCAAAGCCTCTCGCCAGTGAAGAAGCTGGGTACGAGGGCCAGTTTTTCAAGTAAGGCTCAGATTCACAATCTCTTCGCAATAATCCTATTCGGGGAAATTGAAATGAGAAGAATCCTGTTGGCCTTGACCCTCTTATCGCTGGTTGTGCCGGCTCTTTCGGAGAGATCGCTCGTGGTAGGCGTCGACTACAGCGGTCGCCTCTTGGTCAAACCCAAGGTCGGGGCCAACAAAGCCCTGCGCGGTCTGGATGTCAAACTGAGACTCGATAAGCTGGGAGTCGTTGCCGTTCAGGTTCCTTCCAAGCATGATCCGCTTGCGTACGGTCGGCAGCTCATGGCGACCGGCGATTTCGAATACGCCCACCCAGACTACTTCTGCCACCCGATCGAAATCCCCAACGATCCCCAGGTCATGCAGCAGTGGCACCTCTTCCAGGTGAGCGCTCCGCGTGCCTGGGATGCTACGGCGGGGAGCGCCTCGGTCGTCATCGCGATTACCGACACGGGAGTTGACCTCACTCACCCCGACCTCCAGAACCGGGTGCCCGGCTACAACGCGGTCTCGAATCTGGCCCAAGCCGATGGCGGCGATGTGTCCGACATTCACTCGACGGGCCACGGTACCCGCGTTACCGGCCTTGCCTGCGCGACCGGCAACAACGGCATCGGCATCGCCGGTGTCGCCAACGCGAGCCCGTTCATGCCGATCCGGATTTCCAACCAGATCAATGGCACGGCGCTGATGTCGGACATTCTTGAAGGCATCACTTGGGCCGTGGATCATGGGGCCAAGGTCATCAACACCAGCTACGATCACGTCGAGGTTCCGGCGGTCGAGACGACGGGTGAGTACGCCTGGGACCATGGCGCGGTTTCCGTCTGGGGAGTCGGCAACGGCAACGTGGACACGAAGACCTTGCCCGACCCCGACCTCGATTGGGACCATAAGCGTGTCATCGTCGTCGGCTCGACGGACCAGAACGACGCCAAAGCGAGCTTTAGCAACTACGGCAAAGGCGTCGATATCTTCGCACCGGGAACTCAGCTTCTGACCACGAACAAGGGTGGCGGCTACGGGACCGTTACGGGTACGAGTTACTCCGCGCCGTTGGTGGCGGGCTCGCTTGCCCTCATCCTTGTGCAAAACCCCGGCATCGATCTGTACGCCGCGCAGATGCGCCTGTTCCGGTGCTGCCGCGACTTAGGTGTGGAAGTACCTCCTGGGGACCCAGCCTTCAAGCCCGGCAACGACATGTACTGGGGATGGGGAAGGACGAACATAGGGTCTTCACTACTTGGCTGGCCTCAAAACCTCCAATATAGAATCACGGCACTTCCTCCTCTCGCGGGATTCACCAGCAGCACAGCCCGAGGAATCAACGATCTCGGGGAGGTCGTTGGTTGGAGTGGAGTCGGCAACGATGTCAGAGCCACGAAATGGCCTAACTCCGCTATCCCTATGGGCATTGGAACGTTGCCCTCGGGGGCCTTGGGTGATATTGCGGTCGCAGTCAACAACCGAGGTGACGTAGCCCTCTCGGCGTTCTCTCCGAATGCCTGGCCGTATCGGTATGCCGATGGCACTACCACTCGCATGCCAAACAACCTTGGCAGCGACGGCGAGCCCTTTGACCTCAATGAGGCTGGCTCAATCATCGGTCGAATCAACGGCAGCTTGCCGCGTTCGTTCGTCTGGCCCCTCAATGGAACACCATACGACCCAGGCTTCGCTCCGGGTTGGGGAGGAGGTTCAGGCACGGCATTAAATGACAACGGATTACTGACTCAGACAGTCGGTCCTGGAGGTGGCTACTTCGCGTATTCATATAATGGTCAGACTTGGGGAAGTTTGCCTTGGTATTCGTACTTGGGTTACACTTGGTGCAATCGCCTAAGTAACTCCAATCTGGGGGCGGGCTACTCAAGAATCGACACGGGCGAAATCTTGCCGATACTGTGGGATCTGGAAGACCACGCCTTTGATCGCACCTTCCCGGCTATCAACGGAATTTGCCAGGACGTCAACGAGTTCGAAGAGGTCGTCGGCTACGACTCAAGGAATAACCTCGCTGTCATTTTCGACGGCTTTCAAGCTGGTTATCTGCGCGATCTCCTATCGTCCATCCTTCCTCCGGGCTTCTCATATCTAGAGGTCGCAAACGCGATTAGCAATCGGCACGTCATTGTCGGTCGAGCCGTCAAGACAGACGGCCAGTACGTTGCCTTCCGCGCGGAACCAATCGAAGGGATCCAGGTAACGGTCGACCTCGGCCAACTCGGCTCCAATCCGATCTACCTCGGTGCCCTGCCGCCTGCTTGCGTCGTTGACTTCCGCGACGAAGGTGGAAACTACATCCCCAACAGCCGCCGAGAATACGCCTACAACTCCGGTACCGGGCACATCCAAGTCGCGATTCCACCCGAGGTTACTGGCGCCTATCGCATGTATTTCCGCTTAACCAATATCAACGACGATCCTGAGTACGCGTCGGGAGGTTGGGAGGGACCGGGCTACCTCGGCAAGATCTATCCTCCGCTCAATGAACCCGCCCTCCCCATCGACGCAATCTACGTCCCCGACATGACGCTCTACGTAGGCGACTGCGACAGCGACAACGAAATCGGCATTAGCGACTATGCAGTTCTTAGCGCCGCCTACGGTTCTTTCGAGGGCGATACCGGTTGGGATCGAAGGGCCGACCTTGATGGCGACCTAGAAATCAGCATCGGCGACTACGCGATCCTCTCCGGGAATTACGGTCTAGCCGGAGACTAACCCCAGATGAGGTCCGGACGCAGGACGACCGTCTCGTCGCGATCCGGACCGATGCTCAGGATGGCGATCGGGGTCTTGGTGTGGTCTGCAATGAACTCAAGATAGCGCTGCGCCGACGAGGGAAGGTCGTTCAGGCTTCGCGTCTTGCGCAGGTCCGCGTCCCATCCGTCGAGGGTCTCGTACACGGGATTGCAGCAGGCGAAATCGGCTACGTCGGCGGGCAAGTGATCGATGCGCTGGCCGTCGAGGTCATAAGCCACCGCCACCGGCAGCTTTTCGAAGCCGCTCAAGACATCGAGTCGGGTAAGAATGAGACCGCTGAGCGAATTGAGGCGGCAGGATTGACGCAAGACCACGAGATCGAGCCATCCGCAGCGCCGACCGCGCCCCGTAGTCGTCCCGTATTCGTTGCCCTGTTCGCGAATCCTCTCCCCGGCCGAGTTTTCCTGCTCAGTCGGAAACGGACCGGCGCCAACTCGGGTCGTGTAGGCTTTCGCGACGCCGAGTACCGAGTTGATGTGCCTTGGCCCGACACCCGTCCCCAGACAGGCGCCTCCTGCCGTCGGGTGGCTGCTCGTCACGTACGGATAGGTGCCGCAATCGAGGTCGAGGAAAGTGCCCTGTGCACCTTCGAACATCACTCGCTCGTTCGCTTCGACCGCGTTCTGAAGGATGACATCGGTGTCGGCCACGAACGGCTTGAGCCGCTCGGCATACGCCTCGTACTCGTTGAATAGGGTGTCGAAGTCGAGCGGGGGTTGACCGAACAGCCCGAGCATCCGGTTTTTGACAGCGAGAACATCGGCGAGCCGCCGACGAAACCGCTCGGGATTGACGAACTCGGCCATCCGAATGCCGATTCGTGCAACTTTATCCTCGTAAGCTGGGCCAATTCCGCGGGATGTCGTGCCGATCTTGTTCTCGCCCCGGGCTTCTTCCTCCAGTTGGTCCAGCAACCGGTGGTAGGGAAAAACGACGTGGGCCGACGAACTGATCTTAAGGGTGCCGATTCGGGCTCGCTTCGCGAGCGTTCGGTCGAGCTCTTCGAGCAGGCTCTTGGGGCAGATCACCATCCCGCTGCCAAGGACTGCCGTGGCTTCAGGATGGAGAATTCCGGCTGGAATCAGGTGGAACTTGAATTCCTCGGCTCCGACGATGACGGTGTGGCCAGCGTTATTGCCTCCGCTGTAGCGCACTACGTACCGGGCCGAATCGCCCAGTACATCGACTATCTTCCCTTTGGCTTCGTCGCCCCACTGAGCGCCGACGATGACGAGCGTTGGCATACCCTTGATCCGCGGCGGTCACGCGGGAATGAGAAGTATACCTTCGCACGGGGACTGGGACGGCGGAGTTCGCATTGGCTGACGCTGCCAAGGAAGAGAACTCTGGGCCTAGGCGAGCAGGTCCAGAGTGCTTCGGGTCATCTCATCGGCCTCCTGCAGCACCTTGAGGGCAACGGAGTGGGCCAGTTTGGCGACGGTCATGCTGCTCATGGCTTCCGGCATCGCGTTGAAATCGCCTCGGCCGATTTGGGTCGCGACGGCGTGCATCTGAGCTTCCGATACTCGGATCGCGCTCATCGCCGAGACCAGGGTATTAGGGTACGCACTGACGACCATGTTTCACGTTCTCCAAGGGGGGCATTCCATGAGAAACGTGAGGGTTATGCCAGCGAAATTGCGAAGTTTGTTGAGGGGGAAGTCCAGCCTACAAAAAAAACAGCCCTGCCCGAAAGTTCGGACAGGGATATTCTTCCAGCGCAGGAGAAGATTACTCTTCAGTCTTTTCGCTAGGTTCGGTGGTAGTTTCCACTGCAGGCTCGGTGGGAGCTTCTGCGACGACTTCAGCCGTCGTTTCAGCTTCGACATCTTCGGTTACCTCTTCGTCGTCCTCGTCGGGGCGACCAAGGAAGCCCTTCAGGAGACCGAGGCGCTCACCAATCGTGGCTCCACCGGTTGGGACGCGACCCATAATCGGACCATCGAATTCGTCCTCGTCGCCGCGACCACCGCGACCACCGCGCTTCTTGCCACCCTTCTTCGCACCGGGGCCTTTGCGGAAGTCGTCGTCGTAGCCACCGCCGCCACCACCGCCATATCCGCCACCCGGATCGTAGCCAGTGCGGGGCTCCAGCGGCTGTGATCCGCGAAGGCTGAGCACCATGCGTCGCTCGTCGGGTCGCAGATCAATGATCGAGAGTTCGACATCCTGGCCTTCGACGAGAACGTCGCCCGGCTTGTTGATGCGTCGGGTCGAGATCTCGCTGACGGGGAGGAACGCCTCGGCGCCCTCGGGAAGCTTAACGAACGCTCCGCTTTGGACGAGTCGGTTGATCTTGCACTGAATTTTCTGGCCGATCTTGTAGTTCTCGCGAATGAGATTCCACGGATCGGGGAGCACTTGGCGGAGGCCGAGGCTGATCTTGCTGACGTTCGGATCGAGCCGAAGGACCATCACCTTGATCTTCTGGCCTTCCTTGAGAACTTCCTTCGGATGGTTGATGCGCATCCACGACATCTCGCTGATGTGCAGGAGGCCGTCGATACCGCCGAGATCCACGAAAGCACCGTAATCGGTCAGTCGTCGAACCGTTCCCTCGAGGATGTCACCCGGGTTAACCTTCGAGAAGATCTCACCCTTGACGTTCTCGCGCTTCTCGTCTTCAGCGAGCTTATTGGACAGAACGACCTTCTTTCGCTCACGATCGATTTCGATGATCTTGAGTGAGATCGACTGGCCGACGTACTTCTCGATGTTGCGAAGCTTGCCATTGCCAACGTGAGTCGCGGGGACAAATCCTCGGACTCCGATGTCAACGACCAAGCCACCCTTGACACGATCCACGACCTGCGCGGTCATGGTCTTGCCATCACCAAACGACTCGACGATCCGATTCCACGTTTCCTCGAACTCGGCACGCTTCTTTGAAACGATGGGGTTGCCTTCGCCACCCTCGCCTCGAAGCACCACGACTTGAATCTTGTCCCCTGGCTGGACGTGACCGTGGGCCGATTCGAGGTACTCCTCGGTCAACTCGGCCAGCGGAACCACACCCTCAGACTTGGTGCCGAGGTCAACGAAAACCCGATCCCGTTCGACTTGAATAACGGTCGCTTCGACGCGATCGCCCTTGGTGAGCTTGCGGTACGAGGTGTCGCTGTCGTCCTTCTGCTCCAGCTCGGCCATCGCGGCTGCAAAAAGGTCGGTGTCGTCCATCGATTCGACCGGCTTCGCAGGGGGCTCGGGGGCAGGGGCAGGAGGAGCCTGAGCTTCAACTACCGGTGCAGGCGGCTCGGGAGCCGGCTCGGGGGCGGTGAACTCAGGGGCGGGTTCGGGGGTCGGAGCTTCGGCTGCAGGAGCCTCGGCGGTCATGGTCGTGGTTTCAGGCGCGACGCCGGTGGCTGCTTCCGGTTCGGCAGGGACCGGGGTTTGCACAGCGGTCGTTGCCGAAGTCGGTTCGCCGGTTGGCGTCAACATGTCGTCGTTCATTGTTGGTGTCACTTGCTCGAATTGAGTCCTACTAACAGAATGGGCGTAGAGTACCCGAATTTCGGACTGAACAAGATAAGACGATTGAGCCTAGCGCAACGATGCCTGTCGCGTCGATGAAAGCAGCGCCGACACCGCCATCGCCGCCACTCCCAGGTCATCAATCCAGCCAATCACGGGCGCGAGATCGGGCACGACATCGAGCGGAGAGACAACGTAGAGGAGGGCCGCCAAGGCCACCACTTTTGCCCAGCGTGGAGTCCCGGGATCGCGAAGGGCCTTCAATGCCGTGAAGAGTCTGCGCACGATCTCAATACGCCTCGGCTGACGAGTCGTTTCACGAGGACCCAAGACTGCTGCCGTGTGCTCAAGCCACCGCTTAATTCTGCCGATAACTCCATGAGGGCGACTGCCGGAGGGCGAATGACTGGGAACGTCGATTGGACGTTTTCTCGCGGCTTTGCCGGGCTTCTAGGTGATCCTCTCACGGAAAGGAGTGATCATGAGACGCTTTGCAAAGTTCTTCCCGCTGTTGGGGGTCCTGGGTTTTGGAGTTGCCCATGCCGACGTCATCGAATCCAGAGCCGACGTGCTGAACCCGGATCGGGTCACCGACATCAACTACCTTTACCGGAGCGATGCCGTGGTCTTCCCCGCCGAAAACACCGCCGATGGCCCCCGATTTCGAGTGGACTACACCGCCGACCGTGGCCGGATTCGTCAGGACTTCTCGACGCCATTGAATTGGTCCAACCAGGACATGCTGACTTGGTGCGTGACCAATCGGGAGAACCGACAAGTCAACCTGGTCCTCCTCTTCCAAGTCCGTGCCGACCAAAACGACTACACGGGCAGTCTGGCGTACGAGATGGTGGTGCCGGCTAACCAGACGGTTCGTTACGTGATGGTCTTCCGTGAGACCGATCCTCGTCAATTCGGGGTCAAGTACTTCCCGCAGGTTTTCGACACCAAGCATGTACGCATCAATGTAGGATCGAGCTTTGCGCGCAACTCGATCTACTCCTGGCGAATCATCTACAGCGGCGCCCAGCCAGCCTCGGTGAGTTTCTCGGACTTCAGCACCCTCGTCATGCGCAACAACATGGACGGGATCGCCGATTCGTTCTTCCAGTACGCCTATCGCGATTGGCCTGGCAAAACGAGAACGGTGCAGGACATGATCGATGCACGAGAGGCTGAAACAGTCGACCTGGCCGCGAATCCTGGCCCTGGCAACCTCGATGGAACGACCTCCTTGCCCAACCAGGGCACCAGTACCCGCTGGCGCGTCGGCACCGTGAGCGGCAAGCGGTATCTGATCAGCCCAGCCGGGAAGCCATTTTGGAGCTTTGGCCTTCAGGGCATCCACGACATCATGCCCACGTGGGTCGATGGCCGCACCTCGATGTTCCAGAGCCTTCCTTCTCCCAATGGCCCGGATGGCGACCTGTACGGAACCCAGGATCGGTACCAAGGTCAAGGTGGCGGAACGGTAACGAGTTTCAGCGTCGTCAAGTACAACCTGCGCCGCAAGTATGGCCAAGACTATTGGGGCGTTTGGACACAGCGGATGAAGCAGCGGCTCCTGTCATGGGGCTTCAACACTGCCGGTGCTTGGTGCAACGACTTCGTCTATGACAACAGTGTGCCTTACACGTATTTCGTGGACACTTACGACTTCCCGACCCGGCTCGACAGCCCGAACATCGCTTGGATGAAACTGCCGGATCCCTACGCCTCGAACTTCGAAAGTTGGATGGTGACCAAGTTCCGAGACTTGTTGCGCAATCACAACGGACGAAGCAACTTCATGGGCGTGTATGTCGACAACGAGCAGTCTTGGGGCCACATCATGGATGGCACGGACCAGTCTCGCTATTCGCTAGCCCTGGGAGCACTCCGAGCACCATCGAGCCAGCCAGCCAAGGCCGCCCTCGTTCAGTTCCTGAACACGAAATACTCAAGCATCACTCGACTCAACACGGCATGGCGCACTCGATTTGCATCTTGGAACTCGGTTCGAGGTTCGGTAGACCTGAATCCGGCCAACTTCAATGCGACGATGGTTGCGGATCTGCGGTCCTTTACTCAGCGATTTGCCTCGACCTACTTCACGAAGGTCAAGCGGGCGCTCAACGCCTCTGGATGCACCGCGCTGTACTTGGGCTGTCGGTTCTGGTACTACACCCCCGAGGTGCTGACTGCGGCTGCCCAATCGGTCGACGTGCTCAGTTTCAACAACTATGCTCAGAACGACAGCTTCCCCTGGGCGATGATCAACTCACTCAACAAGCCGGTGATCATCTCGGAGTGGAGCAATCCGATCAACGCGGAAGGTTCCATCGGATGGAACCAGCAGACCACGGCAGAAGCACCCAACGTGATCTTCAACATGCTCTCAACCGCACTGCGACAGAGGAACGTCGTTGGCTTGCACTGGTACGAGGCGTACGACATGCCTGTGACCGGACATGCTGCCCACTACTGGAACGTGGGATTCGGAATCCTCGACGTTTGCGACCGTCCGAAGCCCGAAGTCGTACAAGCAACCCGTGCGATTGGCAACCAGATGTACACGATTCGTCGATCGTAAGCAGACCGGCACTCGCCAAACGAAGAAGGCCCCCTTTCGGGGGCCGGTTTGGCTTGTGCGGATGATGAAAGTCGATTCCCTTGCGGGCGGATCGGTGGGCTGGGTTTCCGGGTCGATTCGGGTGGGTTACACCGTTGTCGCCGTTAACCGGACTCCTGACCTCGTGATCCTCGGCTTTGTGTTGTCAGTCTTCTCTGTGCGGGCCTCCATCCGTGGGAGGATGGAGGCATAGGCTCGAATCTCTTTCCTTTCTCCTTGGCGGATCGGGCAGACCGTTCTGATCCGTCCTCTCCGGCTTTCTTGGACTATGCCTCCATCCTCCCACGGATGGAGGCTCCGGATGGCTTAGAAGCCGCTGTTGATCCAGTTGGTGATGTCGGTGAAGCGGCTGCTGGTGATGCGCGGACCGCCGTTGATCGACGGGGATTCCCAGCTGACGACTCCGATCACGTGGCGGTTGCCATTGAGCAGTCGCCAGACTCCCGAGCCGCTCTGGCCGCCCTTGATGTCCATGTAGGTTCGGTAGGAGTAGGTGCTCGAAGAAGCGATCGTGCCGGAGGTGAAGTACATGTTCGCCCCACCGTCGCGGTCGCCAGGATAGCCAGCGGTGTTGACCGTCATGCCGTTGATCGAACTCAGAGCCGCATAGCCGAGCCAGCCGGTCGAGGTGCCGATGTTGCGATCGAGGGTGACCAGAGCCAGGTCATGGTCGAAGTTTCGGTCGCGGGTCCAACCGACGTAAGTTCGCATGTAGGTTGCATAGGCCGAGCCGTAGGGAGCGTAGGCACCGTTCTGGGCCGGGACGACGCGGATCTGGCTAGCCCAACCGCCGTTGGCGGCGCTGTAGACGCAGTGTCCAGCCGTCAGCATGTACTTGCGGTTGACCATGACGCCGCTGCCGATCCAGTTGGAGCCGTCGGGGAAGCGCATGTAGATCTTGCAGACCGTCGTCCAGGGGTAGCTGGTGGTGGGGTTGATGCGGGTTCGATTGTCCGCACCGAAAATCGTTTGAATACCGACCTGATCGGCCAGGAGCGAAAGCTCGTCGCGTCCGGCATCGACCTTGGCGACCGATCCGAGTTCTCCCTTGGCGGAGAGGGGTCGACCGAAGGTGGTCAGGAGGTTGGAACCCTTGGCGATGGTGACGGTGCCGTTGGCCGGGTTGTAGCCAGCGATCTTGTTGCTGTCGGCCTTTGCCTTTTGAGCGACGGGAAGGGAATATCCGCCGGTGAGGTTGGGCAGGCTCATCAGACTTTCGTCAATCTGGGCGTTGGCATCGGTCGGGGGCAGGACCTGCTGCATCGGGTGGTTTTGCGCAAAGGCTCCGGCGGTGAGTGCCAGGGCGAGGACGACGAGTGACTTCTTGGTGTTGTTGTTTCGCATGTTTGTGTTCTTCCTAGTTTCTTATCAACCCTGCTTGCTCTTTGTTTTCGGCTCGCTGTTGGCTGATGGGAAGATCATACAGCAGGTGTGATCAAGATCAAAACGCATTAGGTGTTTGGTCCCAGATTGTTAAGTATTGAACCTAGACGGACGGTTTTCGCTGCCGTTTCGCAGGACTTTGGGATGAGGGTATTTAGTCCTATGCTATTGCATAAGCCGTGGCGCGGCCGTCCCGCCCGCGCTCGCCGGATTGGAAAGTAGGGCGAATAATGAGCGTGCTCTTCGAACTATCACAGCAAAGAGCGTTGCCGACAAACCCCTTACTAGCGAGACAGTCAGTATCCATTCTCTAAAGAAGCATAAACCTATGGGAATTGGGGATTCGATCCGAGTGCTTTCGGTGTATGATGAAAGGCGACACTGGGGGAAACAACATGGGAAGGTCAATTGTCAAGCGGCTTATCAGCCCTTTCTATAGGAGGGCTTTGCGTGACATTCGGTTAGAAATTCCGAATAACCCGTCCCTGACCGGCAAGTTCATTGCCTACGACGAGGAGGCGAATGCCTTCATCGTCGAAAAAGTCAGCGCCGGTGAATCCGAAACGGCGGAGCCGGGTCTGCCCGCACCGGTTCAACTCAAGAACCTGCGGCACACGCCGAACGGACTCCAGTCCTATCTGAATGGCGGCAAGCGCGACCACGAGATGATGATGAAGATCCTGGCCGATGCCGGATTTTACATACAGCCCGGGCAAGTGATCCTCGACTTTGGCTGCTCCACAGCTCGCATTCTCCGCTGGTTCAAAGAAGACGCCGAGAAGGCGGAATTCTGGGGCGTCGACATTCACGCTGGGGATATCACCTGGTGCAAGATGAACCTCAGCCCGCCGTTCAGGTTTGCCACGACCACGACCCAGCCGCACTTGCCCTTCGAAGACAACACCTTCGACCTTATCTACGCTGGCTCCCTTTTCACCCACATCGACGACCAGGCCGATAGCTGGTTCTTGGAATTGCGCCGAGTCATGAAACCCGGAGCGTTGGCCTACGTGACGATTCACGATCAGCACACGATCGACATCTTTGAGGACCGCCTGAAGGACTCACCCACCGGCAAGTTCCTCGCGGCGGACGAGAACTACCAGGCCTACATTCGCCGACCCTATGCCGTGTTCACCGTGGGTCGGTCCATCGGTTCACAGGTGTTCTACGATCGCGAGTGGCTGCTTCGGCAACTGGGCGACGTGTTCGAAGTCGTATCCGTCACCGAAGAGGCCTACGGCACGTTCCAAACGGCTATCGTGCTGCGCAAGGCCGAGCGCTCCTGCTAGACGGCCCAGCGCGACTCGCCGGTATCCTCTCCAGCTATGCGGCAGTTGAGGATTGGCTTGGTCGGTTGTGGGTTCATGGGGAAGATGCACGGCAACGTGTACAACCTCCTCGACAACGCAAAATTGGTGGCGGTCTCCGATCATCGCCCCGAGAAGCTTGCCGCGTACGCGCACGATCTCGGTTGTGAGGCGGAGGCGGACTACGACGCGCTTCTGTCCCGCGACGACATCGACGCGGTCGACGTCTGCCTGCCCACGTTCCTACACAAAGACGCGACGATCAAGGCGGCCCAGGCCGGCAAGCACATCATGTGCGAGAAGCCGATGGCCTTGACTGTCGCCGAGGCCGAGGCGATGGTCGTGGCGGTTGAACACGCCGGAGTTCGCCTCATGATCGGTCACTGCATCCGGTTTTGGCCGGAGTACGCGCTCCTGAAACAGATCGTGGAGGACGGTCGCCTAGGAAAGCTGCTTTCGATCAACCTTACGCGTTTCGGCGAGTTTCCTTCGTGGTCGAGCGAGAACTGGCTGGCCGACGAATCGAAGGCGGGCGGCGGCGTGCTCGACATGCACATCCACGACACCGATTACATCCTCTACCTGCTCGGTGAGCCGTCGTCGATGGTGTCCTTCGGCTCCGTGGACGAGCGTGGCACGTCGCACGCCTTCACGACCCTCCAATACCCCGGCTGTGTCGCCCATCTCGAAGGCGGTTGGAACCTACCCCCGAAGACGCCGTTCAAGATGGCCTTTCGCGCCATCTTCGAGCGCGGCGCGGTCATCATGGACGGCGGACCAATGACCATCTACGAAGTCGGCAAGGACCCCGTCGTGCCCGAATTTCCCAAGATGGAGGCCGCTGGCGGCGGCAACATCAGCGACCTCGGCGGCTACTACGTCGAGCTTAAGTACTTCGTCGACCGCGTGCTTTCGGGTGAGCCGTTCGAAGTCGTCACCCCCCAGACTTCGCGGAGGTCGCTGGAGTTGACACTGGAAGAGATCGCTCAAATCAAATCGAGAATGTAGTCTTCACCCTTGCGCGCCGGATGCTGATTTGCGCTAGTATCCCAGGATCGTGGAGAGAGCCGAGTACGAAGCCCTGGCGCACAAGATGCAGCAGCTGGCACGAGAAGACCCCCTGGCTTATCGCCGCAAGGTGATGCGATGGGCGCGCGGCGGTCTACTCGGCTATTGGGGAATATTCTGCTTCGCACTTTTCCTCGCCGCCTTCATAGCCTTGATTATGGTGTTCGGGAACTTCATCAACGGCTTGCTCATTATCCTCGTCTTCGGATTACTTGGAGCCGCTGCGGGAATGTTGCGAACAGTGAAAGACCCGGAGCCGACCCATCTATTGGAACTGCCGCTCGAAAGAGCGCCGGCCTACCACCGGGTTGTCGCCGATCTCGTACAGAAAATGAATGCCCCAAAGATCGACGCACTAGCCGTGAGTGCATCCTTCAATGCTGCGGCTATGGTACAGAGAAGACCGTTCCGCAGGCCCCGATACATCGTGGAGGTTGGGCTGATCTTGCTCGCTACCTTTTCGCCCGATGAGGCTAAGGCCGTTATCGCGCATGAGCTTGCACATCACGTATCAGATGACGCGAGGGATGGTCTCCGAATTCAGAGGCTCTATCGTAGGTGGGAACTGGCGGCCCAGGCGGCACAGCATTCCTCGATCCTGGCGACCATCGGGAAGGGGTTCGTCGAGTGGTACTTCCCGCGATTCTCAGCGATCACGGCGGCCTATCGCCTGCAATGCGAGTTGGATGCAGACCGTCGGGCCGCGGAGGCCGTTTCCAAGGAGGCTCTCGCTTCGGGATTACTAAGGCTCTTAGTCGTCGAGGAATGTGTCATTGAACCGGCTTGGCGAAGCCACTTGGACGAGTTGACTTCCACCGGTAGCCAGGTACTACGGTTTAATGAATACTTCACAACTCACGCTCCCTCGGTAAGGCCTAACGACGCGATCGACCCGCTACGTTTCGGGCTTCAGCGCACCACCACGATCGACGACTCTCACCCTGCTCATTTGGAACGCATACTCAACATTGGTGTTGACCTTGGCGAAAAACCGGATTACGAACAGCTCGCTATGACCGCTGTGCGATTGCCAAACCCGAGCGCGGCCAAGGCTTTTCTTGGCGACGATCTCGACTGGATTACTTCGCGACTTGACGACTTGATTGGTACCCAGAACGCGGACTCTATTCGGAAGGACCTGGAGGATCGGCGCAAGGCATACGAACTCGCGGAAAAACCTCTCGAAGGAATGAGCGTCGAGGAGCTGCTTGAGCGCGCCAACGCCCTCCTCGGCCTGCAGCGGCGCGACGAGGCTCTGGCCGTCGCGCATCAAGCCTACAAGATCGAGCCAAGTAACCCGGACGTTCTGGCTACTCGAGGAATCCTGCTCCTGGCCACCGGCGACGAATCTGGCCTTGGCGTACTAACGCAGCTTGCTGCAGATTCTCCAGGGTTTGCCGCCCTTGCTCATGAGCAAATGGCGATGTACCTGAGCCGCCATGGCCGTTCGGAGGAAGCACGCGACTTGGCAATCAAGGCTCAAGAATTCGCGGAAACCCAAGAACAAAAGCAGAATGCTCTCATCAATCTTAGCAATGAGCTGGACTGGTTCCCGCACGGGGCTACGCCTGAAGAAGTCCAGTCATTCATCGAATTCTGTCGAAACTTCCCTTTCATTCTCTGCGCCTACATCGTTGAGCGCCGCGACACGGAATGGACAGATTTCAAGATTCAAGTTGGACTCTTGGTTTTTGAGCCACCCACCTACTACATCGATGAAGATTCAGCGATCAGCAGCTTCATCAACAAGATCAAGAACTCCGGTATCGAGTCCCCAATCTATTGCTACGCGACGCTCCCGAAGCTCAAGGCCGCCAAGCACGCCGCCCAATACGTGCAGCCCGTCTACGTTCGCGGGCAGTAGGGGGCATAATCCCCTCGATGAACTACCGTCAGCTCGGAACCAGTGACCTCAAGATCAGCGAAATCAGCCTTGGCTGTTGGACCATGGGAGGGCTCAACTGGGTCAATGGCTCACCCAACGGATGGGCGAACGTGGACGAGAACGAAGTCACCGCTGCCATCAAAGCGGCAATTGACGCGGGCGTCAACCACTTCGATAACGCCGATGTCTATGGCAATGGCCGGGCCGAGCGGATGCTGGCGCGCGTGTTCGACCGACTGGGCGTCGACTCCAAGCAGTTCATCATTGCCACCAAGATCGGCCATTTCCCGGGCACTGCCGCCCATGCCTATGAACCCGCCCACATTCGCCATCAGTGCGAGCAGTCCCTCATCAATCTCAAGCGGGACACCATCGACCTTTACTACTTCCATCACGGCAGCTTCGGTGAGAACGGGGAGTACCTCGACGAAGCGGCGGCAACGATGGATCGCTTAGTGGAGGAAGGCAAGGTTCGCTACAAAGGGCAGAGCGCCTATTCGGTCGAGGACTTCCAGCGTGCGGTCCCGAAGGTTCGGCCGGTTGCGCTCCAAAGCTGGGCGCATGCGATGGACGATCGGTTCGTGCGCCCCGACAGCCCTCTTCAGTCCCTGATGACCGAGCATGGTTGCTCATTCGTCGCCTTCTCCCCGCTTGCGCAGGGCCTGCTGCTCGACAAGTTCGACCCCGAAAATCCGCCGACATTCGAAGAGGGAGACCACCGCCGCAATGCGGAGAAGTTCAGTCCGGAGCGATTGCGTGCGCTCAAACCGAAAATGGCTGCCATGAAAGCGCGCTTTGGTGACACGACCGAGGACCTCGCCGCTGTGGCACAGCGCTACCTGCTCAACCTCCCGAACGTCGCCTGCGTTATCCCGGGTTTCCGAAATGAGCGACAAGTGAAGTGCAATCTTGCCGCCGTGAGAAGCGAGTTGAGCCCGGAGGACATAGAGTTCATCCAAGCGACGTTCGCCTAGGCGGCGTCGGAGAGCAGGTCTTCGTCGGAGATGAGTTGTGCTCGGATGACGACAGCGAGGACTTCAATGATCTCACCATCGAGGGCACCCTTTTCGGCGTCCTTTCGCAGTTCATCGATGGCGTGGTCATGGGTCAGCCCTCGACGGTAGGCGCGGGTTGAAGTCATCGCGTCGAAGGCATCGGCCACGGAAGCGATTCGGACAAGCAGGGGGATGTCGTTGCCTTTGAGTCCGTCCGGATAGCCGCGCCCGTCGAGCCGCTCGTGATGCCATCTCACGATGGGGGCGCACTCTTGGAATCGCGGAATTCCCTCGATCATCTGGTACCCCACGACCGGGTGGGCTCGAATGATTTCGAACTCCTCGTTGCTCAGTTGGCTGGGCTTAGTGAGAATTTCGTCGGGAACGCCGATCTTGCCGACATCGTGGATGAGCGTGCCCATCTGCAGGATACGGACTTGGTTTTCGTCGAGGCCCATGGCCTCGGCGATCTGCACGCTGTAGCCCATCACCCGTTCCGAGTGACCAGCCGTGTAAGGATCCTTGGCTTCGACCGCCTTGACCAACGCTCGCACCATCGCCTCGAGATTCTCTTCCAGATCGGAGAGCGCACGCGAAAGCTGCTGGTTCTTGCCGAGGATTTCACGGTTCTTTTCGTGAAGTTGTTTCCGCGCCAGGACGGTCCTGGTGATGTCGAGACTAAACGCGAGCATGTGCTCGAACTCGCCAGAAGGGCCGTAGACGGGAACACCCCTGAGTTCGAGGAACTGGGTCTCGTCATAGTCGCTGATGAGGCGGAATTGAATCACGAAAGGCTCCCGGTTGTCGAGGCTCCGCTGAAGGGCAGTGAGGGCTCGCGGCGCATCCTCACGATGGAGGCGGCGCTTGAGGGCCTCATGATGGGTTTCACCCTCTTTCCGCATGACCAAGTTATCCCATGCGGTGTTGGCATACCGACTGCCTTGGGCATCGTAGGCATACAACCCGATCGGCAAACTCGCCATCAGATGCTTGTAGAGGGCATCTTGCCGACTGTTTTCTTCGAAGAGCTCGTTCAGATCTTCTTGCTGCTTGGCCGCCTTGCGAATGAGGATCAACGCTCCGAGAGATACGACGGTGGCCATGGCAAAGAGTCCGATCAGCGAATTGTTGCGCCGGTCGATGCCTTCCAGGGTCGCGTCTCGTTCACTATCGAGCCTGGCAACTTCTGCATCGAGGCTGTCCTGAATCTGTGCGACGAGAGGTGCCCGCTTGGACGCATCCCCGGCGATCTCTGGCTTCACCAAAAGGTTAGACAATCCGCCAATGTTGGATTCTTGGGCGAGCGCACGCAGCTTCGTTAGGGTGTCGACATCCATTGCCCCGGGAGGCAGTTTGCGCAACATGGTCCTGATTTGCGCGATGCGTCCGGTCTCCGCGGATTGTGCTGGCAACCCTCTCAGGTCTTTCGAGGTCTGAAGGTGACCCAAAATGCCGACGACGGTCAAAGTGCAAACCGCCGCATAGAGGATGACCTCAAAGGCCAAGGACCTGACGATGCCAGCGCGCGCTGCACGCACCTCTGGTGTCGCCCGACGCCACGCCAATCTGGAGGCCAGGAGCCATGCCACCAGCAGACTCACTGCAACAAGCAGGCCGGCGATCAGCCAAGCTTTGTCGCGAATCTCCTGCTCGCGCGCCAGGATATCCTCGTACTCTCGATCCAAACCGAGTACCGCGACCACCGTCCCGTCCGCTCGCTTGATCGGCCCATACGCGCTGATGAAGGTGCCCCACCGGTCGACGGTTGGTTCGCTATCGACCTGCACGGAACCCGTACGTAAAGCCTTCTTCGCTGCCGGAGGCACTTCGGGATAGGGGTCCAAGAGATACGACTTGTCGTCCACCCCGTCCCCATCACTATCACCCGGGGGAGTAGGATCGAGGACAAAGAAGTACTCATTGCCGATCTGCCGCAGCGTGTAAATGAACTTGATCTTGTTCGTCAGCTCGAGCGCGCGATCCAGTTTGTCGATCTGCTCATTGTACGAAGGGGAGTCCTGCTGATCCGTTGAAGTGAGGGCCTCGTGCTTCTCGGGATCAACTTGGAGAGCAGCGATCTGGGCGAGACTGGCAAGCTCGTTCCGGTTGTAGATCCGGTCGTTTTCGAGGGCCTGAGACACGAGCAAGGCACCGACACTTCCACCCACGACCAGGAAGCTGATCGCGAGCAGAGCGAATATTCGGAGCACCGTACGGTCTCGATAGGGTCTCTTCATGCCCAGTCCCGTTACTAATGTTTGGCGAATTTGAGTCCATCCGAAGGTTGTTGAGATGAATGGGGCAAGCAATGGGCGGCATGGTGCCGTTGAACCTGGCAATGCCGGGCGAAACGTATAATGAGACATGCCTCATGTCTCGCAGCGTGCCGTGGAAATGCCCGCTTCTCCGATTCGGCGGCTCATGCCCTACGCCGAAGCCGCGAAGGCACATGGGACCAAGATCTTCCATCTGAATATCGGTCAACCGGACATCGAGTCACCTGCGGAGTTTTGGAAGGCTATCCACAATTTCAGCCATAGGGTCGTCGAGTACAGCCACTCGGCGGGAATCCCCTCCCTGCGGTCTCGCGCCCTTCAGTTCTATGCCGAGCGCGGGATTTACCTGGGCGAGGGGCAGATCATGGTGACGACCGCCGGTTCCGAGGCGGTTCGCTTCGCCTTGATGGCCTGCCTCAATCCGGGCGACGAGGTCATCGTTCCCGAGCCCCTTTACGCCAACTATCTTGGGTTTGCTTGCGAGTCCGATGTCAAGGTTGTTCCGATCACGACCCGGATCGAAAACAACTTCGCCCTGCCCGATACCGAGGAGTTTGCTCGGCGCATTTCACCGAAGACCAAAGCGATCATGATCTGCAACCCGGGCAACCCGACCGGCACCATCTACGACCGTCCGCAGCTCGAGGAGCTCGCCGGAATCGTCAAGAAGAACGACCTCTTCCTGATTGCCGACGAGGTTTACCGCGAATTCAACTACTCCGGCGTGGACATGCCCTCGGTCCTCCAACTCGCGGACTTGGAGGCCCACGCGGTGATGATCGATTCGGTCAGCAAGCGTTACAGCCTTTGCGGGGCTCGAATCGGCTTCCTCGCATCTCGAAACTCGGATGTCATGAGCGCCGCCTTGCGCTTCGGCCAAGCTCGGCTCGCACCGCCGACGATTGAGCAGGTCGGAGTGGAGGGGGCGCTGGAAACACCCCAAACCTACTTCGATCAGGTTCGAGAGGAATATCGGGCGAGGCGCGATTTGCTCGTCAGTGAGCTTCGCTCGATGAACGGCGTCGTGTGTCCGAACGTCGACGGTGCCTTTTACGCGACCGTCCGACTCCCCATCGACGATTGCGATCGGTTCTGCCAGTGGCTCCTCGAGGAGTTCTCGTATCAGGGCAAGACCGTCATGCTCGCACCCGGCACCGGCTTCTACGAGACAGAAGGGCTGGGTAAGGATGAAGTTCGAATCGCCTATGTCCTCCATCGCGGCGACCTACGCGAGGCGATGGAATGCCTGCGTCACGCCCTAGCGACCTACCCGGGCCGAACCGTGGATCAGGCGGCAGCCGTTGTCTTTTGAGGGTTCGGGTCAAAGTCTGCTGCATCGCCGGAGTCGATGAGGCTCGCATCGCGATTGGGCACGGCGTTGACGCCCTCGGCCTCGTGTCGGCCATGCCGAGCGGGCCGGGCGTGATCGATGAGGACACGATCGCCGCAGTAGCACGCTTTGCCCCGCCACCCGTCGCGACCTTTCTGCTGACGAGCAAGTCCGATTCTGACCCCATCATTGCCCAAGTCCGACGAACCGGCGTATCGACCGCCCAGTTCGTCGACGAACTTGTGCCCGGTGCGCACCAGATGATTCGCGAGGCACTTCCCGCACTCAAGCAGGTTCAGGTCATCCACGTTACGGGGCCCGAATCTCTGGATGAAGCGCTTGCGGTCGCGCCCGAAGTCGATGCCTTGTTGCTGGACTCTGGCAATCCGAACCTAGCTGTGAAGGAACTCGGTGGCACTGGACGTGTCCACGATTGGACGGTCAGCCGCGCCATTGTCGAGCAGTCGCGAATCCCTGTGTTCCTCGCCGGTGGCCTGAAAGCCGACAACGTCAACGAAGCGTTGGATCGAGTAGGCCCGTACGGACTCGATATCTGCAGTGGCGTCCGGACGAACGGCAGCCTCGACCCCGAGAAACTGAGCCGTTTCCTGGCTGCAATCCAGTAACAGGCCGCTCCATCGCGCTTCGGGCAAAGTGGACAGTGTAGGACTCGCGCTGGATATGAGACAGTGGAGCCTCAGCCCGAAGTGGTTCCTGCGAGGGCGACCTGTACGAACATGATAGGCCCGCCCGCCGACATTGCCCATTGTGATAGTGCTGGGTTTTGCAATATGTCCCGGCACGGGGCGTCAACGAGCCTTGCTTTAGGAATCTAGAGCTTGGCCGCCGTGAACCGCATCTTCGTCAGGTTTTTGATCTGGATCAGTGTGAAGCCGACCAGGATCGCGCCCATGACCCAGGCGGCAGCAGTGGCGTAGCCGAACTTGAGGAACATGAAGGCGTTCGTCCAGATCTCCAGCCCGATGGTGTGCGTGGAGTACAGCGGACCGCCGCCGGTCAGGACAAAAACGTTCTCCATTGCCTTGAAGCCGGCGATGAAGACGCCGAGCAGGTTGATCAGGATCAGGGGCTTGAGGCCGGGCATGGTGATGTAGCGAATCTTCTGCCACCACGTCGCCCCGTCGAGGTCTGCAGCCTCATAACGCTCTTCAGGGATGTTCTTCAGCGCGGCTAGATACAGAATTGATCCTGGCCCCGCCCCGGCCCAAATGCCGGGCAAAACAACCGCGAACATCGCCAGGGACGGATCGCCGAGCCAGTCGTGCGTCGCGTTGATCGGCGCGATGTGCAGGAAGTCAAGGACCGGGTTGACCACGCCGATGAATGGCGCAAGCACCACGTTCAGCAAGCCCTTATCGCTCTTGTCGTAGAACTGCCGCCACAGGAACGCAACCACAATCGGGCTCGTCATCGCGGGCAGGTAGAAGACGGTCCGGAAGAACACCTTCAGGCGCGGGATTTCGTTGAGGCTAAGGGCCAGGAAGATCGGCAAAAGGAACCCGATCACGAGGCTCATGCCGACGTAGAGGAAGCTGTTGAAAAGCGAGCGGTAGAAGATCGGCTGGGTGAAGACGGAGATGAAGTTGTCGAACCCGACCCATTTCGAGCCTTCGAGCAGCCGGTAGTCTTGGAACGCGATTACCAGGCCGCGAAACAGCGGATAGTACGCCCAGACAAGGATCGAAAGTCCAGCCGGAAGGATGCCGAAGGTCAGCACTTGCAACGCGCGCTTGCGCTTGTGAAAAGTCGTCGCGGGTTGGCCGCCCAAGGCAATCGCGGCCGCTCGCGCCTTCGTCCAGGCCCGCGCGAGCAGCACGCCGATGACGATGACCAGGCAGACGAAAATCCCCATCGCCCAGCCTCGCTGTCGGGCCAGTTCCTCCGGCGGGGTGTAGCCGAGGAGCTTACGGTCCATCTCCTTGCTCACCTGCTGGAGGATCTCCATCGCGGGCGTGTCGGGCTCGAGCATCGCCCGGTCTAGAGCCGAGTCGAGCACGGTATAGACCTGCTGGCAGTTTCGGCCATAAGGCTCGGGGTGGCCGGTTTTGAACAGTTCCTCGTTTGCTCTGATGTAGGCGGGGTCGACGCTGCTGACGAGGTCAGCGAAGCCAAATTTCTTGAGCAAAACCGGATTGACCATCGAACCCATTCCGAGTTCGACAAAGCGCTTGGTGGAGACCTCGGCAGCTTGCTCGCCCGCGAAGAACTTAATGAACTTCCAGCACGCCTCGATCTTGGCGGGATCCTTCACCGTCGAATTGATCGCCCACATGCCCGCATTGATCTCGTTCGCGTGTCCAGCCGGACCGGCCGGGAGTTGGGCGACCCCGACCAGAGCCGGGTTCACCTGGCTCGTGTTGAGCATGATGTCGTTGGTGTAGGACAGCCACATCGACACCTTGCCGTCGTTAATATCGCTGCTCAGCGCACTCGTGATGCCCGCAGCGGGGCCGTAGGTCTTGCCGTCGTCGCCTTGCCACTTGTTGACGGTCAGCTTGCGGAAGAACTCAAGCGCCTTGACTCCGGCTTCGCTGGCGACGGCTGCTTTCCACTTGCCACCCTCGGCTTCCTTTACGACTTCGCCACCCGCTTGCCACACGAAGTTCGACCAGTAGTAGGCCTTGCTCCCGATATCGGCCCCGAACTTGAATGCGGCCCGCGAGGAGTTCTTCTCGGTCAGGATTTGGGCGTAGCGATAGAACTCGTCCCAATCTTTCGGCGGCTTGTTCGGGTCGAGCCCGGCTTCCACGAAATGGTCCTTCCGATAGTAAAGCCCCTGCGCGACTTGGAACCACGGGATCGAGTAGACGTTGCCGTCATAGCTCCGCACCACCTTCATGATCACCGGATTGCAGCGCTCGACCGAGGTCGGGTCGCGTTGGATCAGGTCATCGAGCTTGCGGCAGAAGCCCTGGTCGATGTAGTTGTAGTATTGCCGGAAGTTCACATAGAACACGTCCGGCGCGGTGTCGCCCGCCATCGACATCAGGAACATGCTGTCCGCGCGGTCGCCGGAGATCGTGAGTCCGCCCGAGTTTTCGACCCGGATGTCGGGGTTTTGACGCTGGAATTCCTCAAATACCGCCCGTCTCGCGAGCGAGCGTGGGTCGACTGCTTCCTTCGGCGGAATCCCCCAACTCGGCCCCGCCATCATCCGAATCGTCACCGGCTCCGCCCGCGCCCATGTGGCGACGAGCAAAAGCAGTCCGGCCACAACCCGCGCGACGGTCATGGCGCTAAGTTTGGCCGAAACCGTCCCGCTGGCGTCCCGCCGGCATCCGGACCGTCCGCTTGGCGTCTGTTGCGTTGTCGGGGATGCCGGCGGGACACCAGCGGTACAGGGCTCCCCTCTCCTGCGCCCCGCAAACTCCGTCGGCGGAAGTCGTGGTGGCGGAGGAGAGGGGTTGGGGGAGAGGTGACGGCGAGAGCTTTCAATCACCGGGAGACCGAATGCAAGCGGGACGCCAGCGGTACGAGACCTCAAAATGCGAAAGCCGACCCGGGAGACCCGGGCCGTCTTTTTCGCGTAGGAGTCAAGTCGTGACGAACTAGCCGCCTCGGAGGAGCGAGAGGACTGCTTGCGGGCCGGAATTGGCCTGGGCAAGGACGGACAGGCCGCTCTGCTGGAGGATCTGCAGTTTCGTGTAGGTGGTCATTTCGCTGGCGACATCCACGTCTCGGATCGACGATTCGGTCGAGGCGAGATTTTCGCGGCTGACGGCGAGAGATCGGTTGTTCGACTCCAGCACGTTGCGCTGGAAGTTGCCGATGCGGCCTCGAGCTTCTGAGATGTCCTGGATAGCGCGGTCGATGACCTTGAGGGCGTCAGTCGAACTCGATTGGGAGAGCAGATCGATGTTGCCGAGGTTCTTGCCCGCCACCGAGCCGATGCCGAGGTTGCTCGCCGAGTAGTTTTGGAGCGAGAGGCTCGTCGTTTGCCCGGCATTGGCCCCGATCTGGAAGATGGACTGACCGACGTTGACCTGGCCCCAAGCACCACCCGCCGCCGTACCGTTTCCAGCGACCGTCAGCTCGATGACGTTGCCATCGCGGTCTCGCAGGGTCAGGCCGCTTCCCTTGTCGAATGTGACGGTGGCCAGGGTTCCCGCGCCATCGATATCGATGGTCACGTCGGCACTGGCATCGCCACCCGTGCTGGACTGCGTGCCGGCCGCTGCTCGGAGGATACCGTTCGAGTCGATCAGGTCAACCTTGGCGGCAGATCCGTAGGCGTTTGAAGTCAGCGTAAAGCCAGCGTTCGCGGTCCACGATGCGGTGACACCGGTCTGCTCGCCAGCATTGTTGATCCGGGCCAGGACATCGCCAACGGTGTCGGTCGTGGCGACGCTGAAGGTCACGCCATTAACCGTGAACGAGCCTGCATTCGCCATCGTCGTCGTCGCGGCGGCGAACGTTCGAGTGCCGGTGAGGCTGGCCTTGGTCGCCGCCGAGATGTTGGAGAGGGTGATGACGCTGTTGGTCGTGACGGCTTGGCCGTTGAAGACGCCGCTGAACGACATGGCTGATACGTTTGCGCCGCTGGTGCTGGCTGCATAGGTCCCCGACGAGCCGTCGAGCAGCTTCTTGGTGCCGAACTGAGTCTGAGTCGAAATTCGTGTGATGGACGAGGCGATCGAGCTGAGCTGAGCCTGGTTGGCCTGCTTCTGAGCGTCGGTCAGGGTTGCCGAGTTGCCCGAGGCGACGGCGAGGGATCGTGCATCGCGGAGCAGTCGGTTGACTTCGTCGAGAGCGCCTTCTGCCGTCTTGGCGAAGTTGATCGCGTCCTGGTTGTTGCGCATTGCCTGGTCGATGCCGGAAATCTGCGCTCGGAAGGCCTCCGAGACGATGAGCCCGGCGGGATCGTCGGCGGCGGAGTTGATCCGCAGGCCGGTCGAGAGCTTATTGATGGACAGGCCGAATTCGTTGTTGGTGTTGCCCAGATTTCTCAGGGCATTCATGGCTGTGATGTTGGTGTTTACGCGAAAAGTAGACATCTTTTCCTCCGTGTTCGTGGCCGGGTTCGCTCTTCCGTGATCCCGGCATGTTTAGCGGTTACGAAGGTCTTATTCCCTGTCCGGATTACCAGTTGCCCAGTAAGAATACGGTGATTTACGGGTTTTTGCCAGGTTTTGATGAGACCTGGTAGGAGTCCCTGGGGCACGGGAGAGATTTCGGCCCGCGTGACCCAGATCACGCGCTCTCGGGTACCGCCCTCACGGCGCGCCGCGCATTTCTGCCCGATCCTAGAAGCAACTCGCTTTAAGGAGAACTCACATGGCAGGAACCTTCGCAATTCAACCATCCAACCGGGGCCTCGACGGCATGCTGCAGCGCTACGCAGGTGAGCGCGACGACGTTCGGGCCAATCAGCTGCTCGGCGAACTGTTCGAAAAACACGTTCGCGAAGCGGTTCGCCGCGCCGTCATACGGGTCGCCAGCAAGTCGTATGGCATTCCGTTCGATGACGCCGAGGACCTCAAGGCCGAGGTCACCCTTAATCTCCTCGGACGCCTGCGGAAGGGTCGAACCGAGGGCGCTTTGGACATCGCCAGTCTGGGCGCCTACGCCGAACAGATCGCTCGCAACGCGGCTCACAACCGAAACAACCGCAACCGCCCCCTGACGGCCAAACTCGCCGCCAACATGCGCTACGCGATCAAGAGCACGCCATCGCTGGCGATGTGGCGGGCGGCAGATGGGACCTTGGTGGTTGGCCTCGCTGAATGGCTCTCCCCCGTACCGCAGGCAACCTGCCGGCAAGCGCACTCCCAATTGACCGAAGATTCGCGTCTGCACGCCGAAGCTTCTCAGCGCGGGCGGGACGGCCGCGCCACGGGGCCTGTACCGCTGGCATCTTGCCGGCAAGCGGACTCCCAATTGACCGAAGATTCGCGTCTGCACGTCGAAGCTTCCCAGCGCGGGCGGGACGGCCGCGCCACGGGGCCTGTACCGCTGGCATCTTGCCGGCAAGCGGACTCCCAATTGACCGAAGATTCGCGTCTGCACGCCGAAGCTTCCCAGCGCGGGCGGGACGGCCGCGCCACGGGGCCTGTACCGCTGGCATCTTGCCGGCAAGCGGACTCCCAAACGGCCGAAAACTCGCGTCTGCACGCCGAAGCTTCGCAGCGCGGGCAAGATGCCCGCGCCACTCTCTGCGAGCATCCTGAGCTGGTTCTCGAGACGATCGGGGCGGACCGTTCGCAGTCCTTGCGCGAGCAGTTGACCTTGCTCTTCAATTTCCTCGGCCAACCGATCGCGTTCTCGAGCGCGGTGACGTTGATGGCGGCGGCGCTGGGGTGCACGAACGCGCAGACCACGCTCGACTCCGAGTTTGGCGAGAACGGGCCGCTGGAGCGCGCGGTCGATCCCAGCCAGGACACCTTCGCATCCACCGAGCAGCGTGCTCATCTGCGAGCGCTTTGGGACGCGATTCACGGTCTATCGCCGCTGCACCGAGCCGCCCTGCTCCTCAATCTGCGCGACCCGCTCGGTCGAGGTGTGCTGGGGCTGCTGCCGGAACTCGGCATCGCCTCACGCCCCGAAATCGCCCTCGCCGTGGCCATGCCGGTCGCCGAATTGGAGGCACGGTGGGATGATCTGCCGATGGACGATGCCGCGATTGGGGCGCGCTATGGTGTGACGGCCTGCCGTATCGTCGGACTTCGGCGCACGGCCCGCGAGCGCCTTGCCCGCGCTCTACAGGCGGCGGACGGGACTTAGCCCTTCCCACCGCAATTGGCGGCGATTTGAAACGGCCCAAATGGGCTCGCGTCAGAATGAAGCAGGAGAAATAGGAGAAAGGATGCTCACATCAATCATTGCTTCCCTCGTTCTGGACGGGCCCATTTCGGTCACAAAGGTCAAGACCTTCGACACCCTCAAGGTCATCGCGACCACCCCGGCGCCGTCGGGCGCGCGGTTTGCCGCATCGCTCGAGAACCAGCAGATCCGGATTATGGACGCGGCGACCGGCAACACCCTCAAAACCCTGACGGGCCACCCCCAACAGGCTTACGGGCTCGCGTTTGCCCCCAACGGCACGACATTCGCCTCGGGTGACGAGAGCGGACGCATCTGGATCTGGAATTCGGTCACCGGCCAGAAGATCAAAGAATTCAGTCGAACGAACGCCCACCAGCGCGGGATCCAGTACCTGAGCTTCAGCACCGACGGAACGAAGCTGGCCAGCACGGGGAAAGACGATATCATCATCGTCTGGGATGTCGCCAGCGGCAAGCAGGTCAAGAAACTCGCCAGTGGCGGCGCGATCTTCTACAGTGGCACTTTCCTCCCCGGTGGCGGCGCGTTCGCTGCGGCCACGCTCGGCAAGGGCGCCATTTTCTACAACACCAAGGACTTCTCCCCCATCGGCAGCGTCGAAGGGCACGAGAAACTCGGGGTGATGGATATCGCGTTCAACGCCAACGGTACTCGGTGCCTAACGGTCGGGAAGAACGGTTCGGGCTGTCTGTGGGACACCAAGACGCGCACGAAGCTCAACAGCCTTAAAGGTCACTCAGACTGGGTGATTCGCGGTGCAATGTCACCCAACGGCAAGCTGTGCGCGACGAGCTCGACGGACCGTCTCGTGATCGTTTGGGACACGAATACCTATAAGCCCGTTGCCAAGCTGGAAAATCAGTCGTTCATCGGCGCGCCGGTGTGCTTCACCGCCGACGGACGATTCCTAATTTCGTCGAATGACATGGACGCCCTCCAGATCAACGCGATCGGGGGCACGCCCAAGATGACGGTCTCCGTCGGTAAAGCCGCCCCAACCAAAAAGGGCGGCTAGTCCCGCCGTCCCCGCTCCAATCGGCTCTTCGTCGGCCCGCTGTGCCGACGAAGAGCCGTCACCGGCCATAATCCCTACGCATGCAGGTGCCGAGTCGAGAGGAATTCTTGCGAGAGGCGGGAGGGCGGCAAATGCCGGTTTATCGCGATGTCCTCGCTGATATGGAGACGCCTCTCAGCGCCTACTGGAAGCTTTCTCACGACGAAACCTACAGCTTCCTTCTCGAAAGCGTCACCGGCGGAGAACAACTCGCTCGCTACAGCATCCTCGGAGTTCGGCCGAGATCCGTGCTTCGATCAAAGGGTCGTACGCTGCGCCGGATTGCCCCCAAAAGCGAAACGCGATCCGAAATCCCGGAGGGCCAAGATCCGCTGCATGCCTTGAAAGCCGAACTGGAACGGGACACCGTCGCCGTGCCCGGCCTACCGAAGTTCTGCGGCGGCGCGGTGGGCATGCTTGGCTACGACCTCGTTCGATTCTTCGAAAAGCTTCCTGACGAATCCGACGACGACCTCAAGGTCGACGACATGGCGATGATGCTCTGCGACACCGTCGTCGTCTTCGACCACGCGAAAAACATCATCCGGATTATCGTCCTTGCTCCCGGAACCGCCGAGGGGTACGACCAAGCATCGGCTGAGATCGAGCGCGTGCTTTCTCGCCTCCGGCGCCCGCTTCCTGCCCTCCCTTCGCAGAAGCTGACGCCGCAAGAGGTCAAGTCGAACATGACCCGCGAACAGTATGAGGGTGCGGTCGAGCGCATTCGCGAGTACATCGCGCAGGGCGATGGCATCCAGATGGTCGTATCACAGCGTTTCTCCAGTTCCTGCCGCGCCCATCCTCTGACGGTTTACCGTGCACTTCGTTCGCTGAATCCCTCGCCCTACATGTACATGCTCCGATTCGGCGATTTCGACGTGGTTGGAGCGTCTCCCGAGCTCCTCGTGAGTCTTCAAGGTGGGACCGCCCGCGTTCGCCCGATCGCGGGCACGCGCTGGCGGGGAGCTACCGAAGCGGAAGACGAGTCCCTTGCGACCGAACTGCTGGCCGATGAGAAGGAACGAGCGGAACACATCATGCTTGTCGACCTGGGGCGCAACGATCTCGGTCGAGTCTGCGAGTACGGCTCGGTCAAGGTAAATGAACTCATGGTCGTAGAGCGCTACAGCCATGTCATGCATATCGTCAGCGACGTGACCGGCAAACTCCGCGAGGACCTCGATGCGTTCGACTTGATCCGAGCCTCATTCCCGGCGGGTACGGTCAGCGGCGCGCCGAAAGTGCGGGCCATGCAGATCATCGAAGAACTGGAGCCGACCCGGCGTGGCTGTTACGCGGGCTCAATCGGCTACATCAGTGCTTATGGCGACCTTGATATGGCCATCGCCATTCGGACGATCTACCTTCGGGAGGGGATGGCTTATGTTCAGGCCGGGGCGGGGATCGTTTACGACTCGGTCCCGTCGAAAGAGCATGAAGAGTGCGGGAACAAGGCTCGCGCAGCGCTCAGAGCGTTAGAAATCGCCCACCACGGGCTCGAAGCGGCGCTCTAGTCCGTTCGCGCTTCGACACACTCATCGCTCGCGTGAAGGGTGACGCTGAACCCCGACTTGTTCTTGGTTTCGGGTGTCGAACAATCTTCGCCTCGCGACGAGACCCCTTGCGGCGTTGACTCGGCCGCTTCGGCCGTGATGATGGGTCGCAGCATCACGGCCGTCGTACCGACGATCACCAGGATCCCGAGCAGCAGTATCGTCCGAAGGCTCATGCCGAGCCCAATGGCGAGGCCGTGCCCCGCGTAGGCATGGGCGAACGCATTGGACACCAGACCGAACTCCTGAGCGCGAAGGCGGCAGCTGCGCTTAAAAAGAAGAGCGATCTTGACCTTAAACCTCTGCCAGAAGGTGGCATTGCCGGTCACGACCATCAAGAGGTCCTGGTCGAAGTTGGGGTGCCTACTGGGCATAGTCACCCTCCGCGGCACTAGCCTTGAGCCGGGTCGCCGTATCGCTGTGCGCGCGGTAGAACTGATACTTCACCGTGTTGATGTTTCGATCGAGTACGCCAGCGATCTCGACCAAATTGAGACCCGAGAAGTAGTAAAGCTCCAAGACCTCGCGTTGCGCTTCCGAAAGTTCAGCGAGGGCCTCGCGAATTGCAATCCCAAGCTCCGTGTTGGCAAACGCGCTGTCCAAATAGGCGGCATCGGAACCATCTTCGCTCAACGATGCCTCGGGCGTGCTCGGACGTTGACGGTAATGGTCGCGGCATTTGTTGAGGGCAATCCCGATTAGCCAAGTCTTGAAGCGGCTGCGACGGTCGAATCCGCGCAAGGCGGTCCAAGCCGCGATCCAGGTGTCCTGGAGAATGTCGTCAACCTCGGACTCGGCGACTTTGCGACGGACGAACGCCCGCAAGTCACCCTCATACCGCACGACGAGTTCATCGAACGAGCGACGGTCGCCATTCAGAGCGCACTCGATGCACCGATGGTCTGACTGAGGGAAGAGACCGATGCCGGGTACCAGGCTGCGAAGCGCCAATTTCATGGCACCCAACCTCGAATGGTCTTGTACAGGCAGCGTCGACATGACCCTAATCGTCCGATCGTCACCCATATCATAGCCGCCTTCACGCGAATTTGAGTTCGTGAGGCTCGACTTTTCCGTTGCAAGGCAAGGCTCGCTGGAATCGAGGGCGGGCGCATGGGCTGATGGCGCGACGCTAGTTACGTCGGGGTTTGGATTCGAAAAGTTGGCTTTCGAATATTAGAGTCGGGACTTACCCCGCAAGATACGCGCCAAACCCAAATTTGGAGTGCGCGGAGCTCGACCGCGCACCCCAAAGGGCATTAGTCCATCCAGTGAACTTTGCCGTCGCCTTCTAGAGCCTGGATGTAGTTCAACTGGCCGTCGTGGTACCAGATGTGGTTGACGGCGATCTGGCAGAGGATGAATAGCGGCGCATCCATTTGCCAGGGTGGCGTGACGAGCTTGTTCAGGGTCTCGTCCGAAGCCTGGTCGAATGCGTTCTTGAAGTCGCTGGTCGCCTTGGTCATCGCCTCGACGATCGCCGTGTGGGTCGTGAGGGTCGGTGCCAGGTGGGCGGCGCTGTCTTCGGTCAATTCAAACTTCTCGCCCTTGAGGGCTGCGGTGGTCCAATACAGCAACCCAAGTGTGTCAGCAACTAGCTCATTGGCTGGACGAGCACACCCGCCAAACTGTTTGGTCAGCATGGGCTCGGGCATTGCCTTGATGTCTTTGATAAACATATCCGTAACGCCGTGCAACCAGCCCATCAGGTAGCCGCGAGCGTCGATTCCTTCCATAACGTGACTCATTCTCTTTCTCCTTTGCGGGGTCTCCCGCTCACCCATAAGGATAGCCGGTTGAAGTACCAGCGAGTCGTCCGATCTTGTCAAAATTAGCTGAACTCGGAACCAACTTCCCGATGGCGCGGTGTAGACTCCTTGGTTATGCGCTCCGTTTACCTGTTGGCCCTCGTACCGTTTGCCGTTGCACTGGTCCGCGCCGGTGATCCCGTCGTCGACAAGCACGTGCAGACTCTGCAAAAAGCACAATCTGTCACCTTGAAACTCAGCTTCACTCCCGTTGGTGGGGCACCGGAAGATCAGACGCTCACGCTCTCGCGCCCCAATCTGTTCCGCTGGGAGACACCGACTCAGTTTGCGGTGGGCGACGGCACCTCGATTTGGACCTACGATAAGGCGAAGAAGCAGTACACGAAGGCACCCTCAACGCCGGAGGCAATCGCTAAGTTGCTCGGTGCCAACGACGTCGCTTGGGCATGGTCTGCGTTCTTCAACCCAACGTTCGCCGATCAGGTCGTCAGCGTGAAGAAATCGGCGTCGCATCGGCTGCGCAACGTGATGGTGACGGATCTCGCGATCACGCGAAAGGACAATCGCCAGTTCGTGGTGTACGTCGATGACACCCTGGGGATTGCTCGCGGGATTCAATACAGTTTCGAGGAGGGCGGTGCGAAAAAGGACGTCATCCTGTTTGCGAAAGAAGTTGCGGTCGGTGATAAGCCGGTGGAGGCTTCGGTTTTCGCCTTCACCCCACCGAGCGATGCAACGGATGCGGCCGCCGCTCCCGCCGTCAACGCGAATGGTCTGAAGTTCGCCGACATCAAGCCGATTCTCGATCAGAACTGCATCAGCTGCCACTCCGGGGGACGCGCCAAGAAAGGGATCGACCTGTCGACCTACGCCGGAGTCTCCCGCGTTGTCAAAGCGGGCAACCCGAATGGCAGCTTCCTGATACGAGTCGTCAAGGCAGGCTCGATGCCTCCGACCGGACCCCTTCCTGCTGATTCCGTGGATAAGCTCAACCAGTGGGTCCAGGACGGCGCCCAGCAGTAAGGTCCCGTTAGATCAAACGACGAAACAGCGAGCGGGGCAAGAAAGTCGCCAACCACCGAAGGCGACTTTTGAACCGACCCGGCATGAGGGCCATCGACTTGGAATAGGCTTGGCGTCCTCCTGCCGGATCACCGTTCAGGGTCCTGACGGTTCCGATGCAGGCCCAATTGTGGGCTTGTGCCCTCCGAATGGCCTCCTCGGGAAACCGCCCGGAGAGGTTCTTGAGACGGGGAGCGAGCCATTCTCGAAGCATTTCATCGTCGCGCCAAATGCGGTCGAGCTTGTGCGAGGCGTTCGCCCCGTGGACTCGATAGAGAGTGAGTTCCTCGTCCACGTATCCGACCTGGTGTTTCTCGGCGATCCGGAGCCACATTTCCCAGTCGCCCGAGCCGAAGTAATTCGGATTGAATCCGCCGAGTTCGTCGAAGCAATACCGACGCACGAGAGCAGCGCTGGCAATGATCTTGTTTTGGTAAACGAGGTCCAAGAGGACGTCACCGGTCTCCGTGCGGGGGAACTCGAATCCCAAGGGGCTTCCCTCCAAGCGCTCGCCTTTGCCGTCGATAAAGTAGCCGTCGGTATGGACAAGACCAACCTCCGGATGTCGTTCCATCAAGGCGACCTGCGCGGCCAACTTGTCCGGCAGCCAGACATCGTCATCATTCAAGATCGCAATGAACTCGCCGCTCGCCGCATCCAGAGCGCGGTTGAGAGTTCCGTAGGTGCCCAGGTTGGTTTCGTTGAAAATGACCTTCACCTGTACCGCTGGCGTCCCGCCGGCATCTCCTTCCCGTACCGCTGGCAACCTGCCGGCGTCCGGGCTTCCGCTTGGTTGAAGTCCCGCGCCCCCTCCCTGGCCCTCCCCCGAATCGGGGGAGGGGAAGCGACAGAGCCACTCCCGCGTACCATCCGTCGAGCCGTCGTCGATCGCAATGATTTCGAAGTCGCGGAAGGTCTGCGATTCAATGCCGGCCCACGCGGCGGGCAGGTAGGCGAGGTGGTTGTAGCAAGTGAGCAGGATCGAGACGCGGGGCATCAGAGGATGCGGACTTCCACCGACCAATCGACGATGTCGAGGTCCGGGTCTTGGACGTCGTTGCGCGGCTCAACGAGGTTGTCGCTGTTCTGGAAAACCGCCGAAGTCCGCAACGGGATGATCAAGTAGTCGTTGATTTGCGAAGGAATCCGTCCATCGCCGATCGCGTCCCAGAACTTGGTCGTTCCCGTTTGCGCAATACGATCCATCGTGAGGAAGTTGACCTGGAAGGACTCCAAGGCCGCCGCCGCGACCGGATCAGGCTCGATTTGGCTTAAGTTGATCTCGAACCGAATCTCCTGTCCGCCCTGAGGCACATCGGTATACGTCACCGGAATCCCGACTTGGGTGTAGGTGTTGAGCAGCGCATCCTGAAACTTGTAGATCGCATAGCGGGGGAATTGCTGCGGGTTCCACCAGATGAAGTGGGTGCAGTTGCCCGCCACGAAGCCGTTGCCCCACGGCGGCGCGATGACCGGAATTGGGCCCTGCTCGATCGGATTCGAACTGGTGCTCGGCCGGATGGCGACCATGTACACATAGGGCAGTCCGCCCGAACCCGGCTCTTCGCCCGAGCGAATCTTGCCGTCGACCTTCATTCGGAAAATGATGATCTTGCCGCCGCCGTCGCCTCCGGTGCTCGGAAACTTGGCGCAACCCCAATTCACCCCAATCGAAGCTGACAAGGCTAGCCCCGCGAGGACTACGAACCCGCGACTAAGCAACATGAGCAGCCACCTTGTAGAGAATCCGATGGCACGACTCGCAGGTCATGAGCACGTCGCGGCTGACGGCATCGATCGTCTTGCGGGGGACGGACATGCCGCAGCGAGCGCAGTTGCCATTGTCCAAGATTTCCGCCATTCCGATCCCTCCGTGTCTTTCGCGATTGGCGTCGTAAGTCTTGAGCAGCGTCGCATCGACCTTTGCCGCTAGCGCGGGGCGCTTGGCTGCAAGATTCTTGTAGAGCGCTGCCAGCTTCGCGCGCTCCTCCAACACCTTCTTCTGATGGGAGTCGAGTTCGGCTTTCAGGACGTCGACCTGATCGGCAAATTCCTTCTCCAGCGCTTGGGCAGGCGGAACGAGTTCCCAAAGCTCGAGGATTCGATCGTCGAGGGCATCGCGCTGGAGTTTCAGGGCGGCAATTTCCTTCTGGAAGTTCTCCACCTCGCGCGGGCTGATGATCGTGCCTCCGTAAAGTTGCTTGTCGAATTTGGCGATCTTCTCTTGGATCGACTTTTGCTGCAGTTCGGCGTCTTTCAATTCGCCCGTCAGCCTGTCGGCGGCCTGCTTGGCTTCGGCGTGCTCTTTGCCGACGGCTTGCATGCGCGCTGCGATCTCTCGCCCCGGGTCCATGTTGTCGTGCCGCTTTTTTGCGTCGACCATTGCGGCGTCGATTTCGTGGAGCTTGTACAGGGGAAAGAGTTCGGGCATGGTTACTTGGCCTTCGCGGGCTTGACGTTGTCGGGCTTGCCTTTGGCGGCGGTGGCGTCGATCTCGTTGGTGTAGGTCGCGCCGCCGACCTTCTTCTCTTTCTTAAACGTTCCAGTCACGATCACGGAGTCACCGTTCTTGGGCGGCTTCTGAAGTCGGCCTTGAAGGTAGACGTTGGCGACCTGCTTGGTGCCTTTGAGCTTGAACACGATGTAGGGGTTGCCCTTCTTGGATGTCTTTTCGGTGTAGTCGACGACCTTCCCGGTTACCTCCACGATCTTCCCGTCATAGTCCTTCGCCTTGTCGATGAGTTTGTCGACGGCAACCTTGTCCGCCGCAAACGCGATCGCGGCCATCGTCAACGTGGCGAGCATGAGGATTCGCTGCATTCCTTTCATAGTGAAAAGTGGGTTTACCCACACCTCCAGTTAGAACCTAGATTGGGCTGAAAAAGGGTTCTTCGGTCCATGGGTATGACGATACCCGCTCTGACAGTCAGGCCAGCGCCACGGCACCCCAACTACCTTCTACTGGTTTGCGAGAAGTCCTTCGATCCGCTGGATGATGCCCTGCACCTGTGCTTGCTCTTGTCCTTCTACTCTTGGGATAATGCCTCTCAGTAGTTCCGACGCTGAACCCAGAACAGCTCGTGCGTTGGCGTCCCATTGAATTCGCCTTCGGTCCATTCCTGGTTGTGCAGGCACTCCGCCGATAGGATGGGTGCGCGCTTCCTCTGATTCACCGAGCACCCGGTAGTAGTCGTTATAGCGAAGGCAGATTGCTTCGGCCCATGTCTCTACGCAATCCGCGATGGGGGTGCCTCCGGTGGCGGGGATACCAACCCAAATCGTGGACAGTGCCACCCTAGGGAGCCTTGGCTGATCGAATGGCATGACGATCAGTTGGTTGAATTCGTTTGGCCGAGGGATGTTCAGCATCCCCCAAGCTTACATCAGTTGGACTCTTCGCTTTCAGCTTCGCGTTCCTGCCTCTTCTGGAACGTATCAATGAGCTCCTGCGCCTCCGTATCCAGTTCACCACCAACGGGTGCACCAAGCAGAATCGAGAGGTCTCGCGAGAGTTTGACCAGGTTGATCAGGAATTGAGTATCGGACGCTAAGTGTTCCATCGCCGTACTTATACAGCAAGTACGTTTAGCTAATCGTTTTTACATTAGCCCCATCTATGTTACATTCCAAGCATGTGCGTTCCGGCTACTAAGGCGTTCAAGCACCAGCTTAACTACTCTCTTGGGTTAACCGTTCTAGATCGTATCAAGTGAGTGTGAGCTTCACAAATGAATTCTTTGAGTGATTGCTTTCCAGAAACAAGTTGATCCAGGTCGCCAGCGCCACACAAGATTACCAACCCTAGGCTAGTATTGGACTCTGCCTCCCGCACGAGTTCGCTTGAGAATCCGCCGACTGAGACGAGGAGACCCACCGTTCCTGGACGCTTAGCGATCCTAGCTCTCAATATGTCCAAGTACTCCGATTTAGCTTTCCCTTTCTCCCACTTGCAAGACACGAGAAAGTGATGAAGATCATCGCTAATCACCACGTCATTCTCCTCACCCGAGGATCGCACTCGTGTATCAACGGTCAGTCCGTCGAATCTGGCTAGGTCGGCAACAAGGTCCTCAAGTCTGTGTCCTCTCTGCTGTTGAGAGCATTGTTTGAGGGCCTTCAGGTCATTCCATCGACGCTCGAAAGTCTCAAGCATCTTTATTCTTGTAGCGATAATGGCCCCAAGTTGAGTTAGCTGGAAGCAAGCTGGACCGGCACCCTTTACTACGCCTCGCTCCAGCAGATGGAAGAAATTAGGAGGGTAATCCTCATCGCTAAGGTCGTGCGACCGCATCGCTTCGCGCCAATTTACCACTCCAAGGTGCCCGCCTTCCTCCCAGGCAATCATGCCCTCCTTCAGGATGACCCTGCGAACTAAGTCTTGTCGTTCGGTAAGTTTCGGGAAGAATTCCATTTCTTCTGCACACAGAACTCCATCAACAGTGAGCTGAAGAAACATACCACATCCACGACTCTTGAAGAGTCCAGTTTGCAACAGTCGGTGGAATGTGCGCTTGATATGTTCGCCCTCGATGCCATTTGATTCACCGTACTTGGTGAAGTCCACAAAGTCTCGCTTACCCGTAAAGCGACCCTCGTAGAGTATCTTCAATAGACCATGTTCTAGCTCCAACTTATCGTCTCCGGCGATGTGACTCTGCAGGTTCACTTCGCCCCCTCTGTCGCGACCGCCTCGTTGTTTTCTCCGCAGTGAGGACACCTTCCAGTTGAGCCTTCAATCGCGTATGCGAACGAGCATTGTGAACACTTGAGTTTGGTTGGTAAGACCGAGTGTCGGTATTGGGGTCGTGGAGTACTTGTTCGTTGGACGCTCATGCTAATCAACCCGCCTTTGAGTTCTTGAGCTATGTCTTCCATTTCAGCCGTAACCGCTTGGGCAAATTTTCCCTCGACAATTGCTGTTATGTAGCGAATCTGCTCCTTTGAATGGAATTCGTCTAACGATTCTAACGCACCACAGTATGGGCATGTACACGTTGTCAATGTTTCTGCGCCCGGTCCGATTTTGAATGGCTTGAGGCAATGCGGACATTCGCGATCCGTGTACCCCTCGGAGTCTTCTGGTAGCGAGACTGACATCGTGTTACCTAGTTTCTCGATGTGCCTTCCGGTCTTCATGTTCGTAATGGTCTCCAACTTTCTTTGGGTTTACGGTTACGTGCCGTCCCCGTGGCGGACGGCACGAAGGGCTACTTTTTGCCTTTTGCGGGCGTGTTTGGCTTCGAAGGCTTCACGGTCTCAACGACCGTCGTCTTCGGGTGCCGCGCAGCGGCCGCATCGTTAATGAACCGCCCCGAGATGGCGCTTCTGTTTCGATGAGCTTTTTCGTTCATGCCACACCTCCTTTGATAGTAAGCCAAACGAACCAATCGACTCGCGACCACCGTCATTGACTTGGATGAGTCTGCGGAGATCTCCTACGTCGGTCCACGGGCCGAGTTTCTGGAGAGAGTGACTAGTTCGCTCTTGGCCGCCCAAAAGGGCGGCCAGGCTCCCACTTGGTGCTGACACAGGGGTAGCTTCCACGCCGGAGACCGGGAACGTCTGGTTCATTGTTGTTCCGGGTCCTCAAAGTCTTGGACTAGCTTCGCTCTGGTCAGCCTAATCTTCAGTGCCTCTGGCGAAACGCAGTAGGCTTCGGAGCACGCACGGAGTGCTCTCATCTTCGCGAATTCATCTATGTCATCAAAGGTTTTGCCCGCCAAGCTCAACTTATCGACCAGTTGACCATAAGTTGTCTGGATATGGTGCGACGGCATCAAGAGAAATGACGCGAACATGTTTGCTTGAATCTCGGCCCGTCGATAATCTGTCTGATCCAGGGTCTCCCAGAGCATCAGGTGGCCATTTCCAACTGCAAGGTGCTGACGAATTATTGAGCCGTGAAGGCGAAAATGCCCGAGTTCATGGGCAAGGGTGAAGTGGTAGCGCGTGGCGACATGTTGCATCATTGACGAATCCACTGAGATGGTGCACAGATCTTGAGAGAGGAATCCGTCCGCCCCAAATCCGGATCGTAGGCCATGAATCGGAACGATGTCAAGGCCAAGCTTCTCGACGAGAATTTCGACTCGGATCGGAAGTTGGTCGATCATGCTGTACTCCTCAAGCAAGTCTTCGGCGTGCCCTCGAATTGCGTCCTCTTGCAGAAATGGGATCACGTGATCAGGACTCCTGGATTACCTTGATTAAGGCGTCGCGTTCTTCATCCGAAATCGGACCACCGTCAAGTGTCCTGAAGAAGGCTGGCAGGAATGGTCCCACTCGCTCGTTCTGGAGAACGGTCTCCGGTATGGTCCCTCGCCCCAGGCTGGCAAGACGCAGGAGTTCCTTTTCATGCTCTGAGTCCTTCTCAAGCCTGAGGACCTCGATTATTAGGCCGAACAACTTCGAGCCAGGTTCGGGTGGCGGAAGCTTGCCTCTTTCGATCTTGCTGTAATTGGACGGATCGGTGCCAATTGCCAGGCAGAAATCCCGAAGTCCGATTCCCAACTCCATTCGGAGGCGCTTGACTAGCGTGCCGTAAGTCTCCATGTTCATCTCCTGTGGTTCTTTTTATACCACAATCGTGGTTCCCTCAAAACCACAGACGGTCGAAGGAGGCGAAAAGTTTCCTTTGCGTGAATTCGGGGCGAGGTGCCGACCCGGTCAGAGAATTGGCTGACGCTCAATTGAGCCCCTTGGGGTGGCAAAGAGCCCGGTACTTGCAGGCAACACATCGCGATGCACACGAAGTCTTGGAAAAGGCGCCCCTCTGAGCTATGTATTGAGATCGCCGATTTGTAAGTCGCTCTACGGCCAGCCTTTCCGTGAGCATCTCGTGGTGGCGCGCGATTCCCTCCTTCACCTGTGTTAGGACCTCGCTTCTCACCGGCACGGGGGCCCAAGCCGGCGGTGTTTCGCCTAGAAAAGCCGGCTGGATGGTAACCGCCGACGGGTCAGAGCCCTGATCAAAGGCCCATAGGCTGTAGCCGGTCAATTGTCGGATCGCCAGTGCCTCTGCTGGCTCCGAGAACCGGCCCGCCTTCCAGTCGATCAAGTGCAATCCGCCATTGACCTTCACGCCAAAATCAAAAGCCGTGTATATCCTGAACCCTTGTGGTAAGCCCAACTTGGTGCCTCCCAGTACGTGTCGGCTTGCGCAAGTGTTGGTCTCCACTTCGAGCCAATCACGTCTCCTAACAGAGCGAATGACCTTCCAGAGTTCGCTCGACGTGAGATTTGTCAGGCCGTCTCGAATCATCGCCTCGGCGACCCTGAGGTCAGTATCCGTGTGCCCGCCGTAGAGGTGGCCGTCCAACACGCACTCCGCAGTCGGAGGGCGCTTGCCCAGCTTGATTGAGTCCGCAAATGCACGGCTCATCGAAATCTGCCGATGGAGCTTAGCGACAGCTCTTTCAGCGAGATCGGCAGGGATCACTCTAATGTGCTGGTATTGCCTGAGTCCCAGAACGATAGAGTTGTGCAGGATCAATCCTGAAAGCTGATCCAGTGATGTCACCTTCGAGAGGTATCGTGCCACTCGCTCCTCGGGCTCCCCCCATGGGAAGTAATCCCAGAAGAAAGCCCTTGGACAATGGCGGTGGAGCTGCTCTTGCGAAAAGCTCCACGAGATGTGTCGCGCCGATCCCAATGGCTAAGGAACTCCTGCATGCGCATCGAGAGCGACCTTAAGGGCCTCCCATGGTCTCTCTACGGGTGTCGGCTTGATCGGGATGGTGGGGCTCTGACGGCCAATAATCTTCCAGTAGGGTTCGCATGGACCTTCCACCAACCTGTGAAAAAGCTCCTGAAACCTTCTCATCGGAACCACGGGCTTGCCGACCTTGGCATCACGTCGGTCGAAGCGAAAACAGAACTCATCCAGTTGCCTCTGCAAGTGCTTAGCGCTAAATGAGCCCTGGTGCGTCGTGTAGATGATTCTCTTCATTAGTGACGTGACTCTATTGACCAACGGCAAGTGAAGATTCGTGATCATCTGGTCCTGCTTTCCTCGTATCGCGACGCCGTTACGATTGCATTTCCGTGCGTCGATGGTGAATCCCTCTTGGGCAAGGAGGAAGTACCCCCTGTTCCAGTCGGTCGATACTTGGGTCCCTACGGCAACCGTTTCCTTGACGAAGTTTCGAAGTGAAGGCCCCAGTCGGTCAGAGATGACTTTCGCACGTACGCGACCACAGCCGGTACGCCGTTTCTCCACTGCGAATGCCACCTTGATCTTGTTCTCCGATCCTAGTCCAGGCTTTCCGCCCTCAAGGTATCCGCCGAAGAATGCCTCATCAACCTCCACTTCACCCTGAAGTGGCGGATCAACCTCAAATGACATATAGGCTCGCAGTTTGTGAAGCCACGTCCACGCGGTCGCGATCTTGCCGAATCCCATGAATTTCATCAAGCCGAGTGCCGAGACGCCCTGTTTTGAGTGTTCAGTGATGAAGTAGATTGCCTTGAACCAATCGGTGAGTGGTCGCTTGGACTTCTCGAAGGCAGTGCCAACCTTCAGTGAGCATTGATACTCACAGCTAGAGCAAACCAGTAAGTCACGATTCTTCGGTCGCCACGGTTCGGAAGCAGTCGAACAGCGTGGACAGGTCCAACCAGTCGGCCAGCGAACGCTGATTAAGTAGTTTCGACAAGCTTCCTCAGTGCCGAACCGTCTGTCAAACTCCGGAAGATTCCTTGGGAAATCTGTCAGTAGAGTTGGGTTAGTCAGCACTGGCCACCTCGGTCAATACTGGGCTGAGAACTGGCAGTTCGGTTGCTGATCCAGCGCCGAGTTCCTTGAGCTCTCTGGCCTGTCCAGCAGTCTCGCTCAAGTCTTGCACAAGCGCATTGTACGTTGAGTTTGTCATCCGGATCTGCTTGCCCAACTTCTGAACTTGGGCGAAGAGGGTCGCAGCGGACTCATAGAGCTTACGGCCCACCTCCCTGACCAAGAGTGCGCTTTCGGCTAGTCTCTCCTCGCTCAGGACATTGGCAACCGCCCTAAGGATCGCAATCAGTGTCATCGGATTAGCGATGATCACATTTGACGCTGATGCCAGGTCAACGATGGAAGGATCATTCTCTACCGCCGCGTAGTAAGCTCCTTCCGACGGAATGCACATGATTGTGCAATCTGGCGATGACGAGTATCTGGACCAATACGACTTCGCGCTGAGTTTCTTGATATGATCACGAACGTGCTTTACATGCTGTTTCAAGAGAGAGGCGCGAGTAGCCTCGTCATTCGAATCCATGGCGTCCCGGAATGCGTCCAGAGGTACCTTGCTGTCCAATATGAGTACGCGCTTCTTGGGAAGCTTCACGACCATGTCAGGCCTCAGGGTGTTTGTGGTCCCGTCGCCGTCGTTGGAGTCTTGGACGATAAAGTGAACACCCTCGATCAGACCAGCGTTCTCGCACACCGTGCGGAGCATGAGCTCTCCCCAACTTCCTCGGATGGTTGGTCTCCGAAGCGCCCCCGACAGTCGATGTGCCTCGCTTGAGAGGTTTTTGACTTGCTCCGAAAGGGAGTCATATGCCGAGACGCGTCGGCGTTCCATTTCTTCGCTGTGCGTATTGAGCTTGCGCAAGGCCGATTCAATAGGCACAAGCAATGCGCCAAGCGCCTCCTCTCGCTTTGCCAGGTCCCCAGCGACTTGAAGAGAGGCTTTGCCCAATGTGGCATCTGCAAGTTGCACGAAGTCGCCCGAAATCTGCCTCAGAGCATCGACTGACAGACTTGCAAAAGTCTCGCGAGAGAGATCGTTAGCCTTCACGACTTGGTTCCAAAACCGTAGGCCAATGAAGAGTGAAATGCTGACTCCTACAATGAGGCCGGAGCCGAAGTAGAGGACGTTCATCGGTCGTCCTCCTCACTGCAATTCAGCCATGCCCGAATTGCCACTGTGTCTCGGAAGAACACGTCAAAGCGAATCCACTTCCCTGACTGATGTTCCTCTACATTCGTCTGGCCGACGAAACTCATCGAGTTTAAGATCGTCAGCGCAACCACCGGGTCCCAGTAACCAATATCTAGTATCACGTCTGCCACATGGCCCGAGCGCGACCACGTAATGTCAAGTTCACAGTCGGCAAACCGATATGCAGTTCGACCTTCACACTCGTGGAGACACCAGTCCAGTTCCTCCCGGAGCATCAGTCCCAAGAGCACACCGACGCGCTCAGCCATTTGAGCTGTATCGCACTGCAAGGGCGTCCCAACACACATTTCTGTCTTTCCATTCATCCAACTCACCTCCAAGTCCCCTTTGAGGACCTCTAGATGATAGGCCGCATAATCTCCAATGCTGCCCAGCAGCATTTCCGGTTCTCGGAGAAGTCAAGTAAGAAGACGGGGATCGTTCGAGCCTATAATTGAGTGAGATGCCAACTCAGAAGAACGAATGCAAGTATCCGAATGGCCTTCGCGAGGCCCGTCTTCTGAGGTGTCTAACCCGCCGGCAGTTGTCGGAATTGACGGGTCGATTGCACCAAGCTGACCCCTTGGTCGATGTCTTGGTATCAGACTCGGCCGTAAAAGCACTCGAGGCTGGCTGGAGTCGCCCGAGGCTAAGGACAATGGCGACGCTGTGTCGCGTTCTTGAGGTTTCAGCCAGCGAACTATTCCCGTTGGGTGCAGACGACGGCATTCGAAACCCGGAAGGTCGAACTCGAACTCGCCACAGCTAGCTACTCGGAAGCGAGTTCCCGCTCCCAATCACGAATGAGCTGTCCAATCGGCACCCCTATCGCGTTGCAGTAACTCCGCAGTTCGCTGGCGTCAACCCTGCGCTCGAATCTCTCCCACTTGGAGAGTTGGCTCGCCGTGATCCCGAGGTGCATTGCCACCGATTCCTGGGTAAGTCCACGCTCCTCCCTAGCCCGTCGCATTAACACGATCAGGAGCCGATAGTCGGGAGAATAAATGGACTTGCGCATCCGGGGGCCTTGACTTGAGCACAGGATGGCCGTCTAACATAGACATGTCCAACTTGGACATACGAGGTGGAATGATGAGGAAGCGCGAGTACGACGCTCTTCCAGTGATTGCTGTTGGTCTGATCTTGTCGCTAGGCTGTTCCTCGGTCGGGCGGGTCAGTAAGGGGGCATACGTTGAGGCTGAACTTGTGGGCGCTTGGCAGGACACCGTCGGTGGGAAAATGACGTTCATGTCCGATGGGTCAGTCCGCATACTGGACGGAGTAGGTCAATGGAGCGTCGACTATCCCTATATTCGAATAACCGGCCCGGGAGGACGGACAACCACGTTTACGATTGTGACGTTCGATTTCGATGCTGAGCCGAACACTCTGTGCCTCAGCGGAGAGGGATTTGAGCGCGACCAGCTAACAAGAGTCTCTCAGTAAGTCAACGTCCTCGGCTGAGGTGTGTGGCTCGATAAGCGCGTCCCGAGGCCGATATCTAAGGCCTCAGGTAACTTGTGCCCATTCTGTGCGCCCACTCGGTTTCACTTAGGCCAACCCTTCCCAAGTCGCCAACTACACGTTGAAGGATTCGTTGCGTATGAGCGGGTTTCAGTACTCCCAACACCTTTATGATCGCTTGCACGAAACGCCGACAGGAATCCAAGGATCTCCGCAATTCGCCCACGGTTTACTGCAAGGAAATGTTACCGCAACATCGGCGTGCCGTCCTGGGAATCGCACATAGTGGCGCGGCAAGTTGCCATGCAGCGCCAAGAAATTACAAGAATGGGCATTAGGTCTCACACGCAGACGGTCGATAGCTTTGGTGGACAGAGGCATTTTACAAACAATCTATTGTTCCGTATGCCTTTTTCGAAACCACTCAACCGCTGCCAGTACGGCAACGACCACGTTCAGTAATCCCAGCATTGGAAACCCAAGGTAGAACGCCGCCGGAGCGGAGATCAAGCATCCTACACCTAGTAGGATTACCGAGACACCTGGGGATTTACGCCCGAAGCTAGACTTTTGTTTAGGGGAATTCATTAATCACTTTACCATTTAGCCAAACCAGTCGTTTAGAACGATGAAAGAGGTCAGGATAGCAGCGTAGGCACCTACGACAGAAAGAACTTCTGTCAGGATTGTCGGCGCGCCTTTCGCCGACCCCCAAGGTGCACCCTGTCCGAAAAGCACCGCGGCTGATAAGCCGACAAAGAGGAAGAGTGCTCCAAGAGCAGCCTTATCGCCCTTCTCGGCGCTTAACTCACCACATGCTTCAAGTAAGAACCACGTTGCAAGCATCCCCACACCGGATCAACCACAACCTCAGCCACGAGCTAGTATTGCGGTCTCCGGCCGACGTAGTACCAGCTTTGCACTTCGTTCGACAGTTCGTTCGTTGTAGTCAACGCTCAGAGGTAGTCAAGGCGGTTTCGTTGTCCATTTTCGGATGACAAGACTTCCGACCGCCAACGGGGCCTGATCGCTTCTTTAATCCTTGGCGTCCGGCTGTATAAGAAGGTTTGCGCGCACGAGGGATTCAAGTAGGACTAGCCGAGGGTAGGATTCAGAGAGCCAGTCTGCAAACTCTTCTGGTGTCATTTCTCTTTTACGCCGCTCAATTTCCTCGTCCAGATTGAGTGGCGGCAACGCCGAATCAGTAACTATTCTCCTCATAAAGGCCTCAACCGCATTTGCCATGGCTTCCTGTTGCTGGAGCAGCGACGAGGGCGACGCGTTCGCATCGGACAAGGTCCGGGATCGTTCAAGGAGGTCAACTAGCTCCTGTTTTAGAGTTTTACCTTTTTCGCTCATTAGACTCTCAGTTATAATAAAGATTGTCACCTGGACCCCAAACGCCTAAGAGCCAACCTATCAGCAGGAGGCTTGCGTTCATGCCGATAAAAAAGGACGCGTACTGTACGTAGTATCCGCTGTTACTCGCGCCCGCCTTCTTTGCAGCCATGGTCCTAATACGCAGGTCTTTGACCAGGTCCGTTTGGAGCAATCTGCTGGCGTGCCCTAGTGAGTTGGGCAGATTAGCAAGCAGGCGCTCAAAGAAGACGACGTGGGCCATTGCCGTGTGCCTGAAGGCATTAGAGTTATCAAGCGCATAAGAGAATAGTTCCAAAATTCCAGTGGCCCATAAGTAAGCCTCCTGGAAAGACCTGCCGCTTGGGTCATGTTTTGAAACTGGTTCGTTTCCGCAATACCCGAACCAATTGGAACCATCCCTTGCCGGGTCCTCACTAATGAACCTCCCGGTTCCTGATTCGTAATAGCGCGCCCGCATGTAGATCAGATCGGACTCATCATCCTGCTTATGCCCCAGGTTCGCGCAGTAGCGATTATTCGGGCCGTTCATCGCTGAAGGATTCAAAGACGAACTGGACCGGACTGAACCCCAAACGTCATAGGACCGGTTGTTCTCGATGGTGTTGCCAGTTCCATTGCGCGACAGGGTCGCGATCATGTTGCCGTGACCGTCATAGATCGGAAATTGGGTTCCTGTGTACGACCGGTTGAAGTTGGACACATTGACCGAGAAGGTACGGATCATGTCGATACCGCGACCGCCCAGGGCATACGAGTTACCCGTCACCGACGCTGAAGGGGGCGATCCTGGGATGGCGACGGTGTAATCATCCTCAAAACACAGCTGGCCGTCGTAGCGGTAACGATATGTCGGGTTGTTCGCGTCTTGCTCCTCGTCGTAATAGCCCGAAGCCGATTCTTCGTCTTCGATCCAAATGAGTTGCAAGCCTGTTACTTTCTTGATCCGCATCCCGTCAGCGCGGTACATATAGGTCGCGCCCTTGGTCGAATCCGCTGATTTCAGTAGCCGTCCCGCATCGTCCCAAACATACTGCCGCGCACCGGAAGACTCGGGATTTCGGTCAGTGCGATTTCCCAGCATGTCGTTCGCATACGTCGCGCCGGGCGATGCCGTCATCATGTTCAGGTTGTTGTAGGTATAGCCCGAATTGCTCCGGTTCCCAGCCGCATCATAGGTCCAACTCTGGACTTCGTTAGAGAGACCGTCGTTGTAATCGACCTCGGTCAGAAAGTCGAGATCGGCGTCATAGGTGTAGTTCTCTGTGCGTCCCGTTCCCCAAGACTCTCCTCCCGCGCCCGAGGCGAAGGTCGCGCTATCGCGCAAGCCTTTGTAATCGTCGTACGCATAGGTCACCTTACGAAGGTAGGTGTCGTCGTACGTGTCATCGTCGATGTCCTGCCACGCGTACCTGATCTCGGCGAGTTGTCCCGCAGGGTGATAGTCATAGACCACGTGCGCCCGGTGAGTCGCCATGTCTGCAGTCGGGTTGGCGCTGTCGGGATAGTAGGGATACGCCGAGGTCTGCGAAGGCGTTTGAGCGAAGACCGAATGGCTCATGCGCCCTGAAGTATCGAATTGATAGTGGAACTCTTCGGGCGTCGCATCCTCGTCGTCGAGCAGCGTCATCGTCTGGAAAGCAAAGTTGGGTGACTCTGGCGAACCGACTCGAACATAGTCGCGATAGCTGTAGTTGGTGACGTTGTTGGTCGTGTGGTAGGGAAACTCGTACGAAGCCCACGCCCGACGACCAGCCGCGTCGTAATCGTAATAGACCGTGTAGTCACTCCACAAGAGACCGTCATCGTTGTAAACGTTGTCGACCTGACCCCGCAATGAGGGTGTGCCGTTGTCGCTCGCGAAGTACGTGACATTCGTTAGGGCTCCGGATAGGCAGTCATACACTTCCGTGACCATTCCATTCTCCGCCGTACCCCCCGTTGTTCCGTAGTAATACTGCACGATATAGGTGTCCGGGCTGGTGTCGGTTCGCTTTACTTCATCTACCTGTCCGCGTTGGTTGTAAGCAGTTTCGAAAGTCCGGCCCGCTCCGTCCGTCACATTCGTCGCCCGGCCAGCGCGGTCATACGCGGTCGTGGTGGTCGTTCGGTTAAGCTTGCCCGAACCTTCGTCCTCCTTGACCTGGTACGGCAATCCCCATCCGGGGCTGCCATCGGAGTTGTAACTGGTCGTGGTTTTGACGCGGGTATAGGTTGATCCCGAGACAGTTTTCAGCTTCTGGACTTCCGTGACCCGGCCCCTGCTGTCATATTTGAACTCTGCGGCATGCTGACCGCTCGTCGGTGCAACGCTATTGGTCCCAGTCCGCCAGTTGGTTCCGGTCGCCGTGATCCCGCCATACTTGGCATCGTAGACATACCTCGTCATGCCCTTGGCCGCGCCGCTGGAGGTGTCGGTGCTGGAATAGTAGTCGGTGTAGGAGTATCGCCAGGAACTGCTTCCCGTTTTTACGCGAACTGCCTTCTGCTGGAAATACTTGTCCGCGCCGTGATAGGCATACTCAACGACATTCGGATTGCCAACGGTTGAGAGCGTTCCCCCGTTGCTCGTGACCTTTTCAGTAACGGTCTTTGACAGGGGTGCACCCAGGAAGTTTGAAGTTGTATCAGTAATGACCTCCTGCCGCTGCCACTGCGTCGAACCACCGTCCAGCAACCGTGCTGCCCGGAGGTCACCCCATTGCCACGGGTAGGTGTACCGAGTCTCCGATGTGAGACTCATTAATTGAAGATTGTAGGATCTCGTCCAACTGGCGAGTCCTGGATATTCGTACTCGGTCGAACCCGAGGGCTTCATTGCCATGATGTCGAACATCGTCATGGTAAACGGGTTGTCGAGCGTCGTGGGAAGGGTGCCCAGGGTTATCGCCCCGTCGTTGATGAGGGTACCGGACGCATTAGTATTGCCAATTCGATCTTGGAAGTGAGTCGTCAAACTCTGGGTGAGGTCGAGACCGACTGGGATGTTGTACGTAGTCCCGTTATCGACCACGGTCGATCCGCCAGCAAAGAACCCGTTAGGTGCGATCCAGGTGTGGATGTTGTTCGGCTGAATGACCAAGTAGGCAAAAGGTGAAACAACGCCATACCAACTCTGGTACGGAGCCATTCGACTCGTGCCCATTCGGTAGCGAATCTTCGTTTCCAGGCCCCGGGGATCGGTGATGGAACGCAGGAGGCCATGGGCCACGCCTGCGTTCGGCCACTCGTCGTACGGCTTGATGGCTGAGCCGTAGGCATACGTCGTAGTCAGACCACCTGTCGACGTTCCAACCGTCACGCCAACAGTGGCAGTCGCTAGGTACATCCCATCGGTATAGGTGTAGTTAACGGCGCGAGCTTCACTCCCCGTTCCATCCGCTATCCGTGAAATGTGTCCCGTGTTAACGGTTCCCGCGCCGCTACCGGCGGTGATGTAGGTGAAATGCAGTTCTCGGCCGCCCGGCATCGTGACTTTCGAAAGAACCTGCTCTGTGACGGTCCCGGAGGCGCGCACCTGAGTGCAGGTAGGGTACGTCGGATACTCATACTCGAAGGTCGTTTCGTTGCCGTGACGGTCAGTGATGCTCGCGATTTTGAGGATGTTGCTGGGCGTATAGTCAGGCGGAGAATCCTCGTCGAAGACAGACTTTGCTCCATCGTCGTATTCGCCGTACTTCTCGTATACGTAGACGGTGCCCTCCGGTGTGGTCATCGTCTGCGATGTATTCACCCAGTACTCATCTTCGCTATCCGGATCGAGTTCAATCTCACTCTCATAAACGTTAGCGTCCCAAGCAGGTGCGTTGAGGATTCCGTCAACATCTCGTTGGATTTGTTCCTGAAATCCGCTGGCGTCCTCGGCGATCACCCCTTCGGTTACAACCTGGGGATTGGGAATCGTATCCGTTGTCGTATTGAAGACTTCGTTGATCGGGCGGTCGAACATCTTGAGTGGCGTGCTTCTCACCGGTGAACCGGGGCCCTTCAGGATTCCACCCGCCGTTGACCGAATGTCCACGCTCAAGGTCCAACCCCTGCCCAGAGGGCCGTCGTCTGGGTTGTTCGAACTGTACGTGCGCGTGACGTTGATCGGAATGCCATACCCTCCCTCGAAACTGAGGTCGGTGGCGCTGGTTGTGTAGTTACCCGTGATCAGGTCAACACCAGCGTAGTTGACGCTCCACTTCTGACTCCCCGCGACGTACGGGTTTACCGCGAGCAGGCCCTTACGGTTTTCCATCTCTGATGCGACGAGTACGCGCGAAACGGCTGGCTTCTCGATGACCGGGAACGACTGCGCGAGCCGCTGGAGCTTGTTCCAATCCGGGCTCGCCGACGCAAGTTCCGCCGCATAGGACTCGAAAGCGGTCGGCTTCGTCTGCTGGCGCGGAGACTCGGGCAGGGTGCGTGGAGCTTCCAAACTCAACGCCCAGGCGGGCGGAATCGACGCCTGCACCAAGGCATAGACCATTACTTGAGCGATCAGACGGCCAAAGAGGGTTTCGTGCAATTTCATTTCGTTGCCTCAGATAAGGACAAGGGACTCAAACTCAAAACGGTGGCGAGGAAGCGCGTGTCACCCAGCTTCGGCAGTGGTTGTGTGCGCGTTTTCGCGGTGAGAGGGTCGTAGATGGTGGCTGCACCTTCGTCGATGTGTTCAACAACCATGTAATGCTCCCCCGACAGCCAAAGGGCGGGAAGGGGCAGGTTCGCAAAGTCGCGACGGTTGACTTCGTAGCCGTACGAAGCTATCCCGTACTTTTTCAGCCCCGCCTGCATTCCAGCTAGGCTGGTGCCATCGTCGGTCGTGCTGCAATCTTTGGCGAGGACTTCGTAGGCGACGGTTCCCTTGCCGAGCTTCTGGAGCAGGTAGGCGAGGGCTTTCGGGCCGCACGTCGCTCGTTCAAAGCGTGCCTTGGCCGCTTGCTCATCGAGGATCTTCTGGAGCATCTCGTCATAGCGCCCCCGGTTCTTTTCGTCGAGCTTGACGAGCCGTCGATGCGCCGCCGTGACGAGCGGGCTCTCGCGGTGCTTTGTAAAGAACGCCTCAAACTCCTTGATGGCTTCTTCCTTCTTGCCGTCCGCAACAAGGCAGACGGCTGCCTGATACGCGGCCTGGTCTTCGACGCCCCCGAAGTCCGGAGTTTTGAAATCGGTGCCTTTGTAATTCGCCTCGGCGGTTTGAAAGTGCTCCCGCGCTCGATCCCAATCTCCTTGGTGAGCCGCAGCATAGCCCATTTGGAGCCTTGTAGCACCGACCTGATCTTGGACTTGGGGATCGGGGCTTGAACCAAACTCGCGCACGACTTCCAGACCCCTCGCCTCGGCTTCAGCCCAATTTCGCTTGCTAAACGGTCGCAAGGCTTCCTCGCGTTCACTCTTCGCGGCCACGGCTTCTCGGCTCATCACGGAAGCGGACTCCGGTCCGTTTCGCATGATTAACACAGCCAATCCTCCGATGCATGCAACTCCGACACCACAAAAGGCAATTCCTCGTGCAACCCTCATGGCGTCACGAAATCCGACAGAGTTCCCGGCGTCAGCCCCCACACGCGAGGTCTGCAGTCAGTGTAGATTCCCTCCGAGAAAATGTCTTCAAACTCGCGGCTGGCGAAGTACCGCCAGCCCAGCGGTGAAGAACCCGTCATCGTGGACTCCTCAGCGACCGCTAAGCAGACCCGGCCAGCGGCGTAGGTTCCCGCTCCGGCAATCAGATCACCATTTTCCTGATACTTTTGCAGCGGGTAGTTTGCAAAGTCGTCGTTGAGGTAGGTCGAGACCGTCGAGATCGCCTCTTCATCCCACTCGTTGGTGGCCGTCTCACCAACGGGGCGCGGGTTGATGTCCCAGCGGTTCCCCCAACTAAGGCCCGACTCGCGCTGACTGAGGCTCTGACCGGAGAACAGGTTGGAATCGTTGGATCGCGGTAGGAATGCTCCAAGGGTCGGGCATGTACCTCGGTCATAACTTGCGTTGCGGTGAAACACCGTCAAAGTGCGCACGGTCGGCGTCGAACCCTCATCATAGTAGAACTGAATCCGGGACTTCCCGGACCGGTCTTGGTTCACCACCCAAGGCATATTGCCGACGAAGAGACCGCCCTTGTACTGCCACGGCCCAAATTTGACGTAACCGGCCGAGGCGTTGGGGTCGGGTACCACTTCGCCAGCCACGTTAGGGTCACCGAAGGTGAGCCTGGTGTCGATCGCCGCATCGTTACAGTTCAGGCGGACAATGGAGTAACTCTGCTTGGCGAAGGCCCAGACGTTCGTCGAAGTGTTTTTCACTGCATAGAACACGGGCACGGTAAGGCTGCTCGCGACGGCGCTCAGTGGGTTGTTGATGTGGAAGAGGAACGGTGACCTGGTAGTTGGAGAGGTGATTTTGGCGGCCAGCATGTTGAAGCCACCGCCACTCGTCCCTAAGGTCGCATGAGCAGGAATTGCGATTGAGTAGGCCGTGACGTGTTGAGCATCAACGCCGTGACTCTGTGTACCGACATAGACCTCGTACCCTTCAGGTAGGCCGGAGAAAAGAACCTTGATCTCTACCCTTAAGACGTGCTGGTTTCCAGTAACCGTGGTGCCTGCACTCGTGATCGTTCCGCTCCCTTGAGTGTTCGCGCCGGGACCTGCATCGCGCCATTCAGCCAGACCCGGATGGGATGGGGCGACAGCCAGATCCGCCCCCGCACCGACAACCAAAGCTGTCAGGCCCACAACGTACATACACCGGCTAAAGCAAGCACCCATGCCATCATCCTCCCAGGACCCAATAAAAATGCGGTCCGGACTACGCTTACCGCACTATACACGAGATGAACTGGGCGGACCGTTACGTTTTTGACCATGCGCTTATTTGCGCACGTTATGGAGCGATCTGATACGGGCTCGGCGGGCGCGACAGGCACGGATACCATGGTCCCTTCCGATGACTTTCGCTGAACTACGCGTTGCGGATACTCTTTGCGCGTTGTCAAATGCAGGACGAGCCGTCAACCTCACCCGGGGCTAAGCTCGACGAAGAAAGGTGCTCCCTGTCCGGTAGTCACTCGACGTCGTCCAGCGGTGGTCTGAACCATGGGAGGGCACGCAGTTGCTTGGCGAGTTCTGTCTTCAGTTCTTCAGTTAGGCCAGTCAGGCGCAAAGTCTTTTCAGAAAGCTGTTTGAGGAGCTCCTCCGAACCCGAGTGTGGGTCGGCCATGCCTGAGTTTGTCTGAACCAAAGGTGCAGGGACAACCTGACCCGATGCCGACGAACCCAGCCACTTGCTGAATTGGGTCATGGCGTAGGCGCAAGCCATCGCATCAAACTCCGACGTGTGGAACGACGTCCAGTTTCGCCTACCACTAACATCCTGTACGAAGACACCGTGGGTACATACCGGCTGCCCCGCCTTAGGAGTAAATGGTCGGTTCAAGGCCGTAGCAACAAATAGGAATGCCATGCGGCATTTTGGTCTCCCCCGACACCAAGGTGCTCAATGCGATGATATGAAGCATGCTTCCAATGGCGAAGCAGTCCTCGGCTAGTTCAATCCTGCCCAGCTTTTCAAGGCGGAAGGCCTCCGCAAATGCTAGACCGGCAGTCCTCATCAGCTGCATCATTGGGTCCTGATCTGGCAAGTTGTGCTCCGAGATATTGGTGTCCATATGGCACTTGTACAACGAAATCTCACCCCAGGACGCCAGTTGGGTATCATCGGGCTCCTGGAAACAGGGACCCTGAGAACGGACGCCCGGGACCAGGGATCGTGGGCCGCTCCGAAGCAATGGGCACCGTCGGTCGCGTCGCCACGATATATGCCTCTGGTATCGAAAACACACGGCAAGTGACCTCCAACGCCTTCGGGCCGCGCGGGGTTAGCCGCGCGGCCATCGCACCCTTGGCACGAACGTATGGCGGGTCGGTCTGTTCGACACGCGTAAGCCGCACTCCAGCCGGCGCCCAGGTCTTCAATAGGCGGTTTGCGGCCTTAAAAGTGTGTGTCGTGATGGACGAAGTGTTTGGGGTCGAACGACTATGTAAGGCGTTCGACGAGGTGATCGCGGGCATGCGGTGTCCGCCGACCCTGGGAGTTCGTCAGCGAGAACAGATGCGGATGCGGGTCCGCAGGCTCAAAAAGGACAAGCTTCGTATCATTGCAGGAATAGTCGAAGACTATTCTAAGTTTGGGACTGTTCACTTCAGCTCGTTCACAACCCGTGTCCCAAAGCGCGTCCGTGGCGCACGAGAGCGACTGATATCAGTGTTTCCGGTGCGTCAGCGGGTAGTACAGAGGTCCATGCTCGAAACTCTGTGGCCATTTGTTGAACCTATTGTTGTTCCATCAGTCTGCCACTGCACCTTTCGACGGGGGGGACTCCATCCTCGCCGAGGCATTGCAGAAGCGGTCTCGGTTGTATCAACGGCACGAGATAGGCGTCCATACTTTTTCAAGACGGATATTGAAGCGTTCTTTGACTCAGTTGATCGCAAGAAACTAAACGCGATTGTTCGGAGCCTTATTCCAGATGAGAGGTTCTGCGGCCTCGTACGGGCAGTAGTCGAGGCGGAAAGAAGGATAGATCACCAGTGGATCAAGGAAGGGGACCTTGCGGACAATTGTGGTGTACCACAGGGTTGTACGCTCTCGCCCTTGTTGGCGTGCACATATCTCTCATCATTTGACTCAAATGTAAGGTCACGCAATATCAACATGATCCGCTATGTGGATGACATTCTCGTGATCTGTGACAGTTTCCAAGATGCATCCAGTGTGAAAGCAATAATACAGGAGACCTTGTCTAATGAGTACAGTCTTAATTTGAGTGAGCAAAAGACATCCATAATTGCTCCTGACGAAGTAATTGAGTTCCTAGGGCACTCGGTTGATCCTGACGGAGTGGTGCGACCGACGAAGGAGAGGTTGAACACAATTCGAGCGTGGGTATTTGCAATAGTTGATGAGCTGCCAGGACGATCTGATGCTGGTGTTATTAGCGATTTGTCTAGTTACCTACTTGGTTTCTTTATTTCCATGAGGCACTGCGATTTCACGCAAGATGACTTCATGAACTTCGGAGCATTGATCGGTGATGCTCTTCAGAATCGAGGGCTTGATCGTAATCGCCTTAGCAAGGGGCTCCGGCTGTTCTCCAATAAGTGGCCACCAGGATTCCTGAGGGGTCTGCCATGAGGAGAGTGGTTGTTATTCTGGGTGCCGGTGCTTCTGTGAGCGCGGGGCTTCCATCGCTGGCTGGTGTTTTTGAAGATGAATCAGTTAAGGCATATCTGGCTTCAGATGGCCGGGACTTTGAGATCTTTCTGAAGAAGTACATCTGGGGGCCACGGAACGTCACCGAAGCAGAGCGACGGAGGAGCTTGAATTTGGAGGAAGTATTGACGCTCTTGAGACTGTGGGAGGACAATAACCAGTCTCCTTTGAACTTCAAGAAGAACCGTAACTATCAACGCCAACTCCTCGGGTGCGTGTATCGTTCAGTATACATGGATAAACGGGACAACGGAGCGCGGGACTACAATCATCTGATAATTCACTGTGACCGGAGTTACGACTCAGTTACATGGGCGTCCTTTAATTGGGATGCTAAATTTGAGCAAGCGTTTTACTATGCGTTGCTCTCCTTAGGTCAGGGCAACAACCTGCCCAGGTGCCATCCGGGGGTCAAGGGTTGGGAGGGTACAAACCCAAAACACCTGCTTCTCAAACTTCACGGCAGTGTCAGCTGGCTTGAGGGTCCGAAGACGGGAACCGCACAGAGCCTCAGGTTCGGAGCTGTGAAAGGTGCCCGCCCAATTGAGAAGGCATGGGACGCATACCTAGCTGGAGGTCCCAATGCGTTAAGTCCAATAATCGCCGAACCATCTTTCTTCAAGCACGAACGAATAAAGAAGAGTAAGTTCCTTTGGAGCCAGTGGAATACTTTTGATAAGGCACTTGGTCAGGCAGACGACGTTCTCATCATTGGTTACTCCCTCCCTGATGGTGACGCAATGGCAAAGCAATCACTACTCACACTCGTGGCCCGAAACCCAAACGCAAAGGTTATAGTTGTTGATCCTGATGGAGATGGTCAGGTGTTGAGCCGGTATATCCGTGTCGTCGGTGGACCTCCGCGTTTATCCGCCAGAAGGGAGACCCTATCCGATTTCATTGCGAGGCTGGACGTGCGATAGAGGCTGAGGGGCCTAAAGCAAAGTGATTCGCAGGATTTGGAATCGAATCGTAGGCGAGGCAGTTTGCAACGAAAGTGATCCTCAGCGTCGTAACATAGTGACAGTGGGTATCAGTAAGGGTTTGAGTTGGTCATTTACTCGCCACCGCTCACTTGGCGGGTGTCCTCGTGCGCATTGGTTCTCATACTACGCCGAGGGCGAGCCTGAGGCCCTCCAGGCCAAATTGCTGAAGCAACTTGTGACTCACGAGATGCTCGCAGGACAGGTGGTTGACTGGCAAGTAAACCGTGCCTTGGATTTCGTTCGGCAGGGGAAAGAGGAACCCGTGGATCTTATCGACGTTGGTCTATCGACCCTGGTCAGACTCCTTGAAAAAAGCGAATGGTATGCCGGGGAGCTCAAGCGAGGTAGAGCGTTGCCGTGGGGAGCCCAACCTTTGATCTCAGATTACTATGATCTACCGCCTGACCCACAGCGTGTGGCACAGTGCCAGTCTCGGGTAGAGCTCTCGCTAGAGGGTCTTTACGGGAGCGGAGTTTGGGAGACGCTGAAGCGGACATCTCCTTCAAGGTGGGGCCCTGAGCGGGAAGGCTGGGACATCTCGGCGGAGGAATGGCGACTGGGTGATGTTCCCATCTGGAGTGCGGTCGACATGTGGCTCGACTTCAAGGAACGGGGACTAGTGATCCTTGATTGGAAGAGCGGAGTGCATTCCGACCATCAGGAGGTGTTTCAGCTTGCGACATACAGCCTGTGGGCTCAGACCACGCGGGGACTTGATCGGGAACAAGTGCTGGTTCAAGCCGTACATCTCCCTCTAGCTCCGGATTGGTCGGTGAAACCGATTAGCCGGGTTTCGTGTGACATTGCTCGGGAAACAATCCTTGCGGAGCACACTGCCGAACTGGCCCTGCTACCCCCTCCGAAGGACATCAACGGGGTGCTCACTTATGAAGTTGACAGAAAGGTGTTTTCTCCTCGACCCCAGAAAGATGCATGCCTCAGGTGCAAGTTTCGGGCGATCTGTCCGGAAGGACAAAACGAGGTGTACGACCGAGTGAACCAGTAGAAGTTACGAACTACGCTGACCACCAAATAGTCGCGATTATCGAGAATCATATGCCGATGAAATGAGCCACCATTCGTCTTTCTAGGATGGGAACTCCACTGCGATCTCGTACGCACGGTCACTTAAAGTGGCATTAATTGAGCATCGCGTTGACCGCATGAAGACCCTCAAGAAGCCCCTGACGCTGGACAATGTTACTTGCCAAGTAGCCGTTAGGTGATCTCCAATTGTCCGACGGCACTTCCGGCCAGATCGAATCTCTGCGACAAAACGGCAGACTGACCGACCGGTTGCCAATTCAAAACTATCTCCTCGGGGCCAAACTCAACGTTGACCTCTATGCCCGGTTGGTCGGCCCATCGAGCCTTAACCCAATCCAACGCAACCAGAATGGCTTCTTGTCTGAGGTAGGCCAGCATCAGCCGATCAAGGCAACCATCTTTATCAGAAACCGTCCTTCCGATGCTTATGAGTGCCGGTGTCTCCCTTGAAGGTACGGGAAGTCCAATTACGAGATAAACTCGCTGACCTCCAGTCGCCTCTCGCTCGACCAGGACACGGAGAATGCCCTCTGCATTCGCCTCGCCGAGCTCGGGGCCGAGAAAGATGTGTCGAGCCCGCTTCCAAAGCCCCTGGAAGGTTCTCCGTTCCCTATCCCAGACCAATTCTCTCACCAACAGAGCCATGTCAGTCGCCATTGCTTTCATAAATACCTTGCTGGCGTCCGTTATCCCCAGTGCCTTGGCCACTCCATAAGAGACGAACAACCACTTGAAGCTCTCAAACAGTAAGTAGACTCCCGCAGGGGGCGTCTCTGAAAAGCAGACAACGTTCTCGGTGGCATGATCTGGCAAAAACGGACTCAATGCCCCATCAAGCGTATCGGTGTTGCTACGAAAGCACCTGTATCGGACATAGGCAGTTTCAGAGACGAGCTTAGGGTCGCGACTTTCCATTCAAGCTACGATCATACTTGACGGCGGAAGTCACTGCTCGAATCTCTCTGGCTTCATCTGGGATCACGTTGGACCGCCAGGTTTTGGTATAACCATGAGAGAAGTAAATCCCAATGGCACAATTCAAAGAGAAAGCAGTCACGCAGGCCGCAGCAGTGCTGCTGCAGCTTGAAGGGGGCAAGATGAACTACATGAAGCTCCTCAAATTGCTGTACATGGCTGACCGAAAGTCATTGTTGGAGTCCGGGGCCCAGTTTACAGATGACCGCATGGTTGCGATGGACAATGGGCCACTTCTTAGCCGAACGTATGACCTGATCAAGGAAGGAAGCAAGGCTCTGAAGGACGGGTATTGGTGCGATCACATCGTCACATCAGGCTATGACGCCTATTTGCAGGCTGATCCTGGCAACGAGGAACTCTCTGAAGACACGGAGACTCGGCTGGAGCAGGTCTACGCGGAACTCGGCATGAAAGCGGAGGGCGAACTCTCTGAATGGACTCACGACCCCGCAAATGTCCCCGAATGGAAGCACCCCAATGGAAGTAGCCTGACGATCACCCCCGGTGATATCCTGCGGACAGCCTTTGATGAGGCCACCGCGAGGAAGCGGGAGTCAGACATAGCAGAGGCAGAAGGGGTTAGAAACCTAGTTGGCATCTAAGTCTTTTCATGCCGGAGATACGTTCTGGATACGTTCGGACATCGACGTTGAAGAGCCTCATCTGTACTTCGTCCTGACTTCTCCATGTGAAGCGACCCCGGCAGTGTGGATCGTAAACATGACATCCACTCCGTACGACTCCACAGTTGTATTGGGGCCTGGCGACCATCCAGCAGTCGACCACGCCAGTTATGTGTGGTATAAGAAGGCGACCAAGGCGAGTTGTGGCGAACTGGAGAAGGCATTCAATCTAGGTCTCGCAACTTCGGATCAATCTGCGAGCGCTCAACTTCTGAAAACCCTTAGGGAAGGATTCCTGAAGTCAAAGCAGGTTGACTTTGGAGTCAAGAGAGACTTCGCCGCCGTACTCGGGAGAGAGGCTGGGATTCACCCCGACCCAAAGCCAAACCAGCAGAATCGCGAAAAGACTAGCAACCACGATAAGCAACCTTGAGAGAATGAGGGTGGCGGTTGCCTGGCCAGAGAAGCACACCAAAGTGGTGAGGGCCCGTTCTTGCCCTCAGAAAGGCCAAGGCGTGAAACGCGCACGAGCAAACTCACCAATGTGACCAGTCCCCAATTGTTGACCCACTTAGAGTGTAAGGCTCTCTGCCTCCATTTTGAATGATAATTCCCTCCCGTACGACACGGGGCTCAAGCCCCCGAGTGCGGAGTGGGGACGGACTCGGTTG
>JAIBBE010000251.1 GCA_019694835.1 Fimbriimonadaceae bacterium | reverse complement strand
TGTCTTCGGTAAGTGCAAGCGGGCGCCCCCTCCCTAACCCCCCCCGTTCGGGGGGAGGGGTTTCGGCGTTAACGGGAGCAATGGGCCGGTGGGGCGGGAGTTTCGTGAGTGAACCAACCGGCGGAATGTGCTTAGATTCCGGCAGCGTCCCCTCCCCCGTTCCGGGGGAGGGACAGGGAGGGGGCGCGGCCTGTCAATCACGTTTTGCATTCCGGTCCTAGGTCTGCTCGTGCCCGGGTTGTGAGCTGCCTCCATGTCTTCGGTAAGTGCAAGCGGGCGCCCCCTCCCTAACCCTCCCCCGTTCCGGGGGAGGGGATTCCAAACCTGGGCAAAGAGTGGTCAGCCACAATTCAGGTGATGAAGGCCGTCGATGTCGCCCGAGTTCAGCGTGCCGCCGCGCTTTCGGTCGTCGCCACCTCCATCGTGGTGGCCGTCAAACTGGTTGCTGCGTGGCTGAGCGGGAGCGTGAGCGTGCTTGCCGAAGGGCTGCAATCCAGCGTCGACATTTTGATGGCGCTGCTCGCGCTGCTGACGGTTCGCTACGCTGCCCAGCCACCCGACGAGGACCACCCGTACGGACACGGCAAGGCCGAACTGCTGGCGGGTGCCTTCCAGATGATTTTGATGCTGGGTTCGGCCATCTTCATTCTCGTCGAGTGCTATCACCGGTGGCTGAAGCCAGAGCCGATCCGATGGGACTGGGGCGCGGCGGCAATGGCGTACACGCTCGTTTCCAACATCTTGGTTTCGATCTCTCTTCGCCGGGTCGCGAGGGAGACCAACTCGGCTGTGCTGGCCTCGGAGGTCATGCATTTACGGGGAGATACGCTGTCTTCGGCGGGAGTTTTGGTTGGGCTGACGATCTTCGCGCTCACGGGGCAACTCTGGGTCGACCCGCTCGTAGCCGCTCTCTTTACGGTCGTGGCGATGGTTGGCGCGGCTCAGACGCTGCGCAGCGTCCTCCATCCTTTGATGGATGGATCGCTGCCCTCGGAAGAGCGGAAGAAGCTGGAAGGGGTTCTCGATGCGCATCCGAAGGTTCGGGGCTACCACAATCTGCGCACACGACTGTCGGGCTCGGCACGGGTCGTTGAGCTTCACGTGATGCTCGATGATGCCCTCAGCTTTGTCAATGCCCATGAAACCGCCGAGCGCATCGAAGACGAAATTCGGGATTCGCTCGGCGGAAACGTGGTCGTCAGCATCCACTACGAACCCTATGAGGCTGAGATCGAGCATCGTCGACGCGAGCACGGCGAAAACGTTTGAACTCTTGATCTTGCTCGGGACACCCATTTTCGTGAGCCTGCGGCAACGGTCGCCAAGAAAAATGCGTCCTCATGTTGCAGGTGATTCTCGATGGATAAAAGGATACGAACGACTCTCATCGTTGCTGGAATCGCGGGCGCATTGCTCGTCGTTCGGGCGATGCTCTTCGGACCGAGCGATCGGGAGTTGATCGACGCTGCCGTCAAGGAATCGGTCCTGGCCAGCCGCGAAGGCCGTCCAGGCGGAGTGCTCGAATACTTGAGCAACTCTTTCACCCTCAACAGCGAAAGCGGGCTCGACCGCAAGGAAATCAGCCGATTTATCAAGAGCGGCAAGCCCGAAGTCGTGATTCGTAACCCCCAACCGGTGATCAATGGCGAGACGGCCGAGATCGTGACTCCGGTTCATGTCAAGTTCGATTACCTGGCGTTCAAATATGATCAGGACATTCCCGAAGTGCGCATCATGCTCCAAAAGGAGTCGGCAACCAAGTGGCTGGTGATCCCCACGAAGAAGTGGAAGATCGTGTCGGTCACTGCGCCGAATGTCGCGACGAGCGAATTCTTGACGCAGTAGACGCTCTGGTAACATGTCACTGGTCCAATTACGGGCCAAAGCGGTTGCGTGACCGCTGAATATGGAGGTAGCAAAGTGAACAAGTGGATTGCCCTGCTGTGTGCAGGTCTTTTGATGAGTGCCGTGATGGTCGGCTGTAAGAAGCCGGAAGAGGGTGACACCTCGACCACCACCTCGAGTGACTCGGGCAAGTCGGATATGAAATCCGATACTGGAACCGCCGATCAGGCTAAGACTGACGAAGGCGGCGAGATGAAGAAGGAAGGCGACGCCAGCGGCGAGATGAAGTCGGGCGAAACCGGAGGAGAAATGAAGTCCGGCGACGGTGCCGCCGATACCACCAAGACGGGTGAGTCGGGTGGCGAAATGAAGACCGGCGAATCGGGCGGAGAAATGAAGAAGGAAGGCGAAGGCAAGTAAGGTTGCCTGAACCAACCCACGAGGTCCCCGGCGAAGGCCGGGGATTTCTGGTTTTTTGGTACGCGCCTTATAGACCAAAATAGATCTCATGCTAGCGACACTCGCGTTTGCCGCTTTCTTGGTGAGTCCCGGCCAGGCCGAGGCCATCAAACTGCGCGATGCGAACGGGGCAGAGAGCGGCATGGTCGTTCTCTCCCAACCGATCCTCGACATCCCCAAGACTGCCCCGAAAAATCGAAGCTGGTCCTTCGAATACCTCACCGCTGGCTACGTTCCCTCCTCAACTGACAAGTCGAAGAGTGAACTGCGGTTCATGTGTTACTCGCAGAAACGCCCTGCAAACGACCCCGCTTTGGGTGTCGTCCAAATGCTCCTTCGGCTCTGGTCCTACAATCGCCACCGCCTCAAGATCGACCATTCGCCGGGCTACTCCGAACGCCAGATTCACCTCTACCTTTGCGAGGAGGGCAAGGCGGGCGGGGAGCAGCGCTTCGGCGAGGACCGCTATGTCGATCCCGCGACCGGAAAAGCCGTGTCGACCAAGGTCAACACGATCTACATCTACGAGATGGCGACCTTCACCAAGGATCGCAGCGAGATGGTCCGTGAAATCGCCCACGAATATGGCCACGCCACGCTTCCGCCCGTCGGACCGTTCAGCAAGCCCGAGGATTGGGCAAACGGTCACTTGGGAGAGGGACTCTATGTCCGCTGGCTCTTCGAAGACCTCGTCAATCGCCGAATTCAGCGCGGCGACGTTTTAGGGGCAACGGCCGAGGGCTTGGAGCGCTACCTGAAACGCTTTGCTGATCCCTTGATTCGGAAAGTGGCCTTGCAAGGTCCGGACTTAGTCGCGATGGGGAAGAAAGGATCGGCCGCGATGGATGCTTACCTCGGACTGGCATTCTACGCCGAGCGCATCCTGCCTCCCGTCGCGTTCTCGCGATCCTTGATGCTCGCCGGATCGATGAAGCCTCTCGATTACGCGGAAGCCGCTGTCCGCGCCGCGACGGAAGACCGTTGGACCGTGCGAGTGCCCTACGGCTACGAGGGCCAGAAGATCTGGCTGCCGGTTGGGAAGCAGCGCATCTCGGGAGCGCCTGTGTTGGCGCGGAGAGGTGACTGGGTTCAGGTACTGGTCGCAAGCAAGCCGATCGTCGTTGGCGGCTAGCGAAGGTCCAACAGAGGGTAGATCGGAGACTCGGGACTGGGTACGAGCCGTTGGCGACCGCAGTCAACGTGCAGGTCTGTTCCCTCAAGGGGAATCTGACCGATCAACGCTTCTAGCGTGGGTGGAAGGACGATGGCCTCTGTCAAGACCTTCCGTCCTGCCATCGTTAGCATCACTGGACCTGCCACTGGCCGCTCTTCTCTCCGGGCATCGGTATAGGTGACTACGATGGTGCGGATCTCGCGAAGTCCAAGAACCTCCACGACATCCTGAGGCAAGGCAAGCATGCGGGCCCCCGTGTCCACGATACCCATCATTGTGTGCCGCCGGATATCAGCCTCAGCTAGTTTGCCATTTAAGAACTCAAAGCGGTCGCCGTAGTTTTCAAGTTCGATCTCAATGCGGACTTCTCCCATAGCTCTACGCTACCTTACGCCAATACCCTCGAAGACGGTCCCGGGACCCCGATCTGTGTGAGGCCATACTTCTGTTCCGTCATGCGAGTCCTCCAAGCCTCCGCAAATTGGCCATTGTTCGCCGGTCGCTAATCGACCGACGCGCCACTTTGCCCTGACTCGACGCCTCCGACCCACAACGGTTCCGCACATGACCCCTCAAACTCAATTCATCGAAAATGCGCTGTCACACCAAGACCGCGCGATGACCTACATGGTCTCGCGGCGGCTGGCCGAGTTGTTCCCGGAGCAGACGGTACTTCAAGTGCGCTACGGGCTCGATATCGACGGATTCCTTCGATACGGTCAGGGTGAGGCGCGCCTCGTGCAACGGATTGCGAACGAGGAACTTGCGTTCTGGCACGGCGAAAGGAAGCAAGTAGCCCGGTCACTGATGACCTCTTGGATGGAGGTCGAGTGGTTCGGCGCGCTATTCCAAGTTCTGCGAGCACCCACGGAGAAGTGCCACTGCATTTACTGGGTTGTTGGACCGCCGGACCGCATCGACGCGTTTCTTGAGGCGGCCCTTCGGTTCGGCCAGGATCGGGCACCTCGGACGTGGGTGTACACCGGCTGGTGGCAGGATGCGGAGCGCTTTGACCGCGCCATCGAGAAAGCGGCTTGGGGAGACCTCGTCCTGCCGGAATCGACCGTTCGGACTTTGCGCGAGAACACGATCGAGTTCTTCGAGAGCGAAAGCGAATTTGAGCGCATGGGGATCCCGTGGAAGCGGGGAATTCTGATGACCGGGCCGCCGGGCAACGGGAAGACCCACGCCATCCGCGTGATCCTCAACCAATTGCCGGTGCCGCGCCTGATCGTGAAGAACTTCGGGGATGATGCCGACGATGTTCAGGACGCCTTCGACAAGGTGCGAGAACTCGCGCCGTGCGTGCTGGTGCTGGAGGACATCGACTCACTGATCAAGCCGGGGCTTATGTCGGTTGTGCTGAACTCGCTGGACGGGACCGAGCCGCTTCACGGCGTGTTGGTGCTCGCGACGACAAACCACCCCGAACGCCTCGATCCGGCGATCCGCAATCGACCGTCGCGGTTCGACCGCGTGCTGGAATTCGGTCCGCCTGCCTTGGCGGAGCGACGACGGCTGCTGCGGAAGTTGCTGATGCGGGCACCGGAGGACGCACGCCCGTCGCCGAGCGAGATTTCGCGTCTCGCGAAGCAGACGGAGGGTTTCTCGTACGCCTATCTGAAGGAGCTGGCTGTTTCGGCACTTACCGTTTGGTCAAGAGATCGTGGGCCGAGCGGCGTGTTTGGCTCTGCGGTGGCGGTGATCGGTGAGTTGCGGGATCAGATGACTGCCGCTGAAACCTCACCCGATGAGGACGACGAATAAAGGAGCGCGGACTTTAGTCCGCCTCTAGGGTTGAGGACTTCAGTCCGATCTTGGAGCCACCGATATCGCGAGATTGCCGTTCCTAAATCGGACTGAAGTCCTCAACCCTAGAGGCGGACTGAAGTCCGCGCTCCTCTCCAACTCATGTGTCGCAGCTAATGTTCTCATAGTCCGGATCCTGCCCGTGCAGCCAGTTCAAGGCCCGGAGGCGCTCGGTCGCGCTGGACTGTATTCGCCCACGCACGCCTACCGGAGCCGACCTGAAAGGTCTTCCGAGCACATTGTAGTCGCCTTCGATGGGAGCGTCAAACTCGCCACTCTTAAACAGCTCGTCGGTGAATTCTGCCAGGATGCTCTTGCGCGAGCGTCTCAACTTCGCCCAGAAGCCGTCCCTCTCGCTCAGCGCATGGCGACATCGCCAAAGCCAGGCGCAGGCGACCGAGTTCTTTAGATCAACTTCTGCCGGGGGCAACGGCTTCACCAGTTGAGCGACGTCCTCAACGTTGCTTGCGAGGAAGTTGAATTCAAAATGCTCGGGACCGTAGGACTCCCAAATCGGAAGCCACTGCGTCAGGCCAAGAGCCCAACCGATTGCGCCAGCGGCTTGGAAGCACCAGCTGCCGTCGATCAGCTGCTGTTCGGACCATTGATCAGGAGGCGTCTCGACACAAAGGCGCTCGGATTTCGTGAGCTCGTCTCCTGCGTTGGCCACGATCCAATCCCGTGCATCGACAAACAGAGCCAAGGCCTCATCGGCACTGGGATCGTCGTCTTGAATGGCTTCGGCGCTCGCACTTAGAATCGTCATGGAGGTTAAGCAGAGCATCCTCTTGAGCTGGCGCTCCTGCGAGGGCCGCTCTCCCTCCTCGCCGAGAACCCAGAGCCAAGAGGGCTTTAGCGTCGTCACATCGACCATTTCCGCTATTACACCAGAGGTGGAGCGTGATTTTCGACATGGTTCCGTCATTTTGTGGGGGAACCTCTCTCAGCAAGGGGCGGTATCGTAGTGCAATGATTCTGCGCCTGCTCCTCCCATTGCTGCCACTCCTCGTCGCTGCCTCGGCCTGTAGTGCCCCGCCACAGGAGGCCAACCTGCGCGTTGCGACGTACAACATCGAATGGTTTGGAGAGGATTCGAATCCTCAGAGGATTGAGAATTTGAAGTCAGTCATTGCGAACGTCAAACCAAATGTTGTCGGTTTGCAAGAGATTCAGAGTCGGCGCGCGTTGAGTCAGGTCTTCGACGATCAATGGGAACTCGGCATCAAGGACGAGGCGACTGAGGATCAGGAGCCTGCTATCGCCGTGCGCAAGCCTTTGCGGCTCGACGAGTGCGACACGATCTTCAAGGACTCGCTCTTCGATTACGCCTTCCCCGGTAAGCGCGATGCTTTGCGAGCGGTCGTTTCTGATCCGTCTGGGAAGAAGGTGACGTTTTACATTCTTCACATGAAGAGCCGGAGCGGTGGGCGCATCAAGACGGATGCGCAGCGCGAGTTTGCAATGGGCATGCTGGCAGCCTACATTCGTGGCAAGAATGAACCCAATGTCGTCGTACTGGGCGATATGAACGATACGCCGGACGACCGAAGTGTTAACATTCTCGAGTCAGGGAATCTTATGGCTTCAGCGGGAGAAGCGAAAGTCGAGAATCCACTGCTGGTAAACGTGACGGAGCCTTTGTACCGGAGTGATGGAGTCAGCATTGGATTGCACGAACTCTTTCAGGGTCAGGAGATTGCACCGATGGTGAAGGATGCGAGGTCTGAGAATGAGCGGACGCGGGGGATCGAGTACAAGTATCCGGATGACCTCAAGGTCACGCAAGTGCTGTTCGATCAAATCTTGATCAGTCCAAGCTTGGCGAAGGAAGCGAGTAAGGCACAGATCTATTCCGGAATTGACGCGTTGCGCGGGACGCCGAGTCGCACAACGCGTGATGCTGCTGGCGCGAAGTACACCGAGAAAGGCTCGCGGACTTCGGACCATTTGCCGGTGTTCGTCGACGTAGTTATTCGTTAGCTGAGTTTCTTTATGTCAACGAGATCTTGGGGACGGCCCACCGACTGTTTCATTTCGATCAGAGCGACTTTGGAGGGAAAGTTAACGCTGACACCGAGCAGTTCGCCTTGTACACGGCCCTCCCAAACCTCTTCGAAACTCTGGCCGCTTCCACCAAAATTGAGGATGTCGACCATGTGCGGTGGTACCCCGATGCGAACCATCGTCTTCGGACTTGTTGCGAACTTCGTCGCCCCGGCATCCCCGATAGCCGCACCAAATTCCCTTAACGCTGCGGCTAATCGCTTGGCATTCTCGACCTCACGTCGAACCCAAACATCGACATCTTTTGTTGCACGAGGGTATCCGTGAAACGCAACCGCATGGGCGCCAATCACGAGGTATTCGACGTTATGGGACGTCAGTAATTCGAGCAGATCTTTCAAATCTTCCATCGAGTTGCCATCCTGCACACATCACCATAAGGCGCAATGTCTCCGCGACACGCTCATCGGGAGACATTGCCTCAAAGCTGCTCATCAGATCCGATTCTGCCTCGGCAGGATCGTCGTACCATGTGATCGTTACGCCTGGCCTCACGTTCTCCATGTTGCTACCCCACCGAGCCTTCCAGACTCACTCCCAGCAGTTTCTGCGCCTCGACCGCAAACTCCATGGGAAGCTCCCTAAACACTTCTTTGCAGAATCCGCTCACGATCATATTGACGGCGTCTTCAGTCGGAATGCCGCGCTGATTGCAGTAGAAAATTTGGTCTTCGCCAATCTTCGACGTCGATGCCTCGTGCTCAACCGTTGCAGTTGGATTCTTGACCTCAATGTAAGGGAACGTATGCGCACCGCAGCGGTCGCCCATCAGCATCGAGTCGCATTGCGAGTAGTTGCGAGCATTCTCCGCGCCCGGATTGATCTTTACCAATCCGCGATACGTGTTCTGACCATTCCCTGCGCTAATACCTTTGGCAACAATCGTCGAACGGGTGTTTTTGCCGATATGGATCATCTTCGTGCCGGTATCGGCCTGCTGCTTGCCAGCAGTTAGAGCAACACTATAGAACTCGCCAATGGAATTGTCTCCGCGCAAGATGACGCTCGGGTACTTCCACGTGATCGCACTGCCCGTTTCGACCTGCGTCCACGTCACCTTGGAGTTATCGCCCTTGCAAATCGCGCGCTTTGTGACGAAATTGAAGATCCCACCAACACCAGTTTCGGGGTGACCCGGATACCAGTTCTGCACGGTGCTGTACTTAATGGTCGCATCCTTTTGCGCCACCAATTCGACAACCGCCGCGTGAAGCTGGTTTTCGTCGCGCATCGGCGCGGTGCAACCTTCCAGATAACTCACAAATGCGCCTTCGTCGGCGATGATCAAAGTCCGTTCGAACTGCCCCGTATTCTGGGCGTTAATGCGGAAGTACGTTGACAACTCCATCGGGCAGCGAACGCCCTTTGGAACATACACGAAGCTGCCATCGCTGAAGACCGCGCTGTTCAATGTCGCGTAATAGTTATCGCTGTACGGAACGACGCTGCCCAGATACTCCTTGACCAATTCCGGATGTTCGCGGATTGCCTCGCTCATCGAGCAGAAGATGATGCCTTCTTCGGCGAGCTTGGCCTTGAAAGTCGTTGCGACTGACACCGAGTCGAAAACGGCGTCGATGGCAACATTCGTGGTCCCCGGAGCCGGAATCTCGCCAGCATGAGCCTCTGCCGCGCCCTGAACGTTCAGCAGGATCTTCTGCTCTTGGATCGGGATGCCGAGTTTCTCGAAGGTCCGCAGAAGCTCGGGATCGGCATCTTCCAAGGAGTCAAGCCGGGGTTTGTTCTTCGGGGCCGCGTAGTAGGAGATGGATTGCGGGTCGACGGGCGTGTAGTGAGCATTGACCCACGTCGGCTCCTTCATCGTGAGGAAGTGGCGATAGGCCTTGAGACGCCATTCAAGCATCCACTCCGGCTCGCCCTTGATCTGGCTGAGGCGGCGAATGACGTCCTCGTTCAGTCCCGGCTCGAACACGTCCTGCTCGATGTCGGTGACAAAGCCCTCTTTGTACTCGCGGTTGGCAAATTTTTCGAGGAGCAGGTCGTCCTCGGACTTTTCGATCAGTTCAATTTGGTCGTTCATGGCTTCCTCGTCCACGCCCACCCGGCAGCACCGGCATCGCGGGGACAATCTTTACTACGACGTATAGTTTACTCGGGTGGCCCGTGGTCTCACCTCGGTGAGCCTTGAGCGGGTATCTTCCTAGTCCCAGCCGGGATGGCGGAATGGTAGACGCGGCGGTCTCAAACACCGTTGAGCTAAACCCTCGTGTGGGTTCGAGTCCCACTCCCGGCACCACCTCTTCCATGGATCGGCTCTCGGACTACGACTACTTCTTGCCTGAGTCGGCCATCGCCCAGACTCCGCTCGCGGATCGGGCTGCCTCCCGACTGCTTGTCCTTTCCCGTGAGACGGGTCGGGTTGAGCACAGGACTTTCCGGGACGTAGTCGAGATCCTTGAGCCGGGCGACCTGCTGGTACTCAACGACACCAGGGTAACGGCGCTGCGTTTGTTTGGCAACAAACTGTCCTTACGGACCTCACCCCCTAGCCCCCTCTCCACCGGAGTGGAGAGGGGGGACCTGGGAGCCAAAGTCGAAGCCCTCCTCCTTCGCGAGGAATCTCCCGGCATCTACACCGCACTCCTCAAGCCGGGCAAGCGCCTGCGTCCGGGAACGAGAATCGAGTTCGAGGGAGGGCTTGTTGCCCAAGTCCTCGATAGCGACGATGACGGGGTGCGGCGGATTCAGTTTGAAGGGGCTGCCGAACCGGATATTGAGAAGGTCGGCGAAACGCCGATACCGCCTTATATCCATACTCGGCTTGAGACGCCGGAGCGCTACCAGACAGTGTACGCTTCGGCCCCCGGCAGCGCGGCGGCTCCAACGGCCGGCCTTCACTTCACGGAGGACATTCTCACCGCGCTGGAGGCCAAGGGGGTCAAGGTCGCCAAAGTGACCTTGGATGTGGGCATCGATACGTTCCGCCCGGTTCAGAACGAAGACCTCACGGAGCATCGGATGCACGGGGAACGGTGCGCGATCTCCCCCGAAGCCGCAGAAGCCGTCACGAGGTGCCATGGCAGGATCATCGCGGTTGGCACGACAGCCGTCCGCACGCTTGAGTCCTTCGCGACCGGGAATCGCAGCGTCGACCCAGGCGAAAAGACGACTTCGATCTTCATTCGTCCCGGCTACCCGTTTCAGGTCATCGACGGCATGTTCACGAACTTCCACATGCCACGAACGACGATGCTGATGATGATCTCCGCCCTTGCCAGCCGTGACTCGGTGTTCGCTGCTTACGAGGAGGCACTCAACGAGGGCTATCGCTTTCTGAGTTTCGGGGACTCGATGCTGATCCTTTGATCAGTCTCCGGCCAAGCCGTAATTGCTGGAAAGGATGGCGTAGTCCGCGATGTCGACGGCATCGTCGCCATTGAGGTCAGCGTTGGTGACGAAACCTGCGTCACCAACATTGGTTCCATAGGCCCCAGAGAGGATCGAGTAGTCTCCGATGCCGACCTCGTTATCCTCGTCGCAGTCTCCATTGATGAAGGCGAACTGGCCAATGTCAAGGCCGGAGTCCGTCAGGAACACGACGACCTGACGACGCAGCCAATGCGAGGGTTTGATGAACGTCTGGACGGTTCCGCGAAGCGGCACGGGAATGAATACGACGCCCGCGCTGTTTGGATAGACCGTGATGGGTGGCAGCGGGTACTTGTTCCACCAAAACTCGACCGTCACAGGAATCGTGGTCCAATCCCCGACGAATTCGGGGGCGTCGAGCGTGAGCATCAGGTTCGTCGTGGACTTTTCGTAGGCGAAACACTCTAGCCGTGTGGAATCATGCGTTGGCGGTCCATTTTGATTCACCGAAAAGTCCATCGCGAGTCCGGCGGCGAAAGTGGCGGTCCAGTACTTCCACGGTCCGGGGGAGTAGCCGACGCTCACGACTGAACTGTCCCGAAGCGTGCCATTCTCGACGACCGAGGCCACCACGCTTCCGTTGCTTGGGGTGATGCGAGTCCAACGATAGACGAAGCCGTAGGTGATCGGATCGAGGTGACTGAAGCGAACACAGGTCTCTCGATTGACATCGGGATGCAGGAAGATGCTGCCAGCGGGGGCAATGGTCCCTTCACCGAAATTCGCATCGACGGCACTCACGTTCTTGTAGATGCGCGAATACGTCGCGTCGTTAAACCACCAATAATTCACGGTCGCCGATCCGGCGGTCACTGAATCCGGAACCGTGAATAGGAACAGCGTGGTCGAGAGAAGGCTGTTCTTAACGCCATACGCCCAGGGACCGTGGGCCGCCATGCTCGTCCCGAAGCCACTTTCAAAATCGTAGCCGTTCCAAGCGTATGCGGTAGCTCCGACTGCACAGGCCAATCCCACGAGCATCAAGCGCGACAACGTCTTCATGCCGTCATTATGCGGTGACATAAACGGGGGACCACCGGTAAAAACGCCAGCCTTTGGGTTCGAATCAACGAGAAGCGACGAGTTCCCGAAGGTCTTCTTCGCCGACCTCCGACTTCGTGTCGGCGACCGTCAAGAAGGCCTCGTAGATTTTCTCGAAGCGATCCTCGGGAAAGGCGAAGCCCAGTTCCATGAGCCGGTGCTTGAGTCCGTGCCGGCCCGAACGAGCGGTGAGGATGATCTCGCTCTTTTCGGCGCCGACCAACGTCGGATCAATGATCTCGTAGGTCGACCGCTCCTTGAGGACGCCGTCCTGGTGAATGCCGCTGCTGTGGGCATAGGCGTTCGCCCCGACCACGGCCTTATTGCGCTGCACGACCATCCCGGTGAGTCGTGAAACGAGTCGCGATACGGGCAGAAGCTGGGTCGTGTCGATGGTGGTCTCCAGATCGAACTTGTCTTTGCGGATCCGAAGGGCCATGACGACCTCCTCAAGGGCCGTGTTGCCTGCTCGTTCCCCAATGCCATTCACGGTGACTTCGACCTGCCGGGCTCCGCCGAGAACACCGGCAAGGGTATTTGCGGTCGCCATCCCGAGGTCGTTGTGACAATGGCAGCTGAAGACCGCTTTGTCGCTGTTCGGCACGCGCTCGATCAGGGTGTGGATGAGGTGGTAGTACTCGTTAGGATAGGTGAACCCGGTCGTGTCGGGGACATTGATGGTCGTGGCGCCGGCCGCGATGATCTGCTCGACGACTTGGCACACGTAGTCGAGGTCCGCGCGACCCGAGTCCTCCATGAAGTACTCGATGTCGTCGGTGAACTGCTTGGCATGGCGAACGGCCTTCACGCCGGTCTCCAGAGCCTGTTCGCGGCTCATGCGAAGCTTGTGCTGAAGGTGGTTGTCGCTGACTCCGAGGCCGGTGTGGATTCGCTTGCGTTCGGCAGGTTGAAGGGCCTCGGCGGCTACTTCGATGTCCTTTTCACGGGCGCGAGTGAGGCCGCAAATGGTGACGCCCTTCAGCTCTCGCGCGAGGGTATTCACGCTTTCGAAATCGCCGGGCGAACTGATCGGGAATCCCGCTTCGATAATGTTGACGCCCAAGCTCACTAGCTGGTGGCCGATTTCCAGCTTTTGGTCCATCGAAAGATGCACGCCCGGACTCTGCTCTCCATCGCGCAGGGTCGTATCAAAGATCAGAACCTGCTTAGACATTTCGTCGGCCTCTCATAGCTGTATTATACGGATGCGGGCGGCCTCATTCGTTGCGCATTAGGTTGCGTGAATGGGTCGGGGGCAATCAGTCTTCGAGATGAAGCTCCACGAGTTCACGAGCGCGCCGGTCGCGGTCGATCAGCTCCAAAGCATCTCGCGCGGCCGCTTGCTCGGCTTCCTTTTTCGAGCGTCCCGATCCGATCCCCATGACTGAGTCGTCGAAGGACACTTGTACGGTGAATCTCTTTTCGTGGGCATGGCCGGATTCGCGAATGACCTTGTAGCTTGGTGTTCGCCGCCAGTTCGCTTGGGCCACTTCTTGCAGTTTGGACTTGTGGTCGTCCGGGCTCACGTCGCCGCCGCGAACGCGGCGCAGAGCGGGGCTAAGCTGCTCGAGGACGAACCAACGGGCCTTCTCCATCCCTGATTCGAGGTAGATCGCGCCGATGATGGCTTCGAAGACGTCGGCCAAGATCGAAGGGCGGGTGCGGCCACCGGTGGCTTCTTCGCTCGGGCTGAGCTGGATGAACTTGTCGAGTCCCAATTCGAGCGCACGTTGAGCGAGTGGACCCTCTTGGACCACGCTCGCCTTGGCCTTGCTCATCATCCCCTGGTCCCAGTCTTCGTGCTCTTCGTAAAGGAATTGAGCGACGACGAGGCCAAGGACTGAATCACCGAAGAACTCCATCCGCTCGTAGCTCTCGCGGACCTGATCCTCAGCCGCCGACCGGTGGCACGTGGCCAGCCGGAACAGTTCGAGGCTTTTGAGGGGAATATCTTTCGGAATCATTCAGCTAAGTTCTTGAGCGCCGCCGCAATGCGTTCGACGCCACGTTCAATATCTTGACGGCTGGCCGCATAGCTTAGCCGCAAGTGGCCCGGACCTTCGAACACCGAACCCGGAATCGTCGCCACATGCGCCTCGGCAAGAAGATGATCGGCGAGTTCGACGTCGGTCCGCATGCGCCCTTGTAAGTAGGCTTCCACATTCGGAAAGACATAGAAGGCGCCTTCCGGAGTGTGGACCTTTAGGCCCGTGATCTGCCGCAGCAGGCCGACGATGAGGTCGCGACGCGCTCGGAATTCGGCACGCATGGCCTCGACCGCTTCGGTGGGGAGATTGAAGGCGGTCACGGCACCGGCTTGAGCAAAGGCCGTCGGGTTGCTCGTGACTTGGTCCTGAAGATTGGACATCGCCTGAGCGACATCGTCGGGAGCGGCAGCAAATCCGATCCGCCATCCGGTCATCGCGTAGGTCTTGCTGCAGCCGCCGATGGTGATCGTTTGGGACGCGACCTCCGCGCCTAGCGCCGCAGCGCTTTGGTGCGCGTTCCCATAGGTTAAACGCTCATAAATCTCGTCGGCTACGATCCAGAACCCGTGGCGAACCGCGAGCGCCCCGATTTTGGCCAGCGTTTCGGCCGGAATCATGGCCCCGGTGGGGTTGCACGGGCTGTTCAGGATAATCGCTCGTGTGCGGGGAGTCACCGCCTCCGCGATCTGCTCGGCGGTGGGCACATAGCCGTTGTCGTGCCCGGCGTGGACGACCACCGGACGCCCGCCAGCGAGCATGACTTGGTCGGCATAGGTCATCCAGTACGGCGCAAGGAGAATGACCTCGTCGCCCTCGTTAACCAGTACCTGCATCGCGTTGTAGACGCTGTGCTTGGCCCCGCAGGAGACCACGATCTGCTCGGCACGGTAGTCGAGACCGTTTTCGCGCTGGAGCTTGCCGACGATGGCCTTCTTGAGTTCCGGTGTGCCCGCGCTAGGCGTGTATTTGGTGTGGCCTGCCTCGATCGCCTCGATCGCCGTGCGACAGATGGATTCCGGTGTGTTGAAGTCCGGCTCACCCGCCGCGAAGGAAATCACGTCGATGCCCGCCGCTTTCATCGTCCGCGCTTTGCCCGTCATCGCCAACGTCGGCGAAGGCTTGAGCAAGTTGGCGCGCGCGGAGAGGCGAAGTTTGGTCACGTCGGAGAGATTCTACCGGACCTCACCCCCAACCCCCTTTTCACCGGAGTGGAAAGGGGGCTTAGTCATTGACCTGCCCGCCGAGGGCTTCGACGGCGTCGTAGAGGTCGCGAATGCAGAGATCAACCAGTTCCGCGAGTTCGGCCGCACCTTTCTTCAATGGGTCTGGCGCTGATTCGGCAAGGCTGTCGAGGATGCCGATGGCTTCCTTCAGGTCGCGGACGGCGTCATTTCCGGCTTCGATGGCTTTGAGGCGTCGCTCGTCCTGGGCTTCGACGACCTTGCGGAACTCCTCCAGATTGGGGATCGGGGCGGTGTAGTCGGCGATTCCGGCTCCGGCTGAGTCGATGAGGCTGAGGACGTCTTCTATTGCGGCTAGGGCTTCGCCGGCAGCAGCGGCTTTGACTTTTTCGGCGGTGGCGAGGGTTTCTTCGATGGTGTCGGCGGCACCGTTCATCTGGACGGTGCCTTTGCGGCAGACCTCGTACAGAGCCTCGTCAGGGTCGGAGGGGTCTTTGGGCAGGCTCGTTTTGGATTCCTTCGTCGGTGGCTTTTTGGGTAAGGCGCTGGATTCACTAGCGTTCGGCGGCGATCCGCAACCCCAAACGGCTAACGCGCATACTGTGACGATCCAGACTTTCACCGGGAGGAAAATTACCCCGCTTTTCGGATTCGCGGGAGGGCAAAGGTACTTCCGGATTCGCCGGGAGGGCGAAAGTACTTGGGAGATCGCCGGGACGGCGAAAGTACTTTGGGAACTGTTCACAATCCTGGCGATGAATGTCGAACGCAAGACGGTCGCTGGCGATTTCCGGGTGAAGGGGCTTGGGCTCCATTCGGGGATTCCGGTCGAGGTGCGGGTGGCTCCGGGCGACGGGGGAATCGCGTTCTGGCAGGGCGGCACGCGAACTCCGGCGATTCCGGCCAACGTCGCCGACACGACACGTTGCACGCGCCTCGGCCCAGTCTCGACGATCGAGCACTTGATGGCGGCTTTCGCTGGCCTTGGGGTCACCGATGCGGAGGTCGAACTCGACGCTCCCGAACTGCCTGCGCTCGATGGGGCGGCCCGGGTTTGGGTCGACGAGATAAGTGCGGTGGGTTTCACTGACCTTGACCCCAGAGAACTGCCCAGCCTCTACACCCGCATCTACGAGAAGAACGATCCAGTGACGGTCGCCATTTCGCATGGCACTGGCGATTGGAAGTACATCTTCGACACCGGCGAGCGCTGGCCGGGACGTCAGACCTTCGAGTTTCACACGGACCGGGACAGCTTTGCCGACGAAGTCGCTCCCGCGCGGACTCTGGTCTTCGAGGAAGAAATCGAGATGGCGCGAGCGGCTGGGCTGGGACAAGGGCTCGATGAGACGACTGTCCTGGCGCTCGGAAATTCCGGTTACATCAATGAAGCCAAATTTCCCGACGAACCGGCCCGGCACAAGCTGCTCGACCTCATGGGTGACCTCTATTTGGCGGGCGTTCCACTGCGGTTCCTGAACGTCGTGGCCGAGCGCAGCGGGCACACGGCCAACGTTCGGGCGGCCGCCAAACTCTGGGAAGCCGTCCACGGCTAGGCAACCCGGTAACATGGGGGCATGAGAATCATGCTCGCAACCGACGGGTCGGACCACGCCCAACTAACGGAAGCGTTTCTCGCGCGATTCCCCATCGCCAAGAGCGCCGACCTCGATGTCGTGAGTGTGTGCGCCATGCTCCCGATCATCGGTGTCGGGGTCCCTGCCATTGCCGAACCCGCCATTCCCGAGCAGACGGCGGCGCTTTGGGAGGAACTTCACAAACACACGAAGAACGTCGTCAACGAAACCGTCCAGCGACTTGCCGATCAGGGCTTCAAGGCCAATCCGGTGGTGCTCGATGGCGATATCGCCGGTGAACTGATCGACTATGCGGAGAGGAGCAAGGCCAATCTGGTGGTCGTTGGCAGCAGGGGGGAGAATGCGCTCGTGGTCGCCCTGCTTGGCTCGGTCGCGCGAAAAATGGTCGGGCACAGCCCGTGTTCCGTTCTCGTCGTGCGGGGGCAGGAGACGAAATCGGTTGAGGAGAACGTGGCCGATCTCGCCAAGAAGGACAAGCTCACCGCTCTCATGGCGGTGGACGACAGCCCCGGTTCGCAAGCGGCGGTTGAGTCGTTCAAGGCTTATGGCGACGGCTTCGGTCGGCTGGTCTGCCTTTCGGTCAGGCCCTTGCCCGTCTATCCGCCAGCAATCGCCCCCATGGTGGCGTCGATGGAAATCGACAATCCCGACGATCGCACTGCGGCGATTGCCGAGGCTGCCGCAGAAGAACTGAAGGGCAGCGCGGACAAGGTCGAGTCGATGAGGGCTCACGGCCATCCCAGCCACGAGATTGTTCAGGCCGCCAAGGACATTGGTGCCGATCTCATCATCTTGGGCGCCACCCGGCACGGGTTGATCGAGCGGTTTTTGATTGGCAGCGTCGCCTACGACGTAGCCGCCCAGGCAGATTGCTCGGTGCTGGTGATTCGACCTTGAGCGACGGGTTGCTCGAGCTGACCGAGTCCGTACTCGTCGTGATTGACTTGCAGCCCTCGTTCATGACCGGCGTTGTCGATCGGGAGCGAGTGCTGGCGCGCTCGAAGTTCCTGATTGCCAGCGCTTCCGCCTTGGGCGTGCCGATCATCGCAACGACCCAATACGCGACGCGAATGGGCGGCGTCGATCCGTCGTTGGTTGAAGTTCTCGCACCGGCGGAACCGTTCATCGACAAGATGTCCTTTAGCTGCGCGGGCAGCGATCACTTCCTTCGCAGCCTGGAGCGAACCGATCGTACGCAGGTCGTGCTTTGCGGGATCGAAAGTCACATCTGCGTCTGCCAGACCGCCATCGACCTGCTGGGCCTTGAGTACGAGGTTTATCTGGCCGCCGATGCGATTTCGGCCCGAACACAAGAAGCTCACGATATCGCCATGCGCAGGATTTCGGACAGCGCTGGCTGGATTACCCATTCGGAGTCGTGCGTGTACGAGTGGATGCGTACCGCCGAGCATCCTCAATTCCGGCAGGTGCTGGGCTTGGTGAAAGAAGCTTCGGTCTAGAACCGATCAAGGTCGTTGGCGCTCACGACTTCGCCTTCATAACCACCGCTGCGAATCTCGTCGACGAACTCGGTCGGAGGCTGGCCAAAGTATCCGAGTTTGTGGGTGAGGACGAGCAACTTAGGCTTCACCTGCTTGGCGATGTTCGCCAACTGCGTGCTGGAGGTGTGAAACGACTGCAGATACTTTTGGAACGTGGGTGAACTCCGCTGGTAGTGGCCGAGCGAGTAGACCTCGTGGACAAGGATATCTGCGCCTTTAGCCTGTTTGATGAGTTCGGGGCACGGTCGCGTATCGCCGGACACTACGATCGTTCGGTCCTTTGCCCGGAATTTGAAACCGAACGAGTTGGGGAACGAACCGTGAAGCACTTTGAATGCGGTGACAGTGATGTTCTTGTCTCGGAAAATCTCGCCTGCTTTGAATTCGCGGACGATCGGCTTGTAGCCCTTGCTGCTCGTGCCCTCAAGACCACTCGTGCGGACCGAAATGTCAATCGTCCAAGCCTCGAGCAGATTGGCGGTCATCGTCTTTGTGCCTTGCGGTCCATAGACGTTGAGGGATGCCGTCCGACCCATGTCCCATGGTGTGAGGATCAGGTCGGGATAGCCGAGCGTATGGTCGGTGTGCAGGTGGGTGAGAAACAGGGTCGTGATCTTTACAGGTTGTAGGGCGGCAATTCCATCATGAAAGGCTGCGTCGGCCTGCCGCACGCAATTCACACCCGCGTCGACCATATAGGCTGTTCCGTTGCTCACGATTGCCAGTGAGGGCCCGTTGCGCTTTGGGTCGGCAACTGGGCTCCCGGTTCCGAGCATGATGACCTGGGTTCCCGTCTGCACGGGAGCTAAGAGGGTCAGAAGGCCAAGGGCCACCATAGCGTCGAAATCTTACCCGTGCGGGTACGGCAAGGCATCAAGGGGTTCGGACAAGGTCAGCGAATCTGGCGTTGTGCACTGGGTTTGCCCGCCACACGTTGGTCGTCATTGCCCGAAAATTACTCCCCCCCAGCGCATCCTCCTTCGTCGTCGCGCAGCCCCCCTCATGGGAATGAGGGGGGTCTCTGCCGTAGAATGTCCTTGTGATTGAATCCCTCGCCAAACTCGCCCTGCTCCTCACCTTCGTGCCCGGAATGTCCTGCGGAAAACCGGAGGTCGCGGTTGAACCGGCGAAGGTGGACATCCCGAGTGTTGCCGAGCAGGAGGCTCCCGCTGAGTCGAAGCGTGTCCTCGTGGTGATCAACAAGGCGAGCCAGGACAGCATTGCGGTCGGCGCGTACTACGTTCAAAAGCGCTCGATCCCCAAGGCCAATGTGGTGATGATCGAATGCGCCACGACCGACACGATCACGGTCGACGAGTACAAGGCAAAAGTCCAGCCGCAGGTGCAGTCGGGAATCAAAGCCTCCAAGAACGCAATCGACTTCATCGTCACAACCAAAGGCGTGCCCATTCGCCTGCGCGACGATGGTGGCTGGTCACTCGATGGCCATCTCGCGGCGATGAACCTTGGCCTCACCCCGATGTCCGGTCTGAACGATCAAAACGCCGACGCCCAAATCTCCAAGTCCCTGAACCCCTATTTCAAGAGCACGGAGCGGTTTTCGAGCAAGAAAGTGAAGGGAATGTATCTGGTCTGCCGGCTCGATGGCTACACCGTCGAGGATTGCAAGAAGCTCGTCGACAACTCGCTCGCTGCAAAGCCAGACAAAGGCCCGTTCTTCTTCAACGGAGGCGCGGGGAAGGACGGCGGCGGTTACAAGGAGATGCAGGACGCGCTCAAGAATGCGGAAGCGCAGCTCAAAGCGAAGGGCTTCGACGCATCGTATGAGGCCGCCAAGTTCCGCGCTCCGGGATATGAGTTGATGGGCTACGCAAGCTGGGGCAGCAACGACGGAACCTTCAGCCTCGACGAATACCGCAAGCTCCGGTTCAAGCCGGGAGCCCTCGTGGAGACCTACGTCTCCACGTCGGCGCGGACCTTCAAGCCGACGACCGGTGGTCAGTCGATGATCGCCGATCTCATCGCCCAGGGAGTCACGGGTGTGAAGGGCTACGTCAGCGAGCCATACACGTTCGCCCTCGCCTACCCCGACATTCTGTTTGACCGGTATCTGGGCGGCTTCAATCTGGCCGAAAGCTTCTATGCGGCCTCGCTGTTGACCTCGTGGAAAGACCTGGTCATTGGCGATCCGCTTTGCTGTCCTTACGCGAAATAATCCCCGCGCGTGCTCGTCTATAGGGCATGAAGCAGGGCTGGATCATTCTTCTCGTCATCGTGGGTTGCGTGCTGTCGTTTGGAGTCGGCTCGGTGGCTCAATTGGGCCGATTTGACAATCCCATCCGCTGGTCGACCTACATGCAGGGTGAGAACTGCGGCCTGGACAAAGCCGCGACCCACATCGTTCGCAACGACGCTGACTGGCAAGCCCTCTGGCCCAAACTCTCCGGCCAGCCCGCCCAAACCGCGCCCAAGGACGTGGACTGGAACAAGGACCAACTCATCGTCATCGCCTTGGGAACCAAGGGGACGCCGGGCTACTCGGTGTACGTCGAGACCGTCGAGCGCACCCGGCCGAGCGAGTACGTGATCCGTTACGTCGAGACGCGTCCGTTGCAGGGACAGCTTTTGCCCCAAGTCACGACCTCGCCCTTCGTGATCATCCGGATCGAGAAGACGGTCGGCACACCGCAGGTCGAAGGTCGGAACATCACGCAGCGGGTGTTCTCGGCCCCAAAGACGATTTGTTCGTGCCGCTGCGGCTGCGCCAGTTGTGGCTGCGGCAAGTAAGTAGTCCGGCGAATATCCGCAAACTCGCACGGAGGCTTGACCGGCTAGCTCCCAATCGTGCAAAGAGAGCGGCCTTGACAGACCTCACCCCCTAGCCCCCTCTCCACCGGAGTGGAGAGGGGGGACACGGAGGTTAGTCGTCGCCAAGCTGGCCGTAATTGGCCGAGAGAATGGCGTAGTCGGCAATGTCGACGTCGCCGTCGCCATTGATGTCTCCCACCGGTCCTGATCCGCCGTAATTGGAGGAAAGGATCGCGTAGTCGCTGATGCCAACCTCGTTGTCGTTGTCGAGGTCGCCGTTCTTGACCGTTAGGTTAACCCCGGTCATGCCAGCACCTGAGAGAGTGCGGTTAGCCGCGATTTTGCGGAGCCACGTCGGTGCCTTGATGGCCACGTCGTAGTTGCCCGCAGGCTGGGTGGTTTGCACGGTGAACGTGCCGCCCGACCCTAATGTCCCGTTGATCGTCTCCAGTACCGTCGAACTTCCGACGGGTCGGATTTCAACGACGATGGGCGTGCCGCTGACGGTGCCCACGAAGTCCTCGAGCGTGATCGTTCCCGAGATGGGGAGCGTCGAGCTGATGGGCTCGCACGGCTCGCCCGCGACCGAAATGTCGTCGATGTAGACGCCATTGCGGACCACGCTGTAGTCAGTGGTCAGCCTGAAGCGCATCATGACCGACGACCCGCTGCTCAGCGGTGCCTGATAGGTCGACCACGCGGTGTTCGTGCCCGTGAAGGCCGCTCCCGCTGCCCAACTTGCGCCGTTATCGGTCGAACTGTAGACGGTGAGGTAGTCGTACCCGCTCTCCAAGTCGTAGCTCATCTTGAAGAAGACCTGCGGACTTTCGACAGTCGGGAGGTTGACGGCAGCGTTCTGCGTTAAGGCGATGTCGAGGTTGTCGACGTAGTTGCCGCCGGGGCTGTCATGCCACGAATGGGTTGGGCTGCTGGCGTTCTCGGTCACGATGGCCCACGGAGCCTGGCCCGAGAAGTTCGCCGCGCCTTCCACGCCGTCATTCCACACCGTGGTCATGGCCACGAGGGTTAAGTCGTCGATGTAGACGCCATCGTAGACGACGCTGCTGTCAGTTGTGAGGCGGAAACGGATTTGAACGTTCTGGCCGACGTATCCGCTCAAGTTGACGGAGACTGGGCTCCAGTCGAACGATGCGTCGGTGCGATAAAGGGACGTCCAGTTAACGCCGTTCGTCGAGGCTTCGATGTACAGGTAGTCGTAGTTTCGCTCGAGCGACGATTTGACCATTACCCGCATGAGGGTCGGGGCCGTGATCGCGATCGGCGTCGTTTTGGTCAGGGAAATGTCGATGCTGTTCGCGTAGTTGCCGCCAGGGCTATCCGTCCAGCTTTGGGTCGGGCTAAAGCTCACCGAGTTCGTGAGGGCCCATGGTGAGCCTCCCTGCGGAGTGAACGTCGCTGCCCCTTCCATGTTGTCAACGAACAGACCGGGCAGCGTCGTGTACGGCCCTGCCGTCACGATACCGCTCGCGTTTCCGACATTGTCGAGTGCCTTGAGGGCGAAGTAGTAGGGTGCGCCGGCGTTCAGACCGCTGGCTGCGACCTCCTGCTGGGTTCCCGATGCAGTCGGTGGCGGGGTGCTTACCCTACGCGCAGCGGTGAAATTACCCGCATTGATCGGCGAGGAACTCACGCGCATGTCGTAGGAGTTCGCCGTGCCGACAGCTCCATCGTCACCGGAAGCCGTGAAGCGAAGTCGAATCGTTCCTGACGATCTCTTAATCCCGACCAGGCCGCTGGGTGTTCCGGGCGCGACCGTGTCGTTATCCATGCTGTTGTAGGCATTGAGGCGTCCGGTCGCAGTGAGTCCGCTGAGGGCGGCAACTGGGTCGGCGCTGTTTCGCAAGCGGGCGCGAAGCTGGGTTGCGTTGTCGCCGGGGAACTGCGCTTTAAGGAGAGCGGCTGCTCCCGATACGTGCGGACAGGCCATCGAGGTCCCGCTGTAGGTGTCGTAACCGGCAGGCGTGAGCGCGATCGGGACTGAACTCACGATGTTCTCGCCTGGGGCGAAGATGTCAACCGTGTTGGCACCGTAGTTCGAGAAGCTGGCCCGAGTGTCGTTGTGAGTCGAAGCTCCGACGGCGAGCATGTTTCCCACGCTGGAGTTGTAGCTTGCTGGATAGAACGTTGTCGAGTCGTTGTTGCTGCCGTTGTTACCCGCTGCAGCCACGAACAGAATTCCAGCTTGGTCCGCACGCGTGATCGCATCGAGCATGAGCTGGCTGAATCCGCCACCGCCCCACGAGTTGCTCATGACGTGAGAACCCACGATGCGGGCGTAGTCGGTGCAGAGAATGGCGTTGCTGATGCTTCCGCTTCCACCTGCGCTAAGGAACTTGACGCCGATGATCCGGACGTTCCACGACACTCCGACTACGCCAACCCCGTTGTTGCCCACACCACCAATGGTGCCGGAGCAGTGGGTGCCGTGGGAATTGTCGTCCATCGGATTGCCATCGTTGTTGAGGAAGTCGTAACCGTGGATATCGTCGACGTAGCCGTTGCCATCGTCGTCGACGTTGTTTCCGGCGACCTCGCCCGGATTCGTCCACGCGTTGGCGGCTAGGTCTGGGTGGGTGTAGTCCACGCCCGTGTCGATCACGGCCACTTTAACGTTCGAACTGCCGGTCTGGATCGCCCAGGCGGTGGGGGCGTCGATGTCGGCATCGGCTGTACCGCCCGTTTGTCCCGTGTTGTGCATGCCGTAAAGCTGGCTGAACATCGGGTCGTTGGGGAAGGTCTGCTGGATGGTGACGATCCAATCGCGCTCGGCAACACGGACCATCTTGTTGGGGATGAGTGCCTTGAGCATCGACTCGACATTGGCCCCTTTCTGCTTGGCCTCGTCGGTGATGATCAGTCGGTAGAAATAGGGATTAACGACCCGGGTGTCCATTTCGAGGCCGAGACTGCGGATGAGCGCATGGCGGTCTTTAAGGGAAGAGTTGGGTTGGAACGCCACGAGAACCACGTTCGGATCGTGGGCTGGGAGGCCCAACGCGTTCTTGGGCAGCTCGGGTTGAGGAAAGAGCCGGGTGCCGTCGTTCGGCCCAAACCCAGTCAAGGTGAGCGAGACCGCCCCGAGTGCCAAGCCAAGCAGGCTCATGCGAAGCAGTTTTGACCCGGAACGGACCCGGATCCGAGAGAAGCAGACCATTGAGTACTCCTAATAAAGACATAGGGCCGCGCGGACCCCTATCCATAGTATCACAGACTTTCTCTCAGGCCGTCCGCCAATTTGCGCTATCCAGCCCCATTGTCTATCGCTTGAGCACGGTTACCGACGCGTTCTTCGTCACGTTTCGCCAAGTTGCCGAAAGTGTCACGTTCGTGTTCGTCGAGACACCGTAGGTAAACACCTGGAAGGTCTTACTCGTTTGGCCTGCCGGAACCGTTACGGTCCGGGGGGGTGAAAGGGCAACGCTGTTCGATGTGGTGACGGAAACGACCGCTCCGCCTGGTGGTGCCGGAGCTGTCAGTGTAATGAGGCCGGTTGGGTACGGTGTTCGGCCGCCGACGGTCGAGTTCGGGGTGACGGAAAGGGCCGAGATTGCCACCGGAGCCGACACGATTCGGAGCGTGGTTTGACGGGTCTGGCCGCCTCCCGTGCCCGTCAAGTTCACCGTGAGGTCACTGCCAACTGCCGTGCAGTTGACGGGGAAGTTGGCCGAGGTGGAACCGGCTGGAACCACGACGTTCGACGGCACGGAGGCCGCCACGTTTGAACTGGATAGCGTGACGAGGAGTCCGCCCGGTGCAGCCGGGACATTAAGCGAAACGATGCCGGTAACGGTTGCCGGTCCGGTGACTGCGGATTGGCTAAGGGATAGAGCGCTGAGTGCTGGTGGTACCCACCTCTTGACCTGCACGACCGCGAGCTTGGAGCCTCCCGCCCCGCTGGCCGTTATGGTGACGTTCGTATCAGAAGTGACGGCCAAGGCGTTGAAATTGAAGGTCGCCTGCCGAGCTCCGGAAGCAACATTCACACTGGCTGGGACCGTCAGTGCCGAAGTCTGGCTGCTGGACAGCGTAACCGTGACTCCGCCGACAGGTGCGTTGCCGCTCAACACCACGGTGCCGGTTCCCGAGCCCGGCCCCACGATCGACGCGGTGCTGGTCGTCAGCGAATCGAGGGTTACGCTCGAACCGCCAGCGGCCAAAGCCCGCGAGGCATTGACGCGACCCTTCGCTACCCAGGTACCGACGCCATCGCAGTTGTTTTCGATTTGAGCGCGAACCTGTGCACCGGTGGCTCCGACTCCGAGCCGGGACCAAACCAATCCGGCCAGTCCGGCCACGGCCGGGGTTGCCATGGACGTTCCACTTAGGACCTGATAGCGGTTCGACGGGAACGTGCTGAGGATGTTCGAGCCGGGAGCAGCCACATCGACCCACGAACCGTAGTTGCTGAAGCCGGACTTGGCGTCGGTCTCGGTCGTCGAGCCAACGGCAATGCAGTTCGAGAAGTATGCGGGGTACGATGGCGAACTCGTATTGGTGTTGCCAGCCGCGGCACAGACGACCACGCCGCGGGACCACGCGTAGTTCACCGCATTCAGAAGCGTCGTGCTCTGTTGACTTCCGCCGAGGCTGAGAGAAATCACCTTTGCGCCGTGGTCTGTCGCGTAGATCACGCCTTCAGCAACATCGGAGAAGGCACCCGACCCATAGCGATCCAGCACCTTGACCGCCATCACGCGGCAGTTGAATCCCACGCCGGCGATGCCCATTCCATTGTCGGTCTTGGCGGCGGCGATGCCGGCACAGTGGGTGCCATGGCCGTGATCATCCATCGGGCTGGTGTCGTTGTTGACGAAGTCGTAACCCGCCACGATCTTGCCCGCGAGGTCGGGATGGTTCAGGTCAATACCAGTGTCGATGATCGCGATGACGATATTCGGATCGCCTTTGGTGCGGTCCCAGCCCGACGGGCACGCCATCTTGGTCGGACCGTACTGCTGGCCGAAGTTCGTGTCGTTGGGCGTGTAGAAGGCGCGCGCGATGTAGTTGGGCTCGGCGAATTCGACGTCGGGATTCGAACGCAGTCGATAGAGGGCGTGGCTGACCGAGACGTACGGGTCGAGTCGGACCTGAGACACACCGAGGCCGCTGATGTCCCGTACGATTTGGCCGCCGACGAGATCCAGGGCCGCCATTTGTCGTGTTGCACTCGACTTGAACTTGACGAGGACTTCTCCCTCGACATAGTCTTGAGCCTGTGCACACGGAGCGCAGCACAGTGCGACGAACAATCCAAGCCAACCGAGTCGCATTCTCACCTCTGGCCAAAGGCCTTTCGCCAGTTTAGCCGTATCTAGCTAGACGCCTGCCACCTTCGTTCGGTTCACGAGCAGTTCAACCGGGTACAACCCGACTGCCGATGAATGCGTCGAAGCTGAACTACCTCACCGTGCAGGACATGCTCTGGGTCAACCTGCAAGTCACCGAGAAGGTCAACCGATTCGAGTACGCCGAACTTGAGGAAGCGACCTACTACCAATATGGTTATGGTCCAAGCGCGGCCTTGCTGGAGCAGGCCGCTAAGTTCTTGAACGGATTTGCGCAGAAGGAGCCCTTTGCCTCCGGCGACGCCGCGACCGCGTTCATCGGATTCGTGGGTTTCCTTTCGATCAATGGTCGCCACTTCAAGTTGTCCGACGATGACGCCGTGGCGTGGATGGGCAAACTTGGTGCGATGACGTCAGGCGACGTTGAGGCCGCCAGCGAGAAAGTCGGCGATGGCCCCCTCATCGAGAAGACGGGTGAGCATGGCGAGCCCGACGTTGCGGCGACGTTGAAGGACGCGTTGGAGCGTTATCCGAAGACCGTCGCTTCGCTCCGGCCTGCATCAGCTGCGGCGGGCTGATGCGGGGTTTTGTGGGGCTGGAGTCGGGTGGCTGGGGTGATGAAATTGTGCACCCCGGCGCTACCAATTGCGGGAGCCTGCCGGCGTTTGGTCGAGCCGGGGTGCACAATTTCATCACCCCGGCCACCCCACCGAATACCGGAATTCGAGTTCTGCTCGAATCAGCAAATGGCGTCCGGAACTCCCCTCTCCTGCGCCCAGAAGACTCGGCGAGCAGGAGCTTAGGTGGCGTAGGAGAGGGGTTGGGGGAGAGGTGCTGCGGACGCCGCGCAAACACCTTGCGAGCGGATGCCGGCGGGACGCCCGCGGTACGATTGCGAAGTAGGCGAATCCGATGATCCGCCCGGCCATCGTCGTCGTCTCGGACCATGCTTCTGTCACCGGAGGTGCCGAGATGGTGGCGATTACGAGTGCGGTGGGGCTGGCTGAAGCAGGGTTCGATGTCACCTTCGTTGCAGGTTCGGAACCTCGCGATGACCGTCTCTCCAAACTGCGGCGAGTAGAAGTGCTCGGTGCGACCGGGTTTCACCAAAGCGCGAACAAAGTCGAGGCGTTTCGCAACGCCCTGTGGAACAACGAAGCCGAAGTCCTGATGACCAAGGTGCTCGACGGGCTCGACCCCGACAACACGGTCGTTCACCTTCACAGCTACCTCAACGTCCTTTCACCCAGCGTGCTGTCGGCGGCGCTGCGTGAGTTCGAGTGCACCATCACGTTGCACGACTACGGCATCGTCTGTCCGACGAGTGGGCTCTACAACCACCGCCGGAAGTGCTCCTGTCCACTGACCCCTTTGAGCCTTTCGTGCGTGCTCACGCAATGCAGCAAAAGCAGCTACCTTTCGAAGGCTGCCCTGGTGATGCGTTCGCGGATTCTCAAGCGTCGTGTGAAAGCCACGCGGCGCATTGATCATTACATCGCCGTGTCGAGACGGAACGGCGAGATTGTCCGCCCGTTTCTCGGGCCCAACGCGGTGATTCACCATGTTCGGAATCCCTATCAGAAGTCGCAGGCTCCGCGAGTGCTCGCCGAGCGGAACGGCCCGGTGCTGTTCGTTGGGCGGTTGACGAGCGAGAAAGACCCGGTTCGGCTCGCTCTGGCCGCCAAGCGAACGGACACCGAAGTCGTCTTCGTCGGTTCGGGACCGCTGGAAGACGAGGTCCGTGCCGCGAATCCTGCCGCCACGATCACGGGCTGGCTGACCCAAGACCAGGTCGCTGAGTGGTTCCAGAAGGGCCGGGCGAATGTGATGACATCGCGCTGGCATGAGGGTTCTCCTCTTTCACTTACGGATGCCGCCGCCCAGGGCCTCCCCTCCATCGTGCCTTCGACGATGGCTGGGGCCGAGAATGTCCAGAACGACCGGACCGGCTATACCTATGCGCTGGCCAGCAATGATGAACTTGACCGCGCGCTTCAGAGTTTGAAACAGGATCAGCGAGTGCGGGAACTCAGTGAAGCCGCGTATCGCGACTTCTGGTCCGATCCGCCGAGCATGGAAGCCCACATCCGTGGGCTTGAGGCGGTCTATCACAGCATCCTGGGGTGAATGCGTCTTCGGGTGAGACCCACTGGTGACAGCAAATTCACCTTGGGGGTCTATGCGTTATTCGAGGTCAAATTGCCGAAGAATAGTGGGGTCCTTGATCTTGTCATCTGCGGCAAGCATAAACGCTTTGCTCAGGATAATCGATAGCGTTCGATCTCCTTCAAAGGGAAGGAAATCTCGACTCTTCTGCCTCTCTGGCGGGGCGACGATACACAGATAACGGTCACCAATCATGCTGTTTCCGGAACCGAGGTGAATCTTGTACCGGTGCTTACGTCCCTGCACAATAAGGAATTTGCCCTCGATTCTGGAGACAGATGCAATGCTCAGCCTAGGAAGCAACCTTGCTAATACATCTCTTCTGGTCTCTGCCTGGGCCGTTAGATCGCCAAACGCAAATCCGTGCCACGCGTCCTGATAAGGCCGATCTCCCCGGTCTAACCAATTCGGGTCGTTTCCGATACCGGCGACGCCTACGAACAGGTCAACATCCCGCATGACTTCACTAAACACGATAGCAGGTATGGAGGCAAGGATCTGGTTCTCGCCTCCTCTCTGAAATCGCACTTGATCCGTCGCGACGAGCAGGCTGATGCCGCTTTCGGACATCTCGTCGCCAATAGCGGGAGTGACAAAATACTCTACGATGTAGTTCCAATCTCTTAGAACAAGTGTCGGCGTAGATTCAGAATCGAACCCACCCTGTAAGGAGTAGCGCCAACCCCGAGTCCTGGCAAGTGCCGCCATTTGATGTTGTCGAAGGACTTGGGCAGCAAACCGATTGGAATACGTCTCGGTAGCCACCTCTGCTGGAGTAAGCACATAAGTCTCACGAAAAGCCTGTTTGAACGGCTGCGTAACCTCTTGATCAAACAGGAAATTTCGCCATGCCTCAACTTCCTCGTAAGTCTGGGACAGCGGATGCCAAAGTGTTACGTGTGACCCGGCGGGAACTTCGAAGGGTTTACCTGAGGCATCAAGCAGTTTGTCTCCACGCGGCATCCCCGAGGTGACGTGATCATCTAGTCGAAAAGCCCATATCAAGCGCTCAACCAAGGATTGAATGAGCGGCTGCTTCCAGTAACGGTCAACCCACTCCTCGTATGGAATTTCTCGCCTCGAAAGAAAGAGCCCGTCCAGTCGCTGTCGCTGGGCGGAGAGCGCAGACTCCATTGCCTTCTTAAGCGTCTTGATTTCACGGATGTCTTCAGCCTGTTGATCGCGCAACGCTTGTGGCGGGGCAGCAAGGAGCCGGCCCGACCGGCTCCAGTTCAGCGTAACTTCGGACATTGCCGTCACTTCGAGTACCGCAGAGAACTCCTCCCATTCGTAAGTTATCCGACCATCCGATAGGCCGAAAGTCGGCACGACCAACTCCTCGAGTTCATCTAGTGATGTACCTTGTCGGCTGGCTGCTTCTGACAGGGAGGTAATCAACTCGGAAGCAAGACTCGGGGTTTTGATCTTGGCCTTAGCTTGCGAAAGTCCAGCCAACGCTTCCCTCGTCCCGATATGGGATAAGGCCCACACTGCGGTGGAGAATCCTTTTTTTGATCGCGCTCCAATACCAGAAAGTTTGTGGCCGCAAATTGCTACCGTTCGGATCAGGGTTGCAATTGTCGTGGAAGCCGGAGCCGTTGCCGCTGCAGCAATCAGCCCGCTTAGGCGGCCCGAGAGAAAACCAGGAACCGGCTCGGATTGAGTGGCCAGTGCGGAGACGACCTCCTCCATGCATTTGGCATATTCCTCAATCCCATAGTCCTCGACTCGGGTCCTTGCCTTGCTGAGCCAGCGATCGGTTGGAGCCGTGGACTTTAGCTCGGTCTCACGGGCGAGGGCCCATATCCCAGGCACTCGGTTGGCGAGCGGCTGCTGCCATGGTTGAGAGACGACCAATTGGTCCGGATTCAAGTGTTCTTCGATTTCGACAATCGTATCGAAGTATGTGCTGCTTGCAAACGGAAGCCCTTGTTGGGCCGCCCGCACCATCGAATCACGGAGTTGCTCTAGGCGGTACTTTAAGTTTTGGGGAGTGAGCAGGTCCTGGTGTCGGAGCAGGACGGCAAGCAATTGACGAGGCTCAAACACGGCCGATAAGTAGCCATTCGTATGAGCTTCGAGAAACCGCTTGAGAAGCGGCTCGTCGAACCGGATCATAGACGGAGTCAAAAGGTAAGCAATACATGTGTAAAAGGAGTCGTGATCCCCTTGGCGGCGGATGGGTGCCAATGCTTCGGCAAGCTCGACCGCCACTATTGCACGCTCTTGTGGAGTCATGGAGGCCATCTCTGTGCGGATGAACTCGCTCCGATTCCAGGTAAAGACACCGGTACTTGCCCACGTCAGCCGCCAACGCCGCAAATGTGAGTTGCGCCTGCCCAGCAGTCGGCCGAAGAAGGTCATCAGCCGCCGACCAGGGGCACCAGTTTCAGGAACGTGACGACATCTCCCTCAGATAGGGTGACCGCCTCGTCCAGCGATTCGGCCTGTCGATCAGCAAGGAGGACAATCAGGCGCTGATCGTTGAACGCACGAATGGCTGCCGCCACCTGTGCCTGCGCATCAACTACCTTTCTTGACGCCACCTCAGGTGAAACAAGACCCCTAAACTGGGCGGCCCTTGATTCGTTATGGCGCTCGACCTCGGCCAGAATACGGCTCTCAAGGATGCCTTGCACGGTAACCTTGGGTTCTGAAAATGCCAGGATAGGTCCTTCTGAGCGTGCGCCCGTCGTCGACTCATCCATTGTGGTTACTCTGATATGCAAGTAATTCTCTCCTGCCCTAGTTTCAGTAGTATTCTAGCACCACGTCCTCCAAGGTCAGAGCTTTGACAACTGGGCAATTCGCAATCAGTGCTGCGGGGCAAGAGCGACTTCGCCGCGCGAGAGTGCTCATGGTTGGGTTGGGTGGCTTAGGATGTGCGAGCGCTCCTTACCTCGCCCGTGCGGGCGTTGGAACATTGGTCGTCTGCGATCACGATAGGGTTCAAGAGTCAAACCTCTCCAGGCAGACTCTCTACGGATCCAAGGATATCGGCCGCCTGAAGGTCGAAGTCGTCAATGAACGTTTGGTCAACGACGGTGTGCAAACGGAAGTCGTCCCACTGCCGATAGAAATAGTTCCCGGAAACCTCCCCCTCCTTGCGCGTGGCTGTGACCTGATTGTGGAGGGTACGGACAATCTTTCGGCAAGAGAGTCGATCAATCACTACGCGGTTTCCGCGGAGATTCCGGTTGTCTTTGGTGGGGCAGTCGGCTGGAACGGGTTCGTCGCCTGTTATTCGCCCGGTAGGCCTTGCTTCCACTGTATGTGGGATGGGTCGGAGTCTCCGACTTGCTCGGAAGTGGGTGTGGTCGGTCCCGTGGTGGGTGCCACGGGTGTCCTGCAAGCCGCTGAAGCGATCAAGCTGCTGCTTGGCGTCGGTGAGTCCCTCGTTGGCAGGATTCTCTTGTTTGACGGCTTGCGCGCAACGACGCGTTCGATCCGTATTCGGCGCAAGGAAAGTTGCCCGGTCTGCGCAATTCGAACCTAGGCTTCACCGTATCGATTCCAGACTAGGCAATCTCCCGCGAGTTGGCGCTGTCTCGAAGTTCTGTCCAGGAAGTTCGCATTCTTAACAGGGATGCAGGGTATCGTGCGAGAGTCTTCGGACTCTTGATTGCAAATTTACTTGCCGATACTTTTTTCGTGACTGCGCGCAAACTCTTCGTCTGGATCAGCCTCCTCGGAGTCGCTGGAGCATTCGCTTCGCCGGATAAACCGTCGAAGGGGCTCGCGATCGAATCGGCGGCGAGTCAGCACCTGGAAACCGCGCGAGCGTTGGCGGCGGAAGGCAAGTTCCTCGAGGCCCTCGCCCATGCCCAGGCGGTCTCGCTCGAAAGTCCGATTTCACTGCAGATTACGGGTTCAAACTACGATCTTCGAGTTCAAGAGGCCAGTCAGACTTGGAACCAGGCGCTCGGCCTGGAGGCCTTCTCGCTTGCTCCCCGGGGAGGCAATGCGGATGTGACCTTCCGATTTGTGGACTCGCTGCGCAGCGGTTCGACCGAAATTGCGGGCTTGACCGACTGGAAGCGGCAAGTCTGGTATGAGCCGGACTATCAGTGCCGCATCACCGGTATCGTCCGCGCTCGAACGGTGCTGCCCAATGGAAGCCCAGTCTCGGCCGGGGCCATGCGTCACATTCTCCTTCACGAACTCGGCCACGTCCTTGGCTTGACGGACGGTGGTGACGGCGTCATGGGTCCGCTCGATCCGGATGATCCGGTCCTGGCTCCATCGCAGCAAGAAGTCCGTTTGATCAAGGTTTTGGCAGGGGAAGCTCGACGAATCCGGACCCAAACCCCCTTCATCGGCGTATTCGATGTGCGGGGGGTACATTGATTTGGTGAAGCTGCTCGAGGCACTCAAGAAGGACGTTCTGATCGGCGACGGGGCCAATGGCACCCGTCTCAGTGCGTTAGGTTTTACGAAGCAACCCTACGACCTCGCGAATCTCCTTGCTCCTGACCTCGTCAAGCAGGTTCATCGCGAGTATTTCGACGCTGGGTCGGACTTCGTCGAAACGAATACGTTTGAGGCCAATGCGATCCGCATGGCCGACCATAACGTCGACATCGTCGAACTCAACCGTGCTGGAGCGCAAATCGCGCGAGAAGCGGCGGGTGACCGCCTGGTCCTCGGCGCGATGGGACCCAGCGGTAAGCCGATGGCACCAATCGGCCACGTGAGCGAGGAAGAACTCTTTGCGGCGTTTGCGGAGCAAGCCAAGGCCCTTGTTGAAGGCGGAGTCGATGGCTTCATTCTTGAGACGTTCATCGACATGGATGAGCTCAAGGTGGCCGTCCAAGCTGTGCGCAGCGTCACCGACCTTCCGATCATCGTGAGCAAGGCCTACATCGAGGACGGCGAAGCGCTTGCCGAAGGCCTTCCCAACCGATGCGGTGCGGAAATGGCGGAGTTTGGTGTGGTGGGTGTTGGCGCAAACTGCATCGTCGGCCCCCAGCGCATGATCGACATCGTTCGTCAGCTCTCCGAGGCAACCGACCTTCCGATTCTCGCCTTCCCGACGCCCGGTCTGCCTCAGTTGGTGAAGGGTCAGGTGACGTACGATACCGCACCCGATTACTTCGCGAAGGCGGCGGCAAGGCTAGTCGAGGAGGGTGCAACGATCATTGGCGGATGCTGCGGCACGACGCCCGAGCACATCCGCAAGCTCAAAGAAGTCCTTGACGCGGGTGCGATCAAGCGTCGAGCGCGAACCGCAGTGCAGGCCGTCGCAAAGGAGAAGAAGCCTCTTCCCGAAAGCGAGCCAACTGAACTCTCGCAGAAGCTCGGCAAGAAGTTCGTGATCACGGTCGAGATGGACCTGCCGCGCGGTATCAACGTCCAGAAGGTGCTGGCAGGGGCGAGGTCGCTGAAAATTCGCGGAGCGGATCTGATCGACATCTCGGACGGCGCACGGGCTCGGCTTCGCATGAACCCGCTCTCGATCAGCACGCTGATCCAGAACCAAATTGGCATCGAAGTGATGATGCACTTCGCCTGTCGCGACCGGAACCTGCTGGCCGTTCAAGCGGATCTTCTCGGTTCTCACTCGCTGGGCGTTCGAAACATCCTCGCCGTCACGGGAGACCCAGCCAACATCGGCGACTACCCGAGTGCGACCAGTGTTTTCGATGTGGATGCGATTGGCCTCGTGCGAATCCTCTCTCGCTTCAACGAGGGCGTTGACCTTGCCGGATACAGTGTCGGAGCGAAGTGCGCCTTCACCATCGCCGTCGCTTTCAATCCCCTTGCACCTGACTATGCCGCCGAAGTGGATCGCCTCAAACGCAAGGCCGACGCGGGTTGCCACCTGGTCTACACCCAGCCGATTTTTGAGTACCGATACGTCGAGAAGGCGGTCGAAGAGTGCGAGCAGCTGGGCCTACCGCTGCTGGTCGGTGTCTTGCCCCTGCGCAGCAGCCGCCACGCCGAATTCATGCACAACGAGGTTCCTGGGATCGAGGTTCCGGACTGGCTGCGCGCGAAGATGGCGGAAGCATGCGATGACGACCTGGCGCTCTCAATAGGTATCGATGAGGCGCAGAAGCTCTCGGCGCGGCTGAAAGGTGTGGCCCAGGGGCTCTACCTCATGCCGCCTTTCGGCAATCACCACATCGCGGAGCGAGTGATGGAAGCCGTTCTGTAAGGCAGCTTGCGTAAACTGTCGGCGTGCGTTCCTTTCGCCGCACCTTGGAGTTCCTCAAGCCCTACCGCTGGCGCGTCGCGCTGGCGGTCTTTCTGACGCTGCTGGTAACGGTCCTCCAAGTGCTCCCGCCCCGCATGTTCGAGTTCGCCATCGATCGTGCGATCAAGCCAGTCTTGGCCCTGAACTCCCCTCTCCACTCCGGTGGAGAGGGGTCGGGGGTGAGGTCCGGAGATGCCGGCCGGACGCCAGCGGTACGAGGCTCCCCTCTCCTGCGCCCAGGAGACTCGGCTAGCGGGAGATCGGGTGGCGGAGGAGAGGGGTTGGGGGAGAGGTCAGGCGGTGGCATCCCAAACACGGGGAGCCCGGATGCCGGCGGGACGCCAGCGGTACGCGGGAATGCCGGCGGGTTGCCAGCGGTTCAGGACTCCCCTCTCTTGCGCCCCGAAGACTGGGCCAGCGGGAGTTCGGGTGGCGGAGGAGAGGGGTTGGGGGAGAGGTTCGGTGGAGACATCTCAACCACAGGGAGCCCGGATGCCGGCGGGACGCCAGCGGTACGGCTCTTCGAGCAAAGCCGAACCACTCTCCTCTGGATCGCGATTGGGCTGGTCGCGATCATCGCGCTGAGGAGCGTGCTGAACTACCTGCTCAGCGTCAGTCTCACCTGGATCGGGCACCGATTCTGCTTTGACCTGCGGTTCGCGACCTGGCGGCACCTCCACCGGCTCTCGCTGGCCTTCCACAACCAGACCCAAGTCGGCAAGATCATGAGCCGGGTGACGGCAGATATCGAACTGATCCAGGGCCTGATCCAGGGGCAGTTGGTGACGTTCATCAGCGACGTGGTCACCCTCGTAGCGGTTCTCGGGATGCTGTTCTTCATCGAGTGGCGACTCGCCCTAATCATCCTCGCCCTCGTGCCCTTTTATGTCTTGAGCTACCTTGCGATGCTCAAACACATTCGCGAAGTCAGCCAAGAGCAGCGGCGACTTTGGGACGAGATGCTGGGCAAGCTCGCCGAGAAGATTGCGGGGATTGCGGTGGTCAAGGCGTTCGTGCGCGAGGACTACGAGACCAAGAACTTCATGTCGAGCGTGCGGGCCAAGTTCACGGTCGACATGCGGCAGACCCACTTGAATCGTCGGCTCGGGCTGATCTCGGGCGTCATCTCGGCTCTCGGAACGGGCCTTGTCTACGCTTATGGCGGCTCCCTCGTCCAGCAAGGTGAGCTGACGGTCGGCGCGCTGGTCGCGATTACGTTCTACATCGGTTACGTCTTCAACCCTGCGGTACGCGTCGTGGATTTCAATAACGCCCTCCAATGGGCGGTGGCGGCCATGGACCGAGTCTTCCAGACCCTCGATAGTCGACCCGAAGTCGAGGACAAAGAAAGTGCCGAAAATCTGGCCCCGTTCTCGCGCGAAATCGTGTTCGACAACGTGAGCTTCTCCTACGGCGAAGGGCCTCCGACCCTCGAAGGTATCGACCTCCGCGTCAAAGCTGGCGAGGTCATCGCGCTCGTCGGTCACAGCGGGGCAGGGAAGTCGACGCTCATGAACCTGCTCATGCGCTTCTATGACCCCACCCACGGGCGCATTACGATCGATGGTCACGACATTCGCGACGTTCGTCTCGAAAGTGTACGACGCCAGATGAGCATGGTGGCCCAGGAGAACGTGCTCTTCAGCGTCTCGATCATGGAGAACATCAAGTACGGCTCGAAGGATGCCGCTGATGAACGGGCGATCCAGTCCTCACAAGCCGCCGACCTTCACGAGTTCGTGCTCACGCTCGAAGACGGTTACGAGACCAAGATCGGCGAGGACGGGATGAAGCTGAGCGGCGGCCAGAAGCAACGCCTAGCCCTCGCCCGCGCCCTCGTCACCGACCCCCGCATCCTCATCCTCGACGATGTGACCAGCGCCCTCGATGGCGAAACAGAAGCCCGTGTCCAGGAGGCTCTGAAGCGTGTGATGGAAGGCCGAACAACCTTCATCATCGCCCATCGCCTCTCCTCGGTCATCGACGCCGACCGGATCGTCGTGCTCGAAAACGGCCGCATTGTGGATATCGGAAAGCACGACGAACTGGTCGCCCGGCCCGGCCTGTATCAGGACGTGTTTCGGGAGCAGTTCAAGAGCGCGCTTGTCGGCTGAAACATTCCCCCTTGTATAGTGATCGCAGCGGCGCGGTAGAGTGCCGGTGCAGGGTGGAGGGACTACATTCTCCCTTTCCGCTTAGACGGACCCGGTGAGTATTCCCCCACCCCGAGCTCAACGCCGATGAAG
>JAIBBE010000129.1 GCA_019694835.1 Fimbriimonadaceae bacterium | reverse complement strand
TCATCGCCGATGGCCACCTGGGCTACGTGGTGACGTACTTCGGCATCGACCTCGGGCTGCTTGAGGACTTCAGGGTGTAAAGTATGTCCTGGCACAAAGTGGAAAGGATGTCATGGCACCGCACACCGGAGTGGGAGAGGGGACGTGTTTGGACTCACCAGTCGCTGATTGTGAGCGGTTCGAGGTTGGGAGATCGGTCGAGTCCCCTCTCCCACTCCGGTGGGGGAGGGACAGGGAGGGGGCCCGCCAGCGGAAGACTCCCAAGACGAAGGCCACCGGCCACGGCAGGTTGCCGACGCTACGGAGAGTCATAATCGACAGCATGGCGCTTTGGCTGATGAAGTCCGAACCCGACACTTACTCGATCGACGACCTCGCCCGGGAGGGGACGAATATGTGGGAGGGGTGCCGGAACTATACGGTGCGGAACTTCATCCGCGACGACATGGCGATTGGTGATCTTGCGTTCTTCTATCACTCGAACATCCCCCCGGTCGGGATCATTGGGATCATGAAGGTCGTCAGCAACGCCTACCCCGACCCGACCCAGTTCGACTCCAAGAGCCCCTATTACGACCCCAAGAGCAAGATCGAGGACCCGCGGTGGCTGGTTCGCGACATGCAGTTCGTCGAGAAGTTTCCCCGCACGGTGACGCTCGCCGAGCTGAAGGTCGAGCCGGGTCTGGAGGACATGCTCGTGGTGCGCAAAGGCCAGCGCCTCAGCATCCTGCCCGTCCAGCCAGACGAATGGGAGATCGTGCTGAAGATGGTCAAGCGGCCAAGTTCTACGACAAATACTTAACCGTTCCCCGCTGCCTTCATGGCAAGACAAAGCCAGAAGGTGAACCTATGGCGGCGAGAAGTTCAGTTATTCATTCCGTTGATTCCGGCTCCTCATCCGAGAGTAAGCACGTCGTGTTTCGGGTGGGTCCCGAGCTTTACGGGCTCCCCATCGAACGGGTCGAACGCATCGTCCCCTCGGTGACCCTGACACGCATCCCCCGCACTCCTCCGATGTTCCTTGGTGTCTTCGACCTGCGCGGCGAGACGCTACCCTGCCTTGATCTCAGGCTTCGGTTCGACATGTCGCCAGACGGCGAGTGTGCCCACTTCGTGGTCGTCCAAACCAATCTCGGGCGAGTCGCGCTTAGGGTAGACGAGGTTGATGGCATCGTCATGATCCGCGAAAGCGACATTGAGCGCGAACTCAGCATGTTCGAGCGAAAGGATGACCCGTTCGTTGCCGGTGTGGCCAAGAACAGTGAGAAGCTCATCGTCGTCCTCGATCCGGATGAGGTCGTACCGAAAGCCCTGCGCGGCAAGATCGTGAAGCACAGCGCCGAGCCCCTCGCGGCTTAGCCAACCAATCGATTCACCGCTTCCCATGCCGCACACAGAACCTCCTCTGGCGGCTGGGAGGCGTCCAATGTCACCCAGCGGCCCGGTTCTCGGGCCGCTTCTTGCTTGAAACCCTCGCGTACGCGTCGGTGGAAGTCGATGCCTTCTTTATCGAGTCGATCCTTGTTTGTCAGGCGCGACAGTCCGAGCTCGGGGTCGAGGTCGAAGAGCAGGGTGAGGTCGGGGACGAGGCCGTCGGTGGCGAAGGCGTTCAGCTCTCGGAGCCGTTCGATGTCCAGTCCACGGGCGTAGCCTTGATAGACGACGGTGGAGTCGGCATAGCGGTCGCACAGGACGATAGCCCCCTCGTTCAGGGCAGGACGAATCAGGTTCTGCACGTGGTTCGCTCGGTCGGCGAGGAAGAGAAACAGCTCGGAGCGCGGTGGCAGATTCTCGCCGTGGAGAAGCAGATCGCGGACCTGACGCCCGAACTCCGTCGCTCCAGGCTCACGTGTGACGACGACCTTGTGGCCAACCTGAGTCAGCCGCTCCGCAAGCGCCGTCAGTGCCGTCGACTTCCCCGCTCCCTCCGGTCCTTCAAAGGTGATAAACGCCGGCACGCGGACTTAGCCTTTGGTTCGCGCTGTGATCGCGTCGCCCATTTCGACGGTCGACACCGGGCGGGTGCCCTTTTCGAAGATGTCGGTAGTCCGAAGGCCCTCGTCGAGTGCTGCTTCCACGGCCGATTCGATCCGCTGGGCGCCCTCATCGTCGCCCAGACTGTACTTGAGGAGCATCGCGGCACTGAGAATCGCGGCGATCGGGTTGGCTTTGCCTTGCCCGGCGATGTCCGGGGCCGAGCCGTGGATGGGCTCGTAGAGGCCAAATACTTTGTCCCCACGCGCATCGCTCAAACTGGCTGAGGGAAGCAGGCCGAGCGAGCCGGTGATCATCGAGGCTTCGTCGGACAGGATGTCGCCGAACATATTCTCGGTGAGGATCACGTCGAACTGCTGGGGATCGCGGACGAGTTGCATCGCGCAGTTGTCGACGAGCATGTGGGTGATTTCGACGTCCTGGTTCTCCTTCCCGACCTCGTTCACCACCTCGCGCCAGAGCCGACTCGTTTCGAGGACGTTGGCCTTATCCACGCTCACGATCTGGTGTTTGCGCTGCCGCGCGATCTCAACCGCACGTTCGGCAATTCGCCGAATCTCGAACTTGGAATAGACGCAGGTGTCGATCGCGGTCTCGCCGCTGTCGCGCCGCTCACGAGGCTTGCCGAAGTAGATCCCGCCCGTGAGTTCCCGCATGACGACAAGGTCGACCATGCCGCGATCGCCTTTCAGCGGACTGGCACCAAGCAAGGCGCGAAGCGTCTTGGCCGGACGCACGTTGGCATAGAGGTTCAGTTCACTGCGCAGCGGAAGGAGTGCGCCCACTTCAGGTCGCATCGTGACCGGCTCGATCTTGTCCCACTTCGGTCCGCCCACCGCGCCGAGCAGGACGGCGTCGGAGGCTTTGCACAGGTCGAGCGTCTCGGGAGGAAGCGGATGCCCCTTCTCGTCATAGGCAATTCCTCCCACGAGTGCGGCTTCGAACTCCAAATCGGGTCGAACGGCTTTGAGGACCTTTACGGCTTCCGCCGTGACTTCGGGACCGATTCCGTCACCGGCCAGCACTGCAATTCGCGCAGACATGAGGGCCAGATTGTGGCACGAGAGTCGCTCGGAGCCCCGGAGGGAGTGAACTCAGACTGCAAGGGGAGAAAATGCGTCTGATGGCCGGGGCAATATTCTTGACTCCGCCCGGAGTCCAAGTTTCAACAACCAGAGGCGAAAGACCTAGTGAGGCGTCGGCGCACTTGTCCCCAGTAAGGGTGACGCACCGTGTTTCTGCTCCAAAGTCCTCTCCGCCTTGGATATCCTAGCGGGGATGATCCGCACATTCGTCTTTCTGGGACTGGCTTCCCTTCTCGTGGGATGCGGAAGCAAGATTGCAAAGGACTCGGGACCAACAGCGCCGAGCGTTCCGGCCGGTTGGGCAGTTGCGGATCTCAAAGGGGTTCCGTTTACGCTGGCATTGCCGGCCGAACTCGAACCAGAGGTGCTTTCGGCGGCTGACCTGCAGAAGTCACAGCCCTCCAGCACGGGGAGGATCGCCGAGAACGGGCTTTTGGCCAAGAGCAAGACGGGCGAACTGGATCGAGCGGTCGTCGGCTTCGAACTCGTCGCCGACCGGGAAATCACCATCGATGATTCGACCAAGGATTTTGAAGCTGGGCTCGAATCGTCGGGAGTCAAGGTCGAGAACTTCGAGGAAACGACCGTTCGTCTGCCTGTCGGCAGCGCCAAGCAATTGACGGCAACGGTTGAAATTGGGGGACGGAAAGGGCAGATGGCCTACTTCGTCTATGTGGAGGGGCGGTCGATCTACCACATCGGCATCATGGACTTCCCCGCCCAGAAGGACACTGGCCTCCTCGCCCAGGCAATCGCCGATTCCTTTCGTCCGAGAAAGTCCTAGGCACGGCTTGACAGCAAGGCCGGGCAACTCGGTATAGTGCCTGAACCTCGATTCGAGACCGAGGTGGCTTCGTATGATCTTGGGACACCGTTGACGATCTAGCCCGCGAACACTTTTCGCGCACACTGCGAGCATCTTCGTGCCGCAGCCCATTCCGTCACAACTCGTCCGCGCAACTCGATGCGCCCCGACCGTTCAGGAGGTCGAAAATCCGTGGCACAGCTAATGCCCGAGGCCGTTCAAGAGGTCTCCGATTCTAAACATACCGGCGCCCCAACCGGCGACGTGCTCATTCAGCTCGACGCTGACTTCAGCGAAGATGGCCGATATGGCCATCGCGTGCTCGAAGTCACGTCCGAGGTCGTGCGCATGGTCGAGCCGGACGGGGCGATCTCGTTCCAAATTCCGATCAGCGAGATCAAGTCCGCCCGCAACGAGCAACTCGTTGGCGGCGGTTCGCTCGAAATCGTTACCAAGACCGGACGCCAAGTGCCGGTCGTATCGTACTCGCTCACCGTCGCTGCCAAGTTCAGCGAGGCCGCGCGCGGGATCGAGCAGCTTGCCAAAGGCGAGCCGCTGTCCATCAATCTTAAGAAGGAGCGATTGCGCTGCATCAAGTGCAACCGCCTGTTGCCCGAGAAGGACGGTGTGTGTCCGGCGTGCGTGAACCGCAGCCAGACCCTGCTGCGTATCAGCCGATTCATGCTTCCCTACAAGAAGCAGGCAATCGTGCTGTCCGTGCTCGCTCTGTTCACGACGATCCTTAATCTCGCACCGCCGTTTATCCAGGGTTACATCATCGACCAAGTCCTGGCCGGCGACCGCAATCTGCCCATGCTATGGCAGCTCATCGGAGCTTGGATCGGTGTGCTCGTGGTGGCCTCTGCCGTGAACATCACGCGCGATCGCGTCGTGGCGTTCCTTGCCGGTCACATCGCGGCAGACCTGCGCTCCACCGTCTACCGCGCCATCGAGTTTTTGCAGCTGACTTACTTCGACAAGAAGCAGGTCGGAGCGATCTCGAGCCGGGTGACCAGCGACACCGACCGCGTGTGGGGATTCTTGGTTGAGGGTGTTCCCTACTTCCTGCTCAATGGGCTGATGCTCATCGGCGTCGCGAGTTTTCTCTTCTGGACAAACGCGTTCCTCGCTGCCTGCATCCTTGCCCCAATCCCGATCATCGTCGCGATCGGCATGAAGTTCTGGCGACCGATGGCGCAGATGTTTTATCGCGTCGGACAGAAGTGGGCTCGGTTCCATACCCACCTGAACGAGTCGCTCAACGGCATCCGCGTCGTCAAGGCGTTCGCGAAGGAAGATCTCGAGTACGACAAGTTCACGACTCGTAACCATGAACTTCGCGACAGCGGAGTCCAGGCCGACGCCCGCTGGTTCACGATCTTCGGCGCGATGATGTTCTTCACCGCGCTCGGATCGGTGATCTGCTGGGCCGTTGGCGGCTACATGGTCTACCAAAAGCAACTGACGCTGGGCGAGTTCTATCGCATCTTCGCGCTGCTTGGACTGGTCTACGGACCTCTTCAGTGGTTCGCGGCGATCAACAACTGGTTCAGCCGGGCGATGGCCGGTGCCGACCGCATCTTCGAGATCATCGACATGGAGACCGAGAAGTACGGGGACCCCGAAAAGCAGCACGCGATTATCGGTGAAGTCAAGTTCGATGGCGTGCGGTTCGGCTACGACAAGTCGAATCCCGTCCTCAAGGGCCTGACCTTTACCGCTAAGCCGGGCGAGATGATCGGGCTTGTCGGAAAGAGCGGCGCAGGCAAGTCAACCACAATCAACCTCATCTGCCGGTTCTATGAGCCGGACGCGGGGACCATCGCGATCGACGGGATCGACTACCGCGACATCTCGCTGCAGGACCTGCGCCACCAGATCGGGATCGTGCTTCAAGAGCCGTTCTTGTTCAACGGGACGATCCAAGAGAACATCGCTTACGGGAAGCCGGGAGCGACGTTCGAGGAAGTCATGATCGCCGCGCGAGCCGCGAACGCCCACAACTTCATCCTCAGCAAGCCGGACGGATACGACACGATGGTCGGCGAGAAGGGATCGAAGCTTTCCGGCGGTGAGCGCCAGCGTGTCAGCATCGCCCGTGCGATCCTGCACAACCCGCGCATCCTCATCCTCGATGAAGCGACCTCGAGCGTCGACGTCGAGACCGAGAAGCAGATTCAGGAAGCGATTGGACGCCTGATCGAGGGTCGCACGACCTTCGCCATCGCCCACCGCCTGAGTACGCTTCGCAACGCCTCGCGTCTCATCGTCCTCGACAAGGGCGAGATCGCCGAGATTGGCACCCATGCCGAACTGATGGAGAAGAAGGGCGTGTTCTACAACCTGGTCGAAACCCAGAGCGCCATCAACGAGATCATCGGTTACGCGAGCTAATCATGAAGACGCAATTGGACCTCCATATCCGAAAAAACCGCGAGGACGACTACCCGTTCATCTGCGAGATGTTCACGGTGCGGTACGGCAACGCGCCGACACCGGAACAACTCGCCGCGCGGGACCAGCAGGTGCCCGAGGGCGGCTTGCGCGAGCGCTGGGTTGCCGAGGCTGATGGTGTTCAGGTTGGCATGGCAACCCTGCACCGCTTTCCGTCGAAGCCTGAAGGCCAGTACGAGTTCTCGGTGATCGTGCATCCCGAACATCGCGGCAACGGGTTCGGGCGAACGTTGCTCGATCACGTCGAAACAAGGCTCAAGGGAATGGGAGCGCGTGAAATCATCGCCGATTTCGCCGAGGACGACGCCGTCGCGCGAGAAATCGCAGGTCAACGAGGCTACGAGGAGATCATGCATGTCTTCGACTCGACCCTCGACCTCTCAACCTTTTACCCGGCAGCGTACGAGCCAGTCCTTGAGCAGCTAAGGTCGGAGGGGTTTACCTTCGTCAACTGTGCGGAGATGTCTGATCAAATCAAACGTGATCTGCACGCCATCATCGTCCTGACCGACAAGGACATTCCCGGCGAGGAAGACGATGAGCCGCGCAGCTACGAGGAGTTCGAGCAGAGCTTCTTTCCGGCTTACTGGTTTTGGCCCGAGGGTCACTGGATCGCCTACCATGGGGACGAGCCGGTTGGCGTTTCCGGTGTCGGCGAGATGACGAAAGGCGAAGTCTACAGCCTCGGAACCGGGGTGAAGCGTGAGTACCGTGGCCGCGGATTGGCGCTTGCCCTCAAGGTCCTGACCCTCGCCGCCGCCAAGGCAGCCGGCTACCCGCGAGCCAGGACCCAAAACGCCTCCACGAATCAGGCGATGCTTCACGTCAACCGCAAGCTCGGCTACGTCCGCGAGCCCGGGCAGATCTACGTCCGCTGGAGGCTGGACTCCCCTCTCCACTCCGGTGGAGAGGGGCCTCGGGGTCAGGTCCGGATCGTCGACGACCTCACCGACGACGACTACGCCGGAATCGCCGCGCTGATGAACCGGAACGAAGTCGATCCTTTGTCGGCAGATTCCATAAGCGAAGCCGACCGCTCGCGCAGTATCCGCCCTCATCGACGCATCGTCCTCCGCGACGGGTTCAAAGTCATCGCCACCGCCAACGTCTTCTCATTCTCGTTCCAACCCGAGTCGATGTTCCGCTTGGGCGTCCACGTCCACCCGGATCACCAGCGCCAAGGAATCGGTTCAAGGCTCCTGGGCGAAGTGGAGCGATTTGCCATCGAGTCGGGTGCCCGCCAGGTCAGCGTTGCCGTTCGTTCAGACCTTGAAGGGTCAAAGAAGTTCGCTGAGCAACACCACTTCAAGGAGGAGCGAACGGAGTACGAGAGTTTCCTCGACCTCGACACCTTCAATGTCACTGACCACCGAGCAGTGCTCGATCGGCTTGCATCCGAGGGCATCGCGATCGAACCCTACCACGAGAGTGGCGATACCGAGTCGGCCCGACGGCGACTCTACGAGATCTCATGCCTTACCGAACCGGACGTACCCGGCGCGGTGCCAGGGCATGAGTGGTCGTTCGAGGAGTTTCAGGCCGACATTCTCGACCGGGTCGGAATGGTGAAACCGGCGTTCCTGATTGCTGTTTACGGGGAGCGCTGGGTTGGCATGAGCACGGTCTCCCAACAGTCTTCGGGCGCCCTGATGAACGACTTCACGGGCGTGATTCCTGAGTTTCGAGGTCGGGGAATCGCGTTAGCGCTGAAGGTCCGCACGCTCGAACACGCCAAAGAAATTGGTGCACGGACGATGCGGACATACAACGACTCGCTCAACGCGCCAATGCTCGCAGTCAATCGAAAGCTAGGCTATCAGCCGCAGGTCGGCTGGACGATCTGCACCAAGGAGGTCGGGTGAAAGCCAGCCACCCATTCGTGCGCCCGCAAATCCTGCGACATGACGAGCGTGGCCTGCCGACCATGCAGACCGAGAGACTCGTGCTGCGAATCGCTTGGCCCCGCGATCTTCACGCTCTCGTTGCCTTTCGCCGCGAGAACAAGGAGCACCTGGCACCCTGGGAGCCTGCGCGCGATGACCGCTACTACCAGGAAGAAGCATGGCGCGTCCGGATCATCGAGAACCAGAATTCGGCTGAGCGAGATCAAGCCTACGGTTTCGTTCTGTGTCCGCTTGAAGAACCGGCGCGCGTGATAGGGGTCGTGAATCTGCGTGACGTGTATCGTTACTTCTTGCAGTCCGCCGAACTCGGCTACGCAATTGATTATAGGTTTGAAGGGCAAGGCCTAATGACGGAGGCCTTGCAAGCCGTGATGTGGTTTGCTACCGTCGAGCTTGGCCTCCATCGCATTCAGGCGTGCTACATGCCTGCGAACCTCGCGAGCGCACGCGTGCTCGAGAAGCTCGGATTCGAGATCGAGGGCCGCCTCCGACAGTCACTTATGGTCAACGGTGCTTGGGAGGACCACATCCTCACCTCCTACATCGCTGCCTCCGATTCAACTAGGAGAAACAACCATGGCTATTGAAGCCAAACCAGAAGAACTCAATCTTTTCTATGAACCGAAAGATCGGTTGCGTCTTACCGTTCGCGACGAGCGGTCTTACATCACCGTCCGCCCTGCTTGGGCGTCTCCTCTGTCACACCCGAATCGCTTCCTTGCCTTTCTCGATGGGAAAGGCGACGAGATCCTCACCCTGGACGAGCCGGAAGAGCTCTCAACTGCATCGTTGCAAGCGGTTCGCGAGGAGCTTCGCCGCCGTTACCTCACGGCCACGGTCACCGTGGTGGAATTCGCCAAGGTGGAGTTCGGTGCGACCTATTGGCACGTGGACACCGACCGGGGGCCGCGCGACTTCGTCACCCAGAGCCTTCAGGAGAATGCCCAATGGTTATCTCCCGATCATCTGCTGCTAATTGACGTGGACGGAAATCGTTTCGAGATTCCGTCCGTTTCCGCCCTGGATTTGCGGAGTCGGGGTTTCATCGAGCGCATCCTGTGACGGTTCGGGAGTTTCGCTGGTTGTGAGTGCGCGCCCCCTCCCTAACCCTCCCCCGAATCGGGGGAGGGGACCAGCCTCCGTGCTTGAGGATGCATCCTAAAACAGCTGAGCCGCAAGTCCCTCCCCCGATTCGGGGGAGGGTTAGGGAGGGGGCACGCACTCACACTTCGCCGTATCTCTTGCTTAGAGACGACCGGTGAAAGGGCTGATCTTTACCCCCCGCCGAGAAGATCGGCGAGAGGATTTCGGGCTGGGGCGCTGCCGCCACCGATGGTCTGCTGAGCGTTCAGCGCGCGACCGATCCTCATGGCGCACTCGGCGAGGTGAACGCGGGTGTACTCGTCCATCGATTTCGACTTTCGAGCACCCTCGATCGAACCCTTGAGCGATCTCAAGTGGGACCAAGCGAGCATCTTCGCATCTTGCGGCGCACTGTCGCCCGGATTGGTCACCATCCCGATCATTCGATCCAGAAACGTGCGTTGGAGGCGTCGTCGGAGAGCACTGATGCTCTTCCCGCTGCCCAATTCCGACCAGACGTTCGCGCGAACGCTGTTGAACAAGGTCGTCAGCTTGAGCGCGTTGCCGCCCTTGGCCTTAAACTCGTTGTTGGCGACGCGGTTCAGCACATCGCTTCGGAAGATCGTACCGAGGGCGGAGCCTTGGATCGCGGCGAACTGGTCGAGTACGGGGTAGTCGTTCGATCCGGCGAGGATCGACTCCATGATTCCCGCGTCGGGGTTGCTGGTGAACTTGGTGTAGTAGTCCTTCGGGAAGTCAAACGCTCGCTCCGAGAAGATGTACAGATTCAGCAGATCAAGCGCTTGCTTCTGCTCCTCCACGCTCGCCGCCACAATCGTCGGCTTTTGGCCCGGGTCGCCCTTGAAGTTGCCATTCAGGTGCGATGCACCGATGTAACGAGTGCACTGGCTGGCCGCACGCGCGGTCAGGTTGATGAGCATATTGAAGTCGCGCGTGAAGGTCCAGAAGCTCTCGCCCTGTTTGGGCAGGCGGCTTCCCAAGTTCATGCCCATATACCGGCTGACTTCGAGCGTCTTGCTCCAATAGTCCAAGGGGTTCTTGGCCAGGTCGAACCGAGTGATCTTAGGGTCGAGCGAATCGGCGGTCTCATCCGACTGCCACGGGTAGCCGCTCGTGTTCGTTTGGCTTGCAAGCTGCTTGAGTTGAGCCAATTCGTCCTTCGAGTCGCGCGCGCCAGTATCCATGTACCCGTACTTGACGACCCAGTAATCGTAGTCGCCGATGCTCGCGGGCCACCAGTCGACGCCCTTCTTCTTAAGCGCAGCAAGGTTGAACGGGGTGTACTCCATCACGCTCGATGCGGCACCCTTCTGGTTGACGACCGACGCCTCGCCCATCTGCGCGAACGTCAGTTGAGTGCTGCTGATGAAGTTGTGGCGCAGGCCGAGGATGTGGCCCATTTCGTGGCAGACCACGTGGCGGATGAACGTGTTCATGTACGTCTTCTCGTCCACGTCCACGAGGCCGCCGAGCATGTCGAGGGCGAGGCGACCAAACGCCGCCTGCTCCTGAATCTCGTTCTGCAGCGTGCAGACCCGATGATCGTGGACGGCTTTCTTCGGCTGGAAGTAGTCGGCGGGGTTGACGATGTTCGTGCGCTCGCGCTCCGTGAACCGGACCATGTTGCCGTCCACGAGGATCGAAGCGTTCAGGATTTCGCCGGTCAGCGGTGAGTATCGGAATTGTGCAACCGCGTACGCGTCGGCCGGGGAGAGCACCCAGCGGACGACGTTGTAGCGCATGTCGCTTGGATCCCAGTCCGCGTTATCGGGCATCTGATTGACCACGACCGCGTTCTTGTAACCGATCTTTTCGAAGGCCTTGTTCCAAAGGAGCACGCCGTCGCGAACCGCATCGCGGTACTCCAGCGGGATCGCGTTGTCGAGCCAGAAGACGATCGGCTTCACCGGCTCGGAAAGATCAGCGCCCGGGTTCTTCTTCTGGAGCCGCCATCGAAGGATGTTGCGAACTTGGTTGTCGAAGTGAGTTGGGTCGTTGAAGTCCTGGTAGTCCGCCGTAAAGTAGCCCACGCGCGGATCGAAAAGACGAGGGACATAGCCGTCCATCGGCAGCATCGACAGGTTGTAGTTGACCTTGAAGACCATGTTGCGCGGGTCAGCCATGACGTCAGGACCGAGCAGACCCGCCAGTCCTCCACCCCCGCCCGCCCTGTTGAACGAGTAGTTCGTCTGGACGAAGATGTTCTCGGGGAAGGCTTTCATCGACACGATGAAGGTCTTGTCACGGTCCTGGCTGAACCCGCCTCCTCCGCCCAGCAGTGCCGCGAGGGGATTGCCGCCCGAGTTCAGCGCCGCGCTGACCTGGGCAATGTCGCCTCGGAAGAGATCAGAAACATTGATCAGGACGCTCTTTCGATCCTCCTGTTTGGCCTCGATCTTATAGGCCTCCAGGTAGGAATCGGCGAATGAGCGCTGTAACGAAGTCGCGGTCGGTGTCCCAGCGGTGGCCCGGAATCCAAGGTTCGGCCGGACGAGCATGATCCGGTCGTCGATCTTGCTGAACTTGAGCACGAGGTCATTGATCGGGTTGCCCGCGACGATCTGCTGGCTGTTGCCCGTAGCGGCCGTAGCTTGGAGCAACACGAACTTGTCGAGTTGATCCTCGCGCAGTTCGAGGTAGATCGTGTCCTTGCCCGCATCGCGCTTTCGGTAGAGGGTGAACACGCCAGCCAGCTTCTCGTAGTCCTTGACGGTCTCGTCGATGTTCTTGTCTTTTTTGGGCTCGGCGGTTGCGCTGCCGGTGCTTTGGCTGGCCTTGAGGGTGCCGCCGCTGATCCGCTCGGTCGTGCCTTTGCCGTTCGCGCTCGCGCCTTCCATCTCGCCGAACGGGATGTTCTTGAGTTCGAATTCAGACTTGATCGCGTCGCCGCTCGCCTTCTCGATCCAGACCGTCGACGTACCGCCGAATCGGGGAGAGCCGCTCGATTCCTCGAAAGTCATTTTGACCTTCACGCAGTCGATGTCCTTGACCTTCTCCATCGCGAGGACTTCGAAGTTAGCCTTGCCCGCGTGGGTGTGCAGCTTCTCGTCGTCCTTGTATTCGTACGACCACTTATCGCCGGCGCCGACCGGGGTCTTCTGGAAGATGACCGAGGTCGCGGCGAAAATGCGCTGGTTCAGGTGCGAGTCGTCGTCCTTGTTCGCATCGCTTTCGTAGCCGATGAGGCTCCCGTCGGAGGCGACGGTGACCGTCGCGGGCTTATCGGGCTCGCCGTCATCGGGTGCCTTCTCGCCGTTCAGGGTCACTTCCTGCGACTCGCTCTCGCGAACGGAAGCGATTTCTCCGCCCGGTGACACCGACTTGATGGTGACCTTTTCGACCTGCTTGACGGTGGTGTTGAACTTCTGCCCGCCCGCGTCGATGTCGATGGACAAGTCCAGTTGGTACTTCGCGACCTGCCCTACATCAGCCTTGACGGCGAGCAGAACCTTGTCCTGCCCCACGCCAGCCCATGCGACGACGGTGAGGAACGCCAGCGCTCCGATACTGAATCTTAGTGCTCTCATGATTTCGTCGGCTAGCTTACCGGTTGGTGCGCTGCAGCGTCGGTGCATTCGTTGCGAAGATGCACGCCTTCAGCGCGCGCGGTAGCTGCGGATCATGAGGAACAGCAAGATGGCACCGAGGACAAAACCGCCGATGACGAGGCCTAGCCATGAGGTGTCGTTTCTTCCTTCGGGTGCGGTGGCACCTATCAGCAGGACGCATCCGCCGAAGAGAAATGCGGGCACCCCGACGATCACGAATGCCAGCGTGAAGATCACCTGTGCGGCGGTCCCCCAGCCCCGTTGGATTGCTCGCCCATAGCCGCATGTCGCGCAGTAGGTCTGGTGGGGCGAGACGGTCCCCCCACAATTCGGACATCGGGGAAGGTGAGGCGGGACTTGCATGGGCTAGCCGTGCATCGGAAAACGGGCGGTTAGGGCGTGGACCTCCTGGCGGACACCGGCCAATACCCCCTCGTCCGACGGTGCTCGTAAGGCCCGAGCAATCAGCGAGGCGATTTCCTTCATCTCCGGTTCCTTCATGCCCCGCGTCGTCACGGCGGGCGTCCCCAGACGCACTCCACTCGCGACGAACGGCTTCTCGGGATCGAAGGGGATCGCGTTTTTATTAGTGGTGATGCTGACCTCATCGAGCACCGCCTGGGCGATTTTGCCTGTTACCGAGAACGGGCGCAGGTCGACGAGCATGAGGTGCGAATCGGTGCCCCCGCTGACGATTCGGAATCCCTCTGCCGTCATCGCCTCGGCCAGTGCCTTCGCGTTGAGCTTGATCTGCTTCTGGTAGTCCTTGAACGTCGGTTGCGCAGCTTCGTGGAAGCAAACCGCCTTGCCCGCAATCACGTGCATGAGCGGGCCGCCCTGGATGCCCGGGAAGACGCTCATATTGATCGGCTTGGACAGTTCCTCGTTGTTCCACAGGATCATTCCACCGCGCGGGCCCCTGATGGACTTGTGGGTCGTCGAGGTCACGACATCGCAGTGCGGAATCGGGGACGGATACTCACCCGCCGCGATCAAGCCGCTGTAATGAGACATGTCGCACATGTGCATCGCGCCAACCTCGTCCGCGATCTGCCGGATGCGGGCAAAGTCGAATTCGCGCGAGTAGGCGGTCGCGCCGCTGACGATGATCTTCGGCTTGTGCTCGACGGCAAGGCGATGGAATTCGTCGTAGTCGATCGTCTCGGTCTCGGGGCTGACGCCGTACGGCACGATCGTATACATCTGGCCGGTGAAGTTGACCGGCGAGCCGTGGGTGAGGTGGCCGCCGTGGGCCAAGTTCATCGCCATCATCGTGTCGCCCGGCTTCAGGAACGCGAAGTAGACCGCCATGTTGGCCTGCGCGCCGCTGTGGGGCTGGACGTTGGCGAAGTTACAGCCGTAGAGGGCCTTGACTCGCTCAATCGCGGCTTCCTCGACTTGGTCGACGACTTGGCAGCCGCCGTAATACCGCTTGCCCGGATAGCCTTCCGCATACTTGTCGGTCAGCACGCTCATCATCGCCTCGCGGACCGCGAGGCTGGCGATATTCTCGCTCGCGATGAGCTCGATGTTCTGCTCCTGACGAGCCTCTTCCTGCCGAATGAGATCAGCGATCAACGGGTCGACTTCGCGGAGCGAGGCGTTATGGGCGGCGCGGGCAGAGGGCAAGGTGGCCATGCTCCCATTATGGCGTCACGCCTGAGAATTGGGACCCTTTCGCGGCCGGCGCGTATTGCGCGCCGCGGCCCCCATCAAGTGTCTCCCTTGCGGACTCCCATATATGAAGCCAAAGACTCTATTCCGGAAGGAGGGCGCTACTTGGTAGACTCGCCTTGCTATGACTGAGCTCATTTTCGAGGTTCGAGAAGATCCAGAAGGCGGCTTTGTGGCTAAGGCGCTGTCGGCCGCGATCTTTACCGAGGCGGAGGATCTCGAGACCTTGCGCGAAGCCATCCGGGACGCGGTGCGATGTCACTTCGATCCGGGGCAGGAGCCCAAGGCCATTCGGCTAATCATCATCCGGGAAGAAGTCCTGGCGGCGTGAGGCTTCCGCGAGATGTTTCGGGCAGGGACCTCATGCTTCGCCTACAGCGGCTTGGGTACGTGGTCACGCGGCAGACAGGAAGCCACCTTCGTCTCACCACCGAACACAACGGTGTCCATCACGTAACGATCCCCGATCATGAAGCGATCCGCGTGGGCACCCTTTCGGCAATCCTCGCGGACATCGCGACGCACCATGGGTTGGACAGGGCCGCTCTCGTCAACGCCCTATTCAGCCAATGCGCGAAGTCGTCCGTGAATTGAGACCCTACAGCCCGAACGGGCGGCTGATTGTGCTCAGCTACTCGCTCGCGACAGAATACGAGCCCAGCAAACCGACGCACGCAATATCCGTCATGGGTCCTCAGTATCCGCCGGTGCTGCCTGGTCTCCCTGATTTCGACTCGGTATTGTCCCTTCGATTTGAAGACACTCACGAAGGCTCCGACGAACACCGCTTCACCGAGGAAGACGCGCGGAGAATCTGGGACTTCATCACGGGAATTGGCAAACAGCAGCACGATCTGGTCGTGCATTGCGAAGCGGGTATGAGTCGGTCGGCGGGGATTGCGGTTGGACTGACGAAGTGCCTTCTGCCCGGTCAAGAAGCGTGGTACTTCGAGCAGCACGTCCCCAACCGTCACGTCGCCGCGCTGCTTGTTTCGGCATTCAAGTCTAACCTGCAATAATAAGAGGACCGGAGCCGCGAGGTGACGGAAAGTCCACACAAGCGAGGCCGCGCATGAAAGCAGTCGTTATGGCAGGGGGAGAAGGGTCGCGGTTGCGCCCGATAACAGCCAACCGACCCAAGCCGCTCGTGCCCGTCGGCAATCAGCCGATCATGGAGCACATCGTCGGCCTGCTCAAGCGCCACGGCATCGAGGAAGTCGTCTGTACCCTCCACTACCTCGCGGACGAGATTCAGAGCTACTTCGACGACGGCTCGGACTTCGACGTGAAGATGGTCTACAGCGTCGAAGATACGCCGTTGGGTACAGCGGGCAGCGTCAAGAAAGCGGAGGAGATGCTGAACGATGGCACGTTCGTGATCGTCTCTGGAGACGCGCTGACCGACTGCGATTTGGCGAAGGCGATTGCTTTTCATAAGGCCAAGAAGAGCCTGGCAACGCTGATTCTCTATCGCGTACCGAGTCCGTTGGAGTTCGGAGTTGTGATTACGGATGACGACGGCCGCGTCGTGCGTTTTCTCGAAAAGCCGAGCTGGTCGGAGGTCTTCAGCGACACCGTCAATACCGGCATGTACATTCTGGAACCCGAGATATTCGACTGGATGGAGTCCGGAAGATCATACGACTGGAGCCAAGACATCTTTCCGGCGCTCTTGCGTGAGGGCAAGCCGATCTATGGCTACATCATGGATGAGTATTGGTGCGATGTTGGCACGCTTAGCCAGTACCGAGAAGCCCAAGAGCATCTGCTTAGCGGCAAGACAACATTGCCGGTGCTTGGCGAGCAGATTCAACCTGGAGTATGGGTTGGCGTCAACTGCCATATCGACGAGAATGCGCATATTGTGCCGCCGGTATGTCTTGGACGTAACTCCAAGATCAAGGCTCATGCGAGGATTGGTCCATATACGGTGATTGGCGATAACTGCTTGGTTGAGGAAGCGGCGAATGTCGAGCGATCAGTGGTTTGGGACGGTTCCTACATTGGGCCGAACGTCGGCATCCATTCCGCGATTATCTGCAGCAAGACAACGATTAAGCGCGATACCGTCGTTCGCGAAGATGCGGTGGTTGGCGACCGGTGTCTGATCGACGTGGGTTGTACTATTCGACCACGGATCAAGCTGTGGCCTGACAAGATTATCGAACGCGGATCGACCGTCACGATGTCGCTGGTATGGGGCAACAAGTGGCGCGGTACCTTGTTCCGAGAGCTCGGGGTGGCGGGGCTTTCGAACCTGGAAATCACCCCTGAGTTCGCCACGCGGCTTGGCTCGGCTTTTGGTAGCGTCCTGCCCGAAGGCTCGACCGTCATTACCGCGCGCGACAGCACACGCAGCAGTCGGATGATCAAGAGAGCGGCGATGGCTTCGCTCCTCAGCGTGGGCTGCCAAGTGCTCGACATGCGAAGTACCGCCGTTCCGATTGCGCGACACTTCATCAAAGCTAGCGGTGCGGCGGGTGCACTCAACGTGCGAAAGCTACCCGGTAACAGTCGCGTGACACTGATCGAACTCTTTGATTCAAGAGGGGCTTACCTCTCTAAAGGACAAGAGCGTAAGGTCGAGACGCACTTCTTCCGTGAAGACTTCCACCGTACAGATCCCGATGACTTAGGGACAATTGAGTTTGCGAGCCGAGCCATTGAAGAATATCAAACGGACTTCTTTAAGCTCCTTCACGCTGCAGAGGGTGGCAAGAAATTCAAGATTGTGTGCGATTATGGTTACGGCGCAATCAGCTCCATCTTCCCGGCCATGCTCGGCAGGATTGGGGTCGAGTCGATCAGTATCAACGGTTACAACGACGCCAAGCGAGCCCCGCGAAGCGAACCCGAAGTCGCGACGCACATCGAGAACCTGAGACAGATTGTCGGTACGCTGAGCTATGACCTTGGCGTCTTGTTTACCGATGAGGGCGAGAGGCTTAGCTTGGTTGACAATACGGGCAAAGTCATTAGCGGCAACAACCTCTTAGGCCTTCTCTGTGTACTCGTCGCGAAGACGACTCCCTACGCGACCATTGGCCTCAGCGTAACAGCACCCGGCCGACTTGAGGACCTTCTCAAGTCTCTTCAGGTCGATGTCATTCGGACGAAAGCGGACACTCGAAGCTTAATGTCAAGCAGCCTTGACGCAGGAGTTGATTTCGCGGGCGACGACCGAGGCGGATGCATCTTCCCCAGCCTCCACCCGGGCTTCGACGCGATGTTCAGCCTTGCCAAACTCATCGCGATGCTCCAGGAGACGGGCCTCAGTCTCTCCGAGATTACGGACGAACTTCCGACTTTCGCGCTCGCGTACGAACAGGTCCGCTGTCCGTGGGAGGTCAAGGGCACCGTCATGCGACGCATAACAGAGGAGCATCGTGACGATACGCGCGTCGAACTCGTGGACGGTATCAAGATTTACGGCGATGACTCATGGGTCCTTGTCCTTCCTGACGCAGTGGAGCCTGTTTTCCATGTCTATGCAGAGAGTCCGGAAACTCGTGCAAGCGAAGCGCTTGTTGGAGACTATGTGAAGAAGATCGAAGCGATGCAGGCGGGCTCATGAGCCAGGAAGTGAGCGAGCCGGTAAACTCACCGTCCATGTCAACCCGAACACCCCTCCTCAAGGCGGTGCATCTTGCGTCGCGAAAGTTGGCCAGCAGTGGCAATTTCGACACCCTCCTCAAGGAAGTCCTCGAGATCTGTGTCGAGGCGGTCGGCGCGTCGGGTGGCACGATCTATCTGCACGACAAAGAGAAGCGCCGCCTTGCCTTCCGGCACGTCCTTCCGGAAGAGGTTGCGGGCAAGCTTCCGCCGGACCTCCCCGACGACTATGGCGTCGTTGGCAAGGTCTTTCAGACTCGAAAGACCGAAATCAGCCACTTCGAGACCGCTCGTGGAAGTGACGAGGAAGGAAAGACGGGCGTCGTCATCAGCACGATGATAACGGTTCCCCTAATGCTCGAAGACGAAGAACCGCTCGGCGTGGTCCAGCTCATCAACAAGAAGGGCGGCGACTTCGACGAGAGCGACGCGATGGTCCTCGACACCGTCTCTGCGATTTCGACGATGGCCTACCTCAACACTCGGCTGCTCGACGAGTCGACCCGCGCCAGCCAGCTCCTTGGTATGGGTCAGATCGCCCACGACATCAAGAATCTGGCGTTTGCGCTCGAGGCGAACGTGACATTCAGCGACTACACCCTCGACGAGATTGACCTTCATGCAAGCAAGAGCGACGATGCAGGGCTCAAGAACTGCGCCAACGACATCCGCGACATGTTTGGACAGCTGACAAGCAGCATCGACCGAGTGAAGCGATATTCGACCCTGATCAGCGATCTATCAGCAGGCAAGGAGCTGAAGCCACAGCTGGCGCTCGCCAAGATGAACGAAACGATTCAACTTAGCGCGGCATTCATGGAGTCCGAGGGTCGAAGCCGAGGCATCGAACTCAAGTACGACATTCAGGACAGCGCGCCCGCCGTCGTTCACGACGAAATGTATGTCTTCCGCATCGTCCAGAACCTGGTGAGCAACGCCATCAAGGCGACCAGCGAGGTGATCCCTGAATCGGATCGGGTCGCCGCCATGTATGGCGACGGTCCGAGTGTGGGTGAAGTCATCGTGAGGTACGGCTTTGACGACGGCTGGCACCACATCGAGATTCAGGACAAAGGCCCAGGCATGACTCCCGAGATCGCGGAGAAGATTCTGCGGGGAAACATGCGAAGCGTGTGGAGCAACAACAGCGGCTCGGGCTGGGGCACTAAAATCGTGTTGAAGCTGGCAGAGTCACTCGATGCCAAGGTCGGCATCGAGTCTGAGCTTGGCAGAGGGAGCACGTTCCGAATCAGCCTGCCCCACCGGACTGAGCTTAGCCGCCTTTCTTCTTGACCGTTACTTCGATCACGGGCTTCTTGGGCTTCTTCTTGATCTTGACCGGCTCAGCTTTCTTGGCGGCCGGTTCGAGCTTCTTAACTTCGGGCTTCTTTGCTTCCGGCTTTTTGGGTTCGGGCTTCTTGGGTTCGGGCTTCTTGGGTTCAGCCTTGACCGGTTCTTTGGTGCCCGTCGCTGCAGCAAGTGCCATCGAAGCGGCCGCACCCTTCACTTTGGTGACGGCTACAGGAGCGGTTGGGGCCTTCGCGATGGGCTTTTCGGTCACCTTCGGGGGCTCCGCCACCCCTCCCGGAGGGGCGACCCACGTCGAAAGCATGATCCACCGCGTCGGTTCATAAAGCGCCGCCCTGCTTGGGCGGTCCTTGGGTGCCCAAGTTAGGACGCCAATTCCCGTCATTCGGGCTTCGGTTCCGTCGGGGACTCGAACGTCTGCACCGGTATCGAGGAAACGAAGGGCAACGCCTCGGTCGTCGGCGATGCGCAGGATCGGTGGTTTTGTCGAAACGTAGGTGATCGTGCCACGAGCCTCAGCTGCGTTGGTACGCACCATGTTGACGAGGTCGACCTCTCCGGCCAACTGAGTTCCGTACGCCGTGCGATCAGTGAAGTACGCGGTCGAGGTTTCTCGCTGAACGGCAGCATTCACTAGCCCGTGGCCAAACTTGGTGTAGGTCGTGGCGTTGTCTTCAAGAGCGAATGCCGAGATGCCCCAGTCGCCGTTCATTTCGCTCAGCGTTGCGAGTTTGGTGCCCAGTTTGAAAAGCTGGTCGTCGACTTCGCCCTTGGCCAAGCTCGTTCCCGGCATCTTGGCCACGAACTCGGGTTTTGGTTCGGCCGCAGTCGTGTCCACTTTCATCAGGACTTCGAGCCAGGGTTTGTTATTGGCGTCAGCCCATCGGACAAGGAGGAACAGCGTGTCGCCAACGACAAGGTGCCCGGCGAGGCCAGATGCGTCCTTTTGTCGCTCACCTTTCTCAACCAGCTTCACCACTGCGCCGATTTGCTCCCGACTCATGACCTTGGGCGATGTCGGGATATAGGGGAATCGAGTGCTGCTGACCTTTGCGCCGGTCCGGACGGTCAGGCCCCGCTCGTCCCACACCATCCACGTATTCTTCAGTTTCTGGGCGAACACCGTCTGCGCGGGTGGCACGGGCGGGCTGATGATGACGCGGCGCTCGCCGTTGCCATCGTTCATGATGAACGCCCCCTCGCGGTAGTTAAGGCCGACACCGGAATTCAATCCGACAGTGGCGGCGAGGGCGAGTCCGAACGGGATCAGCATGCTCATAGTATACGCGCCAAACCGCTGGGAATCGACACACAAGCTGAATCCTTGATGCCATAAGCCCTCTTTGGGGCGGTGCTCGGGGGTAAACTGAACCTTCGCTCGACCACTATGGAGACCAGCCGTCAAAACCCAACGACTTCTCGCGCCAAAGCCAAGTCAACTGAGGCGACCGTACGACTTCCTCGTGAAGCCCTGACTCCCGAGGATCACCTCGAGATCCTTAAGCAGCTTTACCTGGCCCGCTACTTTGATGTGCGGCTGATCAAGGAGAAACGTCGAGGCCGTCTTACGGGCACTCTTTACAGTTCGCACAACCAAGAGGGAATTCTGGTCGGAACCCTGTTCGGTCTTCGTCCTGATGACTGGATATCACCGATCCATCGCGACATGCCAGCATTCTTTATGAAGGACCTTAGGGCTGGATGGGATAACCCGGACCGACTGGGCATGAGCGTCGAAGAAGTTTGCGCCCAGGTCTGGTGCCGATCAGGTTCACCTGGGCGCGCTCGCGACAACTGGTCACATATTGGCAGCCGTTCCAAACATATCATTCATTCCACGTCGATGCTCGCTGGCACGATTCCCGTCGCTGCAGGAGTCGTTCTCGCGGACCGACTAAATGGCGGAGATGCGGTTGTCTTGACTTATAACGGCGAAGGATCGACGGCTCAAGGTGTCTTCCACGAAGCCATCAACTTTGCGGCCGTTCATAAGCTGCCGGTTATCACGATTGTTGAAAACAACATGTGGGCTTACGGCACGCCGGTTGAACTTGAGTGTCCGACCGAAGATGTTGCGCGACGTGCGGACGGATACGGCATTCCTGGGTTGATCGCGGACGGACAGGACGTGTTCGATGTTTACGATAAGGTGATGACCGCTATCGAATATGCGCGTGCGGGCAATGGTCCAAGCATCGTTGAATGCAAAACATTCCGCGCTTACGGGCACGGCGACCACGATGACGATCGTGCTGCGAAGTATCGACCCAATGACGAAGTCGAAGAAGGACGCAGCAGAGATCCAATTGCCGTTTGCAAGCGCTACCTTGTTGAGAAGGGATACCTGAGCAAAGCCGAGGCGGAGCAGTATCACGCTGAGAACAAGGGCGCTCAGCAAGCTACCGATGAAGACTTCCCACCTGATGTAGTTGCTTACCTCAAGAAGGGCGTCGACTATGCCATTAAGTCGCCGACGCCGCCGGCTGAGGAAGGCGGCATGTGGGTTTTTGCCGAATAGGCACATTTGATTTTCGAGCGAAAGAATGACTCAAACCGGAACTAAAACCAAGAAGAATTACCTGACCGCACTCAAGGAGGCAATCGACGAGGAATTGGCGAGAAATCCCGACCTTATCTGCTTGGGTGAGGATATCGGATTGCTTGGCGGAGCATTCGGGGTTACTGAAGGCCTCCAGGCAAAATACGGGAGCCACCGTGTTTATGATATGCCAATCAGCGAGGCGGCTATCGTCGGCGTTGGGGTGGGCGCTTGCTTGAATGGCAAGACCGTTCTTGCCGAAATGCAGTTTATCGACTTCATTTCCTGCGGCTTCGACCAGATCGTCAACAACCTTGCGACCTACTATTATCGTACGGCAGGCGAAGTCAACATGCCGATGGTGATCCGGGGACCGGCTGGTGCTTACGGTGGTGGCGCGCTGTACCACAGTCAAATGAATGAGTCGTGGTTCTGTCACAGCCCCGGCCTGAAGGTCGTTTGCCCAAGCACTCCATACGACGCCAAAGGCTTGATGAAAGCGGCGTTGCGCGATAAGAATCCGGTGCTCTTCTACGAACTCAAGCAGCTCTACCGACTGAGTTCGATCGAGGAAGATATTCCCGACGAGGATTATATTGTTCCGATTGGCAAGGCACGGATTGCGCGAGAGGGCAAAGACATCACGATCGTGACCTACGGCCAAAACGTTTATCACTGCCTCGAGGCAGCCGAGAAGCTTTCCGAAGAAGGTATTCAGGCCGAAGTCATTGATCTGCGGTCTCTCGTGCCCCTGGATGAGGACATGATCGTGGATTCGGTGCAGAAGACGAACCGTGTGATGGTCGTGAACGAGGCGCCGAAGACCTGCGGCTTCGCCGGAGAAGTCGTCGCCCGCATCAACGAGGTTGCTTTCGAGTTCCTGGATGCTCCTGCGATCCGCGTAACCCGAATGGATACTCCGGTTCCGTGGGCACAATCGCTCGAACGGTTCGTGCTGCCGTCGGTCGAGAAGATTGTCGACACTGCGAAGCGACTCTGCCGCTATTAAACCTCCTCGCGATGTAGAAGAAGAAAATGGCGACGACCGCACCCGTCATCACGATCGACTCGATTGCCGACAAAGTGTTCGGCAATCAGCGCATCAGTGCCGAGGAGGCCCGATTCCTCTTCGACCATCCCGACCTCAATGAACTGGCCGCTCTGGCCAATCATCGTCGCGTCCAGGCGTCCGATCCGAACACGGTCACGTACATCATCGGTCGTATCCTGAACTACACCAATGTGTGCTGGGTTCGGTGTAAGTTCTGCGCGTTTTACCGAGTGCCGAACCACGAGGAAGGCTATTTGCTTTCGGACGAAGAGATTCTGGCAAAGGTGGGCGATACCGTCGACAAAGGCGGAGTCGAGATTCTCTTCCAAGGCGGCCTGAATCCCAAGCTGAAGATTGACTATTACGAGAGAATCTTTGCAAAGATTCTCGATAAGTACCCCGGTGTTATCCTGCACGCCCTGAGCCCGGCAGAAATCATCTACATCGCGCACATCAGCAAACTCCGCCTCGAAGAGTGCCTTTCTCGCCTGAAAGCAGCTGGTTTGCACTCCATCCCGGGAGCCGGTGGAGAAATCCTGGTTGATCGGGTCCGCAAGATCATTGCGCCGTACAAGGACACGACCGACGAGTGGCTGGCGTGCATGCGCACAGCTTCTGCCCTGGGGATTCGCAGCACAGCCTCGATGATGTTTGGTCATGTCGAAAATCTGGATGATCGCGTAGAGCACCTCGGCCGGATTCGCGATTTGCAGGATGAGTGCTCACCGTTCCGGGCATTTATTACGTGGAACTTCCAGCCGGAGGAGACCAACCTGCCGATCCCGGTCAAGGCGAGCGGCTTTGATTACCTTCGCACTGTTGCTGTGTCCAGGATCTTCCTCGATAACATCGATAACCTTCAAGTTTCGATCCTCACCCAGGGACCCAAGATCGCTCAACTTGCTCTCGGTTATGGTGCCAACGACTTTGGCAGCGTTATGATCGAAGAGAATGTTGTCAGTGCGGCTGGAAACAAATTTATCCTTAGCGCAGAAGAGTTCGAGCGATTGATCCGCGACGCTGGCTACGAAGCCAAGCGTCGCAATACCCGCTACGAACTCATCTAACCCTTACTTGCGGAAGAGAGCATTAAAGAGAAGTTTGAATGTGCCGTGGGTCTGACCACGGAACGTAATCTCCGGTCCCACCAAGACGACGTGTCCCTTGCCGAGTGGCACGTCAACAATCGCGACCGTATCCTTGAGCTTCGCCTGCCCCCAAGCCCAACCGGATCGCAACGGCGCAGCTGTATCGAATTGCCCTACAGCGCTCGCCCTTTGGGAATCCAGAATTCGGAAGGTAGGGCTCTCGTCGAACATCACATCCACATACTCAGGGATGCCGAGGGTTAGTTCACCGGGAACTGTCTTCATCCTCAGCACGGACCCAGGAATGTAGAACTGCGTGTCCGGAAGATTTTCACCCTTCTCGTCCACAAGCGCACTCTCAACCGGGAGTTTCCAATGACGCGCCAGATTATGAGCGGAATTTCCGATTGCGACCAGTTGACCACCCTCCTCAACGAATTCCCTTAGCTTTGGCAACGTTCGTTTTGATGTAACGGAGCCTATTCGCGAGCGCCAAGTGAACGGAATCGTCGGATCATCTTCAAGGGTACTAGCGCGTTCAGCGGCGGGATCTCTCGCTGGGACAGCTCCTGAGACGAGGAGAATTGCATCGTACTTGTCGTGCAGGTTTCCGCGGTCAAGATCGGGTGCAAACACAACGCTGTAAGGAATCCCAAAGTGCTCAAAGACCCATCGTGTCCAGCCGGACGGCATCGAACCACTATACCGATCCCAAAGAGCGATCCGGGGCATCGTCATTGGTTGCATTCCGCTTGGCATCTCGGTAAGTCCATAGAACCGCCCCGAACTCAGCCGCTGCATCAAGGCAAGCTCGTTGCCTTTCGATTCGACCACGAACGACCCTGCCGGCCAGGTCATTTCATGCGCCGCAAGATCGGCAGTAAGACGATAACCTCTTAGTCCGAGTGCATTTGCGGCTGCTACTAATGCAAAGGCGTCATTTTGACGACCGTCTGCGATCCATGCCACGGAACCAGGAAAGACGGATGCCCTCGCTTCCTGCCGCGAATATTCGGTCATTGCCCCTTTGGGTCCATGTCCGGTGCCGAAACTTACCGCTGTATCCTCAGAAAATGCTACAGGTCGAGTTTCGAATTTCGTTTCATCGAGAACCCGATCAAACTGAACACCCATCGTGAACGCAGGCGTGTATCCCGAATTATCATACGGGGGAATCGGTGGACCGCCTGGATACTGAAAGTTGTTCGGATAGTCCTGCGGTTCAAACATGTCGAGGATGTGAGGCCTGAAAGCTTGCGCAGTTCGTACGACGTACGATCCGGCCGGCCACTTCCCGTGGTCCTTCGTCAAGACTTCAATCTCGATTCCGCCGAGTTTCAAAGTCTTCATGAACTTGGTCGCGGTGGCGAAGTCGGGCTGATTCGAAGGCACGACATAGTAACGGGCATCACGATACTCGGGTTTCGAAAGCGCGTCCTTACCATCCTTCGTAACGCGGGATGGATAGCGAATCCAGGTATCCTTTGAGCCCCGATCGATCCCGTTGCGAGCCGACTGATACGCGTTGAGGATCAGACGCTCGCGGAAACGCGAGGCGTAGTCCAAGATCGCGTAATTGGCAGATATTTCGTATCGAAGAGAATCCTTTAGATGCCAGAGTCGCACGTCGACGGGTTTAGGCAAGTCGATCGTCGGAATCTGACGGTTGTTGATGAACGGTGCTTCCGTCGGATTAGGGCTCCCCCAAGTTTCCGTCAGAATACCGACCATATTGTGGAAGTACGTCGTCGTTCTGAGCCCGCCGTTCCACCATCCCGAGTAGTTTGCCCCCTCCCGCATGACCGTTCCCCCCAGGCCATCGGCAATCAGCCTCTGGTGCATGTAAAGTCCAAGCGTATCGATCCCGACTTGAGTAATGGGGTCGACATGGTAGTTGAAGGGATTCCTAAACGGCGGAATGAACATGATGGTCCCGCTCGGTGCGCTTTGGTGGTGGTTGTAAACGATCTGTGGGAACCACTCTGAATAGAAGATCCGATTCATGTTGCGCGTTTCAGCCAAATTGTTGGCATAGAAATCGCGATTGTTATCGTGACCCGCATACTTTTGATACAGCCTCGGCACGCCTTCGAGGGATCGTTTCTTCGGATCAGAACGACGCATGTACCAATCACTCACGAGGTCCATTCCGTCAGGATTGGCGTGAACCAGGAGGACAATGCAATCGCGTAGAATTCGCTTGTTCTCGTCATCTTCACGGCTCACCAGATCGTACGCGGTCTGAATGAGTTGCTGGGCGCCAAGAACTTCGGTTGCATGAAGACCGCCATCGATCCACACGATGGCCTTCGCGCTCCTTGCCAGCTTTTGGGCCGCGATCTGGTCATCAATGTCCTTTGCAAGCATCAAGCGTTGATTGACTTTCCGGTGCTTCTCGAGATCCTTTAGATTCCGCGGGTCGGAAATGATCGCCATCAACTGGTCCCGACCTTCTTCGGTTTTGCCGATGCTCACCAAGCGAATGCGCGGAGACTCCTTCTCTAGCTTTTTCCAGTAGTCGGCAAGCCCCGCGTAATTAGCTAGCCAATAGTCTTCACAGACCTCATGACCAAAGTGAGCCAAGGGTGAGGTGACCTGGGTAGTCCCCAGGCTGGCAAGTCCGAGCAAAACACCTGCAAGTCCGGCGCGCATGCCGGAGTTTAGCCCAAGACGCAGCGAAGCGCCCCTCACCATTGAGGAGCGCCTTGTCTGACCGGGCCTTAGAGGCCGCCGTTGAGCCAGTTGTTCATCCAGCCCACCTTCGTGCTGTCCAGTCGGGTACCCCCGTTAATATAGTGGGTTCCAAAGAACCACCACCACTTTTCATAAGCGTTGACGCCCATGCAATAGCGACCGCCGTTGTAGAAGATGTACACGCCGCCACCGCTGCTACCGCCGCTCGTGTCCATCGAGTACTCCATCTGCTTGGAACTCAGACTCGAGGCACCGCCAGACCGGTAGAGCTGACTGAGGCCGCCGTCCCGATCGCCATCATAGGCCGACAGATTGAGACCGGCATTGTTGATCGTGGAGTCGCTGAATGAGCCGTAGCCCAGCCAGCCCGTGCTGTTGCCAATTGTGCGATCGAGCTTGATCACGGCATGATCGTGGTCCCGATTCTTGTCGCTGGTCCAACCCGTGTTCGACGCGAGTCTGGAAGCGTACGCACTGCCGAAGGGCTGGTAGTTTCCGTTCAATCCAGGCACGACTTGGATCTGCGATGCCCAACCTCCGCGGCCCGCATCCCAGACACAGTGTCCGGCCGTGACGACGAAGCGGCTCTGAACCAAGGTTCCCGATCCGATCCAGTTGGAGCCGTCTGGGAACCGAATAAAGAGCTTGCACTGCGCACTCCACGGGTAGGAAGCGGTCGCATTGATCTTCGTCCGATTGTCGGAGCCGATCACATAGAGCGGATTGACGTCGTTCGAGTTTCCCGACTGGAATCCTGGCTCGCGGCCCGGCGTCGTGGCGAGACCCTGGTACGGGCGACCGAGTTTGGCGCTGAAAGTCGGGCGATTGGCACTGATGTAGTTCGTCTGCCGCTCGGCACCCGTTTCGAGGTCAATGCTCTGCAGTCGAACCATGGCAGTGCGCGTCGTGGAGTCTGCGTACTGCGGCGTCGGCAACGGCTTGAACTCGTCCGAGTTGACGTTGAGCTGAGCTCGTGGATCCTGCGGCGAAAGCGGAGCGCGGAGGTCTTGGGCAAAGCCGAGTGACGTGAGGGCAAGAGCGATGGCACTGCCGGCGAGGGTGTTTAGGTTTCTGTTGATGTTTCGCATGTTCTTCCTTCTCTCTCCGGGGGTCGGGTCGCTCTCTTTGGAGCGACCTCGCCTTCCGGATGCTTGCCTGGTCTTTTGCCAGGCATGTGATCAGGATAAGCCAGGTCTGTGCAAACCGGTCAACAAATGCGACTAAAGGCCCCCAACAGGTAGAATGCAGGGAACTTTTGGCTGCTCACCCCGACCGTCGCGTGGCCGAAAAACCGATTTATGAGGTGCGCATTGCGTACGAGAAGAACTGAAACAACCCGTTCGCCGAGGCGAAAAAGAGTCGTCGCCGACTCCGGAAATCCGAACATCGAAATCATTGTTAACTGCTCCCTGCGTGAGACCCGAATAGCGGTCTTGGAAGAGAGCCAGCTCATGGAGTACCGCGTCGAACGCGAAGAGCGCGTCGTCGGCAGCATCTTCCGGGGCATCGTTCAGAACGTTTTGCCCGGTATGGACGCGGCATTCGTGGACATCGGGCTTGAGCGAAACGCCTTTCTTTATGTCGCCGATATCTTGCCGGAAGAGGCGGACAATTCTCCCGCCAGCATTCGCCGAAGCGAGTTGCGTCGGCGTAAGATCAAGGAACTGATCAAGCCGGGCCAGGAGATCATGGTCCAGGTCACCAAAGGTCCGCGTGGCACAAAAGGTGCCCGGGTCACGACGCGCATTGCTCTGCCGGGCCGTTATGTCGTCCTCATGCCGGAAGGCAACCACGTTGGGGTGAGTCGCAAGATCGAGGACCGAAGCGAACGTGAGCGACTCCGCAAAGTTGGCGACCGCATTGCGGTTGACGGCTTTGGCCTAATCCTTCGTACGGAATGTGAGGGCCGAACTGAGGTCGAACTGCGCAACGATGTTGCGTTCTTGGTGAAGCTGTGGAGCCAGGTGCTTGAATCGGCTAAGCGACAACGAGCGCCCGCTTGTGTCCACCGCGATCAGACTCTTCTCTACAGGACGATTCGCGATATATTCGGCGACGAGATCAACAAGATGGTCATCGACGATCCGGAAGAGTACGAGAAGGTTCACTTGGTTGCGGAATCCGTTGCCCCGCGCATGCGTGACAAGATATTCCTCTATGATCGAGACGAACCGATCTTCGATTATTACCAAATTGAATCAGACCTCGACCAGCTCTTGCAGCACAAGGTGTGGCTGAAATCAGGTGGTTATCTCGTCATCGATGAGATGGAGGCGCTTACCGCCATTGACATCAACACCGGGAAGCAAGTGGGTTCGACATCTCTCAGCGACACGATCCTCAAGGCAAACATGGAGGCTGCTGAAGAAGTATGCCGACAGCTTCGACTGCGCGATATGGGTGGCATCATTGTTGTCGATTTTATCGACATGGAAGACACCGATGATCGCAAGAAGCTCCTGGACAGCTTTACGAGGAGACTTGAGCGAGATCGGGCGCGAACCCGTGTTGGCCGTGTTTCCTCTCTCGGCCTCGTCGAACTCACGCGAAAGCGAACGGGCGAGTCCGTGACCGAGGCTATCAGCGACGTGTGCCCGATGTGCGCCGGTCGCGGACGCATCGCGTCAAAGGAAACGGTTTCGCTATGGATCGAGCGCGACATGCGCCGGCGTCTCCACGATACAGGCAATGCGTTTCTCGTCGAATGCCACCCCGCAGTCGTCGAAAGTTTGATCGGCGCCGACGGCGAGATGGTGGAAGACCTCGAACACGAATTGAATCGAGGAATCTACCTTCGGGCCAACTTCGACGTGGCCTTCGAAGAGTATTCCATTCGCAGTGGCACCATCGAGGAATTCGATCGAGAGTTCATGGGTTATCGCCGCGCCCAAGTGGTCGAATGCAATGTCCGTCGCTCCTCATTCGAGTCCGTGAACAAGGTAGTCGGCTGGACGGATACCGGTTACTACATGGAACTTCTCGATGGTGTGCCACATATCGGGCAGCGTGTTAAGGTGTGCCTGCAAGATATCCGCCGATCGTTCGCAGTTGCCGACGTCATTCTGCCGGGCACAGCGCGCCCATTATCGCGAAACTACTAAAGAGTTGCGTGCACCCACCATCGCGATGGTGGGTGCACGCTCTACCTCAGTGCCGGATATGAAAAGTCGGCCCCTATTTCTTTCTTAGAACCAACTTGCCCTTCTTAGGATCCTTATGCAAGACTGTGATCGTCTTGTCGCCGTCGGAGATCTCACCAACCATCGGCTCGTTGCCATCCTTCTTCATGTCTTCCTCGGTCATCTCCATCCCCATCATCTTCGTGGGAGTCATGGTGACTTTTGCCCCTTCTCGCTTCCACTTTCCTTCCATTTCGAACATCATGTCGAGTTTGAAAGTACCGTCACCTCGCAGATCCAGCTCAAGCGATTTGCTCATCTGCTCAGTCATCTTTACTTCGTCTTTTTCTTCCTGAGTGGCGTTTGGTCCAAGCGGAGGCATTTCGATCACTCCGCCCCACTTGCCCACCAATGCAAGATCTGAACTATCCGACATGGTCGTTTCATGCTTCGGCTCCGGCTTGCCCCGTTCGAACACCAGGACCGGCTCGTCCGCTTTCTCGGGAATCGAGCTAAGTTTGGTCCCATCGGCGCTAAGTTTTAGCTTGATGGGCTTCTCTTCCATCGACACCGACGAAGAGCTTTTTTTCGCTTCATCCTTGGTCATGCCCATTACGGTTTCGGGGGTAAGGGTCAGGGTGTCCCCTTCCTTGGCGACCTTGCCCTCAATGGGCATGCCGAGCATGGTCATCTTGAATTTCGACTCGGATTCGAATTCGAGTTGAATGCTCCCCATCATCTTCATCATGCCGGACGCCATTTCGGCAGCAGGATCGGCCTTGTCGCCCTTCGGAACTTCGGGATTGCCAACCCATTTGCCGACGTAAGACTTCGTCGGCTCAGTGGAGGTCGCACCCGTACTGCCGGACTTGGTGCATCCAGCGATAATCAGTGCGGCGAGGGCAAGAAAGGGTACATATCGTTTCATTGCATTACAGACGCAGCCCGAACGGGAGAAGGACGTGAAGATGGGCCAAAGGATCGACTTGAACCAGGATCCGGTTACTTGTGCCCGCGCCCTGCTCGGCACGATCTTGGTGCGGGGCGAACTCCGGGCCCGGATTGTCGAAACCGAGGCCTACGACGGTCCTCTCGACCCTGGAAGTCACGCGTTTCGCGGTCCCACGCCGCGAAGCGAAGTCATGTTTGGACCACCAGGAAGGGCCTACATCTATTTCACCTACGGTATGCATTGGTGCCTGAACATTGTGACCAGGTCGGCGGGCGAGGGTAGCGCGGTGCTCCTCCGAGCCGCTGAGCCACTCACTGGTCTCGATGTGATGCGAGACCGCCGCGTCAAGTCATCTCGCGATGAGGATCTGCTTTCCGGCCCAGCAAAACTCGCGTCCGCGTTCGGCCTCGATGGCTCGATGAACGGTATGGACCTGTTCGACGCCAACTCTGAGCTTCGCCTGCAAGATGGGCCTCCGCCAAGCGCTATCTTGGTCGGCACGCGCATCGGTCTTGCGCAGGGAAAGGGAGATGATCTGCCGTGGAGGTTCGTCGACGCTGATGCTCTCCGGTGGGTTTCGGCAAAGAAGTTAAGCCTCCGCAGTTCATAATGCACGCAGATGAACCTCCTCGCGGTCGCCAGCCTCGCCGTAACTTTGAGTTCTCCGGTCCGTCAGGCATCAAAGGATGCCTCCTTTCGGTTGCGTCGGGAAGGGGTTCACAAGATCCTTGCCGATACCAAGAAGGAGCGCAATCTCAACGCGGTTCTGTGCTCGGTTTGGGAGGGCGAGCGAGAACTAACTACCGTTGCATTGGGGAACTCAATGACCGGCGTACCCGCAACGACAAAGATGCATATGCGCGTCGGCGGAGTCACGCTAACGAGCCTGTGTATGGTACTTCTGCGCCTCGTCGATGCAGGCAAGATCCGCTTGGATGATCGTCTCAGCCGTTGGTTTCCTGACTTACCCAAATCGAACCAGGTGACGATTCGCATGCTTGCAAATTGCTCGGCAGGATATGCCGATTACGTTACCGATCCGAAGTTTGTCGATGCGTTCACCAAGAACCCCTTCCGTGGCTGGACATCGAAAGAGCTGATCTCTACCGCGATGACCCGTCCAATGCTCTACGATCCTGGCAAGGGTTGGAACTATTCGCATACGAACTTCGTGATTCTGGGTGAAATCATGCAGCGAGTCTCGGGAATGTCAGTTCCCAAGCTGCTAAAGAAGCACATCTTCGACCCTCTGGGGCTTCGAGAGTCAGAGTTTCCGCTAACCGCTGAAATCAAGCCTCCCGTACTCCATGCCTTCTCACTCGATCGTGAGGTTTATGAAGATTCGACTTATTGGAGCCCTTCATGGACTTCGTTTTCGGGCCAGATGACCTCGACAATCGGGGATGTCGCCGCGATCGGGCGGGCAATGGGGAGCGGTCGCCTTCTTTCGAAACGTTCACGGGCGGAGCAAATAGCGCCCACTGTCGTGGGATTAGGCCAGAGCAAAGCGGATAGTTACTACGGACTCGGCATCATCATTTTGAATACGTGGATGGTTCAGAATCCTCGATTCGGAGGCTACAATCTCATTCTCGCTTACCTGCCGAGCAAGAAGCTGACCATCGCGATCTCGACTACTAAAGGCCCCAAGGCTAATCCGGATTCTGCCGACAGTACGGCGATTTTCAATGCGTTAGCGAAGTTCCTCGCCCCCGAGAAACCGTTGCCGAATGTGTTGCACGAATGATTGCGCTCTTCGCCCTACTTGCATCCCAAACCACGACTGTGCAGCAAGTTGACGGCATCCTAACCCATGCCGTTCGAGATAGCAACTTGCCAAGCATCGCTGCCGCGTTTGTGCTCGATGGAAAGGTTGTCTTGAAGAAAACGTATGGGGTGAAAACACTTGGCAAGACCGACGCGCCTAACGACGATACCGTATACGGAATTGGTTCGACGTCAAAGGCCATGACCGCCTTCGGTCTTATGATTCTCGTCGACCAAGGAAAGCTCAATCTCAATGATCCGGTCGGCAACTACCTTCCCAAACTCCCCGAATCCTGGAAACCAATCAAAGTTATCAACTTCCTCACTCATACGAGTGGACTGCCTGATGGACGGCTCCAAGATGCCAAGGGCAAAGACACCTGGGAGCAGTTTTCGAATTGGGCAGCGTCGCATCCAATCAAGTTCAAACCCGGCACGGATCAGCAGTATAGCAATCTCAACTTTGCCGTTGCGGGGCAGCTCATCGAGCAGGTAAGCAAAACCAAATACTTGTCCTTCATGCAAACAGAAGTCTGGGGTCCACTAAGAATGAGTCGGACGGGATCGTGGGTCGAAAAGTTGAACGGCAACATGGCAAGCCCGTACATGGGTCCAAGCAACCGACTTGCGAAAGTTGGCGTGAATGTGGTTCCGGCAGGAATTCCATCCGGTGGCCTGGTTTCCAGTCTCAATGACATGCTCGCTTGGGAAGAAGCGATGCGAGAGAGACGTTTGCTCAATCCTGGCACCTACGAAGAAATGTTCACGCCGGTGATCCCACCGCAGAGCAAGGCAATCTGGCATTTCAGTCCCGGCTGGCAGGTCCGGCGCGGCAATAAGATGACCGTCATTGCCAAGAATGGGTCGGTCCAAGGCTATATGAGCATGATTCAGATGGTTCCGGAGCGAGGCGCGGCGATCATTCTGCTCTGGAACGTCCAAAACCCCAAGGCCTCGATGTGGAAGGAATGCGCGACGATCTGGAATCAGGTGCTGGGCATCCCGCTACGGTAAAATGAACCCATGACCAAGTGGAAGATTGACGACCAAGTTCGCGTCGTGACCCGGCCCGTGACGGCTGAGGATCGGGCGAAGAACCGGTACTACGAGCACATGGCTGGAAAAACGGGCAAAGTTCAAGCCGTCTATGGACCCGACGAGATTGCCGTCAAAGTCGATCCGGCGTCCCTCAACAAGGTGGCAATGGACGTCCACAAAGAAGCTGCGAAGCGCATGATGGAGCGATTCCTGACCAACACGAGCGAAGAGCAAAAGGGCAAATTGACACCCGAGGAACTCGCCTTCGAGGCTAACTACGTCCTCCTCGTTCGCAGCGAGGACCTCGAGAAGGCATGAAGCTCTTCGTCGACACCGGCGACATCACAGAGGTCAAGCGAGCCGCCGAATGGGGCTTTCTCGATGGCGTTACCACGAATCCGACCCTGATCGCCAAGTCCGGCAAGGGATTCCGCGCGACCGTGCTGGCGATCTGCGAGGCGGTACCCGGTGGCGATATCAGCGCCGAGGTGGTGGCGACCGATTACGATGCGATGCTGAAGGAGGCGCTCGAAATCTCGAGTTGGCACCCTCAGATCGTGGTCAAGGTACCGCTCATCGAGCCCGGCATTCGCTTGGTTCGCACCTTGTCCGACAAGGGCATCCGCACGAATGTCACCCTCGTCTTCTCCGTTTCCCAGGCGCTCCTGGCGGCGAAAGCTGGAGCGACCTATATCTCGAACTTCGTCGGACGGGTCGATGACATTTCGGACGACGGTATGGTGGCTGTTGCCGATACTGTCGAGATGGTCAGCACGTACGGCTTTGACTCCGAGGTCCTCGTTGCCTCCGTTCGGCACCCGCTTCACGTCGTCCAGGCCGTCCAAGCTGGCGCCCATGTCGCCACGATGCCGTTCAAGATCATGGAAATGCTGTTCAAGCACCCGCTGACCGACATCGGATTGAAGCGATTCCTCGACGATTGGAACGCGGCCGGGCTCAGCATCTTCTGATTTGCGAGCCGAGCGGAGTAAGATAGAGACGTGATTGCTCCATTCATCGCTCTCGTTTTGATGCAGGCCGACAACACCTTGACCGACGCTGAAGTGAAGGCGGGCTGGAAGTTGCTGTTCGACGGCAAGTCGACCGCTGGCTGGCATAACTTCAAGCAGAAGGGGATCAGTTCGGGCTGGAAGGTGGTCAACGGCGAATTGTCCATTGTCGACTCGAACAACGCGGGCGACATCGTGACCGACGACAAGTACGACTGGTTCGAGTTGCTCATTGACGTTAAGCTCGGCAAAGGTCAGAACAGCGGCATCATGTTCCGCGTCGCCGACGATGGCGAGGCGACGTGGCACAGCGGTCCCGAAGTTCAACTTTACGACCATCCCTTCGAGAAGGGCGTCGAAACCACCGGGTTCCTCTATCAGCTTTATGGAGCCAGCACGGACGCCGCAAAGCCTGCCGGTCAATGGAACACCATCAGGATCCTCCTTAGCCCTGACAAGTGCCAGACCGATGTGAATGGCGTGAAGTATTACGAATACGTCTTAAACAGTGACGATTTTAAGGCCCGGGTCGCCAAGAGCAAGTTCTCAAAGTTTCCGAATTTTGCGAAGCTGCCTAAGGGCCGAATTGCTATTCAGGGCGACCATGGCGAGGTCTCGTTCAAGAACATCAAGATTAGACCGATTAAGGGCTAACACCGGAAAGGCGACCGGCTTAGACTACGATGTCTAGTCCCGATCGCCATCCTCGGTCATACCGGCCGGAATCCCGATCGTGATCGTCGCGTTCATCGGCTTTTTCCCGATCCCGCGAGCGATGGCTCTCGGCGATGGCCTGGCGGTTATTGGCCACCGGCTGGCTGATACTCTTCTCGACCGCCTTACGCGTCATCAGGAAGGCCTGCTGCGCGATCGCACGGCGTTGGCTATCGACATCCGGAGGAGAAGGCTCGGGCCCAATCTTACGGAGTACGGAATCCAACCTATCTCGAGCACGTGCGGCGTAATCGATACGTTCGATTTTCATCTCGAACCTCCACTGCCGTCTTGTGCCGCCAGTTTCCTTATTCCCGAACCTAATCGGGAGAGGCTCGGGAGATTTGCCAGATTGCCTTAGAGGACTTTCTTGCTGACAATTCCACCGTCGTCGGTCAGCTCATAGACAAGCGGAATGCCAGTCTCAAGGTTGAGTTCCAGCACTTCTTCCTTGCTCAGATTCTCCAGCTTCATCACGATTGACCGATTCGAGTTTCCGTGAGCGACCACGAGCACGTTCTTGCCCTGGCGTATATCTCCCATGATGCACCGCTCGAAGAATGGGACGGCGCGCGCCGCCGTGTCCTTCAGCGCCTCGCCGCCGGGAGGCGGAACGTCGTAGCTGCGACGCCAAATCTTCACCTGGTCCTCGCCGAATTGCTTGCGCATGTCGTCCTTGTTGAGGCCCTGCAGGTCGCCGTACATGCGCTCGTTCAAGGCTTGGTCGCGAATGACCGGCGTGTCGAGTCCGAGAGTTTCCATGATGATCGCGAGGGTGTGCTGGGCGCGAGTCAACGCGCTCGTATACGCGACATCGATCTTCATGCCGCGAAGCTTCTCGCCCGCCGCCCGCGCTTCCTCGCGCCCCTGTGCAGTCAGAGGAACGTCCACCCAGCCGGTGAAGCGGTTTTCAAGGTTCCAGAGCGATTGGCCGTGCCGAATAAGGGTCAGTTGGGACATCGCCAGAAGGATAGCACCCGCCGGGCTACTCGGGAAAGGCACTCTCTGGCCAAGCCGCCAAAACGATCCCGATGCAGATGAGCAATCCGCCGGTCAGGGCCTCCTGGGTCGGTGCCTCGGCAGCCACGCCAGGAGACTCGCAAAAATCGGCTCCGCGATCAAACAAACGGACACGACCGTCGCGGATACGTGTCCGAGCGCCCAGTTGTAGCTGCTGTGCCCGATCAATTGAGGCACCAGGCCAACCAGTGCGATCCAGCCCCACTGGAAGTTAGAAAGTCCAGTGAGCTTAACTCCAAACAGCAGCACGGCCAGCCAAAGCAGCGATCCGGCCAAGCCGTAGCAAAGCGTTCCGTAGACCGGCAGCGAAACGACCTGCCGTGCCCTGCGCCCGGCCAAGACATACCCGGCAGAAGCCAAGCCCCCAATCAGCGCAAGCAAGTCGCCGGTCAAAGCACTGCCCGTCGCCCTAAAGTCACCGAGCCCAATGACGATCGTCCCCGCGAAACCAACGACGATACCCAGCACCATACGCCTCGTGACCCGATCGCCCGCCAAGCGCGGGGCAGCCAGGGCAACCCAGAACGGAGTCGTATTGACCAACACGAGCGAGGAAGACACGGAAGTCATGCCTAGCGAGGTGATCCACGTGGCAAAGTGGATTGCTAGCATGAGTCCCGCGACGAAAAGCGGCGGCCACGCAGACCTTGGCACGCTGCCAATCTCCGACCGGTGCCTCCACAACACCCAATGTCCTGTGCCACGGCTTCCTTTCCAGGTTGTGCCAAGACATCCTTTCCAGTCCTTAGACTGTGAAAGGCTTTGTGGAGGTCACGAAAATGGATCAGCGAAGGTCGCTGGCATACCAAGTCCTGGTT
>JAIBBE010000066.1 GCA_019694835.1 Fimbriimonadaceae bacterium | reverse complement strand
TTGAGAGTCATCGCCTGATTCCAAGTGCGACGAGCGCGGGCAGGATGCCCGCGCCACGATTCCTGGCTACCAACCGAACAGCCTAGCAAGGATCTCGTACACGGAATAGCCGACCACCACCACGCCAGCGATGGTGGCCAGCCCGGCAAGCGCTCCGAAGGAGTGCCGCCTCGGCGTCTTACGCCCCTCGGACATCGCTCGGACCGCCATCTTCGCCACATCCTCCTCGATCGCCGCGACTCGGGCGCGGATGATCTTGAGGACGATGGGGATTTGGTCGGGAGGGAGCTCTTCGCCGGGGTGGTGGTGCGCCCAATAGAGGCGAATGGCTTCGCGTTCCTCCGGTGTCATGCTCGGCTCGGCCATGGCTCGATTGTGCTCGTTGGAGTTGGGATGGTTGCAAGTCTTACTCGCCTTGGGACCGTCGCCCATTGTTCGGCCGCGCCCCCTCCCTGTCCCTCCCCCGCGACGGGAGAGGGGACCTCCTTGGAATCTATCCCGTTGGAACTGCTATCAGTCCTGTGTTGGAAGCGCGGTTGAGTCCCCTCTCCCGTCGCGGGGGAGGGACAGGGAGGGGGCGCGGACTCGCGGTTGGACGGGTCAGTGTCCGAAGGCCGTTGGACCGGTACACGCTGGGCCGAACATTCAGGACCTCCCGGTACAATCTGTATCCCGTGCTCCTCAACGTCGTCAACGTGCGCAAGCTGTTCAGTGCCGATATCGTGCTGGACGACGTGACGTTTCGCCTGGAGCGACACGAGAAGGTGGCGCTGGTGGGGCGGAATGGAGCGGGGAAAACGACGCTTCTCAAGATCCTGACCGGCGAGTACGAGCCGGACGGGGGGAGTGTGAGTTGGGAGCGGGGGCTGAGCATCGGCTACCTGAGCCAGCAGAGCCGACTCGACGAAACACGGACCGTCCTCGAAGAGGCCGAGGCCGCGCGGGCCCACCTCGTCGAGATGGAGGCCCGTCTTAAGGAGCTTGAGGCGAAGCTCGAAAGCAATCCGAGCGCCGAAGACCTGGAGGAATACAGCCTCCTCAACGAGCACTTTCACCTCGAAGGCGGATACAGCGCGGAGCGGGACATTCACACCGTGCTCAAGCGGATGGGATTTGAGGAATCGGAGTTTGGCAAATCGGTCCGCAAGCTCAGCGGCGGCGAGCGCACCCGCCTCATCATCGCCCGCCTGCTCCTCGAAGAGCCCGACCTGCTGATCCTGGACGAGCCGACGAACCACCTCGACCTCGAAGCGACCGAGTGGCTCGAAAGCTGGATTCGCGGCTACGGCGGCGCGGTCCTGCTCGTCTCGCACGACCGCACATTCCTCCAAAACGTCTGCCAGCGGGTCATCGAGATGCGCGACGGAACCGTCAAGAGCTACCAGGGACCGTTCGACAAGTACCTTCAGCTCCGCAAGGAAGAAGACGCGCGCCTGACAATCGTCGCGGCCAAGCAGCAAGAGGAAATGGCAAAGCTTGACGAGTATGTGCGGCGGTTTATGAACAGCCAGCGCACCGCCCAGGCTCGCGGCCGCCTGAAGATGCTGGAGCGCATGAAGGCCGAGGCGATCCAGGCACCGAAGGACGACAAGGGAATGAAGGCGGGCTTTGGCAAGGTCCAGCGAACGGGAGACATCGTGCTGGAAGCCAAGGACCTCGGCATGGCGTTCGGTGAGCAGCAGCTCTTCCAGCACCTCGACTGGGTCGTCCGCTGGGGTGAGCGGTGGGGTGTCATCGGCCAGAACGGGGCCGGAAAGTCGACGCTGGTAAAGATCTTGCTCGGCGAGCTTTCGGCGGTCGAAGGCACGGCCAAGCTAGGGTCGAACGTCAACCACGGCTACTTCTCGCAAGACGCCTCGACCCTCGACGCTTCGCTGAGTCCCTTGCAGATCCTGAACTACGAGTTGGGAATGGAAGCCGGACCCGCGCGCAATCTGCTCGGTCGGTTCTTGATCACTGGCGACGACGTGTTCCGCCCGATCAGCACCTTGAGCGGGGGCGAGCGGAACAAGATGGCGCTGGCCGTCTTGACCGCCGTCAACCCCAACGTGCTCTTCCTGGACGAGCCGACGAACCACCTCGACATGGCGTCGCGCGAGGCTTTGGCGGAGGTGCTCCGGGAGTACACCGGCACGCTGATTCTCGTCTCCCATGACCGCTGGCTCCTGGAGCAGGTGACGAATCACACGCTGGATGTTCGGCGTCCGCAAGCCGTCGTCTATCCCGGCTCGTACGGCGAGTATCGCGCTTGGCGGGCTCGCGGCATGGAGGAACTGCCGAAGGCGAAGGCCAAGCCCAGCGGCCCGGTTGCGAACCTTGGCGTCAAGTGGCGAAGCCAAGGCGCGGAGCCCGAACTGACGCCGCGCGAATTGAGCAAGGAGATTGCTCGGGTCGAGAAGCTCGTTGCGACGACCGAGGATTCGGTTTCGACCCTGGAGGCGGAACTCGAGCAGCTTGAGCGAACCATGGCCAGTCCGCCTGCCGATGCCGATCTCTTTGCCATGAGCACCCAACACGGTGAACTCTCAAAGCGCATCGAACAAACGATTGCCGATTGGGAATCCCACTCGCGACGACTCGAAGAACTCCGAGCGATGCAGGGTTAGCCCAAACGTCGTACCGCTGGCGTCCCGCCGGCATCCGGGTGCAGTCTGACAGACTCCGTGCCGACGGGGACGCCAGCGGTACGGGCCGGTTCCCTCATAATTGAGCCATGCGTCTCTTGGTAATCGAGGATGACGAGGTTATTGCCGATAGCCTGGGTCAAGCGCTGACCAAAGACGGCTACTCGGTCGACGTCGCCCGCGACGGCGAAACCGGCCTTAAGTACGCCAACGCGCACCAGTACGGTCTGATCCTGCTCGATCTTATGCTGCCGGGCCGCGATGGGTTCAGCGTCTGCGAGGCACTGCGGATGAAGAAGAACCGCGTGCCGATCTTGATGCTGACCGCGCGCGACCAATTGGACGACAAAGTGCGGGGCCTGGACTCGGGTGCGGATGATTACTTGCCCAAGCCCTTCGCTTACCCCGAACTCGCCGCGCGGATTCGCGCGTTGCTCCGGCGAGAGTCGAGCCAGCGGACGAGCCAGCTTCATGTAGCCGACCTGGAGATCGATGTCGCGCACAAAAGCGTCACTCGCAACGGAGAGCACATCCACTTGACGCCCCGCGAGTACACCTTGCTGGAGGCTCTGGCCCGCAATCGTGGCCGAACGCTGACCCGTGAAATGATCGTTGATTCGATTTGGGCGGACGACGAAAGCCTTTCGAATACCGTGAATTTCCACGTCACATCCCTGCGCAAGAAGATTGACGTTGGGCGCGAGAAGAGCTTGATCGAGACGATGCACGGGTTCGGCTACCGGATTCCGGAGGAGACGGGGTAGATGCTTCGCTCGTTCCGCACCCGGCTGATCGTGGTCAACGCGCTGGTGGTCTTGGCACTGCTGGCGGTGTGCGGAGTCTTGCTGGGCGTCACAACGCGAACCAACGCGGTCGGGTCCTTGGATCGTGAGTTGCAGCGGCGCGCGGACGAGGTGATCCGGCGTCCCCCACCCGAGAGCCGTCCTGGAGGGGGTCCGCTTGGCCCCCCATTCGGTCCCCTGAACGGCCCGGATAACCCCGGTCGACCGCGCGTGTTCAACCTGGACGGAACGCCGACCGAAGGTGCCGGGAACGCGCCGCCGCTTGATCGATCCGCTCTCGATGCGGCTCGGCGTGGGCCCGTTTGGAGCGAGGTCGGGACTGGGGACAAGAAGATGCGTGTCCTGACCAACCCGTTGCCCACTCCCGGCGGAGCGATGCGTATCGTCCAGATTGGCACCAACATGGCGGACACCGAGCGATTGGTCGCCAATCAGACCCAATTGCTTCTCTCCCTGACCCCCCTCGCCATCTTTCTCGCAGCGGCGGCAGGCTGGTTCCTGGCGGGGCGTGCATTGGGCCCGGTCGATGCGGTCACGAAAGCGGCTGCGAAGATCAGTGCGAGCGAGATGCAGACCCGGCTGCCGGTAAGCGGCGATGACGAACTGGCCCGATTGGCGACGACCTTTAACGGAATGCTTGAGCGGCTAGGAGCTACGTTCGAAGAGAAGGAGGCGGCCCTCGCGGCCGTGACTGAGGCTTTGGCCAGGCAGAAGCAGTTCGTCGGCGATGCGTCGCATGAGCTTCGCACGCCTCTGGCGCGGATTAAGCTCGTCACGAGCGCTGCGCTGTCACAAGAATCGTCACCGGAGGAGTTGAGGAAGGCCCTCGGCGTGGCCGATCAAGCGGCGGACAGCGTGAATCGGCTGGTGCATCAGCTTCTCGCCTTAGCCCGGATGGAGGATGAAGGCTTTGCGCAGGGGCAGGAGCCGGTGAGTCTGGATGAAGTGGTCTGTGAGGCCGTGGCCATGTTCGATCCGACTGCTGGGGCAGCGATCCGGTCCGAGTCCCCTCCCCCGCCGCGGGGGAGGGTTAGGGAGGGGGCGCCGGCTAGCAATGAGGGACCGGATGCCGGCGGGACGCCAGCGGTACAGTCAGAGGAACCTCTCCCCCATCCCCTCTCCTCCGCCGCCTCTCATGACGTGTTCGAAAGTCTTGTGGGCGCAGGAGAGGGGGGCCCCGGGGACGCCGGCAGGGTGCCAGCGGTCCGGGTGATGGGGCGGCAGGACGATTTGGTGCGGGCGGTCACGAACTTGATTGACAACGCGCGGCGGCATACGCCAGCGGACGGGTGCATTAACGTGCGGGTGCTCGTAAAGGGCGGGGATGCGGGGATTCAGGTCGAGGATACGGGGAGTGGGATTCCGGCGGAGCACTTGGCGCGGGTGACAGAGCGGTTCTATCGCGCGGATGCGGCCCGGAGTCGAGGAGACGGGGGAACGGGGTTGGGGCTGTCGATTACCCGGGGTATCGCGGAGGCGTTTGGTGGACGGCTGATCATCGAAAGTGAAGTCGGGAAAGGAACTCGGGCGACGCTTGTATTTCCCGCTCTGCAGGAGGAAGCGTGAGCTACGTGCTCCCCGTCGGTCGACCGGCGATCATGGGGATTCTCAATGTCACGCCTGACAGCTTTAGCGACGGGGGTTCGTTCTTCGAGATCGAGAAGGCTGTTGAGCACGCCGTGCGCATGGTTCAGGAAGGGGCGGATCTGATCGACGTCGGAGGAGAGTCGACGAGGCCGGGGGCAGAGGCGATTAGCGAAGAGGAAGAGATTAGCCGGGTCAATCCCGTTATCGAGCGGCTGGTTGACCAGGGAATCATCGTTTCCATAGATACGTCAAAAGCAAGTGTTGCAAGCGCTGCGATCCAAGCGGGGGCGCAAATCGTCAACGACGTATGCGCCGGGGTCGATCCGGAAATGGCCACGGTTTGCGCGCGGGCTAATGTGCCGGTTTGCCTCATGCACATGAAGGGCGATCCTCGGACGATGCAGCAGAATCCGCACTACGAAGATGTCGTGGCAGAGATCAGGGCTTATCTCCTTGACCGAGCCCATTGGTTTGAAAGTGCGGGAGTACCGAAGAGCAGCATCTGGCTCGATCCTGGAATTGGATTCGGGAAGACGGTCCAGCACAACCTCTCCCTCCTCAAGCATCTAAGTGCATTCGTCGAACTGGGATATCCCATCCTCATTGGCGTGAGCCGCAAGTCGTTTTTGGGAAAACTCATTGGCACGGAATCGGCCCCCGCACCCCTAGAAGAACGGATAGAGGCAGGATTAGCAGCGCAGGTGTTGGCCCAAGCGGCAGGCGTCCGCGTGATCCGAACCCACGATGTCCTCGCCGCCAACAGAGCCGCAACCCTAACCAGCGCAATCCTCGGAGCCGAGTAGCGATGTCGCTCAAGGAGAACTTAGACGAAATCGAGCGACGCATCGAAGACGCATGCTCCTCAGCGGGTCGCAAGAGGTCAGAAGTCACCCTCGTTGCCGTGACCAAGACGGTACCCATCGAGAAGATTCGTGAGGCATACGACTTGGGTTGTCGCGACTTTGGCGAGAGTCGACTCCAGGAAGCGCTCCCGAAGATCGAGCAACTGCCGAGCGACATCCGCTGGCATTTCATCGGCAAACTCCAATCCAACAAGGCAAAGCGAGTGGCCGAGGTGTTTCATCTCATCCACACTCTCGACTCGGAAAGCCAACTGAGGGAGATCGCTAAACAACCCCGACGAATCGACGCTTTGATCGAGGTCAACGTGGGAAAAGAGGCACAAAAGTCCGGAATTGCGCCGGGGGCACTTGACGAATTCATTCGAATCTGCACACACTGTAAGGAAGTTCGGCTTCGTGGGCTGATGACGATCGGTCCTGCGCTTGATCCGGAGAATATGCGTCCCTACTTTCGGCAACTGAAGGATTGGCTGCCGAAGGTTCCAGAGGCGGATATTCTCAGCATGGGAATGAGCGGGGATTTCGAAGTGGCGATCCAGGAGGGATCAACACTCGTTCGGATCGGATCAGCGCTATTTGGAGACCGAGCCTAAGTCCAGGGATTGGAGGATAGGAGAATCATGGAGGATATGGAAGTGATGGAGCGCCCCGGCGCCTTCACCAAACTGAAGAATTTCTTCTCGCGCAGCGAGCCGATTGACGAGGAAAACCTGGACATGGTCCCGACCTCTGGCCCGCGCTATCAGTCGCTTCACCGTTACAGCGTAACCGTACGTCGCCAGATCGTATCGTTCCAGGACGCGGTGGCGGCGGCGGATGGCATTAAGCGCGGCGAGCAGCAGATTTTGAACTTGACGGCGGCCGATTCGGCACTTCGCGAGAAGATCAAGGACTTTATGTGCGGCGTCAACTACGCCCAAGAAGGAACGTGGGAAGAGATCGGTGAGCAGGTCTACTTACTCGCTCCGCCCCAAGCCCTCGTGGAAGTGGCCCCCTCCACCCCGCGAATGGCTGCGGCAAAGAACTAATTCGCAACGTCCCTAAGAAAACGACGCTCGAAGCCGATCGCAATACACGCAACGCTTCGGAAACCCAGGCTATCGAGCGCTAACGGCCCCGTTCTCCGGGGCCGTTTCTCTTTATGAGCAGCTCGGAATCGCGAATGGAAGAAACGCATCCGGCCGTACCGCTGGCATCTTGCCGGCACCGCATACGGAGGAACTGCACGGGGGAGGCCGGCAGGATGCCAGCGGTACGGTTTGGGTTCCTAGGAGATTGGGTTCGCCTTGATCTGCGCCCAACTGCGCGGGAAACCTCCCGGTGTTTTCGCGATCTTAGTGAAGATCGGAAAGAGACGGATGATATCGGTGCCAGGGAGTTTGCGCTCTTCTAGGGAGGAGAGTTCAATGCCGAGTTTTTTAGCTGGGAACGCTCGGATTGCTTCGCGCTCAGCGGTGGTGCGGAAGGGAACGGCACGGCCTCCGACTCGCAACATCCGGCAACTCAGCTCTAATTGAATTCCTAGCGGCGCAATCGCGCGCCCAGTTGCTGCGTCATAAACCTCCTCCCAACACAAATCCTCCGCCCTGCCCTGGACTACCGTCAGATTCGACAGAGGATGTCGTCGCAGAAAGTCGAGCATCTTGCCAGAGGAGTCCACCGCAGTTACCTTTAAGTCAGGCCGGGCGCAGGCCAGGGCCCAGGCGGGCAATCCGGGACCCGTACCGAGGTCAACAACTTCTGCACCCGCCGGAAGGAACTCGGCGACTAGGAGCGAATCGATCAGGTGTCGAAGTTCGGCTTCTTCGCGCGGAACCCGCGTGAGGTTCATCGTGGCGTTGACCGCATATAGATCGCCGAGGTAGGCCTCGAACCGCTCCACCTGCTCGACAGAGAGCGGCATCCCGGCACCTGCGCAATATTCGGTCAGAAGGTCCAGCATTCAAGAAAGAAGCCCCCTCGCGGTGGGTGCGAGGGGGCCCGGTGAAGGGAAACGCTATTTCGTGAGCATGACCATTAGGGCACGGAATCCGTCGGGGACGAGGCCACCGCGAACTCGGACGTTCTTCCCGGCTGCGAGGGCATCAAGGAGCTGCTCCTTGGTCATCTTCTTGCCCGCTGCATCGCGGAAGGCGGTTTTGTCATAGATCTGGATCGGAAGTGACTCAGCGTCGGATTTGAAACCAACGAGCTTGGACGGCTTGACGGTGAAAGTTCCCGCCGATTTATCCACAGTGGCTACCGCGCCGAGGATTTCGGAAGCCATCTCGGGTCGCTCTTCCTCGCCGCCTGCATCCGGCGTGCCTTCCGCAGGCTTTGCGCCCTCGGCAGGAGTTGCCGCTGGCGCATTTGGCTTGGGTGCTGAGGTCGGGGCTGGTTTGTCGACCTTGATTCGGTTGACCTTGAGCGTCTCGCCCTTCTTGTCGAAAGAACCGTCGACTTCGACGGGAGAAGTGCCTACCGCCTTGATGAAATCTTCTTTAGACGTCTTGTCTCCGTTCGCGGTCATGAAGACGGTGTCCTTGGTGACATCAAGCGGCAAATTGTGAATGGACTTCGAAGGACCGTTGGCGGTGCGGGCAACCAGCACGAGTTCGCCCTTGTCCAGAGCGTCCTTCTGCAGGAATCCTGAAACTTCTTCGTCGCCCGAGCCCTTGCCGATCACGCGCAGTGCGGAGGCAGCGAACATCTTCGTGGTCAGGTCAAACGCACCGCGCACCTCAACCTGGGTGCCGTTGGCAACTTTCGGGGCGGCATCGCCCTTCGAATCGTAGATCGCGGTCTCGCTGGTCGTGTTGACTCGAAGCGACCGGCCATTCCCAAAGTTGAACCCGAATGTCAGTTCGGGGGCACTGCCGTTCAGCGAAGCCACCTTACCGGTGAAGGCAGTGAGGTCTTGGCGGCTGGGATCGGTGAGAGTCGGGGCATCGACTTCCTTGATCGCGATGAGGGTCTTCTTTTGCTTGTCATCGGTGGCAGCGCCAAGGTCGAAGTTCACGACGAGCGCCTGCATGTCCTTCTTCGGGAGGCTCAGCGTCAGTCGCGTCTTATTCTTGCCCTCGTTAAGCTGGTCGGCGAACTGGCGCACCTCGCTCGCGGCTCCGCCTTTGGGAACCACGACGAACTCCTTGCCGATGATGAACTGAATGCGTACGAGGTCCGGAGGCGTCATCGGTGTCGCACCGAGGAACAGGAAACGCATGCCCTGGCTGTCCTTCAAGCTCTTCAGATCCACGACTTCGCCTTCGGGGGAAACGAAGACCGGGATGCTGTTCTTGCTCGTGTAGAGGCTGGCCTCGTAGATTCGGACGTAGGCGTGCTCAACCTGGGGATCTGAGGCGTCGGTGATAAACAGCGGGAATCCGCCTCCAGCGCTGATTTCCTGGTTCACGCCTGGCTGCTGCCCGGGGTTGTTATTATTCTTGGGGTTCTGGTTCATTCGCGAACCGGAGCCACCGTTCCACGAGCCCGCGCTTGAGCCGCCAAAGCCGCTCTGCTGCGATCCGCCGCACCCGATGAGTGCCGCGACGCCCAAGAACCCGATCAACCAGCTTGTTCCAACCTGTTTCATAGTGCAATCCGTAGCCAGAATTATACTTGCCAGAGCATTCAACCACGCCCCGGGTCCTATCGTTCCTGGTTCCGCCATATTGTTAGACGCCTAAATGGAGCGCGTGACTTCAGTCCGCCTCTGGGTTGAGGACTTCAGTCCGATCCCGGTATATCTTCAAATGGCCTCGCCAAAGTCGGACTGAAGTCACGGGCTCCGAAGCGTAGAAGTAAAATGAGATTGCCGAGATGACGCAGAAAACCGTTCCCACGCCGACCCTGATCTTCGAAAAGTCCTCCCCTGGCCGCATTGGGTGCAACTTGCCCATCGCCGACACGCCCAAGGTCGATTTGGACACCGTCCTCGGCGGTACGCGAAAGGAGCTCAACCTGCCCGAAGTCGCCGAGCTTGACTTGTTGCGGCATTTCACGAACCTGAGCCACATCAACTACGGTATCGAGACCGGCTTCTATCCGCTCGGGTCGTGCACCATGAAGTACAACCCGAAGATCAACGAGAAAACGGCGGCGTTGACCGGGTTCACCCACATCCATCCGATGCAGCCGGCGTCGACCGTGCCCGGTGCACTCGAAGTCCTCGCCCAGGTTCAGGACATTCTTTGCGAAGTCACCGGATTCGACGAAATCACGCTCCAACCGCTCGCGGGAGCCCATGGCGAACTCACATGTTTGATGCTGATCCGGGCTTACCACGAGTCTCGTGGCGAAAGCGCGAAGCGACGCGTGGTGCTCGTTCCCGACTCCGCCCACGGCACGAACCCAGCGTCGGCGGCGATGGTTGGCTACACCGTGAAGTCGGTCGCCACGAACAGCGAAGGCAACACCGACCTCGATGCCCTTGCCGCCCTCTTGAATGACGAGGTCGCGGCCGTCATGCTCACCAACCCGTCTACCCTCGGCCTGTTCGAGCCGAACATCGAGAAGATCTGCGCGATGGTGCACGCGGTAGGCGGACAAGTCTTCTGCGACGGGGCAAACATGAACGCAATGGTCGGCACCACCCGGCCCGGCGATCATGGATTCGACTGCATGCATCTGAACTTGCACAAGACGTTCTCGACCCCGCACGGCGGCGGGGGTCCTGGGTGCGGCGCGATCGGCGTGAAGCAGCACCTGGAGCCATTCCTGCCGGTTCCGGTGGTGCGTAGGGCGGCGTCTGGCAAGGTCGAACTCGACATCAGCCGACCGCTGAGCATCGGCAAGGTCAGCGCTTTCTTCGGCCAGTTCCTCATGGAAGTTCGCGCGCTCACCTATCTGATGGCATTCGGAAAGGAAGGTCTGCCCGAAATTTCACGGCACTCGGTTCTGAATGCGAACTACGTGAAAGCCCGCCTCCGAGATCACCTTCCTGCCGCCCACAACCGTCCGTGCATGCACGAGTGCGTGCTGACGGCGGAGCGCTATAAGAAGGAATTCGGCGTCCGCGCCCTCGACATCAGCAAGCGGCTGATTGACTACGGCTTCCATCCGCCCACCAATTACTTCCCGCTCATTGTGCCGGAAGCGATGATGATCGAGCCGACCGAGACGGAGTGCAAGGAGACCTTGGACGACTTCTGCGACGCGATGATCTCGATTCTGACTGAGGCTAAGACCGATCCTGACCTCCTACACAACGCCCCGACGACTCAGATCGTCGGTAGGCTCGATGAGGCGGCGGCGGTCAAGAATCTCGACGTCCATTGGCGGAAGAAGGCCGCCGAGCCAGCAACACTCTGACCCGTACCGATGGCGTCTCAATAGCCGGAGCGCGGACTTTAGTCCGCCTCTGGGTTGAGGACTTCAGTCCGATCCGTCGCTCAAGAAAGCTCCGACGCCACGAAGTTCTCAGATCCTGTCCATCGGATCGGACTGAAGTCCTCAACCCAGAGGCGAACTAAGGTCCGCGCTCCGAGGTTCGCTTTTCGCCCAGTCTATGGCTCGTTAGACTCTCTCACCTTCGCTTGCTCCCAAAGATCGTCCCACTCGCCCGGATCAAGTTCGCGTAGCGGCTTCGCCGCGGCAGCTTCCATGGCTTGAAAACGATCCGTAAACCGGTTGAGCATCTTGCGCAAGGCTTCCTCGGGTTCAATGCCGGACCAGCGCGCGATGTTGACGGCGGTGAAGAGCAGGTCGCCGACTTCGCTTTCGATGGCCGCTATATCCCCTGAAGCGAGAGCCTCTCGAAGCTCCGTCTCTTCTTCGCGGAGCTTATCGAAGACCGCGTTGACATCGGGCCACTCGAAGCCGACCCGCGCAGCCCGTTTGCTGATCTCGTGGGCGCGCAGGAGCGCCGCCATCCCGCGCGGAACTCCGGCGAGGATCGAATCGGGTTCACCTCCTTTCTCTCGCTGCTTGATCTGATCCCAGTTCTTCAGGACCTCCTCGGCGTCGGCCACCTCGGTGTCGCCAAAGACGTGGGGGTGTCGGCGAACGAGTTTGTCGCTCATGGCACGGGCGACATCCTCGATGTCCCAATTGCCATCGCGGGCCTCCATCTGTGCGTGGAAAATTGGCTGGAGGAGCAGGTCGCCGAGCTCCTCTTTCAGTTTTTCGGGATCACCGGAGTCGATCGCATCGAGAACTTCATAGGCTTCTTCGAGCAAGTACTTCTTGAGCGACTCATGTGTTTGCTCCTGATCCCAAGGGCATCCTCCGGGGGCGAGGAGTCGGTCCATGATGCCTACGAGTCGATCCAGCTGCTCCGCCATGCGGCTATTGTGCCGCTTGGACGACTTTCCGCACTTTAGGACATTCGCCTCATGCAAGCCGGTGGTCGCGGCGAAACATAATCACGGCATGCTTTCACCTTTGCCGGCCACCAGCGCCGAAGTCATGAATTGGGAGTGGGACCGCCTTGCGCCGCATTTCGATGAACTTGCCGCGCGCGAACTGACCGAAGACAACGTCGAGGAGTGGCTCGAAGATTGGACGCGCCTCCACAATCTCGTCAACGAAGTCGGCTCGCGACTCCATGTCGGCACGACCGTCAACACCGCCGACGCCGACACCAAAGAGAAACTCGATCGCTATTTGGACACGATTTACGAGCCATCCGAAGTTGCCGAACAGCGCCTGAAGGAAAAGCTCCTGGCCAGCGGCCTCGTACCGAAGGGGATGGAAAACCCCTTACGGCAGATGCGAGCCGAGGCGGATTTGTTCAGGGCCGAGAACCTGCCGCTCTTGACTGATACGATCAAGCTCAGCAACGACTACGATGCGGTCGTGGGCGGACAGACCGTGGTGTGGGAAGGTACCGAGATTCCTGTCGACCAACTTGAGAAAGTCATGCGCGACCCGGATCGGTCGAAGCGCGAGAAGGCTTGGCGCATGAAGCTGGACCGGAAGCTGCAGGATCGCGACACGCTCAATAGCCAGTGGGAGAAGTTCTATGACTTGCGTGGTCGAATCGCGGCCAACGCGGACAAAGCTGATTTCCGCGAATACATGTGGCAGATGCTCATGCGTTTCGACTACACGCCCGCCGATTGCGAGACGTTCCATCGCGCAATTGAGGAGGTGGTCGTCCCGGCTGCTGAGCGGATTTATGCAAGGAAGCGGTTAAAACTTGGCGTCGAAGCGCTGCGACCTTGGGATGTCGATGCGGAACCGCCCGGCCATCAGCCGCTTCGGCCGTTCGACAACGTGCAGGAGATGATTGACAAGGGTCAGGTGATCTTTGATCAGCTCGACCCCGATCTCGCTGCCCAGTTCCGAATTATGGTTCGGGAGAATCTGCTCGACCTCGATAGCCGGAAGAACAAGGCCCCGGGAGGCTACTGCACTTCATTCGATACTGCCAAGCGACCGTTTATCTTCATGAACACCGTAGGCGTCCACGACGACGTCCAGACGCTCCTTCACGAAGCCGGCCACGCCTTCCACGCATTCTCGACGAGCAATCTTCCCTACTTCCAGCAAACGCAGGTGGGAAGCGAATTCTGCGAGGTCGCTTCGATGGCGATGGAACTTCTCGCAGCCCCTTACCTCGACCGTGGATATTACACGCCCGAAGACGCTGCCCGGGCTCAAGTCGAACACCTCGAAAGCCGAATTCTCTTCTGGCCTTACATGGCGGTCGTGGATGCCTTCCAGCATTGGGCTTATACAAATCCGAACGGCAGTGACCCTACCGCTTGTGATCATAAGTGGGGAGAGCTTTGGGACCGATTTATGAAGGGCATCGACTATTCAGGATTGGAGACAGAGAAAGTGACCGGTTGGCACCGTAAGCTCCACATCTTCACGGTTCCGTTCTACTATGTCGAGTATGGCCTTGCACAAATGGGGGCGGTGCAGGTGTGGCGCAACTCGATGTCGGATCCTGCAGGAGCCCTCGCGTCCTATCGCAAGGCGTTAGCTCTCGGCTGCACGGTAGGTCTGCCCCAGCTGTTTGAAGCCGCGGGCGGCAAGTTTGCGTTCGATGCGGGAACGTTGGGTGAACTGGTGAAGCTGATGGAGTCCAGGATCGACGAACTTTCGGCATAGCGCGAAATCAGGCAATCCTTGGGGTTAGGGCTAGGTCCGCCTAGACCGAAATTCGAAGTGGGAGCCTATGACGGTGGCCTCGACCAAACTCGATTCGAGGCGGTTGGTGACCCTTAACCGCCTCCTCATCCGCCTCCAGCACTCCGAGCCCGAAGCCCGGCTCGACTCCGTGCGCGCACTCAGCGAGTATCGGACGGATCAGTCCGTGTCGGCCCTCGAAATGGTCCTGCTGAAGGACCCCCTCGAAGACATCCGAGCCGCTGCGGCTCACTCCCTGGCTCTCCTTCGCTCACCGGCTTCTGTCGGGAGTCTTCGCGAAGCCATGCACGATATCGACTCGGGCGTTCGTTGGTCGGCGGCCTTTGCCTTGGGAAAGATCGGGACACCCGAAGCAGCGGACATCTTGCTTGCATCCCTGGGCGACCCAGAGCCGGAGAACAGAAATCAGATTGCCTTTGCTCTAGGAGCGATCGGAGATCCCCGTGCGTTGCCAGCACTTGCGGCACTACTCCACGATGAAGACGAATTGGTGGTGGCCGGTGCCGTGCTGGCTGTCTCCGAGGTTAAGTCACCCGAGGCTGTTCCCATCCTGGTCGAGGCCCTTTATCACGATAACCCCATTGCCCGAACTCACGCGGCTACTTCGTTGGGAGCGCGCAAAGCCAAAGAGGCAGTGTCCGACATCAGAGTACGTCTGGAGGATGAGGACGCGGTCGTCATTGGAGCCGCGATCGAGGCGCTTGTGGAACTCGTGGGGAGGGACGCGGTTCCCGAAGTCGTGCCATTCCTCGGCGACGAGCGCTTGGAGGTGAGCGTCTCTGCGGTGCGTGCCTTGGGGCGAAGCGGCAGTCGACGGGCCTTCGAGCCTCTTCTGGCTTTGCTCACGGCGCGATCCGACATCTCCCGGCTCACGGTCATCGAGTCGCTGGGCAACCTGCGCGACCCGCGCGCCATCGGTCCATTGATGATGCTCCTTCATGACGAGTCACCCAAGGTACGGCGCGCCGCCATTCTCGCCCTCGGTCGTCTGAAAGCCATCCAAGCTCTTGACCAAATTGGCGACTGCCTCCACGATGACAGCCCCCTGGTCATCGACGCGGCTCAGAAGACCCTTCGCAAGTTGCTTGACCGGATTGCAAGCCGCAATTGAGGGTTGGATCACGTTTCAGCCCAAAATGCCTCGTACGGAACCGAACAGAATAGCCGGGTAAGACATAATTTGCCCCATGCTCGGCCTGATTGTGCTGCTCGTTGCTCCGTCTCCCGACGCGTTCCTAAGGACGCCCGATATCGCAGGCAATCAGGTCGCGTTTTCTTGCGAAGGCGACATATGGGTCGGCGATTTGAATTCACGTCGGGCCGTTCGGCTGACCCGCGACGAGGGGCGCGAGACGACACCGAGATTCTCTCCGGACGGTAAGTGGATAGCCTTCTCGGGCGAGTACGACGGGACCCGAGAGGTCTATGTGATGCCGGTTGAAGGCGGTGCGCCCAGACGGCTCACCTTCATGGCCGACAACGCCGAACCTCAGGACTGGTCCCCGGACGGGCGAGAGATCCTCTACATGGCCCGTGGCTACCCAGTATCATTCCGCCTCTACACGGTTCCCTTCGACGGTGGCTATCCGAAGGCGCTGCCGATTGAGTTCGCGGCGAACGCCTGCTATGCAGGTTCGAAAGACAAGATTGCGTTTACACGGTTTCAGCGGTCCCGTATGGCGCGATTCAACTACGATGGTGGGCAGGTGAACTCCGTTTGGATCGGTGATTTGGCCAAAAAGTCGTTCACTGAGGCCGCCTCCATGCCAAAGGGATCTTGCGAGTTTCCGACGTGGGCCGACGGTTCCCTATGGATGGCGACTGACCCGGCAGGACAATTCGGAATCAGCCGTGCCGCGGCGAACCTGTCAACAGTGGGAAGCCGCGGCTCCGCTGAAATCCGCAATCTCTCGTCCGACGGTCGGCGCCTCATTTACGAAAGGGGATACGGGCTCGAAGTGCTCGAACCAGCGACAGGCAAAGCGACGCCGGTCGCTTTCGACCTTGCCTCTGACCTCATTCATACTCGCCCGTACCTGGTGCCCGCTGAGCGTTTTGTCCAAGGCGCAACCCTTGGTCCAACTGGAAAGCGAATCCTGGTCGAGTCGCGCGGGCAGATTCTCTCGTTGCCTACCAAAGATGGTGAGGCTCGCGTGCTGTTGGCAAAAGATGGCGTACGATACGGCCGAGCAGTTTTCTCGCCTGATACCAAGAAACTGGCCTACGTTTCTGACGAGTCGCGGGAACAGCAAGTTTATGTTGCCGATGCGGACGGTAGTAATCCTAAGCAACTTACATCTGACCCCGCTCGACAAATTCGGACACTCCAATGGTCGCCCAATAATCTATATGTTCTGATTGGAGATAGCGAAGCCCGAACGCGGCTGATTGACATCGTTACAGGTCGCGAGTCGCTCGTCTATGATTTCAGCGATGCTTGGCAAGGAGCCCGTGCCTCATTCTCGCCTGATTCCAAATGGATCGTTTTTGATTGGGTCGAGCCCGTCACGCAATATAACTCGATCGGCTTGTACGAAGTCGCCAGCAAGAAGGTGACGATCCTCGGCAAGCAGCTTTCGCATGATTTTGGCGCGACGTTCAGCACCGATGGCAAGTGGCTTGCGTTTCTCTCTCGTCGAAACTTGACTCCAGCATGGGACGAATATCAGAACATATTGGCGGTTCGAAACACCGTCAAAGTATATTTACTCGCATTGAAGAACGATACGCTTTCGCCCCTTCTTCCCAAAAACGAAGAGGAAGCGAGTGTTGCCACCGAGGCTAAGCCCAAAGATGATCCTTTCCGAATCGACATCGATGGACTCTATGACCGGCTCATCGAACTGCCCGCGCCACCTAAGAACTACTCACGAATCGAAGCGTCAGCCGACCGCATCTTGTTGCAGTACGCAGAAGAAGGTGTCCAGAAAGTCAGCTTCTTCGACCTCAAAGATCGCTCGTCGGGGATCGTTGCCGAGGGTGTTTCCGGTTTCCAAATGAGTCCGGATGGTAAGAAACTGCTCCTGGCAACCGGCTCCTCATTCCGCGTTGTCGACGCGACGGCCGCCAATGTACCCGCCACGCCGAGTATCGGCTATGGCGGCCTGCAGTTGCGGATTGACCCGAGACGGGAGTGGGAGCAGATCTTTTGGGATGCTTGGCGGCTCCATCGGGACTTCTTCTATGTCAAGAACATGAACGGTGCGGATTGGCCCGCGATCGGACGTCGTTATGCGGCAATGTTGCCCGCAGTACGGTCCCGAGATGAACTCGACCAACTGATCAAGTGGATGCAGTCCGAACTTTCGGTGTCTCATGCCTTCAATTCGACCGGAGACGGCCAGTCACTTTTCCGCGCCAATCCGCCTGCCTTCCTTGGAGTAGACCTCGAAGCCGATCCGTCGGGCTTCTATCGCATAACGAACATCCTCACTGGAGACGGATATGATGGTGAACGATCACCGCTCTCCGCACCGGGTCTTAACGTGAAACCCGGTGACTATTTGATCGAAGTAGCAGGTATCCCGGCACGATCAGGATCGGGCTTCTTGGCGGGACTCGTAGGTCGCTCTGGCCAAACGATCTCGGTCAAGGTGAATACAAAGCCTTCGATCGACGGAGTTCGACAGATCTTCGTTCGGCCGATTGCCAGTGAGCGCAACTTACGGTACAAGGAGTGGGTCAAGAGCCGCGCCGCCTATGTCGAAAAGGCATCGAACGGTAAACTTGCTTACCTTCATCTGGCCAATATGACTTCAGCCGTATTTGGCCATTTTTTGCAACAGTATATGCCGCAGCGCAATCGGGATGGTCTCATTGTCGACGTGCGATTCAACTCGGGCGGCAACATATCTGATAATGTTAATCGTGTTCTCAAGCAGCGCTACGTCGCCATGTGGAATGCCCGCGCCGCCGCGACTTGGAGTCGACAATACGACACGTTTCTAGGCCCCAAGGCATGCCTCATCAACGAATACTGCTTCTCAGATGGCGAGCTCTTCCCGGACCAGTTTCAACAAATGAAGATTGGGCCCCTCATTGGGCGACGGACCAGCGCTGCCGAAATCGGGAGCGACCCCGGTTGGCCCCTGGTGGACGGAGGATCGGTTAACGTCCCCAACTACGGGGCGTGGAGACCCGACACGGGATGGATCATCGAGGATTCGGGCGTCAAACCCGACTATGATGTCGCCAGCGATCCGAACGCCTTCGCCGCCGGCAAGGATCCCCAGCTCGACAAGGCTATCGCTTATCTCCTCGAGGAACTCCGCAAGCACCCGGTCGTCCGTCCCGCACAACCCAAGGATCCCATTCGCGTCCGGAGCGGAGGTTGAAAGGGATCTTCGACTCGAGCTTTCACGAAGCGGCGGCCTGCCTTGAGGAGTTTCGTCGTGACGAACAGACCCTCCAGACCCTCGCTCAGATCGCTCAGCGACTTCTTGAGTGCTTTCGTAGTGGCGGGAAAGCGCTGGTGATCGGCAACGGCGGGAGCCTCGCTGATGCGATGCACTTCGCCGAGGAGTGGACCGGTCGCTTCCGCAACGACCGCCCACCGTATCCGGTCATTGCACTCAGCGATCCGACCCATATGAGTTGTGTGGGGAATGACTACGGGTTTGAGGAGGTCTTCGCGAGGCCCGTTCGGGCGCTGGGAAGGCCGGGCGACCTCCTCTTCGTGCTGAGCACGTCTGGCCGATCCCAAAACTTGGTGCGGGCCTGCCTTGCAGCACGCGAGGCCCAGATGGCGGTTATCGGGCTCCTAGGGAGGGGCGGTGGTGACGTGTTGCCTCTCTGCGACCTCATGGTGCTCGCTCCCGGCAAGACTTCAGACCGCATTCAAGAGATCCACATGCTAGCCCTCCACGTCCTAATTGAGGCGGTGGAATCGCAACTTCCGTGATGAATGTGCTGGTTTTTGGGGACGCCCCAGATTTCCGATGTACACTAAGTGGAGTTTGCTGGAGGTGGTTTTGTGCAATCTAAACACTATTTGAGCGCTTTCCTTGGCCTGGGAGTTTTCGCCGTTGGCGTCGTTTCACTGACGACGTCGGCCGACTCGCAAATCCCTGGAGACAGGCCCGTCCTGCAATCCCATGTTGACCAAGCGCGGATCAACACGGGACACTTGCGACTCAACGACCTGGTTCCCCTGGGGCGATTTCTTTTCGCGGCTAAGTTCAACAAGCTCGATGGGTTTGGTCGCCCTGCCGCCACAGGAAACGGGACTCCGACTCATCGCGATCCAACGAACATGCCTCTGATGAATCGGGTGTCTGGCCTAGACGCTAATTCATGCGCAGGCTGTCATAACGAACCCGCGGTGGGAGGATCGGGCGACTTCGTCGCGAATGTCTTCGTGTTGGGCCAGCTAGCCAACCCACCCTTGGACAGCACGGACCCACAGTTCAGCAACGAACGAAACACGCTAGGAATGCACGGCGCGGGTGCGATCGAGGCCCTCGCCGTCGAAATGAGTCAGGAACTGATCGCGATTCGCGAGGCAGCCAAGGCTGCGGCTATGCAGTCGAATCAGAATGTGACCCGTGATCTCGTCACGAAGGATGTCGACTTTGGTCAGATTACTGCTCGGCCAGACGGCACTTTCGATACCAGCGGGGTCGAAGGTGTGGATGCCGACTTGGTTATCAAGCCGTTCCATCAGAAAGGTGTCGTTAACTCGATCCGGGTCTTTACGAACAACGCATACAACCATCATCATGGGATGCAGTCTGTCGAGCGGTTCGGCTTTGCACGCACCGGAACCAATGACTTTGACGAGGACGGCGTCATCGATGAGCTCAGCGTCGGAGACATCACGGCGGCGTCCCTTTTCCAGGCAGCACTGGCCATTCCCAAGCAGGTGCTTCCTGCTGACGGAAGGGAGCGTCAAGTCATCCGGCGCGGTGAGAACCTGTTTGGCCAAGTTGGCTGTGCCACGTGCCACAAGCCTCGCATGATCCTGAACAATCCGATGTATCAAGAGCCCAATCCCTTCAACCCGCCCGGAAACCTCCGCGTGCAAGATGTCCCGCGACCGTTTACCTTCAACCTCACGAACCAAGGTCTGGGCAATCGGCTGGAGCGTTGGATCGGAGGCAGGGCGGTTGTTCGGGCATTTACCGACCTCAAACGGCACAAGATGACCGACGCCGGTGATCCGTTCTTTGACAATGAGCGCGTTCTGCAAGCTGGAGTTCCGACGGACGTTTTCATCACGCGCAAACTCTGGGATTGCGGCAGTTCGGCCCCATTCGGTCACCGGGGCGACTGCAGTACGATGGGGGAAGCCATCATGCACCACGCCGGCGAAGCACGGACTTCTCGCGATCAGTTTATGTTGCTCAACGCCACGGATCAGGAGGCGATCATTGCCTTCCTGATGTCACTTCAGGTCGTTCCTTAGTTCACTGAGAGGGGCTCTCGCCGAGTCCCTCTTCTATTCACATCGCGTTCATATGGGTGAAAGGGTAGCTTAAGACGGCCCCGTTAGAGTGTCTATTGTCCAGCGAATCTGCTTCGCGACAAGGAGATACTCTATGAAACCTACGATGAAAACCTTCTTGCTTGCCGCTCTGGCAAGCACCGCAGTTTCCCGTGCAATCGCGGCAAGCCATAGCGACGCCCCGTTAATCGTCCAAGATCCCGTTGCAAACATTTCGGATGTCTACTCGTTTGTTACCGGCACCGGTGCAAACAAGAAGCTTAATCTGATCATGAACGTGATTCCCCTTGAGGATCCCGCTAATGGCGTCATCTACTATCACTTTGGCGATGATGTTCTCTACCAGCTTCACATCGTCAAGCAGAACCGCAACCGGAACGGCACGTGGTCTTGGGCAAACAACGATGCGATTCGATACGACTTTCGATTTCGAAGTACCTACAAGAATCCCAACACAATTCTCTCGTACGGTCTGGGAACGGAAGCGGGCCCGATCCTGAGCGTCGGCGATAATCGAATGAATCGAACCCAGTTCTACACCATTGAGAAGATCGTTGGTGTGAGTCGCATCAATCAAGCTCTCCAGAACATGATGGTTCCTCCATGCAACGTCGGACCGCGTACGACGCCAAACTATTACGATGGAAATGGCAACCTCCTCACGGGCGCAATGAGCGCGAATGAGCTTGACAGCTACACCGCTGAAAGTATCTACACCATCAAAGATGGCAGCCGAGTCTTCGCTGGCCAGCGAGACGATGCTTTCTTCGCAGACACTGGCGGCATTTTCGACTTTCTCGGGGTTCGCGATCCAGGGCGAGATAGCTTCAGTGGCCTCAATGTTCACAGTATTTGTATGCAGATACCCTTGTCGAGCATTGTCCGAGAAGGTGACAATCCCGTCATTGGCGTTTATGCAACCACTGCTCGACAGAAAACTCGTATTCTGACTTCGAATAATGATCAGAATTCTGGTCAGTGGGTGCAGGTTGGTCGTATGGGCAATCCCCTCTTCAACGAGACCCTGGTTTCGCTTGGCGCCAAGGATCTGTACAACCGGTCGACACCTTTCAAGGACGTGCAACTGTTCAGACAGTATGCGCAGAACTGTGAACTGGCATTCCTCCTGAATGCCGTCCTCGGCACCAATCTTCAGGTCAACAACCGCACGGACCTTGTTGGGTTCTTCATCCCCGACTACCTTCGTCTTGACACGTCCATGGACTCGCCGCCTCTTGCCGGACAGCAAGGCTTCAATCGCCTGAGCGTCTTCGGTGGAGATACACGAACCAGCGCATTCACCGGCCAGCAAGTCGCTTCGGGTTGGCCGAATGGTCGCCGGATTGGCGACGATGTTGTCGACATTGCTTTGACTGCTGTCGCGAGTGGCCCATCGTATCAGAACATCGTGAGTGTCAGCGATAACGTCAGCGCGAATGACTTCCCCTATCCAACAGTCTTCCCGTACATCGGAACTCCGCAGGGTGGAGCGACCTCTAGTCTGCATCCCTAGTCATCACTCAGCTCCCCGCGTCAGTGCGGGGAGCACTACTTCGAACTGTGGAATCCTATGAAGAGACACGCATTCACCCTCATTGAGCTACTCGTCGTCATTGCGATCATTACCATTCTCGCCGCGATCCTGTTTCCCGTGTTTTCCAGGGCGAAACATGCAGCTAAGCAGACAACGTGCCTTAGCAACCAGCGGCAGCTCGCAACAAGTGCTCTGATGTACATGAGCGACAATGACGGTGCACTATTCCATCATCATGAAGACTTCGTCCTGGACGATGGCTCTCTTACGACGGAACTCCCCGCACTGCCACAGGATTGCGAAGGGGGAGGCTTCGGAAACAGCCAGGCAGAAAAGCCTTGGGCAATCTTCTTCCAGCCGTACATGAAGAACCGTCAAATCCTTTTCTGTCCCGCTGACGGTGCCACACGATCGGCCTCTCTTTCGACCGACATCATCGCCTTCAACGGAGGCATCGAGGAAATCGGTTTGGAGTGCACGGTCGCGCCGAATAGTGAACAGTGTAAAGCCGTTGAGGGCAACCTCACGATGTGGAGCTACCTCTTAAACTCCATCTTCACGCACAAATCCTGCCGATACGCTCTTGAGGGCGTCCTTCCGGGCTTTGCGACCGAATCGGACTTAGCGGGCCTTGAAGACCCGAATATCATCATGTTCTCCGAGCGCAACTCTGTTGGCTTTGCCGATCCGGCAAGCGACTTCGCCTACGTCCCCCAAGACGACTATGACACCTGGTCCGGTGAAGCAGCCCTCGTCAGGTGGGGTTCGGGAAGTAGGCCCATGGAAGGATGGCTTGCTTTCGACCGCCATAATGGCGGGGCGAATTATGTCTATGCTGACGGCCACGTCAAATGGATGCGGTGGGGCAAGGCTCGGATTGACCAATTCCCTGATCATCGCGTCCGATACCCCTTATCGAATCCGCCGAGGTAACCCCTATGAAAGTACTGCCGCAATTCTTCCTGATCACACTCGCTTTCACCCTTCTTGGTTGCGAAGCTGGTTCCAAATCAGGCCTTAGCCACACTGACCTCAAAGCGATCGCGACGGTCCTTGTTTCAAAGAATGCACGCCTGGAGTCCGTCATCTCCAAGCAGGAGTCTCTGTTGACAAAGAGGCCTACTGATGAGAAGATAATGAACACCCTTGCCCTTGCATATATTCAAAAGGCCCGCGAAACTGGGGACCCAGCGTGGTACGTCAAGGGACGGTCACTGCTTGAAAGAGCGGTCGAGAAGCATGGGACCAGCACGGCAAGTTTGCATAATCTCGCCTATGCCTTGACCATCTTCCATGACTTCACTGGGGCCATTCAGTTGGCGCAGCGAGCGATCGCGCTTGATCCTGGAGACGCAGATGCATATGGCGTTCTTTGCGACTCGTATTTGGAAATCGGCAAATACGAGAACGCTGCCGATGCCGCACAAATGATGGTTGACCTCAAACCAGGATTAGCTTCGTACAGTCGGGGCGCCCAGGTCCGCTGGATCATGGGCAACCCCAAAGGTGCCATGGCTCTTATGCAGAAAGCGATTGATGCCGGCGGAACCTACCCAGAAAACACTGCCTGGTGCCGTACTCAGTTAGCCACTATGGCTTTTCAAACGGGAAACGTGCTCCAAGCCGAACAGATATCAGAGTATGTTCTGAAGGACTTACCTGACTACCGTCATGCTCAAGCCGTTCTGGCGAAAGTCCGGATAAGTCAAGGCAAGTTTGACGACGCGATAGACTTGCTGAATCGAGCGACAGCAGATGGAGCCAGTCCTGCCTATGTGCTCGAGTTAGCTGACCTCCACAAACGCGTAGGGAAGTCCGAACTCGCCGCCAAACAGGTGGAAAATCTCTCAGCCATACGCGACAAGCACCTTCAATATGGCATCGCTGGTGACGAACTCTTCCTCGGCGTCGCGATGGTCGATCATCATGGCGACATGAAGGTTGCTTTGGAACTTCTGAAGTCGGAGGCCCAGTCCCATGACTCGGTGGCGGCGAACTCCGCCTATGCGTGGGCACTCTTGAAGAGTGGAAATGCAACTGAGGCCAAAGCCTTCATTATGAGGGCTATGCGAACGAATGTCCAGGATGCACTGGTTTGGTACCGTGCGTCTTGCATTGAGAGTGCCCTCGGCAACACTCTGGGTTCACGACAACTGCTGGCACGGGCTCAAAGCCTTAATCCTAATTTCAGCACCCTGTACGTTGACGCCCGATACGCATCACTCTGAGCCGACGCTCCCCCGGATGATGATTCCGGGGGGAACCGTCTCACTGAATCGAAATCGAGAAGCAATGGTCCTCGCATGGGTTCTCTGTTTGGCTCTTTCGCCAACACAGAGGCACAATGTCCTCTCCGCACGAGTCATGCCAACATACAGCACTCTGAGTTCCTCTTCTTCTTCACTTTCTCTCACATCATGCTCCAGCATCCGATAGATCAGCGGAGGCTCCTTTCCGAACTTCACGGCTATGATTCCGGTAGCCGGATCCAGGAGAACCCTGGGTCTGCTCTTTCGCGGCTCTTCGTGCAGCTCCGGAAGCACCACACATGGAAACTCAAGGCCTTTTGCCTTATGGATTGTCATCAAGGTGATGATGTCAGCCCCGTCATCGACAGCAGGAGCATCTCCTTCCTTATGGCGTACTCGCTGAATCTCACGTATTTGTTCGGCATAGGGTACAGCTCCCAGCTCCGGCTCCTTTGAGGCGAGATCTTGAAGTTTTCTGATGTTCGCGATCATCTGTCGACCGTTGGGTCGGGCGGCAATCCGGTCGAGATAGGGCGTTACGCTGAGGATTTCAGAGAGGAGCTCCCATGCAGGAAGGCGGTCGGCGTAAGCATGCAAGGGCAAGAACCACTCTCGTAATTTCTCAATCACTTCGACATCCGAGTCAAGGGCCGGATCGAAGGGCTCCGAAGTCGTCGAAGGCACCAAGCGGAGCGTCTCTGCAACAGGTTTTAGTCGGCCCAGAAGGACAATAGAATCGAGTGATAAACCAACGATTGGCGACCGCAAGAGCGCTAAGAGGGCGAAATCGTCGTATGGATTGGCAAGGGCCTGAAGGGCGTTCGCCAGATCGCGCACCTCCATTCGGGTGTAAAAGTTCTCTGCCCCGCCGACGATTCGGTACTCTAATCCCAATCGATCAAGGTGAGGGGCCAGATCATTAGCAGCCTTTGCGCCTCGCGTAAGAACGGCAATCTCGCCTGGCTTGTGCTTACCCTGGGTGATGATCTCCTTTATGCAGTTGGCTGTCAGGCTTGGGTCGCTAGCGTTCTGGTTCCAAAACTCGATGCCGTTGTAACTGATCAGCTCGCTCTTGAAAGGATCAGCATCGTCAAGGATTGCGCCCGACTTCATCGGCATATAGTCAGAGCCCCACAGTTGGCCAAAAAGAGTGTCGACAAAAGACAGTATCCCGTCCACCGATCTGTGGTTCGTCCTGAGTTCATACGTTATTCCGGAGGTCGCATGCTTGATAAACAGCTCTCGATTTGCTTGACGAAACATGTAAATAGACTGCTGGGGATCGCCAACAAATGTTTCTTGGGCGATTCCCATGGCGCCCAAAAGGCGGTACTGCATTGGATTTACATCTTGAGCTTCGTCCACCATGACGACTCTGTACTGCCTCTTTAGCCGCTCGCGCACACTCTCATTCGACTCGACCACACTCACGGCCCGGGTTTCTAGTTCTGTAAAGTCAAATGCTTGGGTCCGTTCCATCTCTGCGGTTAAGTGGAGCCATGTCGAGAGCACGAGTTGTCCAAGTCCCACAGCAAATTCGGCCGCCTGATTCTCACTTTCCGGACTGGCGGAACGCAGCCACTTCGGCTTCCGTATGCCCGCCGCTTGGAGTTCCTCTGCCCACAGCTTCTGTGCTGCATCGGGGGGCAGGCCTCCAACGCCACTCGTCCATTCTGAGCCCAGTCGCTCTCGCATCAATGCGGTCGCGCATTTTCGATAGTCTTGTGGACTAGTGTAGATCTCAGCGAGATCGTCAGGTTTGACGCCACTCCCCCTGATCTTGGATAGGACCCTCTCGACTTCAGATGCGGTGCGTCCTAGGAGACCTTCGGGTGCGCCGTAATCACCAACGGTAGCAAGTTCGAGCATGAGAGCCCGTACGAAATCCGAAGTGTCACAAAGTTCGCCCAAAGCGCGGCGAACAGCGTAGTCAAAGTATCGCCTGCTCTGAGCCCCGTCGGCGAGGACCTCGAACTTGGGGTCAATTCCAGCCGGAAGCGCATTCTCGCGCAATAATCTCTCGCAAAACCCATGAATGGTTTGGATAGGGCCGGTCTCGGCGATCTGCGCATCGGCGTCACGACCCTGATCACGCAATTGGCTGACGATCCGCCGCTTCATCTCTGCCGCAGCCTTACGCGTAAACGTAATGGTTAAAATCTTCTCTGGCGAAAGGCCACCTTCGACCACGTGCCACAAGTATCGTGCCGTAAGAACGCGCGTCTTCCCTGCACCTGCCGATGCACGGATGCTAATCCGCGGGTCGCTGCAGTAGGCAACTCGCTCCTGGGCTGGGGTCAGGATTGCGTCGGACACGGTCCATCTATTATGAATCGGGTGTCCCAATGAGGGATAATTGGAACGTCCCAATGACGATTCCCTTTGACACTGCCTCCCTCAATCCCGAGCAGCTTGAAGCTGTCAATTGGCCGGGCGGCCCCATGCTGATCTTTGCGGGTGCCGGCTCGGGCAAGACGCGCGTGATCACGTGCCGAATCGCCCGCTTGGTCGCCGAGGGTGTCTGGGGAAGCCGAATTCTTGCGGTCACCTTCACGAACAAGGCGGCAAAGGAGATGCGTGACCGAGTTGAGGGCATGGTTGGACCGGAGGCCCGCGCCATGTGGATTGGGACCTTCCACTCGATTTGCGCGCGCATTTTGCGGATGAGTGGATCCGCGATGGGGCTCGATCCAAATTTCACAATTTACGATGATTCGGATCAGATCTCGTTGGTCAAGGAGATTCTTAAGAAGAGAGACCTCAATGAGAAATCAATTCAAGCCCGTCCAGTTCTCCATATGATCAGCCAAGCCAAGGAAAAGCTGATGAGCCCGGCAGCCTATGCGGACGAGGCAACCGGTTTCATGGAACAGATCGTCGCGGGTGTTTACAAAGACTACGACCGTAGGCTCCGCGAACTGGGCGCGCTAGACTTCGACGATATCCTCTTACAAACGGTCAAACTCTTCCAGAGTTGCCCGGAAGTTTTGCAGAAGTACCAGGATCGATTTCTCCATGTTCTCGTGGATGAGTACCAAGACGTCAACTTGGTCCAGTATAAGTTTGCCGACCTGATCTCCGGCAAACATCGCAATATCGTCATTGTCGGCGACGACGATCAGTCCATCTATGCTTGGCGCGGGGCCGATGTTTCCCTGATGCTCAGGTTTAGCAGTGATCATCCCGACGCCAAGGTGATTACGCTTGCTCAGAATTACCGAAGTACACCCAACATCTTAGAGGCAGCATACGAAGTCATTAGACACAACCGAACGAGAGCCGAAAAGAAGCTTTGGACCGAAAATCCGACCGGCGTGCCCTTCACTATCAGCGAAGCGGGAACGGAGAACGATGAGGCGATGCTCGTTGCCGACCGTGTCGTGAAAGATACCCGATCCGGTCGGCGCAAGTTTGGCGATATCGCCGTTCTGTATCGTACGAACGCGCAAAGCCGCGCGATGGAAGAGGCCTTCTTGACGATGCGGATTCCGCACGTGCTGATCGGCGGTCAGCGGTTCTATGACCGTAAAGAGGTCAAGGATATGGTGGCCTACCTGCGAGTGATCCACAATCCGAAGGACGATGTGAGCTTTCGCCGCGTCATCAACGTACCTGCACGGTCAATTGGCTCGACAACTTTGAGGGCGCTCGAAGCACTTGCCGCAAAACGAGGGTCGAGCCTCTATGAAACCGCTCACGATCAGGAATTTCTGCATCGCCTCGCCAAAAAGACGCATTACGGGTTCAAACACTTCATCGGTGTTATTGAAGAGGGTCAGCGCATTGCTGCCGATGGTTCGGTCGCTGCCGTTCTTCAGCATGTCCTTAATCGATCAGGTTACATGGAGGAACTGAAGGTCGAGAATTCGGAAGAGTCGATCGACCGATTGCAGAACCTCCAGGAGTTTCTAAACGTCGCCCACCAGTACGACGCAACCGCTGAAGAGGACGAGGCTGTGGTGCAGACCTTGGGTCACGATCCATTCGAGGATTTTGACGAAGTCACGACAGGCGATGTTAGCGGAACTCTGCTCAACCTCTTCGATACCGCGCCGTTGACACCGCGCAATTCCGGCCCTTCGCTTTCCGCGTTCCTTGAGCAAGTAGCCCTGATTTCGGATGCCGATACGCTGCGAAACAACGGTGATGCAGTGACCTTGATGACCCTTCACACAGCAAAGGGCCTCGAGTATCCGGTGGTGTTTCTGATCGGACTTGAGGAAGGCGTCTTCCCACATTCGCGGTCCCTAGGATCCGATTCTGAGCTGGAGGAAGAGCGAAGGCTTTGCTATGTCGGCATGACAAGAGCCCGTGAAGAGTTGCACATGACCTATGCGCGGAGACGCACGCTCTTTGGTCAGCCAAACTTCAATCGGTCCAGTCGATTCCTCGACGATATCAGCCACCTTGAATCCGATTCTCTTACGCCCTTTAGCAGACCGATGGGAGAACAGGAGATTCGGACCGTGCGACCCGAGCGGAGCGGGTCCTACACCGTGGTCGAGGCCCCGAAAGGTCCGCTCAAATCGCCCGACTGGGTCGCCCCCTTCAAGGTGGGCCAGCAGGTTCGGCACGGCAAATTCGGAATCGGCGTCGTCATCGCGTGCGTTCCCCTTAAGGACGATGTCGAAGTTACGGTTGCATTCCCGGGAGTTACGGGAGTGAAGAAATTGGTACAGGGCTTTGCAAGATTGGAGGCGGTCTGACGAACGTGATCCGGTGTGCTGCTATCTCCCTGGTCGCGCTTGTTCTCGCTGGCTGTGGTGGCAACCGAGGTTCAGCCTTCATGCCCTTGGCAGTCGGCAGCAAATGGACCTACTCCGTGAGGGCTGGATTTCTCAGCCGGGTAGAAGATCTTAAGGTACTCCGAACGATCTCCGTTGCAGATGTCGAAGGCTATGAACTAACCGGACCGATGGGCAACTCTCGGGTGGCCTGGAAGGGCGGAAACTTCCTGGTTGAGGATCTCCCGGGCACTCGCCTAAGCCCGGCACTGCCCATCTTAATCGGTGAGAGCGATAAGGCATCAAGAAGATGGAGTGGCATCGCTAAGACTTTGTCGGGAGCGAAAGAGGCGACCGCCGACATCGTCCAAGCAAAAGATACGGTGACTATTGGCGGTCAGACTTATGAAACAAGGCGATCCGAGGTGGTTCTCCGCGGGCTCGGAAGTCCGATTACTTTGACGACGTGGTTTCATGAGGGAATTGGAATGTTACGCCAGGAGCAGCGCGTTGGCGACCAACTCGTGCGATCCATGGAGTACTTGGCTGGCCCGTGACGCAGATCACGGTACAAATCTACCAGACGTCACATATCCGGCAATGGGGACGGCTTACCATGGGGATCGGAGAAACCAACCATGAGATACACCATACTCAGCATCGTCACGACACTGCTCTGCGCCTCCTTGATTCAAGGTTGCGGCGGATCTGGCGGAAGTTCCAGCCCTGCTCCTTTCACATGGAGATCGCTAGAATCGGGACCTCATATTGGTAACGCCCGAGCAGGCGAGCAGGTCTTCCGCACAGAGGCCGAATTCAAGGCGGCTTACCCCAACAGCACTCTGGTGAATGACTGGTCCAAATACGCGATAGCATCCATTTCGCTCGGCGAAAGACCGAGCACGCATGATGCAGTCAAAGTATTGGGAGTTGAGAGTTCGACTAGCGAGGTCGTCATACGCTACTCTATTGACTCCGCCCAGTTCGGGCTTTGGATCTTTTGTCAGCCGGGGGCATTTGTGCAATTTTCACAGACTGACCTTCCTGTTCGCTTTGAAAAGCAAGGTGTCTTCCCATTCTAACGGGCTAACCAAGAACTCGCGGAGACACCTGCAATGGGATCTGGAATCGGAGTAAGTTGCCCAAGTTCGACCTTGGCAATCTCCTCAACCTCTTGACTCACCACGATCGACTCGGGCGCGGCGACCTTTTGCATCGCTGCCGCCCGATCGATCACTGGGCTTTGGAGGAGGCCGATCGGAGTGCCTGGTTCCCAAGGCACCTCACCCGCGCTTACTCCGCAACGAATACGGAAAGGACGGGGCAGGCGATTATGCGTCGAGTTGAACTCGCCAATTCCCTGCTGCAGGGCGACGGCCGCGCGCAGCGCCGATGCTTCGTCGGGGAATGCGCACATTACGCCATCGCCAGCGGCGGCCTGAATCTCACCCCCGAATCGAGCCGCAACCTCGGCTACCCAACGCGTGTAGCGGCTAAAGGAATGCTCGACCAGCAACTCTTCTTGGTGGTGCTTCATCCCCGTCGAGTCACTCACGTCGACACTCAAGAATGCCAATCGGCGCTTTTGTCCATGTAGCTTGCTTTGAAGCTCAAAGTACTGGTCCAGCATCTGACCGCGATCTTCGGGGACCGGCACCGTCTTTGGCGCCGTCCCAGGGAACGGAAAGTGTCGAATTCGAACCCCGGCACCAACGACTCCGAGGATTCCTGCAAAGATTGACCCAAAGATCAGCAACGGGGCCAGTGCATCGTCCTTGCTGCTGCTGGTGCTCCTCACAACCGTGGTGCCGGGAGGAGTCGGAGGAGCGGTTGGTCCAATTGGAAAGCCCTCGTCAAACGCCTCGCCGAGTTTCTCCAACTCGGCAAAGTCCTTCCCCATTTCCTTGAACTGCGCCTTGATTTCGTCCGATCGCTTCTGCGCCGTCGCGAGTTCAGCGGCAAGCTTGGCTTTCTCCGCAGCAGGTAAATCCTTGTTGGCGAGTGCTTTCTCCAATTGGGTGATCTGAGTTTGCAGCGCGCCCATTTCTTCGCCAAGAGCACGGAACTCGCCCGACTTCATCTTGTCCATCAGGTCGGGGGGCAGATTGATGCTGATCCCGCCGTTCGACATGTCGACCAGGGGTCGACTAGTGTTCTTCAAGACCATCGTCTGCTCGGTCGCGAGAACCTTATCCAACGCGGGCCAAAGGGCGAGGACGAGAACCAAAGACGCGAAGAAACCGACCTTTCGATTGCCAGCGATAAAGCCGATCAAGAGCGCCAGCGGAAGCGGCGCCATCATCGTGAAGAACTTGGCCGTCGTGACGTCGCCACCGCTAACAAAGAAGGCAATCGATGCCCAGGCCAGGGGGATGAGAAATGCGGCGACGGTGGACCAGAATTCGGCCTTGGAGTGGCCACCAGCGGTCGTTGCCGCTTCAGGACGGTCGCGACGGCCGAGCTTGCGGTTGACCTTTTCTTCGGCGACCTTCTTCAGCGCTTCGCGAACGTACGCTGCTTCGATGCCGACCTCCTTGGCGATCTGCTCTATCTCGGGGACAGACAGGGTTTCGCGATTTTCGGAATCTAGCCGCGACGCAATCCGGATAATCTTCTCGGTCGTCGCCGAATCATAGCGCCCCTCTTCAGGGTTCTCATTCTTCAGCATGACCGAGGGATTTCCCTCCGCCAAGTCGTCGTCAAACACCGGTAATCGAGCCACCGCATAGGTTCCAAGGTCAAGTCTAGCCCGAATCGCTTCCGGCTGCCAAGATGTACGTTCAGGATGGCCTCATTTGATTCTGGACCTAGGACCGCCTAGTTCCCCAGCTTCTCGTAAAGCAGACGCTCAAGGGTGACTCGCACCGGCTCACACTCGATCTTCTCCAGAACCTCAGCAGCGAAGGCGTAGACAAGCAGCGCCCGGGCTTCGGCGAGCGGAATTCCGCGCGAGCGCAGGTAGAAAAGCGCCTCATCGCGAAGCTGGCCGACCGTCGCTCCATGCGTACACTTCACGTCGTCGGCATAGATTTCAAGCTGTGGTTTGGTGTCGATGGATGCAGTCGGCGAAAGCAGGATGACCTGATTGGTCTGCTTCGCGTCGGTCTTCTGCGCGTCCTGATGAACGTAGATTTTGCCGTTAAAGACCCCGCGAGCGTGGTCGCTGAGCACACCTTTGTAGACCTCGAAACTGTCGCAATGGGGATAAGCGTGGTCGAGTCGCGTGTGGTTATCGCAGACCTGCGTTCCGTTCTGAACATACACGCCGTCGAGGCGGCAGTGGAGATTCGAGCCGTTGAGGAAGACGTTGGTGTCGTTTCGGGTGAGTTTTCCGCCGAAGGTCACGCTGAAGTGGCGGTAAGTGCTGTCGCGCTCCTGGCGAACCTGGGTTAGCGAAATGTGGTTCGCATCAAGGCTCTCGCGCTGAACCCGGATGTGCTCGATCACCGCATTCTTGGCGATGTCGGCTTCAAGCACGACCGACTGGAAAGTCGCCCCGACACCAATTGACCCATAGGTCTCGACGACCGTCGCCTGCGAACTTTCTTCCGCGATCAGCACGAACCGAGGGAAGGCGGCGACCGCGTCCGAACCCGCTGTCATTACCGCCATGATCTCGATCGGCCTTTCGATGACCGCGCTCTTCGCGACTCGAATAACGATGACATGCTCGACAAGCGCCGCGTTCAGGGCGGCGAATGGGTTGGCGTCTACGTCGGCGATTTCACCGAGCAAGGTCGGTTTATCGGAGTTCAGACAGACTTCCTCGACCGTTAGACCTTCAACATCGTTCAGCTTCGAAGAAATTGTATGGTCAAGTCTGCCGTTAATGACGGCAATCCTGATGGCATCCTCGGCATAGGCGAAGGTGGACAAGTCACCTGAGGTTAGTGCTGCAGGTTCGGCGGGCAAGAAGTGGTGCTCACTCAGCTCACGGAGGCTCGTGTACTTCCACTCCTCGTGCTTGGTGGTAGGTATTCCCTGCCGATCCCATGCGGCCAAGCCTTTGCTGCGAAGCTCACTCAGCCAAGCTGGCTGATCGGTCCGTCGTTCGAACCGAGAAAAGATGCCGTCGAAGGGCGTTGTCGTGCGATCTTGAAGTTCGACCATGGCCTTATGCCGTAGCGGCAACTTCCTCCTCGATCCAGCCATAGCCCTTCTCTTCGAGTTCGAGGGCGAGATCTTTCGTGCCGGACTTCACGATGCGGCCATCCATCAGGACGTGCACGAAGTCGGGGACGATGTAGTTCAGGAGGCGCTGGTAGTGGGTGACGATAAGGAAGCCTCGATCGGGTGAGCGAAGGGCGTTTACGCCGTTCGCGACCGTCTGAAGCGCGTCGATGTCGAGCCCCGAGTCGGTCTCGTCAAGAACGCAGAACTTCGGCTCAAGCACCGCCATCTGGAAAATCTCGTTGCGCTTCTTCTCGCCGCCGCTGAATCCTTCGTTCACTGAGCGCTGGAGGAGTGTCGGATCGAGTTCGAGCAGTTTGATCTTCTCTTTGATGAAGTTCATGAAGCTGAGGGCGTCGATTTCCGCCTCGCCTCTCGCCTTCTTGGCCGCGTTAACGGCGGCGCGCAGGAAGTAGGTGTTGCTGACGCCGGGGATTTCGACCGGGTACTGGAAGGCCATGAAGAGGCCCTTGTGAGCGCGCTCCTCGGGGTCGAGTTCGAGAAGATCTTCGCCCAGGAACTCGACTTCTCCAGCGGTCACTTCATAGGGGTCACGTCCGGCGAGGACGTTCGCCAAGGTGCTCTTTCCGGATCCATTCGGGCCCATGACGGCGTGGATTTCGCCGGGGTTGATGGTGAGGTCGATCCCCTTGAGGATTTCCTTCTCTTCGACGCGCGCGCGCAAGTTTTTGATCGTCAGCATGGTGGTTCGAAAGGTTCTACGTCGGCCCGCTTTCGAGGCTCGGCAGAATCTTTACGATTTTAGCATGATTCGATCTGGCGACGACTGTGGTCGGTAGCCGTCGGATGGTTCGTGCCGACGTTGGCTCCCGCCAGCCAGGCAAAGCCAAGTTCACCCGTTTATGCTCAACATGGACTGCCCTCCTGGTTTTGGATTCCTAAGAACCTCACCGAAACTTGAGTTTTAGTTAGGTCAGGCGTCGAGGTCGAGGTCAACGTCGGCACGAACCATCCGACGGCTACCACCTCATAGGCTAGGAGAGGACGATGCCTTCGCCATCCAAATTCTCGAACCGAGCTTCGGCAAACGCGGGCACCACCTTGCCCAGTTCATCCATGACCTCGCCCGCATTGAAGAAGGGCGCGTGGGGATTGGCGCGGAGCATCGCTTCGGCAAAGATCCTCCATGCCGGTTTGGCATCGCCTGGCGCGGGGATCACGGGCTTGATGCGCTGAACCCTTCTTTCCGCGTTCGTATACGAACCGTCATGCTCGGCGGGGGCTTCCATCGGCAGCACCATGCTCGCGTATCCGGTCGCCTCGGTATCGAGGATGTCTTGGACGACCAGGTAGTCAACCCCTTCAAGGGCCGACTCGACGAGTTCGCGGTTGGAGTGCATGGTCAGCGGATCGCATCCTACGAGCCAGAGCGCGGTGATTTGGCCGGAGGCGCACGCTTCCAAAATCTTAGTGGTCGAGAGGCCATTTTCGGTGGGGATATCGGCCATCCACGCGGAAAGTTCGTCGGCGGTTCGGCCGCCCGGCAGGCGGTCGGGCAGGACGCCGATTTCGCTGGCACCCGTATCATTCGCTCCGAGCGCATAACAGCTGAAGGCCGCGTTGGTCGAATCTGCGAGAGCGGCGAGGGTGTTCAGCGTGTCTGAACCGGCTTCGCTGTTGAGCAGGCCGTGTGCCGTGATGATTACACCGCTCGGGTCAAGTAGTAGGGCCGCTTCGCGAACTTTGGCGGCAGGCACGCCGGTTTGGCCTTCGGTTTGTTCGGGAGCGAATTCTTCCGAGCCCTTCCCTGCCGCCGCCTCAAGGCTCTTCGCCAATGTCAGCTCCGTGCCCGGGTTATATCGAAGGATCAGGTGTGCAAAGCTATCGACATCGGTCGGCACATCGCTCGCGACGACGACCCTGGTGCCGTGGTTGAACCACGCCTTTCGGACCCGAAGGAAGACGATGGGCTCTTCGTCGGCGAGGCTTGTCCCAAAGACGAGGATGCTCTGCTTTGACTCAAGATCGGCGATCGGCATTGGCTTACCCGGGATAGGGCCGACGTGCTTCGTCCATCGGTGGTCCAGGTTGTTGCTCTTGAAGACGATCCGGAACATCTTCTGAAGCATGTAAAGCCCCTCGTTCGAGACCATCGGTCCCACCAGAGCCGCGACTTTCGATCCGCCGACGCTAAAGGCCTCAAGAATCGACTGATAGGCTTCCGCCCAGTTCGCCCTTCGGAAACCGAGACCTTCCCGGATCAGCGGGTGAGTCAGGCGCTTGTCCGAGTTATAGAAATCATGTCCAAACTTACCCTTATCGCACGTCCATTCTTCGTTAACGGCTTCATTGGTGCGGCCGTTGACCCGGACGAATTTACCAGCCCGGTGGTCGAACCAGATGTTGCAGCCGTTCGAGCAGAGGGTGCAGATCGCGGGTTTGGTTTCGAGGTCCCACGGGCGGGCACGGAACCGGTACTTGCTCGACGTCAAGGCTCCAACAGGGCAGACTTCGATCACGTTGCCGCTGAACTTCGATTCGAACTGGGTCAGTTGGAAGCTCGTTGGCTGCATGTTCGCGCCGCGGAACCGGAAAGCAAGCTGCGCGTCGCCGCTGATCTCCTCAGTGAATCGCACACAGCGTCCACACTGAATACATCTTTCCAGGTCAAGAGTTACATATTGACTGAGGGGAAACGCCTTCGGAAGGTGGCGCTTCATCTCAAGGAAGCGGCTCGTTGACGGTCCGTAGAACAGGGTGTTGTTCTGGAGCGGACACTCACCGCCTCGATCGCAGATCGGGCAGTCGAGAGGATGGTTGACCAGCAGGAATTCCAGGACGCCCTTGCGATCACGGTGGACCATCTCGGTGTCCGTATAGATCGCCATGCCGTCGCTGGCGGGCAAGGTGCAACCAGCTTGTGGTTTGGGCATCTTTCGTACCGATCCATCCGGCTGCTTGAACCCGACTTCGACCAAACACATCCGGCACATACCGACTGGCTTCATCCGCGAGTGGTAGCAGAAAATCGGGATTTCCAAGCCAAGTCGCTTGACCGCCTCAACGATCAATTCTCCCTTAGGAACCTGGATTTCGATGTCGTTAATCGTGATCGAAACGGTCTCAGTCGTGGTGGTGGGTGCCGCTGCCATAACGCTTCGTACCTTGTACCCGAACCGACGCCCAACCTGCGCCTAGCCTTTCGTGAGGGCTTCGTCCAGGTTCAAAATCACGTTCGCGACCATCGTCAGCGCGGCAAGTTCAGGCGACTCGCCGAGTTTCTTCGACTCTCCTGTGTTGGTCGCGTAACGCTTCCGCATTTCCAACAGAAGCTGGACAAGCCGCGCGGACTCCTTTTCCGACGGATACCGGCTCAAAACGCGTCTGAGGCCGATCCGAATCTTATCGGCATCCGACCTCCCTTCAGCCATCTTGTTGGCGAGCCCGGAAGCGGCTTCAAGAAAGGCGCGGTCATTAAGGAGAGCGAGCGCCTGCAGGGGCGTGTTGGTTCGGATTCGTCGCGTGACACACGTCTCGCGCGATCCCGCATCGAGAGCAACAAATGTCGGATAAGGTGATGTTCGCTTCCAGAAGGTATACAGACCACGTCGAAATCGATCTTCATTCGCAGCCGTCATCCAGCGTTCACCGCTGTACGGGCTGTCCCAGATTCCATCGGGCTGCACCGGATACACGCTCGGTCCGCCGACTTTCGGATTAAGTAACCCAGCCGCCGCCAGGGCTGAGTCTCGAATCATCTCAGCTTCCATGCGGAATCTCGGACCCCGGGCCAGAAGTTCGTTTCGGGGGTCGCGCTCAAGGAGATCCCGCGAGATTGCCGACGACTGACGGTAGGTCGCTGAGGTGACGATGAGCCGGTGCATAGCCTTCATGTCCCAGTTGCGCTCCATGAACTCCGCCGCCAGCCAATTCAGCAGTTCGGGATGAGTCGGCTTCGAGCCCTGCGTCCCCAAATCCTCGCTGGTCTCGACGATGCCGCGCCCGAAGTACTGCTCCCACATCCGATTGACTTGCACCCGCGCGGTCAACGGGTTTTCTTTGGAGACCAGCCACTCTGCGAGCCCGAGGCGATTACCGGGCGAGGTCGGCTTCATCGGCGGAAGCACTGCCGGGGTCGCGGCGAATACCTCTTCCGTCGGACTCAAGAACTCGCCCCGAGAGTGGACATAGGCCTTCAACGGTCCCTTCGCGGGCTTGTCCTTCATGACGAGGGCAAACGGAATCTTCGCCTGCAATTCTTGGAGCTGCCGCTGGGCTTCCTCTCGCCCCGCCCTGGCTTTTCGGAAGGAGGGCCGGACCATGGCATAGGCCTTCTCCATCACCGCCGACTCTGCGGACGAGCGGTCCTTCTTTCCGAGCAGGGACCTGACCTCGGGGTTGACCACCAGCCGTTCGGGCTCGGTAGCCTCCGTAGCCGAGATCCGGATCTTGCCGAGAATGTGCTGCGGCCATTGTTGGGAGCCCATGTCCAACACCAGTTTGAGCTTCTGGGGGCCGATCAGTGGCTTCTCAAAGCTCAGCATCAATTCGTGCGCTTTGCCCTGGCCTGGGTAGATCGCCCAGCCAGTCTCGGGGTTCTGGTCGATCAGGCCATTGAGGTCATAGCCTCCCTGGATGAGGTCCGCCTTGCGACCAAACGCGAGGGGCTTCCCGTCCACCTCCACGTCAACGCGGGAGAGAATGAAATTCCCCGACGACGCCCGTCCGGGCCCGCTGGCTGGAAACTCGTTATCGGGTAGGGTTTCAATTCGAAGACCTGTCCATTTTCCGTTCGGAAGGTCGATCGATAACGTCCATTTGTCCTGGTTCGGCGTTGCGCCCAACGGCTTGATCAAGCCGTCGGCCTGTCGCTCAAACTCGGATTTCGAGGCCGCCTCGATCTTGACGGCAGGCGTTTGGAAAAGCCCCGGTTGGGTTAATCGAGCCTCCCATTCTTCGATTTCTTTGGCGGGAATGGGAGCGGAGAGCACCTTGTCGAGTTCGGCGATCTTCGCGGTTAGAGTTTTTTGTGCCTTCTCCTGCTCCGGAGTGGCGATGCGCATGCTGGGCTCATAGAACTTCATGGCCCCAACGTTGTTGTCGCCCCGCGTTTCGTATACGTTGTTTCCAAAGAACGCATACATTGAGTAGAAGTCCTTCTGACTGATCGGGTCGAACTTATGGTCGTGGCAGCGGGCACACGCCATCGTCGAACCGAGCCAAACCGTCGAAGTCGTGGCGACCCGGTCAAGGATCGTCTCGTACATCGATTCTCTGGGATCGACGCCGCCTTCTTCGTTGAACATCGAGTTCCGATGGAAGCCGGTCGCCACCAGCTGATCGACCGTTGCGGACGGCAAGAGGTCTCCGGCGATCTGCTCGATTGTGAAGCGATCGAATGCCATGTTGGCGTTGTACGCGTTGATTACCCAATCGCGATAAAGATAAGCCTGGCGGGTCCGATCTGCCTCATATCCGTTCGTGTCGGCATACCTCGCGAGGTCCAGCCAAATCCGGGCTTGCCGCTCCCCGTAATGGGGTGACTTGAGCAGTCGGTCAACCACGCGCTCATAGGCACCCGGCTTGCTGTCCTTCAGAAAGGCATCAACTTCGGCAGGAGTCGGGGGCAGTCCGATCAGATCAAGACTCACTCGCCGGATCAAAGTCTCCTTCGACGCTTCTGGTGATGGTGATAGTCCTTCCGCTTCTAACTTAGACAAAACGAAGGCATCGATGAAATTCTTGACCCAAGCCTTCCTTCTTATCTTAGGTAACGCGGGTCGCACTACCGGTTGGTACGCCCAATGCCCTGGCCCGGTCGAAACGTGCGCCCCGGCTGCGATCCACTCGCGAATGAGTTGGGTCTCTTTCTCATCCAGTGGCGCAAACCCCTTGGGCATCCGAGGCAAGCCATCCAGTCCAACGATGCGACGCAAGAGAATCGACTCATCCGGGTTGCCCGCAAGGACGGTCCCGCTCTTGAGCAGCGCAGCTCCTGACGTCACGTCGAGGTCGCCTTGGGGCTTTTCCGCGCCGTGACACGACCCACATCGACCGCGCAGCAGAGGGAGAACCTCGCTCGCGAAATCCGGCCCTGCACCGAACGACGCCCCCCCATCGATCCACGCCGCGAGCGTTCCGATCTGCTCTTTCGAGAGCGGCACAAAGCCCTTCGGCATCGCGGGCAAGCCACCTTCGCCGCGAACCCGCTGCATCAAAACCGACGCCTTCGAATCGCCTTTGCTGATCACCTTCAAGATCGACTCGGGACTGCTCAGATCCAGCCCCGCCTTTGCTCCTGAACCCGAGTGGCACGAGAGGCAGTGGCCCTTTAGAATGGGCACGATGTCAGCTTTGTAGGAGGGCACTTTTTGCCCTGACCCAGAAAAACCGAAACCGAGAATCGCGTACGGAACGGCGGCGGCCAAAACGAACCAAAGGGTGCCTAAGCGCATAGCTGCCTCAATTGTACGCCGAGTCGTGGCGAAGGCTGTCGAAGGCGAGATCGAAAACTTGATCTTCGCTCAAGCCATAGACCGAGCGAAGTGCGGCATCGGCCCGACTCCGACCCGCGAATTGCCGTCGAAAGTCCGACCATAAGTTGTTCTTCGCAAGCTCAGCGAGCAGCTCCGACAGCTTTGCCTCGCCCCCCGGCTGGCTTGCCAGGAACCGTCCGATGAGCCCGGATTGCGCGTAGGCCATTTGAACTCCGGCGATATCCTCGGAATTCACATTGAACATCCCCTCGAGCTCTTCCGGACGCCGCCAATGCCACCCGCCGGACCGAAACTTTCGCGATGCGTATCGATTCTCCGGACGCTCGATGAGCACCGAAACCGCTTCAGAAAGCCAGCGCGCCACCCGACCTTGCGACAGGTTGAGGCTGACGACATGCGCATACTCGTGCGCCGTCGCCTCGAAGAGCTGTCCGGGTTGATCGAGAAGGTGGTAGGGCAAACAGATCTTCTCGTAAGGGTGCTTGTCGACGCAGTAGCCGTAAGGATTCGTCGCCCACGGGCGGTCGACTTCGGCGGCAAGAAGCGATATGAGCGTCTCCGGTCCGTGTTGCCAATTCAGCCGCTCGGCGACTTGATCGCAAGCCCTCACCAACAATTCAACAAGATCGGTTTGATCCGGCCCAATTTCGTCCAACACCAATTCCACCTTGAGCCACGGATTCACGCGCGTGATGTCGCTCCGGTCTCGGGTCCGCCATTCGCCTTCGATCAGCCGATAGAAGCCCAAGTTGACGCTTGCCTCACCGACTCCAAACTCCTCGACCAACTCCCAGGCCTCGGCCAAGCGGTCCCAGTTGTAGTGCTCGAACGCCGCCTTCCACGCGACGCTGTCGGGGGTGTGGATGAAGGGCATCAGGCATCCTTGTCAAGATCGAGGACCTTGCGCGACTTCTTCTCGGCCTCAACGGCCCTGATGTCCTCGTCGGTGCCGACGATGGCGTCAACCCCTGGCCCAGCAACCTTCTCCCATGTGGCCTTCTTGGACTTGCGCCAGGTGGTGAAGCCCTTTCTCCCAGCCTTGTCGAAGTCGACCTTACCGCCGATTTGGATGGAGGCGCGGCTGATAATGCGGCGAACCTCAAGCCCGCAAGTCGGGCAGTACTGGAGAGGCTCCTCGTGAAGAGTCTGGAGGGTCTCGAAATGGCCGTTGCAGATCAGACATTCGAACCCGTCTGGCTCGTATTCGTAGATCGGCATGGTGGTTCGGGCGCGCCATTTCAGCGCGCCCGATAAGTTAGGTTAGCCCTCGATCTTGACGCCCATCGAGCGGGCGGTACCGGCGATAATGCGCATCGCCATCTCTTCGTCGGTCGTGTTGAGGTCCTTCATCTTCGCCTTGGCGACCTCGCGAAGCTTCTCACTCGTCAGGACGCCCGCCTTGTCCTTGAGCGGATTCGCCGCGCCCTTCTCAATACCGGCGGCTCTCTTGACGAGGTCGCTGCTGAGAGGCTGCTTGATGACGAACGAGTAGCTGCGGTCGGCGTAGACGGTGATCTCGACCGGCAGGACAAAGCCCATCTGCGGCGCGCTCATTTCGTTGAACTTCTTGAGGAACTCCATCATGTTGATGCCGGCCTGACCGAGCGCAGGTCCAACCGGCGGCGCCGGCGTTCCCTTTCCGGCCGCGATGTTCAGCTTGATGACTTGGGTGATCTGTTTTGCCATGGTGGTCCTTCGATTCTAAATTGGTGGGGGCGGGGAGGAAGAAGCATCACCCAATCCCATGTCCGCCTCGGCTTGCATCGACCGACGCGAACCCAAATTATACCCAGCCCCTTTGCAGATCCCCTTTTGGAGCGCCTATAATAGACGGGTTGCCGACGTAGCTCAGCGGTAGAGCAGCTGTTTCGTAAACAGCAGGTCACCGGTTCAAGTCCGGTCGTCGGCTCCAGTTTTTGAACCTAAACTCCCTCCATTCTGCCCACTTGGGACCCTTCTTCTGCGATTTGACAGCAGGTTTGACAGCAGACAGATCGAGCGACTTGAGTGCCGGAGATCTCGCTCATTCGCACGCGATCAACGGCGCTGTCCACTTTCGCCAACGAAAGCACATCTCTTGGAAATCGGCCAGATTCCCCGGATTCTATGCATATGGGGACAACGGGCGTCATTGCCAAATCGCATTCGCTTGAGCCAGCTCTGGCATACGCGGAACCGCATCGGTCAGGATAGCATCGCCCTGATTGGAACGGACCTCCACATCTGACGGATGCCCCGTAGGACACCTCTTGGTGCACCGTGACACAAGGCCTGTCACCGCGACCGCCCTCTGCCTGCCGATCCGTCGCGGTGGTGCCTTCAATCTTCGGACCCGGAATCAGCTTTCGAATCCCGTGGAACCACCCCTGCACTCCAGCTTAAGATTGCGGAACCGAACGCCATGAGAAGAAGTCGGCTCGCGCGCGAATTCGCAGCCAACAGGTGGCCAAGGACCGTTGCACGTTCAGCAAAGTGCTCCCGAGGGCTATAAGTTCCTATAAGATAAAGCAGTTTCGGCCCGAGGTGCCCTCCTTCACGGTCCCTCCGGCCTTGCCGTGAGTAATACTCATGAACCGCGAACTTAGCTTATGAGCAATTGACCTCGGATTCCTGCACGCAGCCAATCTAGATGAACTTGAAGGTGGAACAATTGGGGCGGTTTAGCGCCATCGACATTCAGCTGCTCGTCAGGAACGGAGCGATTGAAACACCCTGCCTCGTCATCGACGCTCACGAAATTGACCGCATGTTGGGTCTGTTTCGGACTTACTTGCCATTTGTTCGACTCCAATACTCTGTAAAGGCCAACAATGCCCCCGAGGTCATCCGGCACCTGCACTCCAGGGGTGTTGGCTTCGATGTGGCCTCTGCTGCAGAGGCAGAACTGACCACTGAGTACGGCGTTCCCCCGGAGAGGCTCATTCTCTCGAACGCGATTCACCCTCGTTCCACCCTTGAAGACATCTTCACACGCGGGATCCCTCTCGTCACGGTGGACAACGAGGGTGCTTTGAGGGCTATTGCCGCCGAGGCGTCCCAGCGAGGAAAAACACCTCCAGCGGTACTCATCCGCATCCGGGTGCCTTCGATGAACTCGCAACTTGACCTCAATACGAAGTTCGGCTGCAGCTGCGAGCAGGCCGTGAGACTGTTCGATATCGCTCGCGACCTCGGTGTTCAGGCAAATGGCGTACATTTCCACGTCGGCACGCAGTGCTGGGATGTCGAGACGTATCGCCTAGCGGTCGGCCAAGCCAAGGAAGTGCTTGCCGCCACGAGAGTGAACGACCACACAGGGCGCGTGCTCAACATTGGCGGCGGAATGCCCGATCCCCGAATGGCCGAGAAGGCAGGTGGCCTAGAGACCTTCTTCGTGGGGCTCGCCAAGGTCCTGGCCCCCATTCACGAGCAGGGCTTTGAACTCATTGCCGAACCTGGACGCGTGCTCGTCTCCAGCGCGTGTACGGCGGTGTGTACGGTCGTCGGCAGAGCGACCCGAGATGGGTTGCCGTGGCTGTACCTGGACGACGGCATTTACGGCATGTTCTCAGCGATCTACTTTGAAAGACGAGACTTCAGGTTCGAGACGCTCGCGCCATCGAGTCGGCAGTCTGCCTCTTACATGATTGCGGGGCCGACCTGCGATTCGATCGATACCCTAGGCACCTTCACTCTCGCCGGTGACCCACAACCCGGATCGATCCTCATTGCTCCCGATGCCGGAGCGTACAGCGTCTCCGTCAAGTGCCACTTTAACGGCTTTGCACACATCAACACCTACCTCGTCAACAGTTCGTTTTGCCATGAGTAATCCCCCCCCCCCACGCAGATCGAGCAATTGTATTGCAAGTACGGAGGCCGCTAAACTTTCGATGGTCTACCAGAACGCGTACTTGCAGGAATACTGGCCCGACGAACCACAGAACCGCGATATGTGGGAGGACAACCTCGAACTGATGAGGGCGTATTACGCTGCCGCTCTGGAGATTCTCAATCGTCGTGGATGCAAGGTTCAGGCGCTCGACATATCGACCGGACCCTGCCTCGCTCCGCTGCTCGCGACGATGGCTTGCATCGACGACATATGGCTTTCGGACTTCACCAAAAGCTCGCGCAAGGCCATTCAAGAAGTGCCCATCAGTTACTGGCGGAACTATGCCAAGTACCTTATCGATGAGTTCGCGCTGGAAATTAGTGAAGGTGCCCTTCTGGATCAGTTGGACCGTCTACGGACTTCACATCAGGTGCTTGATGTCGACTTGGCGCGCCGCCCTGTCTTCTTGCCCGAGTCCGCAGAGATCGGAAGTTTGCCTCTCGTAACGATGCACTTCGTTGCCGATTCGATTGGCAAGGAGAAGCAGTTGTACTTCGAATATCTTGCGACCGCGTGCAGTTACGTTGCCGAGCGGGGCTTTCTCCTAATGAGCAGTCTTACTGACTCCCAATGGTGGATGTTGGGTGGAACACGTCAGCCGAGCCCGGGTGTCACTGAGCAGGAAGTCCTATCGTTTCTCGAATCCAAGGGTTTCGACATCATTTCCGTAGTGCGTTCTCGAATCAAGCCCCAACAAACCTACGACGGTGGTTGGATCGTTACGCTGGTCGAGAGAAGGGAGGAGCAATGAATATAGTAGAAAGACCGCTCGCAACATCAAGCCCGGTATCGTCTTATGACGAGTGGGGCAAGCTCCGGGAAATCATCGTTGGGCGACCTGATGGTGGACGAATTGCAACCGCTGACCGCGGTTTGTTCGCCGTCGAGTACCTTGACCTAGGAGCTATGAGTGCGATTCCGTCAGGGCCCTATCCCCAGTGGATTATCGACGAGACCGAGGAAGACCTCCAGGCCTTTATCAAGGTCCTTGAACAGTTCGGTGCGATCGTACGCCGACCAGAACTATTCGATCACTCCAAGGCGTTCTCAACTCCGGACTGGACGTCGGACGGGCAGTACAACTATTGTCCCCGCGATCTCTTTGTCGTTGCGGGAGAGACGATTATCGAGGCACCGATGACGCTCCGTGCACGGCAGTATGAAACGACATCGTATAAGTCGATCTTGCTCGACTACCTCGACCGCGGCGCGCGCTGGATCTCGGCTCCAAAGCCGAGGTTGCTGGATTCCGCCTATCAGATTGGCAATCCAAACGCCCTGGCGATCACGGAAGTCGAGCCAATTTTCGATGCAGCCAACGTCCTTCGCATCGGTCGCGATATCCTCTATCTTGTCTCTGATAGCGGTAATCGTATTGGCGCGAAGTGGCTTCAGTCTGCCCTGGGTTCTGATTTCCGGGTCCACGCCTATGAGAATCTCTACCGAGGAACTCACGTCGACACGACCCTGGCCTTGATTCGCCCCGGGCTTGTGGTGGTCAACGCCGAGCGCGTCAACGCGACTAACTTACCTGGCCTATTTGCTGACTGGGATGTGATCTATTTAGATGAAGTAATCGACATCGGCTTTACGAATCTCCCTTACGCTTCAGAATGGATCGGGATGAACCTCGTCATGCTTGATCCAGACACAGCGGTAGTCGATGCCAGCCAAGGACCCCTCATTTCTGCTCTAGAAGCCCGAGGCGTTAGTGTGATTCCTCTCCGACTTCGACATGCAAGGACATTGGGGGGCGGCTTCCACTGTGTCACCATCGATATCCGACGTGATGGAGTATTGGAGGATTACTGCCATGGATGAGAGGCTGCCATGGGTGACCGTTTGCTGGTCGCTCGGATGTGCAGCCTTGCTCATCGCAAGCAACATTCTCACCAAACTGTCTCTGGCTGCCGGCAGGGGTTGGCTGATGGTGGTGGTTTACGGATGCGCTGCGCTCGGATATGCGTTCTTTCGCAAAGTGACCGTTTCCGCAGGGGTTGCTAGGGGTGAAGCCCTGATCGGCTCACTGATCACGCTCTTCACGGTCGCAATCGGGGTCTTCATACTCCGAGAGACGATCACTCTGAAGCAAGCGATCGGCCTGGTCCTGATCGCCGTCGGCATCGTCCTCATTTCATGACCGTCGTATCCCACGTGGCGATTGAAATGCGGAAGGGGTAGCGTATTCACTGAAAAAGTCCTCAACAAAAGGCTGAACGGCCCAATCACAGGACGCAGAACCAGTATGGACTTCCTTTACGTAACCGGCGGAACCCTCGCACCAGACGCCCCCTCGTATGTTGAGCGTGGAGCGGATCGTGACTTGCTTGCACACCTGGAGTCAGGCGAGACCTGCTACGTCCTCAACTCCCGTCAAATGGGGAAGTCGAGCCTGTGTGTTCGTACGATCGGCAAGCTGAGGGAGCAAGGCGTCCGAACCGTCTTTTGCGACCTGACAAAATTCGGGGGCAGGAATCTGACGGCGGAGCAGTGGTATGCGGCGCTGCTGTCGGAGATGGGCCGCGACCTTAGGCTACGAAGCGAGTTCTTAGCGTATTGGAAGGACAATGGCGATTTACCGCCGGTGCAGCGCTTGTTTGGGGCACTCGTTGAAGTCAGCCTGAGGGAAGATTCCGCCGTCGTCGTCTTCATCGACGAGATCGATGTGACGCTGTCTCTTCCGTTCTCCGCCGATGAGTTCTTTGCCGCGATTCGCCAGTGCTATGTTGCCCGGGCAACGGACGAGCGGCTGAAACGCCTCAGTTTTTGTCTGCTCGGTACCGCTACTCCCGCCGATCTGATCCAGGACACAAGGGTCTCACCGTTCAACATCGGCAAGCGGATCGAGCTGCGGGACTTCACCGCCGAGGAGGCGGCGCCGCTTGCCGCCGGCCTGGGCGACGCTGCTCTTCTCCAGCGGGTCTTGTACTGGACCGGCGGTCATCCGTATCTGACTCAGCGCCTGTGCCAAGCGGTGTACGACAGCGGCTCGAACGACGTGGACAGGGTTTGTTCTGACCTCTTCCTCACCCACTCGGCAAGAGAGAGCGATGACAACCTGGCCTTCGTACGCAATCGTCTTCTTAAGAGCGAGGCCGACCTTGCCGCTTTGCTTGATCTATACAAGAAGCTGCGGGCGGGCAAGAGAGTTCCCGACGACGAGACGAACCCCTTGTGCGCCCTCCTCAAGCTCTCGGGAGTGGCAAAGGTGGAGGGTGGCAATCTCAAGGTTAGGAACCGGATCTATGAACATGTGTTCGACCGAGATTGGGTGGAGACGCACATGCCCGATGCGGAGAAGCGAAGGCAACGGGAGGCATATAGAAAAGGGGCTTGGCGGGTGGGTTTGGTGGCAGGAGCCGTATTGATTTTGCTTGCCTTTTTGGCAGGTTTTGCCATGATAATATCAGATGCGGAATTTAGGGCACGCAATCAGGCTGACAAGAATCTCGAGATCGCAAATCGATTGGCTTACATCGCTTCCGTACAGTCTATTCAAGGGAGCGTAGACTCGGGTCAATTGGCCCTTGCTGTTCGCTCCTTACATGATCCTGTTGTTAGCAATAGTCCTTTTCGAGGTTGGGAATGGGAATACTGGAAATCCAACTTTGAACAGCATCATCTCGAGTTTAGAGGGCACCAGCACAATGTAATGTCTGCAGACTTCTCCCCTACCGGTAATCTTATCATTACCGCTTCTAAGGACGGCACCTCTCGTATTTGGAATGCGAAAACTGGCCAACTGATGGTTGAACTAAAAGGGGGTTCAAAGGGACTTAACTGTGCTCAATTTTCGCCTGATGGTAAGTTCGTTGCAACGGGTTCCGACGACAATGCGGTGCGGATATGGTCGGTGGTAACGGGGCGATCAATAAGGGAGTTAAAGGGTCAGAAGGGACGGATTGCAGGAGTTTGCTTCTCTCCCGATGGACGAAACTTGACAACATCTTCCGCTGATGGAACAGCCTACGTCTGGGACTTATTCACCGGGCGCACACTGGTAAGGCTTAGGGGTCACAAGGATTCTATCTATAGTGCAAATTATTCGCCGAATGGAGAACACATTGTAACCGCTTCCTGGGATAAAACAGCCAGGATATGGGAATCAGACAGTGGAAAGCTAGTGAAGATAATTTACGAGGATTCTGGAATCCTATGGGCAGAGTTTGCCCCTGATGAAAAGCGATTAGTTACGGCCTCCTGGGACGGGAGCGCAAGAGTATATTTCTGGCCTACATGCAGAATCGCTACGAAATTGTATTCAAGCACGGGTGGTCTGACACGGGCTAGATTCTCGCCAGACGGCACCAAGATACTCACAAGCTCTTGGGATGGCAAAGTGGCCTATTGGAACGCAGAAAATGGTCAACACCTGCATACTTTTGTGGGGCATGAGGGTGCTGTTCAAAGCGTGTCGTTCTCGCCTGACGGCAAGAGTTTCGTGACCGGATCGGCAGATCAAAGCGCTAAACTGTGGGCTCTTCGAAATCAAGGTAATCAATTGGTCCTGAGAGGCCATCAGGGTGGAGTCACTAGTGTAGCATTCTCCCCGGACAGTTCGAAGCTTCTTACTTGCTCAACTGACCACACGGCAAGGATTTGGGACGCCTATTCCGGTAAGACTATCCAAGTTGTGAGAGGTCATAAAGGTGCAGTGACTGCCGGAGCCTTTTCCCCCGATGGATCGCGATTCATAACTGCATCCTATGATATGACCGCAAAAATATGGAGTACCCCATCAGGAAATCAAATCATGACATTGTACGGCCACAAAGACATGGTCAGCTCTGTTTCATATTCAATGGATGGTTCGAAAATTGTAACCGCCTCTGCCGACCCAACTGTCCGAGTTTGGAATGCAAAGACAGGTGCGTGCATGGAGGCTATTCAATCCGGTAGAACATATGCGAACGCTGCAGCCATGTCTCGTGATGGAAACGAGGTAGCAATAGCCTATGACGACTGCTCGATTATTGTTTGGGACGCTGCAACAAAGAGGCTTGCTAGATCTCTTGTAGGGGCAACAGAAGGAGTTACTAGTGTGTCGTACTCTACTGACGATGCAAAAATAGTGACTGCTAATTGGGATCGAACGGGGATCGTATGGGATAAGCAGACAGGCGAAAAAGTGCTTAGTCTATATGGGGCTTCACTCAGTGCAGCATTCAGCCCTGACGCAAAGCGGATTGTATCAGCAAGTGGAGAAAATACGGCTCTAATATTTGACGCCTTTACTGGACGAATGATAACTGTTCTGCGGGGTCATACAAAAATGGTAAAATGTGTTGTATTCTCACCTGATGGAAAAAGTATCGCGACTGGTTCAGATGATGGAACTGCCATAATTTGGACTACTCATCGAAAGTAAGAGGCTCCTGCAATCAGATGCAGCTCCTCGGATCAAACGCTCCAGTAGTCGAGCGGATCGCTGTTTTAGTCACTTTCAAATGACCACGAATCCTTTTACCTATACTATCGGCGGAACCCTCGCCCCAGATGCCCCTTCGTATGTCGAGCGTGGGGCGGATCGTGACTTGCTATCCCACCTCGTGTCGGGCGAGACCTGCTACGTCCTCAACTCCCGACAGATGGGAAAGAGCTCGCTGTGCGTTCGCACGATCGGAAAACTGAAGGAGCAGGGCGTACGCACCGTATTCTGCGACCTGACCAAGTTCGGAGGCAGGAATCTGACCGCTGAGCAGTGGTATGCAGCGCTTCTTTCCGAGATGGGCCGCGACCTTGAGTTACGAAGCGAGTTCCTTACGTATTGGAAGGAAAACGCCGATCTGCCTCCGGTTCAGCGCCTGTTCGGGGCGCTCGTCGAAGAAGGATTGAGGCAGGAGTCTCCCGTGGTCGTGTTCATCGATGAGATCGATGTGACGTTGTCCCTTCCCTTCTCAGCGGACGAGTTCTTCGCGGCGATCCGTCAGTGCTATGTCGGCCGGGCGACGGACGAGCGGCTGAAGCGGCTGAGCTTCTGCCTCCTTGGCACCGCCACTCCAGCCGACCTGATCCAGGACACGCGTGTTTCGCCATTCAACATCGGGAAGCGCATCGAACTGCGCGACTTCACGGCCGAGGAGGCGGCTCCGCTTGCGGCCGGGCTCGGGGACGCTGCTCTTCTGCAGCGGGTCCTGTACTGGACGGGCGGGCATCCGTATCTGACTCAGCGCCTCTGCCAAGCGGTCTGCGACAGTGATTCGAAGGACGTCGACCGGGTTTGTTCCGACCTCTTCCTCACCCACTCAGCAAAAGAGAGCGATGACAACCTGGCCTTCGTGCGCAATCGGCTGCTCAAGAGCGAAGCCGACCTTGCCGCTTTGCTTGATCTCTACAAGAAGCTACGGGCGGGCAAAAGAGTCCCTGACAACGAGACGAACCCGTTGTGTGCGCTTCTGAAGCTGTCGGGGGTCGCGAAGGTCGAGAGCGGCAATTTGAAAGTTAGGAATCGGATATACGAGCACGTATTTGATCGAGATTGGGTTGAGACGCACCTGCCAGATGCGGAGAAGCGGAGGCAGCGGGAAGCGTATCGTCGTGGTGCATTAAAAGCGGTCATCTGGGGTGGGTCAATCGCCTTAGCTCTAATCGTACTCAGTGTCTTGGCCGTAACGAACGCGATTCAGTCCCGCAAGGACAGAGTCTCGGCCATGAAAGACCGTGAACGAGCCGAACGCCTGCTGTACTTGGCGAACATCAGACTGGCACAAAGCGAATGGGAAGACAGTAATCTTGCGCGAGTCGTCGCACTTGTGAATGAGGCTCGCGACAGCCCCTATCGCGGCTTCGAATGGTACTACTGGGAGCATGCTATCCACCCGAAATCACAGCTCCTCACAATCCATGGACACTCAGAGAACGTGCTGTCACTCGCATTCTCCCCAAACGGAGGACTTGTGGCGACCGGCTCGATGGACGGTACCGCCAAAGTCTGGGACGCTGAGACTGGGAAAGAGTTGCTGACGCTCAAAGGGTACCCAGGAGACATCTACTCGGTGGCGTTTTCGCCGGACGGGAAGCGGATCGCAACGGCATCAACGGATGGAACGGCCAGAGTGTGGGACGTTCAGACCGGAAGGAAGTTGTTTACACTTAATGGCCATGTTGCTGCTTTGGTTTCCGTTACGTTCGCTCCAGATGGCAGACGCTTGGCCACGGCTTCACACGACGGTACCGCAAAGATTTGGGACGCTGGGACCGGGAAGGAGTTGCTTACTCTCAAAGGGCACCGGGGCCAAGTGTGGTCAGTTGCCTTTTCTCCAGACGGTCAGCGACTGGCTACCGCATCGCAGGACAAGGTGGCGAAGGTGTGGGACACGCACACCGGCAAGGAATTACTTACGCTCAAAGGACACGGGGGCGAAGTGTGGACTGTGACTTTCTCGCCGGACGGGAAGCGCCTGGCCACAGCGTCATACGACAAGACCGCAAAAATCTGGAACAGCGAAAGCGGCCGTGAAGAATTGACGTTACTTGGCCACCGGGTTGGGTTGATTTGTGTCACATTTTCTCCCGACGGAAAGAACTTGGCTACATGTAGTCTTGACGGGTGCTTAAAGCTTTGGGACGCCCGGTCTGGCCAGGATCTCCTTACACTTAGAGGTCAGTACTACGCAGCTTTTTCCCCAAACGGTCAACGTCTAGTGACGGCCTCAGGAGAGAACACGGTCAACCTATGGGTCGTTGATTCGCTAGGGGATTCCCTCGAACTGAAAGGACACACAGACTTTGTGATGTCCGTGGCTTTCTCTTCTAGCGGCAAATACCTCGGTACGGCCTCTCAAGACGGAACTGCCAGGTTGTGGGACCCCCGTACTGGTAAGGGGTTGCTGACGCTCAAGGGGCACACTGGCCCAGTGTACTCGCTGGCCTTCGCCCCAGAAGGAAGGCGCCTCGCTACGGCCTCACAAGACGGAACCGCCAGGGTGTGGGACATCCTGAATGGTAACGAGTTGGTGACGCTTCAAGGGCATGCTGGCGCGGTGACCTCCGCTACGTTCGCCCGAGACGGGAGCCGTGTCGCCACCTGTTCCCAAGACGGCACTGCCAAATTGTGGGACGCACAAACGGGAAAGCAGTTGCTGAGCTTCAGGGGCCATGCCAGGGCCTTGTTGTCGGTGGCAATCTCACCAGACGGTCGGAAACTGGCAACCGCCGCGGCCGATGGTACGGTCAAGGTGTGGGACGCCGAGAATGGGAAAGAGCTCTTTACTATCCGGGGCCACACTGAAGCTGTGCGATCCGTTGCGTACTCGCCGGACGGCCTCCGATTGGCCACAGCATCTCAGGACAAACTGGTCAAAGTGTGGGACGCTCGGACCGGAAAGGAGCTAACGACGCTCCGAGGTCACTCGGATTTCGTTTTCTCGGTCACATTCTCACCCGACGACAATCGAATAGCTACTGCATCCTACGATACGACGGCAAGAGTGTGGGACGTCAATACCGGTCGAGAAGTGCTCACCTTCCGAGGGCACCTGGGAAGCCTCAGCTCCGTCGCGTTTTCCCCGGACGGTCGGAAACTGGCCACCGGCGGCTTTGACAATCGTGCCATCGTGCGCGACGCGGCCACTGACCAGCAGGTTGCCAAATGGGAAGCCCAAGAGAGAGAGCGCCTTCGCGGTCAACGCCTGGCCGAGGCGCGCGCCACTGAAGAAGAGCGATTACGCCTGGCAAAGCTCCAGGCGATCGCGCCCCCACCGCTTACTCTGTCCATGGCTCGAGCCTCTTGGGACCTTGGGGGCGGCGCACTTGATTCCCGATGGTTGTCGGTACCCACGGTTTGGCAAGTATCGCGCGGTGCCCTGACGTCTACGAGCACATCGGGCAATGGAGACTACGCGTTCGTACCAGTGGCCCCGACCATGGAATTCGACCTTTGGGCCGAGTTCCAGGCTGCACACGACATGCATATGGGGGCTTGGAGCCCAGAGGATCCTACACTAACTAACTATTCGGGTTACATCGCGTTCCTGGGCGGTTACGGTAACGCGCTTGGTGCGCTCCGTTATGGCAAGAGTGCAGGCTCGGTTGACGAAGGAAACTTGGCCACGGCACCGGCGGTGATCCCTCAAGGCTGGCACACCATGCAGTTCTCGCGCCGCGAGGGCTATCTTTGGCTTTACTTCGACGGGAAACTCCTAACTGCTGCCAAGGATCCAAAGCCAACGAAACTCGTGAGCTACATCGGATTTCTTGGTGGCTGGAGCGGTAATCAATCCATCATGAAGATTCGGATGCGGCCAGAGCCGACAACACCGCTCAAAGCTGCCGCCGATCTGTGGAAGACCGCGCGTGAGGATTCGCGCGTCGATCCGGCCACTTCTTTGGCCCGTTTCAGAGCGCTGCTTCGACTCGACCCGAAATTGGCACGCCAATTCGCGGCTATGTTAGCCGATGGAACCTTTCATGACTCTGCGTCAGACTTGAATGAGATGGCATGGGCTTTTATCGACCCCGAAGCCCAGGTCGCCCATGTAGACCTTCCGTTCGTCATCGGATTAGGAAGGAGAGCGGTCCTTCTCACTAAGGGTAAGGATCCAAACATATTGGATACTCTTGCTCTTGCGCTCTACCTCAATGGCAGGGTCAACGAGGCGATCAAGGTCGAGGAAGGGGCAGTGCAAATTGCAGACCAAATGGGGAGTGGGTTTTCGGCAGACGCCCTCAGGGCAATGCAGGACAGACTCAAGGCCTTTAAGTCGAAAGGTTCCACGAACTCTCAATAAGGCGTATGATCACACCTTCCACTCGGATCACCCACATGCACTTTCTCGACATCGTCGGAAACTCGATGGCAGCCGGGACCGCGAAGCCAATCAGTCAATGCAGACGTCATGAGTCGAAGGGGGCCAGGTGATGCCTTCATCATCCTTCCTCTATGTGACTGGCGGCACCCTCGCACCAGACGCCCCCTCGTACGTGGAGCGCGGGGCGGATCGTGACTTGCTTGCACACCTGGAGTCAGGCGAGACCTGCTATGTCCTCAATTCCCGTCAAATGGGGAAGAGCTCGCTTTGCGTTCGCACCATCGGAAAACTGAAGGAACAGGGCATTCGGACGGCGTTCTGCGACCTCACCAAGTTCGGCGGGCGCAACGTCACGCCCGAGCAGTGGTACGCGGCGCTGACGGCCGAAATTGGGCGCGACTTGGGGCTGCGGGCCGAGTTTATCGCTTACTTCAAGGAGAACAGCGCGCTACCTCCCGTTCAGAGGCTCTTTGGAGCAATTGTTGAAGTTGGCTTAGTCCCCGATTCGCCCCTCGTGGTATTTATTGACGAGATCGACGCGACGCGGTCGCTATCGTTCAGTACCGACGAGTTCTTTGCGGCGATCCGGGAGTGCCACAATCGGCGAGTTCAAGACCCGCGGTACCTGCGTCTCTCCTTTTGCATGCTTGGCGTCGCCGTCCCCAGCGACCTCATCAACATCGCGACCTCGACCCCGTTCAACATTGGCAAACGCATCGCCCTTGAGGACTTTTCGCTCGACGAGGCAATGGCCTTGTCCGCGGGTCTTTGCAGTCCGACACGATCGGAAGCGGCGGCTCAGGCCGTGCTCAAGCGGGTCCACGAGTGGACGAACGGTCAGCCGTACCTCACTCAAAGCCTCTGCTCCGCCGTCGCGGGCGATGAGACGATTCTCACCGCTGCTGATGTCGATCGGCTTGTTCACCGCGACCTTCTGGACCCCATGGCGCGCCAGACCAACATCAACCTCGCCGATGTCGCCAATAGGGCCGTCCACGCGGGAGATTTGGAACCTGACCCCGAGAAGTTCCGCGCTGACCTGCTCTCCGCCTACGAGCGCATTTGGCGTGGCAAGCACTATGCCGACGATGAGGCCAATCGAACCGCCGCCCTCCTCAAGCTCTCCGGCATCGTTGCCGCCGAAGGCAACAAGCTCAGGGTCCGCAACCTCATCTATCGAAGGGTGTTCGATCGCGCTTGGGTCCGGGAGAACATGCCTGGTCAGGAACTGCGCCGCCAACGCCGGTCCTTTTGGAAGGGCGTCTTGCGGACGTCTCTGGTGAGTGCGGCTGTGGTGTGTGTCGTCGGCTATTTCGCGTTCGCAGCCCAGCAGGCCCAGCGCGAGACAGAAGCAGCGAAGAAGGAATTGGACTATCAGTTGTACGTCGCGCGGATGAACAATATGCAATTGTTCGATCAGGAGGGCAACGGCCTGCTGATGTCGAAGGTTCTGGAAGAGACGAAGGATAGTCCTCATCGTGGCTGGGAATGGGGCTACTGGAACCGGAAGCTCGATGATTCGGATGAGGAGTATGTTTTGGACACCGAGAACCGTGACCCCACGCCTTCTGCGACATTTTCTCCCGACGGAAGGCAGATTTTGATCCTGGATCGTCGACAGCGAAAGGCCTTTCTTGTGGATCGGAAACTGAAGCAGATCGTGGCGGACTATCCTGTGGAGAAGGATGAACTGCTGATGCCTTACAACTCGGGCTGGATTACGTATGCAGACCGCAATGGATTTCTAGAGGTACGAGATTTGACCACGGCTAAGGTGCGATTTCGCCTGCGAACTGGCAACAGCGTTCAAGCCTACATTGCTGACATGAAACGAAGCGGCGTCGGTGTACTGCAACAACTGACCAGTGGAGTTAGTTCTTCGACAAGCGTGATCGATTTCTATCGTGGAAAGAAACTATGGAGTGGTAAGGTGAGCTTTCCCGACTTCTCCGGAGCTGACGGGCTTTCTACTTCGCAGGACGGTTCGAGAATTGTTGTCATGGCGGGGGTTCTAAAAGGTGAGATATTCAAGGGTGAATTCGCAGTTGTCGACCGAAAGAACAGAACCCTGGATCGCTGGTCGGCGGATAATAGCTCAAATTACCTGGTCCAGATCAGCCCAAGTGGGCAGTATTGGGTGATTCCGGAGCTTGACAAAACCCTCGTTCGCGAAGTTACAAGAGGCCGGACACTATTGTCGTTTGATCATGGCAGATATGGAAAGGTAGCTGGGGTCTACTTTTCATGTGATGGGAAAGTCCTATCGTTACTAACTGACAAAGGAAGAGTGGTATTCCTCTCCATACCTGAAGGCAAGCAACTTGCCGTTTACCAAAACACCACGGCACTTGACATTAATCCAATATCTAATGAAGTGATCATGGTCGGCAGTACAGTCCGTGTCGTAGGTTTTTCCCCTTCAAAGCAGAAAACCTCACCGATAGCTTACAGAGTTGCACCATCGTACGACGAAGGGATTCTGCGGGACTTCACTATTTCCGTCGAATTCTTGAGCGATCCCGGACTTTTGCCGGTTAGGAAGATCATGGGCGATGCAATGGGAGTCGCTTCTTCCGGAAACGGTCGCATCGTTGCGAAGTTTGAACGGTCTCCATCGGGTCGTGAGTCCGTGCTCAGGGAAACAGCAACGGGCCAGCCTCTTCAGAGATCCCGCGTTGGATGGTTCAGCGTGGACACCTCTGACTCCGGCAATCTCTATGTGACGATATCACGCGACCAAAGGTTGGTTGAAGCTTATCGGTTCGGTCAGCCAAAGCCAGTTTGGAGCCGGTCAGCCTACCCAGATGACCCGATTTACCGCACCCAGGTTTCGCGAGACGGCCAAGGCATGCTAGTTACCAGTCGATTGCGGCTGCTCGTCATTGACCCGAACACGGGAAAGGTAACCAAGACCTTCGAAGGTGCCAACTTCTACAATGCCGGATATCTTGGTAAAGGATCCCGATACTACGTGCTTACCGATGGCCCTGTCCAGGTGTTTGATGGTCACACCCATGCGCTGCTCTACGAACTGCCGAGAGAGCTGGGCTGGTCAATGACTGAGTCTCCAGACGGAAAGCGGGTGCTAACGACAGATGGATGGAATACGACCATCTATGACTCCACCACGCAGCAACGGCTCTGCCGCATTCCCGATTTCACCGCCGGTTGCTTTACCCGTGACGGAAAGACGCTCCTTGGAACCCGAAATGGTCAGTTCGAGGCCGTCCGCACTTCCGACTCCAACCCCGTGACCCGCCTCAAGGGTGTATTCTCAACCGACAAACCGAAAGCGCCGAAATGACTTCCACCACCCGCATCGCCCATGTCCTTTTCGTCGACATCGTCGGCTTCTCCCTGGAGTCGACGGCCGAGCAGTCGCGGCGGGTTGAGCAGCTTAACGCTGCCGTCAACGCATCGCCTGCCTATCTGGACGCCAGGGCAAACTCGGCGGTGCATCACATCCACACCGGCGACGGGATAGCGCTTGCATTTTTCAACGACGTGCTCGCTCCGGTTCAAACGGCGGTCGACGTGGCCAAGGCGATCTCGGCGACACTGCCGGTTCGGATGGGGGTGCACAGTGGCTTGGTCCTTCCGCAAATGGATGCGGTGGGCAGGGAGAATCTAGTTGGCGAAGGGCTGAACACGGCCCAGCGCGTGATGGACTTCGGTGATGCGGGACACATTCTTCTGTCCGCCCAATACGCGGCGTGGCTGCAGCACTTCGACGAGTGGACACCGCTGATTCACCCTCTGGGGGAAGGAACCGCGAAGCACAATTTGGTGATCTCGGTCTTCAGCCTCCGAGGTGCGGGGTTCGGTGAGTCCAGGGCACCTCAAAAGCTCGAAAGCCCTGCCAAGTCTCCAGCAGCGGAAGGGAAGAAGGTCGCTCTCCTTTACCGATCCAACCTGGAGCCCGACGGAAAGGTCCTTAAGACACTAGAGACGCGCCTCAAAAGCCTGGGGCACGAGGTCTTTGTCGACAATCACCAGAAGATCAGTGCGGCGTGGGCTAAAGCGATCGAGGATCCCATTCGGAGTTCGGACGCCGTGGTGGCGATCGTCTCACCCCAGTCGCTTCGCAGCGAAATGCTGGAGTACGAGATCGAGACTGCGCAAGACCAATTCGTAAGGACCGGCAAACCCGTCATCTTGCCCGTTCGGGTCGGAGGCGACGACGGACTCGAAGGCAATGCGGCGGCAATCCTAAAGCCGTTGCACTTCTTCGCCTGGGCTGGGCCGGAAGACGACGAGAGGCTGGTGACCGAGTTGCTATCGGCCATCACCGAGCCCCTCAAACCTCGGACTGAGGAGGGGCGCCTAGAACCGGTGGGAGGCGCGGTGCCACCTGACTCCCCCTTCTATGTCCGCCGGGAGTGTGATGCCGACCTGGCGCAGGCTCTTGATGCCCAAGAGAGCATCCTCCTGGTGAAGGGAGCCCGCCAGATTGGCAAGACCTCCTTGCTCGCGCAAGGGACCAAGCGATCGCGAGAAACTGGGCGTCGAGTTGCCGTTACCGACTTTCAGAAGTTCAATGCAGCTCAGATGAACTCGGATGAGACGTTCTATCGCCTCATGGCGGCCACGCTTGCACGGCAGTTAGCGTTCAAGTATGATTTTGAAAGCAACTGGGACGACATCTTTGGCGCGAACCTCAACATGGAAAACTTTCTGCGCGAAGTTCTCGATTCCACTGCAGAGCCACTTGTCTGGTACATGGACGAAGTCGACAAGCTCTTTACGGCTCCTTTCGCGTCAGACTTCTTTGGCCTGGTGCGCTCTTGGCATAATTCCCGCTCGACCGAGCCCGCGGGACCTTGGGGCAAACTAACGGTCGTTATCGCCTATGCTACCGAGGCACATCTGTTCATCCAAGATCTCAATCAGTCACCGTTTAATGTCGGTCGCAAACTCCAGCTCGACGACTTCAACCTGCAGCAGACGATTGACCTTAACGCCCGCTATGGGAGTCCACTTTCGAGCTATGGGGAGACAGAGAGCCTCTTCGCTCTCATTGGCGGACAGCCCTTCTTGACCCGAGCCGCTCTTGATGTTCTAGCCAAGGGCCGCGAAACCCATGCCTCTCTGCTCAAGAATGCTGATCGAGATGACGGCCCGTTCAATGACCACCTGAAGCGAATCCTGATCTCCGTCTCGCGACTGCCGGAAGTTGCCGAATTCGCGCGTAGCGTTTTGGAAGGAAAGGCGCAGCCGCAGCATGACGAATATTATCGTCTTGCGGCGGCAGGCATCGTCCGACAAGATGGCGACGGTAAGGTCGTATTTCGGTGTGAGCTGTATCGCTCGTACTTAAATCGCCTGCTCGTAGATTAGATCATTATCCTCATGCGAGGTTATACAGGCGTAAGACGAAAAGACCCTAGCCCTTGACCCATAATATAGCTCACATCGAAATCAGCGCTGCCTGAAACAGGTTCAATAGACAGGACTTTGTCACCGCTCAGACTGTTTGTTGCCGAAAGGCTGATTGAATCAGATAGCTGAGCGACGCCAGAGATGCGCACAGCATTTGCTGTTCTTCCGGGTTCAACCTGAAACTTTACTCGTCTCTGAACATGACGTTCGGTTTCCGGTTCTCGAAACTCCACATGGCATATTTCTACTCGCTCGCTCACGTCCATGACCAGGGTCTGGTACCAGCCTGCGTTGGGTTGGCGATAGAATGGCCATTCGTGCTTGGGAGCCAGGATCTGGAATCCGTAGAAGTCGTTATCCGCATCAACCAGCGTAAGACTCGTCGTGTAGGCACTGGGGATGAGCCGGGTCTGTCTGGAAACGATGCCCCTTCGATGCAGATCCGCGATGACAGGTATCTGCATTTCATCAAGGAGACCCGTATCAATGATCTCAGCTATCAACACGTCCGGGAGGGGGGGACCTGCGATGGCGAGCGCATTTCCCTCGATCACCGTGATAACACCTCCGAGCCCATTTGCTTGGACGCTCTTCCGCAGGGACACTGCCATAACTGGGTCGATCTCCACCGCGAACACCTGTGAGGCGCCCGCCGCCGCCGCAAAAAACGACAGGATGCCAGTCCCAGCACCGATGTCAAGCACGACGTCTCCTGGGCGAACGGTTTCCTCGATTGCCTTTCGAAATTGCTCAGTGCGAAACCTGTCTTTCAGGCAAAAGTAGGCTCCATCATTTCCTGACAAAAGGTATTCCTCACTCATTGACTTCTAAAGATGCTCTCCCTCTCTCTTGCCTACTTCAATGAGATAGCTCTGCTCAGACCGATCAGTCACGCCAGATCCTGAGATCAGCGTACCGAGTGCGTAGCCGCAGGGATAGACTGCATCATCGGCATAGGTAGTCCATAGTCGGTTAGTCTGATTGGTGTTCGCGAATTGGTCCAAGTGACCACCTTTGACTGGCTTGGCATCGGGCGTAGCGTCGGCGGGAATCCAACCTGCTCCAGGAAGATAGAACTCAGTGATGCGATGTCCATCGTGTCCACCCTTCGAGCCGGGCTCATAGAAGCCACCCACGGTTCGCGCTGGAATCCCAATGCTCCTCAGCGCGGCGCAATACAGTCGGTTTCCCGAGGCGCACTGGCCAATGCCCGCGTCGATAATCTTCGACGGCACAAAGCAATCAGTCACTGCGAACTTGATCTTGGCCTTCACTGCCTTGAACAGCCTTTTTGCGCACTCGAAGGGACTAAGGGTTGCGCGATGGTCCGCTCCGAGCGCCGCCTTGACAAAAGAGCTGACCTGAGGTGACTTACCGTCGAGGTGGGCGCTCATGGTCAAAAATTGCCTTTCTCTATCATCCTTGTCAACTTGCGACCATGTGATTTTGGCGAGCTTGTCGGGATTCACCGTCACATTCCAAAGGGTCACCCGGTGCTCGCGCTCAAAGGCAATCTTGCCTAGCACGTTAACCTTGCCCGTCATTTCGACATAGTCTGGTGCGGTGGCTTCAGAAGGTTCACTGGGTTGAACTGTCGCGGTCTCCCTCAAACTAGCCATACCAATGGTGACATCCTGTCCGGCAGCGCTCGCTTCAAAGCCGAGCGTAAGAGTCTCTTTAAGGTCGTAAACTCTGGGATCACTGCGCAGAACCGCTGGCATCTGCGGGTTAGCTTCAATCGCGAGAGGAGATTGGAACTTGTTATCCGCAAGGTCACGATCTCCACTCGTCTGGTTCGGATCGAGGGTAATCGTCACGGGTAGGTCCGACTCGATCGGCATTCCAAATGTGTAGATCCTGGTATGTCGACCTGGTTCGTGGCTTCCGACCTCTTGGACGATTTCGCGGCCATTGAAATCTGCCGAAATCGCGAATGATGCGCTGCGGTCGCCAATCACTTCGAAGTCAACTCGGAAGCGAATGGCGGATTGGCCCCGTTGCGGCCGGATGATCCGATCAAAGTCCTCGGTGACGGTCGTCAAGTTTAGGAGCCGGAGACTGACCTCAGGCTTGGAAACAAAAATCAGGCTGGCGAGAAGACTTGTTATCATAGTGCTGCTTGAACCTTCAGCAATGAAGCGAGATCTACCCCACTGCCGTGGCAAATTGTGTATCATTCTTCGTACACAAATGGGAGAGAGAAGGAATTGTGTAACAGATGCGCCCCTTGGGTAGCTTTCTGGTGAAAAGCCAGGAGTTTGGCCAGCTTCGGCACTGCAAGCGAACTCATTTGTCACTTTATGCGCAGCGGCACCAGGTCTGTGAAGCCTGCGGATTTCATAATCGACTCTCGATGGTCCACTGACTATGAGCTAACTGCGCTTACCCCTGCTCAGAAAGCAACCCCTCAATCCTCTCTTTGAGTTTCTTCTCGTTCACCACCCGCAGGTTGCCCTGCTTATCGATCAAAAACGTGGTGGGAATAGACATGACGCCCCACTCAGAAGAGAACTTGCCGTCAAAGGCATCGCCCTGATGGTACTGTGGCCACGGCATCTTGCTCTTCTGCACGAATTCCCTCAACTTCTTGAGCCCGCCTTTTGCCTCCGAGTCATCTAGACTCACCCCGACGATTTCGAAGCCCTTCGAGTGGTACTCGCTGTAGAGCTCCTTGAGTTCGGGGATCGTCTCCCGGCACGGGCCGCACCAAGTGGCCCAAAAGTCGATGAGCACGACCTTCCCGCGGTGGGCCGCCATGTCCCACTCCTTCCCGCTCATGGCGTCGACAAACTTGAGTTCAACCGGCTGACCGATGCTCTTGGCTTGGCGGAGCGTCTTGACGAATCGATGCGAGAGTGGATCGTCGGGGAATTTCTCCAAAAAACGTCGAATGGCGGCAGGCTTGGCCTCCTCGCTCACCGCCAAACAGGCGGCAATCATGACGTCCTTCAGCCGCTCGCCATTCGGGTACCGGCGTGCATAACTTTGAGCGCCTTCGATCGCCTTGGCTTCCGACGTCGGATCAAAGAAGACCGCATACAGGTCGTTCTGAGCTTTGGCTGCCAAGGCGGCTTCCACGATCGCGGGGTTTGGTTTGTTGGCAAGAACCTTGTTGATGTCAGCGTCGACACGCTTGATGTACCCGGCCATCTGCGGTGGCTTCAGCGGCGGATCATCGAACTGCATCCAACGCTCGACCAGAAGGTCTGCCGTCTTCTTGTGCTTGGGATCGACGCGATAGAGCTTCCAGATGAGCGCGTTTCGCTTCTTAAGAAACACTGCGTATCTCTTGCCCCAGGCAGCCTCGTAGCTGGGATCCACCGCTTTGGCTTCGACCCATTTGGGCGACTTGAGGGCATTGATTTGCCGGACCAGGGCATCGCCCTGCCGGTTGGCAAGTGACTGAAGCGTCAGCAAGACGAGCAACACGACCGAGTACCCAGCGTTCCGCATGGGTCGGATTATGGATTGCGATAAGTCGTTTGCAAGCCCTTTCCAACACCGTCAGCCTTATCTTATCGGAACTTATCCGCCAAAGTGCCAGGGTAGTTGGCTTGTGTCCGCTGAAGTTCCTGCAAAGTGCGCTCACAATCCGCAACCCCAGCCCGATCACCCGCGCGCTGGTAGCCTTCCCTGGCAAGGGCCAGGCTTTGAAGCGCCTTGCGAAGATCCCCGGACGCTGCCTCAACAGTCGCAAGTTGCCATCGCGTCTTAGCGATCCACCTCTGATGATCCTTTTTGACCCAAAAGTCGAGGCAGGCTTGGAGAGCCTCCTTCGCCTCTGCAAACTGACCTCGCTCGCCAAGTACCAAGGCTTGGCGTGCCTCGATATCCTTGACCATGGCCGGGTCTTTGCCTGCGAGAACTTCCAGAGCCGACGCGAACAGGCGGGAAGCCTCGTCCAGTCGGCCATGCTCAATTGCGACGGTGCCGAGGTCGCGGGTGCACATCGTAATACCTCCAAGGTCGTTTTGCTGCGAGTAGCCCTTCAGCCCCTCTTTGAGGTGAATCTCGGCGCTCTTGAGGTCTCCGATCCGGGTCTCTAGGTCGCCGATGGCCTCAAGCAAGGCCGGTCGGCTGCGCGCGTCACGCATGGACTCTCTGATGGTCAATGCCTGAGCATAGAGATCTCTCGCTTCGGAGAGCGATCCTTGGGCGGCGACAATGTCAGCTTCGATCCGCAATGCGAGTGCAATCATCTCGGCCCTACCGAGCCGACGCGCCAACTTGAGGGCTTTCCCGATCTCTTCTTCCGCAACAACATAATGCCCCGCAAAGTACTCGTTGGTGGCCATATTCAGGCTCTTGTTGAAGTCCTCTGCAAGGCTGGAAATGTACGCGGAGTCGTACCAAAATGAGACCTCCTGGTAGACCGGGTTTGCCCCAACCAAGAACAGGGCGGCCAACGGCCAGAGCAGCCAGCGCATTCTCCGCTTTGATCGCGTAAGCGGTGAGGGAACTGCGGGGTCTACCGTGGCAGCGGGTGGTTCAGGTTCCTCGTCACCGGGCCGAACGACATATTCACACAGGCCGTCTCCCCATTCAAGCGTCAGGCTCTGGAAGGCAAGCACGAGCGTGTGGCGATCAACGCCCTGCTGATTGATGATGCGGTCCCCTGTCGAGACGCTTACCCCGAGCAACTCCGCTCGGGCCTCACGCGTCAATCGGCCAGTCGCTCCACTGGCCTTCCATCTCGTGTAGAGCGCATTCATCAGTTGCGCCAGCGCGTCATCGGTTAGCCGAACCGCCCTCTTTCGCGGTCGTGGTCGCGGGCTCTCACCCCCTTCGGTCTCGCGGCCAGTTTCGATCATCGTCACCCCCTATTGAACCACAGAGATAGGTTAACTTAGGCTCTCCAGCCTTATCTTATGAGAACTTAGCTGGGATTTAGACATGGGCTCTCGCACAATGTCCCCTGTGAAGCGCAGCCCGCGCCGCAGCGGCCAGCCCCTCGGGGAGAGGGAGATGCCCTCCAAGCTCTCGCGCTGGAACCGAACATGGCTGGTCGGCCGCTTCGCTAACACCGCGCGGCACTCCGGCGCGAACCGACCCGGAAAGAGCCTGTGCTTGATCGCTCAATACGACCTTGAGGCCTAGATGAAAAGTTCGCAGAGCGGACAGTCGCCCGCTGACCCGCCGAGGGGACCTCACGGTTGATCGCCGTGGCGGTCTTTGGACGTCGGGATGGCTAATTCCCTCAAAGGCCAACTAATGTGAAAGATATGAAAGCAAACTCTAATACTCGTCTTCACTGCTGCATCGCAGCGAAGCTCACTTTCGCCTGTGGCGCGCTTATCGGCAGCCCGTCAGCTCCAGCCCAATCGCTCTTAGTAAATGGGGGTTTTGAAGCTGCGCCGAATTTACTGCCGGGTCAGACAGATGTGGCAATTGGCCAGCAGAAGCTCATAGTACTGAGCTCCTCCCACCCCCTTTACTACTCTTTCGGCATCGGAGGTGTACCGGGATGGGACTACCGTGTGCCCAATGACGGTGGCACTTCTTCAGATCACGGGATCGCGAGGAAGACCGAGGTTGGCTCTGACGGCCCGAGGGCCTTGTTCATCAACAACTGGGACCGGCGGGTCAGCCAGATGGCCCCCATCCAGATTGAGCCCAATCGGGTCTACTTCTTGAAAGCCAGTGCCTTCGTTCAACTCAACCCGCCTACGCAAGCTAGGGGCGGCAAAATTCAGTTGGTTGCTGGTACTACAGACCCCGGGAATAAGGATAACCTCGCACCGGGTGCCACAGTCCTGGCGCAGTCGATCGTGGGTACCAGCAACTTTTCGGGCGCAACGACGATTCTGACGAACAGCGTCAAAAAGACAGTTTACTTGACCTACTACGCTTCCGCCGCAGATCCAAACATCGGGAAGCCACTGACGGTCAGTCTTCTCACCATGTGGGGCTCGCAAGGTCCCATGTTCTTCGACGATGTGTCGCTCCAGGCCTTTTCGTTGGACCCTAGCCAAGCAGATCTTCGATACACCGTCTTAGATATGTTCGATAATTATGTTTCGTACCCCGTCGACATATCCAATAGCGGGCGTGTTGCGGATAGAAACGGCGATATCAAGCAGATCAATGGCTCAAGGTGGACGGCTGCAGGAGCATCGGAACTATCAGCGATAAATGACTCTGGAACCGTAGTTGGTTTCTATTACACCAACGGGGGTACTCGTGCGGTGAAGTGGGATCCACCTTACAATGCTCGGATTGACCTTGGACTTGTCGGCAATGTGGCTTCAACTCCAATCGCAGCTGCGCGTGGAATAAACTCAGCGGGGGTGATTGTCGGGCACTCGAATGGAATAAACTCTTTCATTATTCCGATGATAAAGTCTCCCGGCCAAGCGATGGTTCCACTCTCCCTGCCCGCCTACTCCGGGCCGTTCCCTTGGTATGGTGAAGCGACGGATATTAATGACAATGGAGTGTCCACCGGGCAATACCGCGATTGGTATGATGACTCTCCCCATTCGGGAGCCATCTGGTTCGGGCAGGCTCGCCAGGAAATTCCTCTCCGCTTCCCCCAAGCAATAAACAATCTCGCCCAGGTGTGTGGCTCCGAACCTATTCTTCTTGGACCAGAGCGCTACGCTGCAACTTGGTCAAATTCCAACGGACTCGTGCCGATCTCAATGCCTGCAGAGGCCGTTCACTCTGAAGCGCTCGACGTCAACCTCGACGGCACCGTTGTCGGCTACTTTCGGGTGTCAAACGGTGAAGAGTACGCGTTCTTGAATACCACGGATGGCGGCACGCAAAGGATTGATGATCTTCTATCTCCTCAGTCCCAGGGCTGGAAACTGCAAAGGGGGACAGCCATTAACGATTCCGGAGTCATCGTAGGTGTTGGAAGATACAACAGTGGTTCATTGCGCGGGTTCATTGCAGAGCGTTCAATACTGCCGACACTTGTTACAGGCCGCGTAATTCTGAGTGATTTCGTAGGCAGTTCGTCGGTGCACCCTGTGACGGTTGAAGTGCTCCGAGATGGGGTACCCGTTGCCCTAAAGACGGTTACTCTTGAAAGCGACGGGGCGTATGCACTAATATTGGAGCGAATTGGAGCTCTGACTTTAAGAGTGAAGGCCGATCACTGGCTTGCGCGATCAGCGCCCGTTAGCCTGTCTGGTGCCTCTGTGACGGACATGGACTTCAACTTGATCAACGGGGACTGCGACGGCGACAACGAAGTGGCAATAGGCGACTACGCGATCCTGTCCGGCTCCTACGGCTACTCGGTTGGAGACGCCGGATTCGATGTGCGTGCCGACCTAAACGGCGATGAAACCGCCGACATCGCCGACTACGCCGTGCTCAGCGCCACCTACGGAATGGTTGGTGATTGAGATTACTGAACCTGGAGATTTCGAGAGCCTTGATGAGCACACCGGACGACTCGGGCATCTCTTCCGGGAGGAGGGGCCTAGGCTTGCCCTTACCACCCCGCGCTACTATTGCTACCAGAGTCTTCTGGGGATCGTACGGAGACAGGTCTTCAGCATGGCGGCAGATATGGGCTTGCCGACCTCCAAAGAGCTGCAGGTGACTGATTCCGTCCTATCGCGATGTCCATGGCTTGGTGCTCGGAGGCGGAGAACTCGCGGTTGGGTGGCCTCGAGGTTGGCACTGCAGCTACTTCTCCTACTACCCAGCCTGCCGGGGGGAGCAAACAGCGTGAGTTGCCTGTGCCTCCTTGGCTGCTCAAAAGTACTTCCCACGCTCCACAAAGACAATGGGCTCGAGCGGCTCAACGCCCTTTGCTCGGACTTCTGGGAGCTCATGCTTCGCACGCATCCAGATTTGGCCCGGCGGGTGGGAGATCCGCGATACCAAGATCACTTGGAGGACATCCGGCCCGCAGCCCTAATGAAACGCGCCGCTGCCCTGAGAAACCTCCAACATCGTCTTTCCAAAATCGACAGCAAAGTCCTTGTATTGAATGATCGCATCTCCTTCGCCGCTCTAACTCGCGAACTTGAGAAGGAACTCTTCTGGATCTCGAGTGGATTTCATCGTTGGTCAGTGAGCACCGGTGCTGGCCCTCTCATCCAAATGCTGGACGACGCCAACACCACGCATCTCTACTCAAACCGAGACGCCGAAAGTTACATAGTGCGATGCCGGAAGTACGCAGACATTCTCAGGGTCCACGCAGACAACCTGAGCCAAGGGCTGCATTCAGGCCTAGTCGCGAACAAGGACGTCATCATCGGCGCCCTGAAGCAGATAGATGAGTTGATTCAGAAGAAGCCACAAGATTGGCCCCTCCTCGATCCCCTTAGAAGGGAGACCGGGCTGAATAGATCCAGGCTGAGCAGACTTCACAAACAGCTTCTCACCTGCATCACGACGCACCTTCGACCCGCATTTGCAAGATATGGGTCTTTCTTGAAACGCATCATTCTGCCGAAAGCCCGATCGTCCGAGTCCCCTGGACTTGTGTTTCTGGAGAACGGACGCAACCTATATCGCAAGGCGATTCGAGTGGCGACATCGGGTGATTACCAGCCAGAAGAGTTGCACGAATTAGGCCTCATGGAGTTACGGAAGATACGAACGAGAATAGAGGATTTAGGTGGCTCCCTCTTAGGCGAGAGGACGTTCGCAACCATTCTTAATCGACTGCGAGACGAAGTGACTTGGCGTTTTGTCTCATCCAAGGAGATTGAGGACGTTGCCAATGCGGCGATGCGTCGCGCCGAACGGGAGTTGCCAAAGTGGTTCTCGCTCAGTCCGCCGACCACGTGCCTCGTCAGACCCATGACCTCCATTGAGGCAGTTTCATCAGGAGGACCCTACTACTCACCCGGCCCCCTCAACCGAAATCTCCCGGGATACTTCATGTACAACCCGCTGAATCCGGCTGAACAGCCTCGGTTTGAAATGGAAGATATCACCTTTCACGAGACTCTCCCAGGGCATCACATGCAATTATCGATTGCCGCCAAGCTGAAAGGCATACCGGAGTTCAGAAAATGGTTTATCGATGATGACTTCTCAGAAGGTTGGGCTCTCTATGCAGAAGGTCTTGCAGATGAAATGGGTCTTTATAGCAGCGACCTCTATCGCATAGGAATGCTTACCGGCGACGCCCTTAGATGCGCACGCCTGGTCGTTGATACAGGAATCCACTATTTTGGCTGGAGTCGGCAGCGCGCCATCCGATTCATGCAAGAAAATACGGGGCTGTCGCCCTCGGACGTACTTTCAGAAGTCGATCGCTATATCGCAACGCCAGGACAAGCCCTAGCCTATAAGTGTGGCCAATTGGAGATCATGCGGCTCCGCGAAGAAGGCAAGAGAAGAATGGGCGACAGGTTCGATATTCGCCGCTTCCATGACATTCTGTTGAAAGGTGGTGGTCGGCCATTTACAGTCATCCGGGACGAACTGAAGGCCTATTTTAACGGCCAGGTCAATGTGACGACTCATGAGGACACCAATTTCCATCTCTAAGGATTCATCAGGCACACTTGAGGAGCCCAACAAACGATGACAACTGCACTCCTTCTCTTGGCGACGATCGGACAAGCAACGCCTGGCGGCCCCAACTTGCTCAATGGTCAGCCAAAGTTCTGGACGGACCCGGCGGCGAAAGCGACGTACCGTTTCCAAAACGGAGTCCACGAGGTCACCGTAACCGAGCCCGGACCTGAGCCTTGGGGAGTCCAGATCTTCTGGATTCAGGAGCGCCAATTCTCGGGCAAGAAGTACCGGCTCTCGTTCGGAGCGAAGAGCACATCGGGGGCGAGCATCGTTGTCAAGTGCCAGGGCGCGCTAAGCCCTTTCACGCTCCTGGGGCCTGAGCAGACGGTGCCAACCAGCGAAGATTGGTCGCAGCACAACATCGACATTGAGGTACCTCGCTTTACGAAACGCATCGCGGCACCTGCCTTCATGCTGTCATCCAAGCCCGGTACGATCTTCATTCGAGGCATCTCCGTCAAGCTGATTCCATGCGTGTCTTCGGCTACTCCCATCAATTCCGAAGCGGAAATCTTCGACTGGTATGACACCTTCGTTGCCCGTTTCAAAGCTGGAGACATTGACAAAATCGTAAGCGCGTGGGCTCCACAGTACGTGGAAACTCTCGAGTCCGCCGCCGATCCCAAGCAACGCTCCCGAAACCGCCAATGGTGGGTTGATGAACTCAATGTTCAAAGTGCATGGAAAGGTAAGACCAGCAACGGGCCCACGCGGGTGTGGGTCAAGAAGATCAGCATCGCAGGCGACACAGCGATCGTCGACGGATTCTCGTACGGCTCATGGAAGTCGGCAAGTGAGGGCGAACTACTCGACGGTGGGTACTCATTCAGCCACGATTTCAAGGACACCTGGAAGAAACAGGCAGATGGTTGGTTGTTGATCAAGAGCGCCGCCGGCGAGTATCGCGAACCCAAAGGGCCCGAGGTATCCGCCCTGGATGCGGGTCACCAGAAAATCATGAGTGCTTTGAAAAGGGGCTGAGGTCTCGCATGGCACCCTCAACCTCAAGCATTTCCCTGCCCTATTCAAGTTTTGGAGAATATTGTCATGTTGATTGTTTCTACTCTGAAAGCTAGTTTTACCTCTGCCCTCGCTCTATGTTCGCTGGGGCTTGCCTTGGCTGCACCGGAGCTCGGCGTGACACACATTTCCCGTACGCCGCTCTACTGGCGCTACAACGTTCAGTACGCCAATGGTGTGCCGTTCCTTGCTCCCACCCATAATGGACAAAACCCATTGCTCGATAAGCACTGGCCAGACCCGGGTGAGCAGGTCACCTTCACCGCCCATGTGAAGAACCATGGCAGCACAAGCGTTGCCTTCTGGCAATACCGGTGGGCAATCGACGGCGTTCCTCAGGGCGCAATTCAGACGGCAAACACACCGCTCGCTCCCGGACAGTCGGCCGATGTCACCTTTGCATGGACATGGCCAGCTAACCTTAGCGACCACACCGTCACGATTGAGGTCGATCCGAATCAGATGCTCACCGACAACCTTCGGCAGAACAACACCTATACCGATCATACGAATGCTCTGAGCTTCAGCATCTGGATTGAGCAAGGTCTGTACGACCTGTTCAAGACCCGCCTGAACGGCTTCGGCACCTATGGTTTCGAAGACTGGTTCCGGTGGCAGTTCGACGAAATGCGCGCCTGCTTTGCCCGATCCGTTTACCCCGTCCTCGCTCCGAGTGGAATTGTTGAACGCATCCGATTGGACAAGATCGTCGTGGTGCCGTTTGATGTCAATAATCTGAACAATTGGATCGATGCGATGGGCGCTGATCCGCACGAACTGTTGAATGATGGCCGGTGGCAGTTCACCAACTACGAGAACACCTTGCCAGCCAAACAGGCTCAATGGCAGTTCTATCTTGACCTATTCGCGCAACAGTATGACTATGGACTCATCCATGAAATGACGCATCAGTTAGGCATGGTTGACGGCTACCGAATGAACCTAGAGACTCACCAAAATGACGTCCTTCGTCAAGATGGCACCCGCCTGAATACGAGGCACATCTTTAGCAAGGGCGGCCTCATGGGTGGAGGCAACGTACTCAACACATCGGAAGTTGTCTTCGAGTCTCACGTTGCCGCAGCAATGAACAGGAACCTCCACTATCGTCGCGGCTACTACGGCGAGTACATGTTCGATACTCCTTTACAGACCTACGTGCAAGTCTTCGATATTCGCGGCAATGCGCTCCCGGGTGCTCGCCTTGATTTCTACCAGAAGAATGATAGCGAGGTGATTACCAATCTGCCGACATTTACGGTGAACACCGATACGAGCGGCCGTGCTTTGCTGCCCAATCGTTCGGTCAGTGGCACCACGACCGCAACGGGCCATACCTTGCGTGCAAATCCGTTTGGACACGTTGACGTGGTGGCCAGGACCAACTCAATGCTCGTCAAGATCACCAAAGGGACTCAAGAGGACTTCCGCTGGTTCGAGATCGTCCAATTGAATGAAGCCTACTGGGCTGGCCAGCAAAGCCAAACAACGATCCGATTCGACAGTAAGATCATTATGAACGGCCGCGTCGTTCCTGAATTTGAGATACAGAACATCGCGAGGGGCAAACCGGCAACCGCTTCTTCAAACGTGGGCATGGCGAATAAGGCCAACGATGGCAACACTCTCGACCCGTCCAGCGCGTGGCCGCCAGATCCCCCTCTCGCAGGTCAGTGGTGGCAGGTTGACCTTGGCAAGAAAGAGACTATCGCCCGCGCCATCATCTATGGCTTTGCCGGCAATCCCCACGACTGGTACGCGCAGTTCCATCTTGAGGTCTCAAATACGGGCTCTTTCCAAGGGGAGCAGACTGTCGTCCCGCTGGAGACGAACTGGGACGAGTCGCGTACCATGGGCGACTACACTCTTCAACGCTTGACCGGCCTGGAGAACCGAGTCGAATACACCTTCCATCCGGTCACGGGCCGGTATGTACGTGTCGTGAGCGATGTCGCCCAGAATTGGGTCCAACTGCAAGAACTAGAACTCTATCGGCTCAACCTGTTGCCCATCCGTCGGTAGACTGTCTTCGCGGAAAGAGGCGTCGTCGGGCGCGCGTAGGTCCACTTTGCGACCAACCAGGTCGCTGAGTTCGAATTCGATGCGCGTTCGAGACTGCTGATCTAAAACTCGATGGCGCGGATACTTCGCGATTCTGTCCCAGAATTTTGGCGAGGCCGGAGATTAACGCAGCGTGACCCTGAGGTAAAATGGGAGAGGAGGTGAGGGCGTGGAAACTAAGAGTCTTCGTGAGCCCATTGTCTCGCTTTCGTGCGGATACTCAGGGTCGCCGGGAGCGGCATGGGGGGCAAGTGTCGACTTCTGGCAGTCAGGGAATGTGATCCGGGCACGGACAGAGGATGAATATTACCGGGCTTCCAAGAGGTTCTCCGCCAAGCCATCTCCGTGGCGGGCCATCGCGAGGTTTCTTGCTAACGAAGGCGATGGATGGGGTGTTCCATGGGAATCTTCGGTTTGGTGCGAAGCTCCGTCGTTTGAACCCTATCAAACACATGTGATCGAGATCTGTTGGCTCAGGATAGAAGATGAGTACGATTCTCCATGGGGTGAATCTATTCTGCTACTCCCCGACCAATGGCTGGCAGAAGCTTACGCCCTCTACGGAAGTTTGAAACCCGATATCGAAGCCAGGTGCGATATAGGCGATGGGGTGTGTCCTGACGAAGACCTTATCGACAATGAGGACGGGAATGAGCGACTTGCCTGGACGTACAATCTCCAACTCCTGGCGTTTGCCGTCGAGCTCCAGGATCTCTCGGTGTCTGACCTAGCCGAGAAATTGGGCACTGGTGCAAGCACAACTCCCTATGCCGACACGATGCGAATACTTCGCCGCCGTAATAGAGAGTTTGAACTGCTTCAAGAAGAAGTCGAGGCTACGCTCTCCAAGAAATACGGATCAACGGAATCCGGTGTTGGAATTCGTCCGAGCATCTTTGAGCGAACGAAATCTGCTCACCGGAAATTTCTCGTTAGTGGAACGATCGATTATGCTCCATGACGGATGGCGAGGCAGGGTCGCCATCCGTCATTGTGAGGCTCCTGCATTTGAAGCTCACTCATGAGTTTTCTCTGAGCCCTTCGGGCGTTCCTGAGGGCTCTCATCTGCGGTTTTCGTAGAGTCCTTGCTGAGCTTCTTCGATCTCGGCAATGGAACGATCCAGACTTCGCTGAACATCGGGTGATCTGCTGGCAAGAAGCCTGAGTCTTTTACGCAGCCCTTCTTCTGGTATTTCACGGGTTCTTGAACCTCCGTAAACGAATGGATGACGGTGACTGAATGAACGTCCACCCACTTTGAGAACTCGGTGAGTGAACGGCACCCAGTCTAACGAGACAAGGCAGCCCACACCGCCCTAAGTGTCAGTTCCTCAACCAAGGTGTTGGGCATATAGCGACGATGGCACTCGGCCCGGACGTCAAGGTCCCCAACAGCCTGGGCAATGCCCGCCACCATGCCTGCCGAGCGGCGTATTCCGGCGAAGCAATGAGCGACGATGCGGACACTAGGCTCATGGCCAAGGACGAAGTCGGCGACGTCCCTGGCCAAGAAGTCGTCAAAAGGAATTTCGTCCGGATCTGCGCCCCGTCCGACATCGTCAAACTGCAGCCTCAGTACGCCGAGCCGGTTAACGCTCGGAGTCAAGCGGGGATCCTGGGCGTCGGCGTCGCCTATGGACAGAAGGATGTGGGGCCGGCGAATTGAGCTATGTCCCGACTCCACATCAGCGAGGCTTAAGACGACGTAATCGCGCATCTGGCCTTTCATCGGCGATCGATCGAATTCTGAGTCGTATGAATTGGCGTTGAATCTCTGCATGGTTTGTCTCCATGCATCCAAAATAGGCTTGCCTTTGTTTCAGAGAACCTTGTCTCTGCACATCGTTTGGGCACCGTGGGGAGATCACCTCGGTTGCCGGGCGGTTGCCGCTCTGGATGCTTTTTCTATTGTACTTTTCCGGTCTCAGGACTGCACATCGCGCAGGTCCCTAGTCAGGGTCAGCCTCCCTCGCCCACGCGACGTCGATCTGCAATCCCTTGAGCATGTTCAGCACCTCATCGGCACTCACCCTAGATGCAGCGATGAGACGCCGCCGATCGTCCAACACAAGTGCAAACATGGGTTCGTCGCCGTGACTGAACTGAAGAAGCCGCACTGGTTGCGGCCGAAGCCCAACCGGGTCCACCTGGAACCCCAAGAAGAACCACATGCCGGCGATTGCCGCCTCAGCAAGTCGGCAGGCGGAAGCGATACCCGATGCAGTTGTGCACGTTTCGAATTCGGTCGGGGTCAGCTTGCGGATGGACAAAGCGATTTGCGCCCTTACGGCGCGATCTTCGGTATTCAAATTCAGCCTCCTGATGCTCGTTTTCTGGCGTCAATCGGCCCCTTAGAGAAAGCGAGAAGGCCGCTGACGATCTCTCGTCAGCGGCCCCGACAGTTCCAGCGAAGAACTCCTTTTTCAGGTCCGTCCTGCGCATCGAGCTTGGTTGCTCCTGGCACCGTGGCCGTCTTCTGGCTCGGTTGCCGGGCCCATGGGGCCGCTCCTGATGCTTTCCGCATTATACCGTGACTCATTCAGACCGAGCGGGATAGCATAGGTCCAGCATTACCCATGGACCTCGAAATGGACGCACCCAAACTCAAGTCAACCTCGTGATGTTGATCCAGGCGTCGACAACCGGTTAACGTTGGTGACGTACGATGGGACACCTAGTGGCAGTCCGCGTTCACGAAGTCTTCCAGGTGCTCATCTGAGGAAATGAGCATCTGGGACATTTCGAACCTATAAACGGCGTGTGTGCATGAATAGTTGAGCACCTGGAAAAAAAAACAATCAGGGTGGTCGAAATATGACGACACTAGCACTATTGAAGCCGGAGCAGCGCGGCAATCATGGCAATCATCTCACTATTCTAACTCTTTGTCTCAACCGCTCATTCAGGTGAATTCACGCGTTTAGGCCGCAGTCGATTCCGATAGATGCAAAGGAAATCTTCAATCTCCCAGGGCTCTAGACCCTGGAGCTCCGCTGGAAACCTATCTTTTGGACAAGGCGACGGCAGTTTTGCATCTAGCAAATCTCTGGCGGCATGGCCCGGATGACTATGCATGTAAACGGCCTTGGGCCGCAAATTAAGGCTGGTGTGGCTCCCAATTCGCATTGCTGTGTCGTAGACATAAATGGGGCCGATTCTCTCGACGCCGTCGGAGAGGTTCCTTATCAGTTCGTGAAGGTCCTCGAAGGTCTTGCATCGTCTGATTGGCCTAACGTTTCTTAGGACCATATTCTTCATTAAGTGCCGCCCTTCTCGCTTGGTTCGTCTCTGATGGCCATGGACCTGAAGCCTCCCCTCCGTCGAAGGAACGCCATTCTTGTCCAAGATGACAAGCGCTTCGCAGGCTTGCTCGATGCAACCCTCTAGCGTTGGAATCGCTGCAAACTGTGCGTGTACCGCCGCGGTCATGGGCTGGCAGTACTTACGGTAGAGCTTGACAGCAGACGCTAAGCTGACCTTATCGCCTTGCGCGGACGCTTCGCAGTCGTTACGTGCTTTCGTTCTCATCCTTGCCTGCCTCCTTAAGGTTAACCGAGTGTGCTCCTCGTATTAGTGTCAAACGGATGGAATCGCCTTGTTTCATCCCGCCAGCGCGTTTCCACAACTCTCGGGGGTCGAGATTGGTGGCCCCGGCGGGTCGGCGATTGGCGTAGGATACTCGAACGTCTTGGTTAGGTTCAAAGTTCCAGTCGCCCGTTACCCGCATCACGACACTCCGCCCGCCGCCGCGCAAAATGACTAGATCCTCGCGCGACATTTCGTGCATGAAGCGCCAGATCTGTTTCCCTGCACTGGGCCAGTTACGATTACCTGTCGCTCGGACAGCTTCCCCAAGTGCTTGGGGTGAACTGAATCGACCAGGGTCTCCGATCTCGTTCCAACCGAGTCCAATCCAGCCCTCCTTCACGTAGCGATAAAGAGCGTCGCTCGGGTTAACGTGGTGGGTCATGAGCCGCCAGACCGTGCAATCCGCAAATGGGACCGACATCTCTACCTGTACTCCTGGATTTCGCCCCTCGGCCCAACGAAGATGCACGTAATCAGGGTTCGCTCCTTTGCCAGTTTGGGTAGTCGCTCCCAGAGTCTCCGATACTGAGGTATGTCTGGCAGCGCGATGGAGTATCTCGCATTGGCGTCGTCCATGCGTTGCAGTGTCTCTCCCAGAATGGCCAAGAAGTAGTTGACGCGCATGGGCTGCAACGACCCCGGCCCTTTTGCTTCGATGATCCATCGTGCGCCGCTTCGATGTGCGTCGATGTCGATTCCCCGCTCTTGACCCATCTTCACTTCGCAAGTCCAGCCGTCCTGGCCCAGGCGTCGGCACAAGACCTGTTTGATCTGGTCCTCGCTCAGTGGGGCACCTTCATGGATAAGCAGAGCACCCTGGGATGGGGGCGGGGCGGGAGGTCGTTGCCCAGTGACGTAGCACCGGTAAACTCCACCCTCGCGTCTTCTTTCGACGAGGCCACGATCGCCAAGGCGTCGTACAACTGCGTTGGCGAGTTGCTGATATCCTCCGGGGCCCCACACACCGCGGGCAACCTCGGGCTCAGTTGACCCTGGATGAGCTGTGATGAAAGATAGGACCTCTTGTTCTCGCGACATTTGTACTTCCTCGGTGTCCGGAATCTTGCCAAGTTCCAAAGTTCACTTGCACTAACAGACGCCTGCAAGCTACCAGCCAAGTCATGATGTTTTGCAAGTTTCAGTGGTTGAGTGTTTGAGTATCTCTGGTATTTTTACTAGTAAGGTATTGCTTGCTTTGGCTCCGGCGAGAGGCCGTTCGGCGACCAGCCGTGTTATGTCCTGTAAGCCGGTGGACAACCAGGCTCTGGCAGAAGTGTGCCGACAACTCTTGCCCGACCGCATTCTTTAGACCTGGACACGCTGGGGTGTGGCGGGGAGCCCCACTGACGTTCCTAACTGAGGTGCTGCCGCCAGACGGAGGGTTTGATCCCGAGCGGCTGACCGGATATGATGAGGACCATGAGCTACACCATCGACGAGCACCGCCACCGGTTTGCCGCTTGGGCTGCCAGCAGAGCGGCGAGCGTTAACGGTTGCCGTTTTACGGTTCAGCAGGGCAAAGCCGTCCTGGAACGTGCAGAATTGCATCGGTTACTCGAAGGTACCGAACATCTTCCGGAGCCCGACCAGATTGATGCAGCCCATCGCGAATGGCGGCTGCGAGTCATCGAGGCCGCGAATGCTGAGGGCCTGGACTTCACCCACGGCGTAGCCGCCAAGCTGGTCAATATCTATCTCAAGGCCAGCTATGTCTGTGGGGGACATCACGATCATGACCGGGTGAGGGCGCTGCATCCGCCGATCGACGCTGTATTGCTTGCAGAGCTTTCCGAGCAAGATGTAGGAGGTTTACGCCGCGAGTGGAAACAGGCCATGAAGATCAGGTGGTCAAACCTCGACTCTGACCAATACGAGCGGATCATCAGGAACCTGCGCTCCTCACTCGCTGGCCAGCCGCTTTGGCAGGCTGAGAAGTACTGGAGAGGCTACCAATGAGCGAAGTCTACCGAAGGTAACCTCCGGTGATGCTCGCCGTTTACGTCAATTATCCGAATCCGCACTTCATCGCTGGAGCCCACTCAGGAAGTCCCACTGGCAGTGTCCTGGGTGCTGCAGTAGGCTTAGCGGTTGGAGGGGCACTTGAAATCTCGCAGGTTCGCGTCACCGCGCGCGAGCAATTGTCTCCCGCTTATCGATCAAAACTGGGTTACATCTTCGCCGCAAGCGAGGAGGGCCTCACTTAATGTCCCGCTGAGCGGCGACTTGGCAATTTCAAAAAGAGCACCTGAAGTGACCGGGTAACGGGAGTCTCGGATTGGTTTAGGAGGTCAACCGCATTGGCGATAGAACATTGGAGGGACTCACATTGGAGGGAGCAACTCACCCATCTATGGGGCTGGCTTTCAAAGTTAATCGTAGTCTTCGTGCTAGCGGCAATGCTGATCGGTGCCGCCAGTCTACTCGGGCATTGGTTGTGGATTCTAAATCTGCCATCCGTTAATGAGAAGGAGTTCCACTCGCTCCTTGAGAAGCTGCTTTCATGGCCAACTATCGTCTTGCTCATTGTCTCACTGGTCATTTTCCGCCATCGAGAGGCCCTCGATTACATGCTGAGGAACTTTAGACTCAAGGTTGGCGATTCCGAGTACGGGCCGCCGCAAAAAACGATCGAGTCCTTAAGCCAACCGGAAGACCCGCTACACCTTAGCCCAGCTCAAGAGCAAGCTCTCAAAGTCTTTTCCGGAGGGGAGACTTCGCATAAGCACTTCAATGATATAAAGTTTCTCCATTCACAGCTGACGCCCCGTACTCAGATGCTACTTGCCGAGCTTGCGGCCTTCGGCGATCAGGTACGAGCTCAAAGGCACTCAGCACGGCAAGGCTTGACCCAACCCAAATTGCGGCTACTATGCGTGAGCTAGTGCAAGCGGGCTTGGCCGAAAAAATCGGCGAAACCGCCCGCAGCTATAAGATCACTCCTAAAGGGAAAGGCCTGGTGGAGTTCTTTGGGTACGGAGCGACCGATGAGTAGGCATGAAATGACATGGGTTGGCAGCGATGCAGCGGTACCAGGACGCTAGGTACTCAGAGCTGGTCTTCCAAATCGACCTCGTACATGCCGTTCAGGCGCCAATGAGAATCAGTATTCGAGCAGTAGTTGCGTTTGACCGTGAGCCCGACGACAACACCGTTGATGCCGCCCCAACGATGACGTAAGTCATCTCCGATCGATCTCCTTTCGGTGATCGCAACCGTGCCAGCCAATTCAGAAGCAGGAACGCGCAGTCAAGAGCCGACATGCGGTGGGTTCAATCGTTCGTTTCTCAACGCCTTCACCGCCACAACAAAGGCGACCTCCCACGAAGCCTTCCGATTCTGGGGCACTTGGAATTCTCCCTTGCTAGTCAGTGATTTCGCCTCAGCGTCTACTCTCTGAACAGCCACACCGGTCTTCAAAACTGCCGACTTCGACTTCCTGGAATGCAACCCGCACAAGGGGACCGCTCATCCAATATCTTGCTTCGCAGGGGTGATCAATGTGAATGACTAGGTCCTCATCAGAACGTTCGACGACACGACAGCCTCCAAGGATCTATGCCCGACGACACGAAGGTGGGGGGAACCCGGGGAACTGCGACTGGATCGAGTAGCGCTATGATTGCCGACATCGGAGACCCCGGCGCACCGAGCTTCTGGAGGAGTCGCCTTTAGGTCATTAGATGACTTGGGCGATTCCACCAGGACGAGACCTCAGTCCATGAATGATTTCACCCATCTCATTGCAGAACTTGGGCAGATCTCCTGATCCTATCCCGCTTCAGCGCTACAGCATGACACCGAGCGATCACGTGGACAGATACGACCGTCCTTGGACGTGGCGCCTTTCATTTTTTGCTCGGTGAGTCGTAGCCTGAGCCGCAACGTCAGGCTGGACATTCACATACCCTAAACGAGCGGGTGCGAACTCCCGGAACGATCGTGTTGCGCTGTAGCGATAGTTGGAGCCGTGAGAAGGTGAACAGAGATGCATCGTCGTGACCCAATTCAGAGGTCAAAATCCATTCTCAACCTCCAGACCAAAGTCGAGGGTGCGGACTTGCTCGCACTTCCGTTCGGGAGCGCCTTGGACTTTCCGCCGGATAGGTCCTCATGGTCGAAGTTAAGGGTTCGGCGGGACCGGCGGATGCTGATGATCATGACCAGGAATGAGGTTGAACTTGCCCATAAGGCGGGACATGAGATCTTCGTCGTCTCAGTATTCAGGTCGGCGGTGACGGGTACCGTTGCGGCGATTGACGAATCAGGTTGAGTCCGAGGGGGGAAGATGGACCTGATGGCGAAGTGATGAAGTTCAGGGCTTCATCTTTTAGGGGAGGCGGAGCTCAGAAGCAAGCCATCGCTCGTAAGTCCCAGGGCCCGTGATCCTGATTTGTGTGGTCAGCAGGTCCCAACCCGTCTATACTTCAGGTAGTCTTTGAGTCCACTCGCAATAGCTGAAATAGGGTGGACAGGTGACGCAGCCAGCACTTAGGGTGAGTCGATGATCACATCAACAGCCATTGATATTTCATCCAAGGTCTCGTTCGGTGGACACGAGTCCTTCCCGTTTCGACTTGGGTGGATTCGAAAAGGCGTGCTGGCGGTCGGCGACCCAAACGCCTTCAACGCTGAGGACGCGGTTGTCCGGCTCGGTGTTGGCAAGAACATGGTGCGATCAATTCGCACGTGGTGCCTTGCAACTCAGATGCTTGAGGAGAAACCTGTTGCAGGTGCCAGTCGAGTTCGGCAACTGGCACCTAGCGCCGTGGCCAAGGTCATCTTCGGCGAATCTAGCGATCCCTACATGGAGGATGCCGCAACTCTTTGGCTGATCCACTGGCTGCTCGTGACGAATCTGGAACGCCTGAGCCTCTGGCGGATCGCCTTCATGTACAGCAAGGAGAACGAGTTCAGAAAGTCGGACTTGGTGTCGCTGGCGGTGACGCACTCTGGGGGCCAGAAAGTTGAAGAATCGACAGTGTCGCGGGACGCCGACGTGCTGGTGAGGTGTTATGTCACCATCCGGAGCTCTGGATCGGAGGAAGATTTCAGCTGCCCTTTGACAGACCTGGGCCTCATTTCACACGGCGGCGGTGAAAGGTATTCGTTCAATGTTGGTCCGAAGCGGTCCCTACCAGACGAGGTCTTCGGATTCGCACTCGTGCAGTTTCTCAGGTTGCAAGAGGCTTCAGAGTGCTCCCTGTCAGATGCAACCTACCTTCCCGGCAGCCCAGGACAGGCATTCAAGTTGGATGAAGATTCAGTCGCCGCCCACATGCGTGGTCTCGAACGATTGAACCCGAGGAGATGGATTGTAAACGTAGATGGCCCGATCAGGAGAATCGGATTCGTTCCACCGGTCTCCGATCTCGAGCTTCTGGAAGAATATTACATGTTGGGAGTGTCATGAACGAGAAGGGCCTGCTTGATCCACGCATCCTGAGGTCGGTTCGAATTGAGTCGGACTGGTTTTCCGTGGACCCAACGGAGAATTACCTCCTGAGCCCATCGTCTGTAGAAGCGCTCAGCAAAGTCCTCGCCGCGACGGAAGGGATGTTTGCCACTCGCGCGTTTACGCTCACCGGCCCGTTTGGCACCGGTAAGTCAGCGATGGTCTTGTTCCTCACGGATTTGTTGTGCGGAAGCGAGAGCAGACAGTTGCGAGCGCTCGACCGGCTAGAGTCAGCAACAAGGAATCGTCAACCGAAGAGACGCTTCCTTCCGATATTAGCAACTTGCACTGCGGCACCGATCAAGAACCTGATCAGCGACGCGATCGATGCAAGTTGTATCAGGTTCGGGCTACCGGTTGGCCTATCATTCGACGAGCTGCCGAGGGCGGCCGAGGCTCAGGGGTTCGATGGTGTTCTGTTCGTGCTCGATGAACTGGGAAAGCCCCTCGAGTACGCGCTCAGCGAGCCGAGACTCGGGGACCCATACGTCCTCCAGGAACTAGGTGAGGCGGCGAATCGAAGTACACCGCCAATGGTGGTGGTGGGAGTTCTCCATCAGTCGTTCGTCGGCTACGCTGAGGGACTCGACACAACCGCAAGAAATGAGTGGATCAAGGTGCAGGGGCGATTTAGCGATATCCCCTACTTACCGCCGGAAGAGACACTTGCCAAGCTCGTTGCCGACTCCATCAACAGCGCACCGCCTGAGCTAGACGAGGTGGCTCGCACGGCGGATCTTGTTCGCGGCTTGCCGGGAATCTGGCCCGCGTCGATGCATCTGGACAGGTTCGTCGAAATATGTGCCATGAGCTGGCCGCTTCATCCAGTTGTCGTAGCGGCCATTCCAATCCTCATGCGAAGGTTTGGGCAGAACGAACGATCACTGTTTGCTTTCCTTGTTGAGCGGGGACTCCTCACGTCTCACGAGCATTCTCGATTCATCAGACTCTGTGATTTGTTTGAGCATGTCTCGGAGTGGATTGGGCATGGCGCCAGGTCCCACAGTGCATCCCGACGGTGGCGCGTTGCCCTGGAACTGCTCCACTCAAGGCCGGGATTCGACGCAGATGAGCGCGACGTCTTGAGGACCGTGGCAATGCTAACTGCATTGGGACGATTTGCACCCTTCACTTCAACCACTGAGGCAATCTCTTTGGCCCTCGGCTCTGATGCGAAGCCTGCCCTTGATCGGTTGGCGAGCCGATCGGCAGTCGTTCATCGCCGCCACCTAGGAGCCTGGGTTCTTTGGGAGGGCAGCGATGTGGACCTGGATAGTCTCCTTGAGAAGTCCAGGGTCGAAGTTGCCGGCCGCTCGAATCTCCCCAAGTTGCTGAAGGAGACTGGCTCAATGAGGGCAGGCATCGCCCAACGCCACTTCGAGGAAACAGGGACTTTGCGTTGGTTTGCACCGGTCATCCTGACAGACCCTGATCACATTGAGTTGCCTGAAGTGGTTGATGAGACGAACTGCATTTTGGCGATCAGCTTTGGGCAATCGTCAAGTTCTCAGCAGAAGTTCGAACGATGGGCGCAAGACCTGGGACGTGACGACGTGATTGTCGCTGTTGCACATCGAGCTCCAAACTTTCGAGCAATGGCGGAAGAGCTAGAAGCGATCACCTTGGTGGAAGCGTCAAGCCACGAGCTGCGGGGAGATAGGGTTGCTCGCGAAGAGCTGGCGTCCAGGCGGGCCGCTTTGTCAGCAGCAATGGCTTCCGAAGCAGATCGGCTCCTTGACCCAACTGGCCCGAATGGGTGCATTTTCTATCACAAGGGGTGCAGGCAAAACGTAGCAAGCCGCCGAGACCTTACAAGACTCTACAGCACTGTTTGCGACAATCGCTATGTACAGGCTCCCCGTATTCGAAATGAACTAATCAATCGACGCTCACTCTCCTCGGCAGCCGCGGCAGCGAGACGGGATCTATTGGAGCGGATGCTCACTCGGCGGTCTGAGAGCAGGCTCGGATATGTCGACGGCTACCCCCCGGATCGAGCGATATACGAGTCAGTGCTGCTTGAATCCGGCATCCACAGGCAACAACCAGATGGGCAATGGCATTTTGGGGCACCACGCGATACCGACCCCTGCAACTTGGTGCCACTATGGGATCACCTCGCGAAGACACTTTTTGGTTCCTTTCCCGAGCCCATCACGGTTTCGCGGTTGATTGAACAGCTGGCGGTGCCTCCCTTCGGCGCAGTAGAGGGGCCCCTGCCAATCATCTTGTTGGCATTCATGATGTGCCACGAGAAAGAGGTCGCACTCTACCGAGAGGGTTCGTTTGTGTCAGAGCCCAACATCGCTCATTGGGAACTGCTCATCCGTCGGCCGGAGCTCTTTGCCATTGCCGGATGTCGGCAGACAGGAGCTCGGCAATTGGCCCTTGACGACGTTTGCGGACGCCTCGGAGTGGAGCCTTCGTCACTCATGCCAGCGGTGAAGTTTGTCATTCGGGCGATTGACGGATTGCCTCCCCGCGCTAAGTTGACTCAGCAAGTATCTTTGAGAGCGAGGGCAGCTCGTTCTTCAGCGTTGGATGCCCGGTCCCCTGAACGGTTCTTTTTCCACGACCTGCCCACGGCACTTGAGCTTGAACCCCTTGGCGAACACGATCCGAACAATGCTTCTGAGTTCGTGACTCGCCTTTCTCTGGTTCTGAGGGAACTTGACGGAGTTGTGGCATCGACTCGCAAGTGGGCGTCTTACGTCTTGGCAAATGAAGCCGGTCTGGAAGCATCAACATATGGATTTACAGAGTTGATGCGTCTGTCCGCCAACATCCGGGACCGTCTTGAGGATCCTAGGGCGCGCGAGCTATGTTCACGCTTAGCCATCGAAGACGTGGAGAGTGCCGAAACGGGTGCACTGGCGCTGGTTGCAATGCGTCCGGTCGAGTCGTGGACCGATCAAGATTGCGAGCTGTTTGAGGCCCGTGCGAAGGCCCTATGTGGGGAAATCAAGGAAGAGGTGCTTCGCCAACTTGGCTCATCCGCTCGCAAGGTCAATCAGCAAGCACGCCAAATTGCCTCCAAGCTCTATACTACTCTCACGGCTTTCGAAGATGTTGACAGGCAGACGATGATTGAATCGGTTCGAGAGTTGCTGCGGACACTGGAGGCAAAGTAGATCCATGAACAAATCGCCTCGACATATCCTTTCCCTATCTGGCGGAAAAGATAGCACTGCTCTCGCAATCCACATGAGGGGCCGGATTCCCGAGATGGAATACATCTTTTGCGATACCGGTGAAGAGTTATCTGAGACGTATGAATACATAGACAAGCTGGAAGCATTTCTAGATCGGAAAATTGTCCGACTAAATCCTGAGCGTCCATTCGCACACTACCTAGAGCTATACCGTGGCGTCCTGCCTGATCCAAGAACTCGATGGTGCACAAGAATGCTCAAGATAAAGCCATTCGAGAAGTACGTCGGAGATGGTCTGGTCTACAGCTATATTGGCATCAGGGCGGATGAGAATCGGAGTGGCTACATTTCCAAAAAGGAGAACATCATTCCCGTGTATCCGTTTAAGGACGACGGCATTGATCGTGCTGGAGTCGAGCGTATTCTCTTAGAAAGTGGCCTGGGGCTTCCGGACTACTATCGATGGCGATCGAGATCTGGTTGCTATTTCTGCTTCTTTCAGCAGCGTCAAGAGTGGGCAAATTTGAGCGAAGAGCATCCCGAACTCTTTGAGAAGGCAAAATCTTTCGAGAAGTATGATCCTGAGACAGGTGAACGTTTTACTTGGGTTTCACGGGAGAGTCTGGAGGAACTCCAGCGCCCAGAGCGAATCAGCCAAATACGTCTGGAAGCTGAAGAACGAAGTGCTCGGCGCGGATTCCGACCACTGAAATTGGTGGAAACATTTGCGATGGAGGACGACGGAGACGACTCCTGTCTGGTTTGTCGTCTATGAACCCGTTGGATCAGCTCGTATCTTCAGTTGCTCCGTCTCGTCGACTGAAGAGCGGTGCCTCACACAAACCGCATAAGGTTGTCCTACTACTTGCAGCGCTAGATATAGCTCGAAGCACGCCGACGTGGGATGGCATTATCAAGCCAGATTCTCGGTTGGAAAATCGTTTTCGGCTCTACTTTTCTCTTACACAGGGACCTACAGATAGGGTGCAACTTGCAAATCCGTTTATCCATCTTCGAAACTCCGACTTTTGGCAGCTTGTCCCGGTGCCCGGTGTTAACTCGGAAGATCTGGAACATCTAAGGACTGGTTTCACGTCGGTCCTGGTTAGGTCTGTCTCACACGCAGAGATCCAGTCTCCAATGCTTGAGTTTTGGAAGGAAGAGGCTACAAACTTGTTATGCTCGTTTCGCCTGATGGAAGTCTTGAGGCAGGAGCTTTATCGAAAATGACTAAGCGCATAGGAATTAACTTTCACGAGGGTCTACAGCTGAGCCGCGAACGGCTTTCGAGTGTCCTGCGCTTTCTGCGCGACAACCCGGGTGCGAACCGGGACGTCATCCGCCGGGGGACAGATTTGGGCGCAAACATGGCCATTGCCATCCCAAACCTGGGAGTAGGTTGTGGTTTTGTGGAGGAGGCTGGTAATGGGAGAAGACTCACGGAGCTCGGCGAAAGGGTGATTGTTCACGATCCTTTTCTTGAGGAAATGGATTCGATATGGCTCATGCACTTTGGCTTGGTCGACCCGGCTGGACGCGGTCCTACTTATTGGGGCAAGTTGATGCTTGATTTCTTGATTGTTGGAGCACCGCGAACTTCAATTGAGCTTGCTAATGTTGTTTCTGAGGGGGAGTCAGTGGTCCGTCCCAAGATCCAGGCCGCTGTCACGAAACTTACTGATGGCTACACCAAAGCTGACCTCCTTGGAAATCTAGCGTTGATGAGCTGGAATGGGGATGCTTACGTTGGGACAGCTCCGAATGCGCGGCCTTCCGCAGCGGTGGTCGCCTATGTCTTGGCAAAACGCTGGAGTGATATTCATCCAGATCAGCTCACGGCTGGAATGGATACATTCCTGTCCGCTTCGAGATTCCAGGATATCTTTAGGCTCTCGAAACTTGATATAGAAGCACTTCTTGAGAAGGTGAAGCAACTTGGAATAATCGATCTCTATACTTCTGCTCCTCCCCATCAGATAGTTCGTCGGTGGCATGACGTCAGCGAGGTCATGGCCGGCTTATACGATTAATTTGGCGATGAAGAATGAACTAAGCGCATTCACCGACCAATCGCTCTATCATCGAAGCGGTGTTGTCTTTGCGTATACGCTGAACGTAGCCGAAGACCTGGCAACGAGGCTCCCAGCTGATCGTGTTGACTGGGTTGGTCGAACCCTTGCAGGCCTTGAGAGTGATCAAAGGTGGGTTGACCAAAGTTGTGACAAGATGATAGCCGAGCTGAGACTGATTGCAGCCGAGAGCGCTCCATTCCTTTGCAGGTTAGTTGAGAACTTTGATGTGGTTCTATCTCGATGGAGTCGTCAGCACCTTGATGAGTTTTGGCTCGCATTCGCCCGCCTTGCTCGCAATGCCCCGCACCCCGTCATTTTGCTATTGCCAAAAAGTGCCTCCTTTTTGGGACCTCAGGGTCCCGAGCGGGATCAGCTCGAGAGTGAGAAGCGACTCGTTGTACTTTGAACCCGAACAATCGACAAAGGTAGCCCTCAATGAAGGTACACGATCTTGTTAGACTGAATCGCGACGCAGGCTTTGCCACTGCGATTGACCTCATGGATTTCCGCAAGCCGGAGTCCAATGCAGAGCTGTGTGGGTCATTCTGCTTTGCTAGGCTCGAGAAAAAGCCCGTGTTCGGAAGTTGGGATTGGCTCAGGATGGTCGGGATCGGGTTGGCCACCGGCCAAAAGAACATTTGGTCGCTGACGGCCAACTACGGACACGGAAAAACCCACTTCGGGGTCGTGCTCGCTAACTTCTTCGGCCAGCCCTGGGGCGATAGCAATCTTAGCAAGATTCAGGAGCTGTTGGCATCAGTCTCATCGCAGGAGCACGCGGAACAGATCTTAGCTTGGCGGCAAGCGCATCCCAAGCCGTACTTGACTCTCTGTCTGCAAGGCCACCAAATGCCCAACTTGAAGCAGGCGGTATTGCAGGAAGTCGAGAGGGAGTTGCTTCGTCATGAGGCATCGAAAGACTACGCTCCCCCGCTTTGGCAAGCCAAAGCTCTGGAGTGGATCGATCGACTGGATGCGACGACGGAATCGGCTGCAAAGGAATGGCTCAACAAAAAGGGACGCGATCTTGCAGACATTCGAAAATCCCTGGTTGAACGAGACTCTCGGACAGATTTCAGGCGGCTCGTTGACGAGTTATCGGCTGCCGTTGTGGCGGATGGCATCCCGAAGCAGTTTGGGTTCGAAATCACTGTTCGCAGCCTCCTTGATACGTTGCATGATGACCTATGCGGAGAAGGCAAGCCCTTCACGGGCATCGCTATCATCTTCGATGAGTTCCATGTCTTCATTGATTCGGTAGCGCGACGCCCCGAGCCGGGAGATACGCTGCAAGACCTGTTCGAGGCGATTCTCGCCCCTGAGCGCAGGAAGCATGGAACCGCAGTTCTGGTCGCGTTAGGAACCATGGATCCGAACGAGGCTGCCAGAAGGTCGATTGGCGAACTATTGCCTGATAATCCTGTTGCGAAGCAGCTCAACCGAATACCCAGAGAGCATCGCTACGAACTCCGATCGGAACTGGAAGCAGTGCTCGATGGACTTCTAGAGCAGCAACCAAGTCAATGGGAAGTGTTCCAGCCGTCGGTTACCGAGTCCATTCGCGATGCCACGATCGTCACCTTTGAGGCATTCAAGGATCGGCTTAGCGTCGAACTTGGTTACAGTCTCGACCAAGTCAAGAACAAGATCACGATCGGCTCGTTTCCTTTGCATCCGATCTCAACGATGCTACTGAGCAACCTTCGCTTTGACGTGGTGCAAAACCCACGTGGTGTCTTGGAATTCGTGAAGGATCAGTTCTTCCGCATGACGGACCAGGATGCACTGGTGGACGGTCATCCGAACTGGATCGTCGCGAACGAGCTCTATGAGCCATTCTTTCCGATGTTCAAATCGGAGCTTCGAAGCAAAGTGGAGGCGGCGAGGGATTCGCTGGGCGGCGATTGTTCGGCAGAGCACGATTGGGTGCTCCGAGCGATGACCCTTATTGCGGCTGGCAACCTACCCACTCTAAATGCCGGTAGAGGCGGATACGCTCGACTCGTTTCTGAGATTGCGGGCATAAGTCTACAGACCGCTCAGGAAACTCTTGATGACCTGTTGGAAAGGGGAATCATTGAACTTGAACGAGTTTCCGGCGCATATCGCTTCTTCAGTGGCGCGAACCGTGCTCAGTTTGAGCAGGCATTACGTGCCGCCCGTGGGAATGTTCGCCTCGACTTGAAGTCAATCGATGAGCTCACGACGCTTGTCGCTTCATCCGCCCCTGACTTCATGCGCGCGAAGCCAGCGGCCGTCGACTGGGGATCCAGTACGGACTGGGGTTTTGTGCGGCTGGTTGCCATGCGATCTCAGCTTGAAGCAGGGTTATTGTCCAAGCTTCCCCGCTTCTCTGACCAGTTGTCCTTTGCTGGAACCAAGGACTGGGTCCGTGCTGTCGAGTTGGTGTTTCTTCCCCTTTCTCCGGACGATGTCGAGTGGATTAAAAGGGAGGGCCCTTCACTGATTCAACAAGCATATCCTTCTCTCGAAGCCCCTCCAGTGGTGATCGTGACTGCAACTGAAGTCGCGAGCGCGGTTGAAGCCGCCCTTGTTGATCTGGCGGCGACAGATCTTGTTAGCCAAGACGATCGAATAAAACTGCGTGATCAGTGGACCACAGGCCTTGACCAAGTCAAGCAGCGTCTTCGTGCGGCGGTCGACAAGTATGGCCGCGAAAAGGTGACTCGGATTGTGGCTCCGCCCCTCAGATCAACGCTGGATGCGCTCGGGGATAAGAGCGATCAAGCCGTAGGAGCCGGACTGCTACGTAAGGCATATTCCAAGGGCCCCGCAAAGTTCTCATCCGCCTCACATTTGGGACAGCACAGTTTCACGAACGGTTGCGCAAAACTGGCCGGCGCGCTTCTAACAGGATCTGTAAACGCGATAAGGACAGCGGAACCAAACGGTCCCGCCATGACTGTCGCGGAGAACTATCTCCGGAACGAATGGGGCATTCTCGATGCGGACTACCAACTTCGCAGTCCGAACGATTCACGAATCCTTGCGCTGTGGGCTGAGCTTCACGAAGAATTCCCAGCAGGTAGTTCTCGACCCCTTGCTCCAATTCTTCAACGATTTGCCCGACCACCCTATGGACTCGATACTTGCACCGTAGCTCTGGTCACATGCGGATGGCTCGGCTCTCAGGGCCGAGAAGTACAACTGAATCTGGATGGTCCAACGACCATGTCCAGGCTTTGTCCTGACCAGAAGATGACAACATTACTCGGCAATCTACTGCGGCTGAAGATTAAACGTGAAGACATCGGAGAGCTCAACGAGAGAGCGAAGGTTCTCATTGAACAGATTGAGAGCCAAAGTGAAGTCTTCACGCGCGCGGAAGCAACTGAGGTTATCAGGGTTCTCGAGAATTTTCTGAAAGCCCCATTGGAAGGTTGGGAGTCACGTTGCGAGTCTGCCGTTCAAGTGCTTCAAGCCGACCTGGAGGCGGCCCGCGCTTACTATGCCTTGGTCAACGGTGTTGCGGAGTCTTTTAACAATCCAGGAAGGCTGCTGGACTGCTTGGAGAAGCTTGGAAAGGCAACCCCTGGACGAGTCAATGAGGGCTGGCCCGCCCCAATTGAGTTACGGACGAATGTCAGTGAGTCACTTACTAGTGTTTGGGAAACGAATGGCGCAGCGTCAGCGGAAATCAAGGATTTGACTCAGTATGAACTGCAAAGAGAGAGGCTCCGGATACTGGAGTCCAAGGCAACTAAGATTGGGGCAACGGGATTTGCGGAACAAGTTCGGGAAACTCTCGTCAAACTTGACGAGCGCAGGAAGCTGCTTGCATCTCTGGCGGAGCAGAAGGAGCTCGTAGGAGAACTTCGCGGATTTCAGCCAAAGCGGCAGACGCTGCTGGAACTGCGGCAGGCACGTGAAGCCTTCCTAAAGCAAGCCGAGTCGATTGCACCTTTGGCTCCGGAGGTGGAGGAAAAACTCGCGGCGAAGCTTGCCGATATTGATGCCGAGATTTCTGGACTCGCTGATCCAGCGGGCTCCATTCAGGTAACGCTTTCTCAGGTTGGCAATTGGCGGGCCCTTCACGCGCTGAACACTAGTCTTGAGCGTCTCGCTGATCGTCTTCACGGAACTCCAGAGGCTAACGGGGTCGTCCAGCTCAGAGATCGTGCCGAACGATTCCTGCAACTCATTGATGACCTACAGGCCATTGACAAGAACCCTCCCGAAGCCCGCTCAAAACTTCTGAAAAAGGCGGAAGAAGTCCAAAGGTACGTCGATGACAAATCGGCACCTCCTGCTATCCAGCAAGTGGCTGAGCGCGTTTTGGCCTCTCTTCGATCAACTGAGGCGGCCAGGATTCGCGCTGCCGATAAAGATTTCGAGCGCAACGAAAGGTCGATCGCTGCCAGAACCACAAAGATCCGAGACCTTGAGAGACTTCAGGAGTATTTTGCGTCTCCACCTGAGTACGTCAGCGGCGACAGGCGACTTCGTGCAGCCTCCCATGTCGTTGAGATCGAGACGCTCCTAGTCACTCGAAGTGCAGACTATATCCGCAGTATCGCAAATCGGATCAAGGATGACAAGAAGACCCTGTTGGAACTCGCTAAGTTTCTCAAAGATTTGGCGGAAGAAAGCTGATGGTTAAGAAGCTCCGTGTTGGGCCGTCGGCGATGCTTCCAGATACAGCCGTGACTTGTGACGCTGAGGTTTTTAGAGCCCTGGCACGAGACGAAGTGATCCATGTTTCATCGGATAGCCAATTGGCGACCTGGTTGAAGACCATTGCATATGTCCGGGGCTGGCACGTTGAAGAAGTTCAAAGTGCAAGATCCTGGCTACTCGCCAGATTTTCAAAGTTAGCGCCCTACGCATCCTTGCTTGTGCCCGACAACGAAGCTGCGAATTGTTCCTCCGTTTTCGCCTGGGCTCAGTTGAAGTTAGGTTTCCCATCCGCACCGCGACCATCTCTCCACCACGCTGAGGCAGTGGCTCGTTGGAGACTGGGCCAGTTGCTCTCGCAAGGAGAGGGTGTCCTATTGGAATGTGTCTTGGATGAATTCGCGGATGCTCCTTCAACAGACGCTTATAGAATTGCTAGTCATGCCAGTCAAGATGAAATAGTCGAGCACCTTGTCGGAGTCAGAAGCCCTGTACTTGTTTCGAAATTCCGGGTATACGAGGAGCCTCACGTTGCTAATGCGATCGAGGCTTGGACCCTAAAGCAACTGTCAGCAAGTGGTCCTGGAGGGCTGCGGGTTGCATTAACATCCGAGGCGGCCATTCCAGCTAAGACGGAAGTAGCGAAGGCTTACGCCTTGGCAGTTCGGAACGGACTTCCGGCAGACGCCGCCCTCTTCGAGCTCGTACATCCATATCTGGATGGGCAGCACTTGACGACACTGCGCGAAGCATGCCCTCCGACGCCGCCATCAGAAGTGCCTGATGATTTCTCCGAGTTGGGGCAATGGTTCGAATCAAGTTACCTGCCCTATCGAAGGTGGATGCACGCCCGCCAGATTGCATCGGATGATGTAGTTGCTCCAATTTGGGATGCTTTTTCAAAAGTATATCTTGCCGCAATACGAGACGGGATCGGAAGTGGCAAGGGGCCCTTAGCGATGCACAGAGTTAGAGCCATTGATTCGGACGCTCGGTCGGCTCTTCTTCTGATTCTAGATGGCCCATTGCCCGATGACACAAGTGCTCTCTTCAAGAGGTTCAGGTCAAGACACCCTCAGTGGACTATCGTGAATTCGGAGTGGCTTCTCGCAGCAGTTCCAACGGTAACTGAAGTTTGTAGGCCAAGCATGACTGCAGGCGTCGCGGCAGCCTTCAGCGAAGATGAAGGCGATGCGGTTACATCACTAGCAAAAGCGAAGGCGCTTTTAGAAGCAAACGCGCATTTGGTAATCGTCAAGCTCCTGCAACCAGATAGGGCATACGAAACTCTCAGCGTCAATGACTCAACGCTGAAAAGGCTGGCGCGCTCGCAGTTGGACATGATTGCGGACGAGCTGTCGGATATTTGCGATGATTTGCCGATCGACCGCATCATTCTATGCGCAGATCATGGCCGTTGTCTGGGCAGGGTGGAGCCAACCGTGGACCGGGTTAGCGAGGGAAAAGTGCATCGACGAGCCATACTGCAGGTGCCGCGTGATAGCGGCGACGTCCCCCCGGGATCAGTTCGCCTAAATGGTGAACTCTACGGCTTCGACTCGCAAGGTGATGCTGTCGTGGCCCTTGGCGCAACGACATTCAAAGGGGTCCCTGAAGTGTGGTATCCCCATGGCGGCCTCTTACCTGAGGAAGGCTTTGTACACTGGATGGAGCTTCGAAAGGCACCGATGGACCTTCTGGTCTCCGGTCACGTCGAACAGCACGGAATAGAGGGGCAAGGCGGCCAGTTGCATGTGTCTGTCGAAAATCACTCAATAGTTGCGCTGCATCTGGTTCGCGTATGCTGGAAGATGGACAAAGAGGATATCGAGATCGATGCTCATTCTATATTCGTGCCACCTGCTACGACTATGCCAATAATTCTGGATCTTCCTAGTTTGTTTGATCGCGTCTCTGAAGTGGCCACTCTTGAACTGAAGGCTCCGGACGGCCAAATTCGTGCAATCGCCGTTCCCTTTACGACGCTTGTCAGAAAAATGCAGAAGCAAAACATCGATCTACTTGGTGACCTATGACAGTGGGCTACGAGAGCAAGTTTGAGCTTGAAGAACTGCGAACCAAGGTTCGTGATGCTTTTGGCGACCTTGTCATTGATAAGCGGCGACTTCCTGCTTCCAAGTTGACCGCTCGTGGAATCCCGGCTTATGTCGGTGAGTGGGTGCTTAGCTCAATTGTTCCTGGAGACGGCCCACTGTCGATAGATGACGGGCGGAAGGTTCTTGACTGGGCAAGAGAGAAGATGCCCACCACGGAAGAAGCTCCTGTCGTGAGGCTTCGCCTTTCATCGGGCCAAGTGCTTAGGGTACTGACCTCAGTCGAAGCTGAGGTTGTACTTCATAAGGATAAGGAAGCAGACACAAGGGCGGTGTTTCCGCTCCTAGGAATTCGTGATGCTCAGATTCTGCAATCAACGATGCACGATTATCCTGACCTTCTGAAGCAAGGCATGTGGGGAATTGCAACTATCGAAGGTGGACCTGGTGTCTACCTAGCTGACTTCAAGCCGATGCAGGCCACTATCGATGTGGAGCTGTTTAAGGCTGCAAGAGCTAAGTTCACGACCACTGAATGGATCCACCTCCTGATTGATTCGATGGGATTGGACGCGACATCAATGACACCGCAGCAGCACTTGTACGCCCTGTCGCGGCTGCTTCCGCTGACCCAGCAAAGCATGCACTTGATGGAGCTCGCACCGAAGGGCACAGGAAAAAGCTACCTGTATGAGAATATCAGCCCTCGTGTCCGGCTTATCTCATCAGGATCAGTCTCACCTGCAGTCTTGTTTGTAAACAATGCTTCCGGCCAGTGGGGATTACTTGCCCGCTTCAAAGTCGTCGTATTGGATGAAGTCCAGACCTTGAAACTTGGACATTCTAGCGAGATCGTTGGTGGGTTGAAGGGCTACCTCGCGAATGGCAAGATTACGCGTGGCGGCAAATATGAGACTGGATCAGACTGCTCTCTGGTGCTCTTGGCAAACATTCCATTGAATGAGGATCTCATGCCTCTTGGCGATTCGTTAGTGCAAGAACTACCTCGTGAGTTTCATGAATCTGCTTTGCTTGATCGGTTCCGCGGTATTGTGCCCGGTTGGAAACTGCCTAAGCTTAACACAAAGTCATTTTCTAGTGGCCTCGGAATGAAGTCGGACTTTTTCGGTGAAGTGTTATGTGGGCTTCGAGATGAACTGTCTTATGATCAAGCAGTAACCTCTCGTGTGAGGCTATCAGGTTCTGCGCCATATCATAGAAATCAAGAGGCCGTTCGCGCTATAGCAAGCGGGTATCTTAAATTGTTGTTTCCTCACGAAGTCTACAACCGCTCAGAGCTTGAAGACTTATGCGTGCTTCCTGCCTTAGAATATCGGCAGAATATCTGGAACGAGCTGCGAGCGAGGGACAAGGAATACCTAAAATTTGACGAGCTGCTTAGGGCAGATGTGGTGTGACACATTTAGACATGATGTATCTCGACCACAATGCAACGACACCGTGTGACGAGCGCATTCTAGAGGAGATGCGGCCCTTCCATACGGACGTGTTCGCGAACTCGGGCAGTATCCATCAGTTCGGGAGACAAGCTGCAAGAGCACTCCAGGGCGCGAGGGACCGTTGCGCAGCGGCGCTTAAGCGCGATCCTGATGAGGTTGTATTCACTTCGGGTGCAACCGAGGGAATACAGTTGTGCCTGGAGTCAATGTCTGCCGACTTCGTCCAAGGAAGTACGATTTTCTCAACACCATTTGAGCATCGGGCCGTGCAGAACTGCCTTCACAGACTCTCACATCGCGGCATTGATATTCGGATACTGGACTGTCAGGATGGCATTCTCAATGTGGCGAACGTGACCGAGGTTGGAATCTACGTTATTCAGGCGGCAAATTCGGAGACAGGTGTCATTCAACCAATTGAACGACTTGCCGAGCATATTCACGGAATAGGAGGAATACTCATTTGCGATGCGGCGCAAGGGCTCTGGAAGATCGACAGCGGTGAGTACGCACGGAGTCCTGACGCAGTGATTCTCTCGGCGCACAAGGCCTATGGCCCGAAAGGAGTTGGCGCTTTGATGCTAGGACGAGAGTTCATGTCTATCTTGAAACGAGGAAGACTCGGGCCCGCCCAAGATCAAGGTGTTAGAGAGGGCACGGTAAACGTGGCTGGTGCGGTGGGTATGGCCGCTACTGTAGAACTTGCATGTTCCGAAGGGGAGACTTGGCGAGCATGTGCTCTTGAAGCAAGAACGTCTTTCGAGGATAGAATTTCTCAGGAGCCAGCGTGCGAACTTCACTTCAAATCCCACTTCCGCCTTCCAAATACGGCCAGTGTGCGGTTCCCAGGTATTGACGGCGACCTCATAGGACTAAACACAGAAGTCGCGGTGAGTTTCGGGACTGCGTGCTCTTCAGGGGCACCTGGCCCCTCCTCCGCCCTCCTTGCTATGGGCCTGAGTCGCACTCAGGCTTTAGAAACGGTACGCGTGTCATTTGGTCGGAGTCATTCTGAGGAAGATGGCCATCATGCCGCAGTTGCACTGCTGGAAACTGCACAAATCCTCGCGCTCAACCGGTAGCAGTACAGAAGATCAGTGTTGAAACGCTAGCCCCATCACCCTCTCAACAGTCCACAGGAGAAGATGGCTGGGAGGAAATGTCAGTCAGTCCGCCCGCCAACTGCCGCTCTCATGTACAGCATCAGACTAGTGGATCCGGAATCTGCCAGAGAGCGATCCTGGATGCACACTCTCTATCGCACTATCAGCGGCCTCCGTTCGCCGATCGCTATCTCCTCGGCGTGTGCCGTGGCTGGTTCACTTTTGGACTGCATCCGGGTGGCGGCTGGAGTAAAGGGGCGCTTGAGGAATACCTCCAGATCGCGCTTCAAGGACGCCGTCGCGTTAAGCAACAGCTCAAGAAGAGAGGTTCATTCGAGTTCTACAAAACAAGCTTCTCTTATATCGACCAAGCGAGCGGGGCCGAGCGTGTGGTCGGCGTTCCCGAGCAAGGCGGAACTGGCTTGATCAGTCAGGATCCTCTGCCACCTGGCAGCGTCTACACTGCTTCCACCGATGACGTGGGAAAGGTCGGGCTCTTCCGGTTGGAAGTTTCGACCTCTGCCGGCACAGGAAAACTCCGAATTCCCAGCGGCTTGGAGAAGGGACCTAAGGAGTCGATGAACCGAGCGTTCGCGTACCTGCAGTCCGTGAAAGGCAAGCTTGGCTGGGCTCAGACACTCGCCGGAAAGGACATGTTCGTCGAGGCTGTAGATCTTACAGGCGGCAACGTCGAATGCGATGCCGGCGTGGCGTTCCTGGTCGCCTTCATTTCGGCTATTCAGAATCGTCAAGTGCAGGGAGGCACGGTGATCTTGGGAGACCTTTCCGTCCAAGGAAATCTCAAGGCGATGAACTCGATCCAAGAACCGCTTCAGCTGGCTCTTGACAACGGAGCCATTCGCGCACTCTTGCCGATTGGCAACAAGAGTCAGTTCGGTGGGCTCCCTGAAGATGTCGTCGAGAAACTTGATCTAGCGTTCTACGGAGATGTGGATCGGGCAGTTGTTAAAGCGCTCGATGGCTGAGCAACTTCGTTATCGATATCCGAACTCCTTCGTCGGCCAGCGATGGTCCACTGGAGTCACGTTTACAGTCGAAATGCAATCCGATTTTGATTCGCTGGTGTAAAGCGTGATCTGCATTTGTTCGCCTCACACTAAGTCTATATTCAACTCACTTTTCGCACGCTATTGCCTTTCGTGTCATGACATATTCCTCGCTTTCTTATCGGTTACCAGAGATCGTGTTCCATATCATTCAGTCATCATCGTGAACCACTTCGTAGCGATCCTTGTCGAATCTCCAGTGCAACACTTGTAGTCTACTCAGGTGAGTATCTGGGCACTTCCGCTCGGCCCAGGCTATGCTGGCATCGTCCTCAAATGAAGTACTTTGCCGATCGTACATGTGTTTCACATCATCATTAAGCTTTGTTCCAGATGCTCACCAATTCCATGAACACACGTCAATTTAGGTTCAGTTTTTTCCAGGTGCTCATTTACAATATGAGCACCTGGAAAAACTACTCGATTTCAGGAAGCTGCCATCGCCAGCCTTTCGCGCCGCGTCCGGATCCTTCGTTGTTAGGCTCCGCGACGATTCCAAGTGCCGTTTTTGCGCGGCGGACGGTCGCCATCGCGATGCCGGCCTCCATTGCTAGTTGCTCGATCCTTTCCGATGCAATAGGACCATCCGAGAGATTGATAAGGAGAAACTGCTTTGCCTCATCCAGCTTTGACGGCGGTTTCTGCTCGAAGGCTTCCATGCTGAACTCGTGCGTGATGACGATCCGATTCCCCTCCCTCCTGAACCCGAATGGCTTGCCGCGTCTAATTAGGAGGGATCCCTTTTCGTCAGTGACTACAACGAGACTCTGGTCGAGAGGGTGGAAACGAGCCAACAATTGGCCGCGATGTGAGTTCTTAATCTGCCCACTGCCGAGGCCGTACTCCGAAGGGGACTTGCCCGAACGGCCTTTTGAGGTGTGGCGAACGTCAACCCAGCAAACCCCGGTGTCCCTGACCAGTCGGTTGATCCGCTCCATGACGGGCAAAACGTGCATCGCATGGTTCGCCTCACGGACTTCACCTGCCGGGAAGAAGTAGAAGAGCGCATCGGTGACCACAAGGCCAAACCCACCTTCCAAAATGACTTCACGAAGAGCGTTGCAACCGGCTTCGTCGAAAAAAAGTCTTGAGTCGTCGCAGAAAGTTATATAGCCCTGTCGGCCATCGTTCGCGCGATACACCTCTTCGAGAGCCTCGTTTGAGTCCTCCGAACGGTGCAGGTACAGAGTCCGTACTGGTTCGACACTCTCGCCGGTTAGGGGATTGACTCCGCGACTCAGGGACGCGGCAAGGGCGAGCATGAAGCTGGTTTTTCCAGTGCCGCCGTCAGCGTCGAAGACCAGTGCCCGCCCCTTCGGAAAGTACGGCTCGACAAGAAATGTCAGCCGCTCGGGCTGGAAGTCTGATCCAAAGGTCTTCAGCGATAGCCGAGTCAATTGGGACTTACTGCTAGCCGTCTTCAGGCTCTCGTCGTTGCCCGAGTAAGGTATTCCGTTTGCATCCAGCCATGTACGCGCATCTTGGGTTGCAGCTTTAACGTTGCCGCCGTGCTTGAGCTCGACTAAGAGCCCAAAGGCGTTGTAAACCTGACCCTCGCGAAGCGGTTCGCAACTCGACGAGAAGACCTTAACGATAGCGCCGCGCCAATCGCCGGGCCAAATAGAAACGCTGCGCCCTTTTGAGGCCTCCTGACCGGGCCGCGTAAGCCGATAACCTCCCGTCCGACCATCTGGCACCCGGGTGTGGTAGCCGTTGTCCTCCAGCACCTCCACGAGTTCCTCCAGTCCGTGTGCGGCGTTGTAGGCTTGCCACGGCTTCAAGGTCACGGCGCCCCCGGATTGACGGCTATCAGCTTTAGGTTCTTCCGGATATGGGGGCGGAACGTCTCGCCAAGGGTCAAGCGCACGCCGGCCTTCACCGATCTCCGCGATAATCCCGCCAGCGGCACCGACCGGGTAGACCGGCAAGTAGTGAAGACGCGCGGCGTCCTTGGCGCCAGGATCCCAGTTACCGGGACCGACCGCGAAATCGGCGGCTCTCGGATACCACTCTCCGTATTCTGCCGCCGGTACCGACTCGCTCAAAGACACGACGACCCTATACCGGTCGCGCGCAGGTTCCTCCGCCGCTTTGCCCGAGTTCTTAACTTTTTGGTTGTAGAAAGTCGGATAGGCGACGTAGAACAGTTTAAGCGCATCGAGATGCGCCTGGATCGCCTTGAAAGGTTCGCCCTGATCACAATCCAGAACGAGAGCTGTCACCGTGGCGACTTCCTCATTCTTACGCAATGGTTCACCTTTGAAAGTGGTTACCATGAAGGCCGGGCCATCTTTGGTTACGGCGTCCTTACGCGTTCGGAGTACGAGTTGCTCAACGAACTGTCCTGGGGCCAAGTCGCCAACGATCACCGGGCGATTGTCCCGTTTTTCGCTGAGGGTTGAGAATGTGATTGGATGAATCATCGGTCTCCGGTACCTAAATGTCGGTGCAGCACAGTACGCCGGCTGCTTGATGGCCTAAGAAGTTCACGGCGATTTCACTCAGTCGACGTTACGGAAATTTGTTTATCCGAATTCTCGACTTGATCATCAACAAATTTTTCAAGTTCGGAAACCGGAATCCGCACGCCTCTTGACCCAATTCGAACCACGCGCAAGCGTCCTTGGTTGATGAGTAAGTACAAAGTGGTTCGCGAAATACCAAGGACAGATGCGGATTCGCGAACAGTGAGAAGAATCGGAGCTTGACTGGATATTTCTTTTTTCATGGCTTTCGTCGTTGACCGTGCTAGGTCGTACTGATATTCTACAAAACATTACGTCAGCCAGAAAACTTAAGAATTGCGTGATCGTCCCCATCCGATCATTTTGAAACTCACACGTCAGCGCAACGACGCTCCTCCGATCGCAATCGAGAATGTCATTTCCGGTCGTGTTTTGAACCTGGGATCACTGCAACTTCTGACGATGAGCTTCATTGGAGCTGATGAATTCGTATAATAGTTGTAGATGAATCACGTGGATCTGCAAGTCGCTAGAGACACTGCCGCAATTCTCTGCCGGTCTGCCGGAATTCCGAATTCGCAAATCGCGACATTTCTCGGATTTGCTGAGGAAAGCGGGGCACGTAAGGCTGTCACTCGCGCGCGCGCGCGCGCGAGTAAAGATGACAAATTCGCCGTTAACGATCTGGCTGACCAAGTGGGCCACGTTCTTGAAGAAGTTCTTGGCGAATTGAGAAACTCGCGAGACACCCAGCTGATCCGCGACGTCAGCATTCTCGTTCGCATACTGTGCGTGCTCCGTGGTGAGCTCCGCGTGGAGTTCTTCGTCAACCGGCCATAGGTTCTTGACAAGCTTTGCGTCGGCTTGGGCCAGAGCAAAAAACATATATTCGGCCAGCACGTGACCGATGCGCTCTGACGATGAGTACCGATTCACCTCTGGGCTGGCTCAATTTCGACAGGTGGCATCTCGGTCAATTCCCTGGGGCAACTGATCATCGCGATCACGTCGATGGTCAACGAACATCCCTGGCCCACCCTTACGGCGGGTACGGGCTAACCGTCGAATTGGTGTTTTTCATTAGGTCAGCTCACAGTATGAGTTTTCTCGCGTTGGAGGTATTTGGGTGAAATCGCGAGATCACCGACCTTTGCCCTTTCTCGTTTCAGCTCAAGGGGGCGTTCTCAGACGCCTGCGGCTGACCCACGTGGGCGAAATACTTATTTCCCCTCGATTTTCCCCTCGATGGCCTCCGCAAGGCGGTTGGCGCCCTGTTTCATGGCCTCGGGAACGGCGTGACTGTACGCTCCTGCGGTGAGCGCGATCGAACTGTGACCGAGTTGGTCCCTGACGACGGCAAGGGGGACTCCGCTGGAAACCGATAGTGTCGCTGCCGTGTGGCGCAGAGCGTGGCTTGAAACGCGCGGAAGGCCGGCCTTTTCGAGAAGACGGTAGAGCGTTCGGTTGACATTTCGAGGGTCCAGCGGCGTCCCAACGCCGGTCACAAAGACCAGCCCAGTTGAGTTGACGTCCTCCAGGCCCTCGGTGTGAGCTCGCTGCTTGGTGAACGCCCTGTAAGCCAGGTCCGAGATGTGCAAGACCCTTTTTGAGGATCGAGACTTCAGCGGCCGTAAGACGAGAAGCCCATCAACCCTCTGGAGCTGTTGCCGAACGCGAATAACCCGCGCCTCTGAGTCGACATCGCTCCACGTGAGGCCCGTGACCTCACCGATTCGCATTCCGGTCGAGAGGGCGACCGTGATGAGGTGTTCCATCGGATCCCCCTCGGCAGCCGCCAACAGCCGCCTCACCTGGGCAAGGCTTAGGTATTGAACGTCTTTGGGGGCATGCCGAGGTAGCTTTACTCTCAAGTTGGGCCTGAGAGTAAGGTGATTGACCTCTTGGGCGTAGTTGAGGGCAGTTCTCAACACCGCGAAGATGCCTCGCACCGTGTGAGGACTGAGGCCGGCACTGAATTTTCCATTTAGTAATTTCTGAATGACCGGCGACGAGATGCGGTCGATCGCCAAGGCTCCAAGGTCCGGCTTGAGGTGAAGACGAACCATGTCGGCGTAATACTTGGCTGTCTTCGGAGCCAGATTGGGCAACACCGCCACTTGAAGCCACTCGTCGACAACAGTATCGAAGCGAGGACTCTTCGCTGAGCTGGGCAGGGTGCCCTGGCGATGCTGCTGAAGAACCTCGTGAGCCCGGTCGCGGGCTTCCTTTTCGGTCGCGCAGGTTCCTTGCCTTCGCTTCGGATTACCGGTTCTTGAATCCACCCCGATGGTGACTGCCCATCCCCACCGACCATCGCTTCTCTTGAAGGTCGTATAGCCGTGAGCCCTCCTCGTCTGTCTGCGCGCCATGGTCAGATTATGACAGCAGATTTGACAGCAGAGAGCGTGTTTTGACAGCAGAAAAGACGAACGACTACGGACCATCGACCTCCGATTTAGATTCAAAATGGACGAATATGAACACCTGTGAACATGCTTGCCTCTGTTTCGTAAACAGCAGGTCACCGGTTCAAGTCCGGTCGTCGGCTCCAGCTTTAGCCCTGCTTGCGGGTCGCGGCTAGGCCAAACCGCTGCCCAAGATACTGGACCGGCGATGAACAGGGTTTGGACTTTGTGGCCCGCGTTGCCTATCTTCAGGACATCAAAGCGCTAACCACGTGGCCGTGGACATCCGTAATCCGGAAGTCCCTTCCTTGGTACGGGAACGTCAGGCGCCTGTGGTCCACCCCCATGAGCCACAGGATCGTGGCTTGTAAGTCGTGGACGTGCACCGCGCCCTCCGTGAATTCGTGCTTTGTCGGCTCAATCGCCTTGCCGTCTGCGTCGACGATGTTGTAACCATAGTCATCGGTTCGGCCATAGGTCGTGCCGGCCTTCACGCCGCCGCCTGCCATGAAGACGGTGAAGCACCGCGGGTGGTGGTCACGACCGAATGAGCCTGGATCGAGGGGGCCCTGGGAATAGCTGGTGCGACCGAATTCGCCTCCCCAGACGATGAGGGTGTCATCCAACATTCCAAGTCGGTTAAGGTCTTTGATCAGCGCCGCGGTGGGTCGGTCGGTGTCTCGGGTCTGAACTTGAATGCCGTCTCGGAGCCCCCCGTGCTGGTCCCAGCCTTGGTGGTAAAGCTGGATGAACCGGACTCCCTTCTGAGCCAATCGTCGAGCGAGCAGGCAATTCGCGGCAAACGTGCCTGGCTTGCGGGCGTCCGGGCCATAAAGCTCGAAGACCTCGTCGGGCTCCTTGCTCAAGTCCGTCACCTCCGGCACGCTCGTTTGCATCCGGTAGGCCATTTCGTACTGCGCGATTCGGCTCTCAATTTCGGGGTCGAGCTCCTTTTGAAACTCGAGGCGGTTCAACTCGCTCAGCCGATCGAGCATGGCCCGGCGTCCAGACTGGCAGACGCCATCGGGATTCGAAAGGTAAAGAACCGGCTCTCCGCTCGCGCGGAAACGCACGCCCTGGAATCGAGAGTCGAGGAATCCGCTCCCCCATAAGCGAGCATACAGCGGCTGGTCTCCCTTGTTCGCACTCGCCAGGACGACGAAGGCCGGCAAGTCCTCGTTCATCGAACCGAGTCCGTACGAAATCCACGAGCCAAGCGATGGGCGACCTGCGATCTGGCTGCCGGTCTGGAAGAAGGTGATTGCCGGATCGTGGTTGATGGCTTCGGTGAACATGGATTTCACGAAGCAGAGTTCGTCGGCGACTCCAGCCAGGTGGGGGAGAATCTCGCTCATCCAGGCTCCGCTTCGGCCGTGTTGGGCGAACTTGAATGGCGAACCCGCGAGTGGAATGACGCTTTGGTTGACGCTCATCGCGGTCAGGCGTTGACCGCGTCTCACTGAATCCGGCAATGGTTGGCCGTGCTTGTCGTTGAGCATCGGCTTGTAGTCGAAAAGATCCTGTTGGGCAGGGCCGCCGGCTTGGAAGAGATAAATGATCCTCTTGGCTTTGGCCGGATGATCGGTTCCAATCACGCCCGGCTTCTTGTCCTGGCCGTAGGCGAAACCGGGCATAAGAGAGGCCAGTGCCAGCGCACCGAACCCCTGAGCTGTGCGCCCAAAGAACTCACGCCGGGTGAGGCCAAGGAGGGGGCTGAGCGGATGGTCAGGGTCGTGCGGCAACAAGGTGTCTAAGTCTACAAGGTTTTGCGGAGTCTGAGCGAAGCGACCCCGTGGAAGGACAGCTGGCAGTTCGCCATACAGTAGCCTCCTACCGAACTTCGGTAGGAGGCGCTGATGACTCAGGGCTGGCGGCTGTTGCGGCTGCGCTTGGCCGCGATCGACTCAAGCCGTGCTTGCCACTGCTCAGCTTCGTCGCCCTCGGGCCGCACTTTGGTCCAGTGCTGCCGCACTTCGTGTCCTTCAAAGCCCTTTCTCACTGCCTTCACCTCCCAATCAAAGCTCACGATTGACTGCCCTCCGCGAAGCTCTTTCACGAGGATTTCCCCATTGACCTTTGTCGCATAGAGGCCCCGGACTTCACCGGTGGCGGTGAGCTGCACGGTCATGGTATCCAGGTTTGCAAGCGAGCGAAAGTGGTCGGGTAACTGGATGACAGCTTGTCCGTTTACGAGCTGGGCGGAACCTCGATCGTACATGGCGGCTTCAGGGCCTTCCATCGCGGCGTAGACTAAGTTGTACTCTGAATCGCGGGGATCAGGGACGGAGAAGTTCTTGATGTCGGCCTGAAGGACCCCGTTATAGTATCCGTTAGTATTCCAAACATAGAGCATTGTCGCGGCATTGGCTCCACTACCGTCGTTAACGGACATGTATCCGTAATTGCCGTTGCCAGAAACGGATGAGAGAACACTGTTCGCATTTCCATTGTAGCCGTGCACTACAATGCGGCCCGCTTCGGTGAGAGTCGATGCATCGAGTTGAATAGTGGCTGTCCCATCACCTTTGAAAAAGGTGATGTCCTTATCGATTTGTCCAGAGAAGTTTGCGCCCCCACTGAAGGCACCTCCCGTTACTCGCAACAGGCTGCCCGTGCTACTGGCCAAGCGGTCGCTGCCGATTTGACCCCAGGTGCCAGTGCCGTTGCCATTTCCAAGCATTGCTGATCCGTTGGCCCCGTTGGCATCGTCGATTCTTGCGCGGTGTGTGGTTGTCTTTTGATCGACCAGCAGACCCGCGCTTCGCAGCCGCGCCCACTCATTGACGACTGGATACGCATCACCAAACACCATTATGGAACTGCTCTGAGCTGACGAAAATGCCAACCGACTGGTATCGCTGTTAATCGTGTGATCAAGGCCCGAGGTGCTTCCAAGTCTGATACTCTGGCCCCCTATTCCGCCAATCGCGAGTGGGAATTCTCCGGTATATCCATCCACGATGCCAACTGATCCCGTGAGCGTCGCACCTTGTGAGAAGGCGAGGGAATTAGTCCAGAAGTTGACACCACTTAGCCGAGCGGCATTCGAAGTCAGCAGACTGTCGCTCAGCGCCCCCGATGCGAAGCTACTTGCATTCAAAGCAGACAAGCCATCTCCACGGCCGACAAACGTGTTGTTTGCATTGGTGAACGTATTGGCACCAGACCAGTCACGTTGGTCTGCATAAAAGATGGACGTTAGCACAACGCCGCTCCAGGGAACGCCCGTAATCTGCGTCCCGTTTCCAGAAAATGAGTTGGCTGAGTTGGTGAACTGGTTCGCAGCAGTCCACGTATTCGTGACCCCAATTTGTCCAAAGGCAGGTGCTCCAGTAACGCTCGACCAGGGAATGTTTGTCAATCCGATTCCGCTGCCGATAAACTGGTTCCCGGCGTTCGAAAAGGTCTTGCGTCCGGCCAGAGTCTGAGAACTGTCCGTGGAGAGCACATTGCTCGACATCCTCCCAAAGGATAGAGTTCCCGAAGAAATTCCCGTGGCGCTAAGATCCAATGCGCTGCCGTTACCGCTGAGCGAGTTGGACATGTTGGGGAACAAGTGTTGCTGGCTGTGGAGCTGATCAGTATCCAATCTCATGACGTTCGATGAGAGGCGGGTGGTACTCAGTGTGCCCGTTGTAATCGAACTGGCGCTAAGGTTGCTGACGCCGCTTGCGCCGCCCGCGAATTGTCCAGCTGCCTGCGTTCCCGTGAGATTGACGTTACCGGTTTGAACAGTGCCCGGGGAGGATGGTTGAAGATCCACCATGGCACGGATCACTTGAGCAACTGCGGGTTGCGTAATGATGAGGGTGCCGGCGGCGGTTGCCGAAAGGGCCACGGCAAGTGCGAGTCTTTGAGTTGTTTTCATGGTTTGTGCTCCTAATGGCGACACCAAAGTTCGCTTATCGGTTGTTTCCCCGCACTCTAGCCTTGGCCTGGTCCTTGGCTTGTCTTTCGGCGATGGTCTTTAGGCGAGCGTGCCACTGCTGGGCCAGGTCACCCTCGGGGCGTGAGACGGTCCAATGCTCACGCACCTTGTAATCTTCATAGCCCTTGCGAACGACCTTAATCTCCCAATCGAACGCTACATTCGAGCGACCTCCACCGAACTCCTTCACCGTGACTTGTCCGTCGGCTTTGGTCACGAAGAGGCCATTGCAATCTCCAAGAGGAGTGACTAACACGGTTGCGGATGGCATCACGGCCATTACTTCAAAGTGGTCGGGCAATTCAAGCACGGCTCTCCCGTTTACGAGCTGTCCCGTTCCTCGGGTGTACATAGCGGCTTCCGGACCCTCCACGCATGCATAGACCAGGTTGAACTCAGGATCGCGCGGATCGGGCACGACGAAGTTCTTGGCTTCCGCCACGATGCGACCCCGCGAGTCATCGTCAACATACATATAGGCAGCCGTCGATCCGTTTGCGTCGTAGACGCCAGCATGTCCTCGGTTGCCAGAGGTAGTGGACGTCAAGACTACGTTGGCAAATCCGTTGTAGCCCCGAACAAAGACGAGTCCAGCCTCGGTCGATGAACTTGGATCGAGGGTGATCGTAGTACCCGGAGATGCGCCACCTTTCTGGAGAGTGATACCGTTCCCCCATCCCCCGAGCATTCCGCCATTGACAATGCTGAAGTTGCCGCCGGTCACCTTCTCCAGTGAGTTGGGATCGGAGGCCAGTTGTTGGAAGGTAACCTGTCCCCAGGTCGCCTCTCCGGTACTGTCTCCGAGCAACACGGTACTGGCTGCAGCACCGTTGGTCATCTTGAACGTGCTTGTCTGAAGCTCACCCGCCAACGTAAGTCCGTTGCTATTCAAGAGCATTCGCGAGATGAAGTTGTTGCCGCCGGGTTTGTATCCAAAGTCGATCGCTGCGCCGAAAATCTGCATGGAATTACTGGCCATCGCAATGCCGTTCCCACTGCCAAATCCGATCTTGTTTCCGACACCGGCGGAGAACGAAAGTGGGGCCGATCCGGCCGCAACGCCAATTCCTACGTTTCCTTGAAAGTGAGTCGTGGACTGGAAGATATTTGTGCTTGTAAAGGTCTGCGACCGATTCAGAAGAGCAACATTTGAACTGAGCAGCGTGTCCGCCAGCGTACCGTTGATGATGTTGCTGGCATTGAGCAAGGTCAGTCCTGAGCCGTTGCCGACAAAGACGTTCCCGGGATTTGGAAACTGGTTCTCCCCGGTCCAAGTTTGGTTGGCCGCCAAGTAGGTTGGTGTGCCGCCCAGGGTGTTAGCCGGAATTCCGTAGAGTCCGGCTCCATTGCCCACGAAGACATTGCTGGTTGAGGAGAAGGTGTTCGCTGCCGTCCAGGTGTTGGCAGCACCCAACTGGCCAAATGCGGGAGCTCCCGTGATCCCGGACCACGGAATGTTCGTCAGTCCGGAGCCATTCCCCGTGAACGAGTTCAGAGTGTTGGAGAAGGTCTTGGCCCCGGTGAAGGTCTGGATACCCGAAAGCAGTCCCACGTTTGTACTCAAGCGGGTATCGGCAAGGGTGCCCGTAGTGACGTTGCTGGCATTGAGATTGGTGAGCAGGGCCCCATTACCTGCAAACGAATTGAGGGGATTGGTGAAGGTGTTCGCCCCCGTGAAGCCCTGGACTACATTGAGGCGCGCCACGTTGCTGCTGAGCCTGGCATCGGCAAGCGTGCCAGAAGCGATGTTGCTTGCATTGAGCCCGGTGAGCCCGGCTCCTCCGCCCACAAACTGTCCCGCCTCTGATGTGCCGCTGATGTTGCTGTGCCCGGTCTGGGGGGTACCAGGGGTGGTGGGCTGAAGGGTGACGATGCCCTTTGCCGTGGGTTGGGATTCGGCCCGGGTGGTGAGGTAGAAACTGCCTAGAACCAGGGCGAGGGTTGACGAGGCGAGAATGAGCATCCGATTCATGATTCCTCCGAATGGCGTCGTGCGCCGATATCAGGAGGATAGCCAGGGGGGTCTTAAGCAGGTCTTAAATGGGGTCGGAAATTGGGATTAAGACTCGGTTCCGTCGGCTGGACCTTCGTTCGCCGAACTAGCCGACTACGAATCCGCGCGAAGGATGAACTGTCGACCGTCGGTGAGTTTCGTCCGGATCGCAAGCTGGCCCTTGCGGTTGATGGAGACCGGGTTTAAGGCAAACTCCGAAACGGTGGATTCGAACACTTCGTCACCAACTCCAAGAATCCTCGCTTCGTGGCGGTAGATTCCAAGATTTCCATCCGGTGGAGTGGCGTAGATGATAAGGTCTCCACTTTCGCTGATTAAGACTCCTCGGATGCTCTCAAAATCCGCGATCGTGATTCTTCCTTCGGTCGAAGTGACGACTGCGGAACCGCCCTGCCGCAGCTCGGCCACAAAGGCGACCCTGCCGTTGTCGTCGATCATCGGGAAGCGGCCGAGGGCAGAGAGGGCGCCGCCGGTTTCGGCGATGGTCTCCAGTTTGCCCCGATCCCATACATAGATGCCCTCGCTGCCGTTGGCCAGATCGGCACGGAAGGCGACCAAGCCCTGTTCATTGATGACGAGCAGACCGTGAAAGCCCATGAAGCGCTCGCCCGACCTCGCGACTTCGAAATCCCCTGCAAAGATCGCACTCTCGCCCGAAGATAGGGTGGCACGGTAGGCGACCGTTCCGGCCTGGTTCATGGTTGGTCCGAGTGGACCGACTCCGGTTCTCACTGCGGTTACCTCGCCACCTCGGCTAAGCAAAGCCGATTCGCACCCTGCTTCCATGTTCGCGTAGAAGCACACCGACCCCTCGTTGTTGATATCCGGATGACTAATGACCTTTGTAATCCCGAAGTCTCCCGTCTCGACAATCTTCTTTCTCTCTACGCCGTTTCCCGTGAACACTCCTGAGCCGCCCGACGCCAAGGTCGCCTGGAACGCCACGATCCCATCGTCGTTGATCGATGCCACATAGGGTGCGAAATCACTGAAGTCCTCGCCAGTCTGGGCAATGATCGACAGGGAGGCAGTCACCGCTACCTCTTCCAAATCACGGCGTCTGAGTTGAGAATCGTCTGGACGACGACGGTCATCGCGGCGAGTTCGACGGCGTTCAAAGCAGGGTTCGCTTTTGAGGCACCTACTGCGATCAACTTCGCGGCCGCCGAAGGGTCTTGAGCGAACACCTCGCGTTGCTCCTTCAAGGTTCGTCTCAACACGGCGGTCTCGGCGGCAGTTGCCTTGCGCCCGGCTAGCCGAAGAAACGCGAAATCAAACCCCTTGTTTTGTTCGAGTGTTTTCTCAGCCAATACGCGGGCGGCTTCAACGAATTGAATGTCGTTCAGGAGCACGAGCGCCTGCAAGGGTGTGTTCGTGGATGGCCGTCGCATTGAGCATGCTTCCCGGGAAGTCGCGTCGAACATCATCATGCTCGGCACGGGGGTCGTTCGCTTCCACGTCGAATAGAGACTGCGTCGGTAAAGATCGGTGCCGGTGCTCTGAACGAAGCCGGGAGTCATTGAGTTGTTCTCGGTCCAGATTCCCGCAGGCTGATAGGCATTGACTGGGGGACCACCCTGCTTCTGATTGAGAAGGCCTGACGCTGCGAGAGCCGTATCACGGATCATTTCCGCCGTGAGCCGGTTGCTCGGGCCGCGAGAGTACAGCCGATTGAGCGGATCGATCTGCGACGCTGTGCTGTTCTTGGGGCGTACTGAATCCTGGCGATAGGTCGCCGATAGCACGATGTGCTTGAGCGTCTTCTTCACATCCCATCCTTCGTTGACGAAGCGCCTCGCGAGGAAGTCGAGCAGTTCTTGATGTGAGGGCTGAGAACCCTGCATGCCGAAGTTGTCGCTGGTCTCCACGATGCCGACCCCGAAGATCATCTGCCAAAGGCGATTGACCGCGACTCGTGCCGTGAGTGGGTGGTCGGGCTGCGTTGCCCACTTCGCCAAATCGAGCCTATCGGTGTTTCCGGATTTCAGGGGGGGCAGGGATGCGGGGACGCCCCGGCTCACCCTTTCCTTGGGGGCATCGTACGCGCCTCTCGCGAGGAGATAGGCGGGTACTTCTGGCATTGCTTCCTCCATGACCGAAATCTCGCGGATGCCTTCCTCGAATTCTGTGAGATTCTGTTGGGCCTTTTGGAGCGCGGCCCGAGCCGCGATTACCTGAGGATCCACGGCGGCCACAAAGAAGTCTCGGAGGTCCGCTTTGGGATCAGTGAGCGACTTGCCATCGAAGAGCTGGGCCACCTCGATATCGCTCAAGGCGCGGTTGGCGAAGGCAACTTCATCGATCTTCCCGCCCTTGAATCCCGCATCACGGAAGCGTTGCCCAAAGGACCAATCCCCTCCGCTCGGTCCGAGGTCGCCGTAAGCATTGATTTTCTTCCAGAGTTTGTCGACGACAACCGTGGTCGGCATCGGTTTGCCGTCCAGATAGAGCCTCAAGCCCGCCGCTCGTGAGCTTCCGTCGTAAGACCAGCCGATGTGCGACCACTTGTCTTTGGGAATTTGACCGGTTGACTTGATCGAGACCGCGTTGCCGGGCCAGTGCCGCATCACACGGGCGGTGAGATAGCCGTTTTCGAGCATCAAGTCGAAGCCGCAGAATCCGACGTCGGTGCCTCCGGTCCGATGGAGCAAAACCACCGGGCCGGTTTGGCGCGGATCGCTGATCCAGAAGGACCACGTGAATGGCTCCCATCGTTCCTTTGCGGGCAGACCCCGAATCACGAGTCCGTTATCGCCATCCAGTTCGAGGGCCTTTCCCTTGACCCCATCTACCATCGTCGGATTTCCTATCTTATGCCCAATCGGTTTTTCACCGGTCAGGTTTGCAAATTTGTCGGTGTAGGCATCCAGGTCGAACTGACCGATGAGCCCTGGGATTGTCTTAACCTCAGGCTTAGACGCGATCCACAGTCGGAATCGGTCTCCCGAAATCTGCGCGGCTTCGCTCAGCGTCCGGTGGGCTGCACCGACCTGTGCTTTGAGCTCGCTGAGTCTCTGCTCCTGCTCCGGCGTCGGGAGCAAGAGTGACGGGGTCGGGACGATCTCCGTGCTCAGGATGAGGCCGTACTCGCTGATGGAGTTGAAGTACGCGTAAAGCTGATAGAAGTCCTTCTGCGTGATCGGATCGAACTTGTGATCGTGGCAACGTGCGCACCCGAGCGTCAGACCGAGGAAGGCGGTCCCAAAGGTGCTCACGCGGTCAACTGCATACTCCGTCTTGAACTCTTGGGCAATTGAGCCGCCTTCATTGGACTGGCGGTGCAGGCGATTGAACGCGGTGGCGAGGATCTGGTCGCGAGACGCGTCAGGCAACAGATCGCCCGCGATCTGGTCGGTGAGAAACTGGTCGTAAGGGAGGTTGTCGTTGAATGCCTTGACCACCCAGTCCCGATACGGCCAAGTCGGCATGAGCAGGTCGGACTGGTAGCCATAGCTGTCGGAGTATCTCGCTGCGTCGAGCCAGTCCACCGCCATGCGTTCGCCAAAGCGGGGGCTGGAGAGCAGTCGGTCAACCACCTTCTCGTAGTCCTTCTCCTTCTCAAAGGCGACGATTTCCGCATCTGTTGGAGGCAGACCTGTCAGATCGAGGGTCACGCGTCGAAGCCATCTCTCCAGAGGGGCAGGCTTCGTGGGCTTCAGTCCGACCTGATTGACGCGATCCAAAATGAACCGGTCAAGGTCGTCTCGTGGCCACGTTCCTTTGACCTTTGGGATGTCGACCGTTGCGGGCAACGGTTCGAATGACCAGAGTTTGCCGTACTTTGCCCCCTCGGAAATCCACCGCGTAATCAGCTGCTTCTCTTCGGCGCTGAGGGACTTGCCTGAAGTATGGGGTGGCATCGGCGAATCGGGGTCCGTGATCCTCTGCACCACGAGACTGTCCTCGGGTTTTCCAGGAACGATCGGCCACCGCCCCCCGCGATCGGCAAAAGCACCCTCCGGGGTGTCGAGTCGCAGGTTGGCCTTGCGAGATGAAGCGTCGGGGCCGTGGCATGTGAAGCACCGGTCGGAAAGGAGCGGCAAAATCTGACGCGAAAAACTCACCATTGGGGCCTCTTGACGCGGCACCGCAGTTGGAGCGAGGGCGAATGCGCCGATCCATACCACGTTGAGTCCGATTAGGACTGTGGGGCAATATCGGCAAGACCTCATTTGCGAAGGTTACCATTCAAGACCGGGTCTGTTTGAAGTCGTTCTGGTGAGCCCGACCTGACCTCGTTCTTAGGTGCCACCATTTGTGGGGTATTGAACTATTCAAAGAGTATGTAGACGGATACCCCTGTCGATAGGGCACCTCGCTTCCCCCAACGCCTCCACTATCATCTTGTTCACAAGCGCCTTCGAGCCAGTTCCACCTGCTACGGTATTTCGCAGCCGCGATCACTTGCCTCCATCACTAACTCCGCGAGCGTCGGGTCAATCTCCATTTGAGTCGAAGAGTATCGATAAAGGACACCCAATTCCGTTGGTTGTTAAGCAGATTACCAAGTGCTATCCGTAATCACCGGGCGGCCCTCTGGGAAGTAGGTGTAGATGATTTTTTGTAGGGATGCTTTCGCGGATTCACCGTGCGATCGATCGTACTTCTGCAGCCAGACTTCGTACCAGCCAACGCCGAAGTTAGGATTCTGGCCCTTGCGGATGCCCTTCGGATAGATTGCAGAAGCATGTTTTGCGAACTCATCGCGGCTCATCGGAATCAGATCCATATAGTGCTTAAGACGGTCAAAGATCTTGGCCGACGACCGAAGCTTGTTGTTAGCCATTGCCTTGCGAAGTTCGGCTGGCTTCTCCGGATGCACGCCCCAGAAGTGAATCAAAGGCGTCAAATCGACACCCGCTTGTTTCGATAGGCGAAAAATGCGACTGTCTGTCGGATCGGCGTTTCTGTCTTTCAGTCGTTCGCCCTTCATGTAGTCGAGTTGGAATGATCTCCAAAACTTCTCAAGGGTCTCCCATCCAAAGAGCTTTGCGACCTCCACATATTTGGCGTAGCCCCTATGCTGGTACCGGACTTCGTTTTGCTCGCTGTTCGAGATGTCCATGGGTTTTCCGTCGCGAAAATTCTGGGTGACCATCCACATAATCGCAGCTTGGTCGAGGGAGATTGCCGCATTATCGAAGGATCTCCCGAACGCCAAGTCGAGATCGACACCAAAAGCTTTGTTGAGTACGGCGACATAGGGCAGGTTGACTGCAGCCTCGGTTTCGCCTCGGAATTTTGTAAAGAGTTGGGCATGGCCAAGTTCATGAAAGATCGTAGCGCCGTTCGACTGCGGTCCCTTGAGCAACCAATGGTCGCTCAAGCCCTTCTCGGGAGCGTGCGGGCTGTACAAGAAATTAGATTGCGGATAGCCTGGGAAGAAAGCAGAACCCCTCAGAACGACGTCGACCTGCAGATAGAGGACGGACTTGGGGCGAACCTCTGGATAGCCGAAGAGCGCGGAAACTACGTTAAGTGCCTTATCCCAATCCTTCATCAAGGTCGCTGGATCATCGAACGCGTATATCCATTTGGTCGGCACTTGCATCATAAACCGATCCGATTCGAAGTCGGCCCAAGGGCCCGGATGCTTGCGCTCTGTGTCCCGCCACTTTGCCAATGAAGTTTTGTCGAATTCCCGAGATGAGAAAAACGGCGAGCGGACGACATTCTTAATCGACACGTCTACTAGTCCGGCACTAGCCATGGGTGGAACTTCGATGTAGATGCCTCCGCCAAGTGGATTGGCGATGAGTGTCGCAGCTGTTTCGATCGGAAAAACCAGCGATACCCGATCCAAACGCTTGATGACGGGTTTGTTCTTGAGGTCCCATGAGTGGGCTCCAACCCGGATGGAAAAGCCCTTTCCGACCAACTCCTTGGGCACCGTTACGGTCGCGAACGAACCTGGTGCCAGATAGCACCCGGTAGGACGGCGGGCGGGATCTTCGTCGAACATGACTGGACTGCCCCATGCGGCCGGTTGCGAGGCGTTGATTTTGACCCGGTACGACTGGCTGGGATTCGGCGCGGCATCGACAGGTCCCGGGAAGTACGCTGAAGTCTTGAAGGGGGCACCTTCAAGCAGGGACCTGTACTTGACAAGGTTGCCCGGCGTGAAAGCATGGTCGAGCAATGCCTGCTGCAGGGCGAACAGCGCTCGGTGAACCTCCAGGCCGCTAGAGGCCTTTCGGGGGAAACCGTTCCGCGTGTCAGGGTTCAAAAACAGCGGCCCGGCACTGGATTCGTAGGCTTCGATGGTCTTCAGAGCGCGTCGGACCGGGTCAGCATTGTCGGCAATATGAACTGCCTCGCTGGTGATCGTAGACGCGATCTCCTGGATATCGGACGACTCGAGCGGCGCATCTCCTTGAATATGGGCTTGAAGCCGACGAATTGCCGCAACCAATTGGCTTGAGTCGTCTTGCTTGTAGTGGGACGGATTGGGAGGGAAAGGGCCGAGTAATGCGAGCGCGAGTAAAGACGGGAATACACCCATTCCCGCATGATACAGGAATTCCACGGTCGTATCTGGCTAGGTTGAAGAAGCAGGCGTCCGAACAGATAATGCGATACGTCGACGCCTTGGCTCGTCGCCAGAAGTTCCATCGCACAGCCGTACTTCAATTCCGGTCACTGCGGATCCGTCACAACAAAGTGGTACGGGCCAGGTCAACCTGGCCCTTCATAATCGGGGCATGGAAGCAAACGTCCTTTCCACCGATCGGTCCAGGTTGGATTTGGTTGGGCAGTTCGTCGAGGTTCGCTGGACGGCTACCCACCCGATGGCCAAGCGCCAATGCGAAAAGTGCGTGTACGTCGTGAGGGGACTTGAGTCCGACATGATCTGCCTCGATCTCATTTACGATGCGATCGATGGCGTTCACCGGACGGGGTCCGTCTACTGGGTCAACGTGCTGAGTGTGCAGTACTTGAAAGTTCTCTCGGAGCGACAAGCCCTGCAGCGCATCGAGATGCTTGAGCGAGAAGTCGCTTTGGATCACCCGAGAGACTGAGCCCACCAGCGATGTACTCCAGCCTGCGGGTGTGGCAATATCCTGATCCATGAATTTCGGGCGTTATCGCGTACACGTCCACAACCACGGCTTCTTCCGTCTTGACGGAGGAGCGATGTTTGGGTCGGTTCCGAAGGCACTTTGGGCTCGAGTTGCGCCGCCGGACAATGAGAACCGCATTCTGCTCGCCACCCGTTCTCTCGTGGTCGAAGATGGAGCGCGCAAGCTGCTCGTGGACGTCGGCTGCGGGGACAAGTGGACCGAGAAGGGCCGGTCGATCTTCGGAATTGAAGAAAGACCCTATGTCCCGGTGCCCGGTGTCACCGATGTTGTGCTGACTCACCTCCACTTCGACCACGCGGGAGGAGTCTCGCGCTTCGCTTCGGGTACGAGCCTCGAGCCCTGCTACCCCACAGCGACCCACTACGTGTCTGAGGCGAACTACTCCAACGCCAAGGCACCCAATATCCGCGAGCGGGCAAGCTACCGGTCGGAGAACATCGACGTTCTCACGAAGACGAACTTCGTGCTCACCCAGCCTGACCAGGAGATTTGGCCCGGGCTCACCGTCCATCGATCGGACGGTCATACGCGTGGGCTCCAGTGGGTCAAGCTGACCGCCGACGGCAAGACCATCGCCTTTCCGTCTGACCTCGTGCCAACCTCGCATCACTTGCCAATCCCCTACGTGATGGGCTACGACGTTTGTGCCGAGCGCTCCATGATGGAGAAAGGGGCGTTTCTTAGGCAAGCCATCGAGGAGTCATGGATCGTTGTCTTCGAGCACGATCCAGTTGTGCAGGCTGGACGCTTGGCCTTTGACGCCAACTCCAAGCCCTACCTCGCCGAAGAGCTCGACCTGTCAGGCAAAATGCCCACATGAGGCAATGGCCGTTTTGTGCCATCTTGGGGATACTGAAACGATCTATTTCGCGCGCATGAGAACCTCCGCCAGCCATACCGAGACGCCTCCTGTTTCGCCTGATCTTTGGGCTGCTTTTCTGGATGGCAGTCGGCGCGCCTGCGCCCAGCTGATCACGCGCGTTGAGAATGATCCGAGCCTGTTGCCTGCCTTAAAGGATGCGCTGGGAAGCCGGCTGGGGAAGGCCGTTCGAATCGGAATCACCGGCCCGCCCGGGGTGGGTAAGAGCACCCTTTGTTCTGCCCTTGCCCATGGACTGGCTGAGGCAGGTCACCGAGTCGGAATTGTTGCCGTAGACCCCAGCAGCCCTTTCACCGGGGGTGCCTTCATGGGTGACCGCGTGCGGATGGACCGCTTGGCGGGTGACGATCGGATCTTCGTTCGGTCGTTGGCCTCACGCGAGGGGCGTGGCGGACTCTCTCCTGCAACTCCAGGAGTCGTGGACGTCCTTGAGGGTTTTGGCATGGATCGCATCCTGATCGAAACGGTGGGCGTGGGGCAGGCTGAACTGGACGTGATGGACTGCGCGGATATGGTCGTGCTCGTCCTCCAACCGAGTACCGGGGATGCGATTCAGACGCTCAAGGCGGGAATCATCGAAGCAGCCGATCTCATCGTCGTCAACAAATCTGATCTTCCGGGAGTGGACACCGTTCTGCAGTCCCTCCGCTTTCTCTTCAGTTTGAGTGGCCCGCGTCGCGGCAAGCCCGCCCCACCCCTCATTCCCACCTCCGCGCAACAGACCCAAGGAATCGAGAACTTGGTCAGCGAAGTAGGGCGGCTAGCGACGACCCTTGTCGAGTCGGGATCGCACCGGGTGCGCAAGCAGGCTCGCCTAAAAGACGAGATGAGAACTGCGATTCAGCGGCAGCTTTGGGAGGACTTTCTATCGTTGACATCCGCCGGGGACGAGATCGATCGGACCGCAGGGGAACTCGCACGAACAGGTGGATCGCCCTACCCTTTCGTCCGTCAAGTCTGCTCGAGAATCCAAATGACATTACGAGAAGCAAAGCACCATGAGCCAGAAGACCATTGAGACTAACGAGATACCCACACGCGAGGCCGATTTCACCACCATTTCAGGCCGCGAGGTGTTACCGGTTTACACACGCAGCGATGTCGCCGATGTGGACCTTGGTTCGGAACTAGCTTTGACCGGCGAGTATCCCTACACCCGCGGCATTCACCCTTCGATGTATCGCGGCAAGTTATGGACGATGCGCCAATTCGCTGGGATGGGTACGGCGGAACAAACCAATCAACGATTCAGGTTTTTACTTGAGCGCGGGCAGACAGGGCTTTCGACGGCGTTCGACAATCCAACGCTCTACGGTTGGGACTCTGACCATCCGCTATCGGAGGGTGAAGTCGGTCGAACCGGGGTTGCGGTCGACTCGCTAGCCGATATGGAACGACTCTTTGATTCCATTCCACTTGACCAGGTTTCGACCTCGATGACCATCAATGCACCGGCGGCATGGATTTTCGCGATGTTCCTCGCCAACGCCGAGAAACAGGGTGTGCCGTTTTCGAAACTTCGGGGCACGCTTCAAAACGACATCTTGAAGGAGTACATCGCGCAGAAAGAGTGGATCTTCCCGCCTGATCCACACCTGCGGATCATCACCGATCTCTTCGCATTCTGCGCAGAACATGTACCTCAATGGAATACGATTTCCATCAGTGGTTATCATATTCGCGAGGCGGGAGCGACGGCCGCCCAGGAGTTGGCATTCACGCTGATGGACGGCTTTACCTACGTGGAACGAGCGATTGCGGCTGGGATGGACATTGATGACTTTGCGCCGCGACTCTCCTTCTTCTTCAACTCGCACATGGACTTCTTTGAGGAAATCGCCAAATTCCGGGCGGCCAGACGAATCTGGGCAAGACACATGAAAGAGAGGTTCGGCGCCAAGAATCCGCGTTCATGGCTTTGCCGCTTCCACGTGCAAACAGCCGGATGCAGCCTGACTGCACAGCAACCCGAAGTGAACATTGTTCGTACGGCCTTGGAAGCTCTTGCTGGCGTCTTGGGCGGATGCCAGAGCCTGCACACCAACTCCATGGATGAAGCACTGGCATTGCCGTCGGACAAAGCGGTCGAAATCGCGCTGCGGACTCAGCAGGTCATTGCCTTCGAAAGTGGGGCGGCTAACGTTGCTGATCCCCTGGGCGGATCCTATTATGTTGAGAATCTGACCCGCGCGATCGAAAACGATGCGGAACGCTACTTCGAGCAAATCGAGGCCATGGGTGGTATGGTGAAAGCCATCGAAAGAGGCTTCCCCCAGCAGGAAATCACGAGATCGGCTTACGAATACCAACGGGCGCTATCCGATAAACGAAAGGTCATGGTTGGCGTCACAGAATTCGTCAACGAGGACGAGACGATCGAGATTCCAATCCTCGAAATCGACGAATCTGTGGAGGTAGAGCAGGTCGCAAGGGTCAAATCCATGCGCGAGTATCGCGATAACGTGGCCGTCCTTGACGGATTGGACAAACTGGAGAAGGCCGCACGAACGAACGCCAACTTGATTCCACACATGCTCGATTGCGCGCGAGTTTATGCGACCGAGGGGGAGATTACGCAGACCCTGATCAAGGTCTTTGGCGAGTTCCGGGAACAGGCCTTCTTCTGATTCTAGGACTTCAAAGTTGACAACCATGAACAGTTATCCGATCAAAGTCGTTGTGGCGAAACCTGGGCTCGATGGGCACGACCGCGGGGTCAAGGTCGTTGCCCGTGCTCTCGTTGAAGCGGGCATGGAGGTTGTCTATCTTGGTCTGAGGCAGACACCCGAGTCGATCGTTGCCGCCGCCGTCGAAGAAGATGCCGACGTGATCGGACTCTCCATACTCTCAGGTGCGCATATGAACCACTTCAAGCGCGTGAGACAACTTATGGTTGACCAAGGAATCGGTGACCGGCTTCTCACCGGAGGCGGCATTATCCCAACGAAGGACCTCGAAGCGCTCTCAGCGATCGGAGTGGGCAAACTCTTCGGGCCAGGAGACGATCCCCAGGCCATCGTCGACTACATCAGCGAGTGGGTCACGAACCACCGAAATGCCCAGGTGAATTGATGGATTTCAGCTTGACAGACGAAGTACGAATGATCTGGGATGAGGCGCGAAAGTTCGCCGAGAAGCGACTCGCTCCCGTCGTCCAAGAACTCGACGAAAAGCAGGAGGTTAACCTCGACGCTCTTAAGGAACTGGGATCGTTGGGATTTCTGGGAATGACCGCGCCCGAAGAGTTCGGAGGCACCGCCTTGGGAGCCCTTGCCTATGTCGGCGTGATGATCGAACTGAGCAAGGTTGATTCGGGAACGGCGGTCGGTGTCTCCGTGCAGAACTCCCTCGTCAACGACACCTTGGCAAAATGGGGCACCAAAGACCAGAAGCAGATGTATCTCCCCAGGCTAGCGACCGGCGAGCTGATGGGTTGCTTCTCGCTCACAGAGGGAGGGGCAGGCAGCGACCCCGGTTCGCTAAGGGCCACCGCCCACCGAGATGGTGACTGCTTCGTCCTGAACGGCACGAAGAACTTCACGACCAACGGCGGCTTTGCCGACCTGATCATCGGGTTCTTCCAAACCGACCCTGATAAAGGCTCTAAGGGCATCTCAGCGTTTCTGGTCCCAAGTTCGTCACCTGGTTTCACAGTAGGGAAACACGAAAACAAACTGGGCATCCGCACGTCCAGCACGACGGAAATGGTCTTTTCCGATTGTCGAGTGCCTGCCGATGCCCTTCTCGGACAAGAGAACAAAGGCCTAAACGTCGCATTGACGACGCTCGACGGCGGGAGGATCGGCATCGCGGCGCAGGCCGTTGGCATTGCCGAAGGTGCCTTCGACGAAGCCGTGAAGTATGTTAAGGAACGCATTCAATTCGGACAACGCCTCGCCGACCTCCAAGCAATCCAGTTTATGGTCGCCGACATGGCTACCGAGATCGAGTTGGCGAAGACCATGCTGTACCGAGTCGCTTGGATGAAAGACAGCCATCAGCGTCATACCAAGGAATCGGCAATGATCAAGCTCTATGCCTCAGAGATGGCACATAGAGTGTGTCACAAGGCCCTACAGCTGCATGGCGGCTATGGATTTATGAAAGAGTTTAAGGTCGAGCGACTTTATCGAGATCAGCGCATCACTGAGATTTACGAAGGGACCAGCGAAATCCAAAGGCTGGTCATCGCAAGGTCTTTCCTGAGCGACAACTAGATATCGGCGAACGCGTGCCGATCTGAGTAGCTCTGCAACATCTTCAGATAGTTGGCCCTGACCATCGCTTCGGGCTCCGCACAATTCCTATAGCTCATCGAGCCCCTCATCTGGCTCACCGACTCGAATTCGTGCCTCTCCAGCCGCTGCTCGAAATCATGCAGAATCGTCCGGAGATGGCCTTCGCCAAACCGCAACAGGGACGAAGTCGTCATCACCACATCGGCACCCGCCATTAGGTACTTGAGCACTTCCATGGCGCTCTGGACTCCGGTGGTTGCCGCCAGCGAGCATCCAAGTTGGCCATACAGGACCGATATCCATAGTAGCGGTAAACGAATCTCAGAGGGCTGACTGAGTTCAAGTTTGGATTCCACAGCGCGTTTCTCAATGTCGAAATCAGGCTGATAGAATCGGTTGAACAAGACGAGACCTTTCGCGCCGGCTTTCACCAACCTTCGAGCCATGTTGCCGGTCGAACTGAAGAAGGGTGAAAGCTTAACGGCGACGGGTACATGGACCGCATTGCTCACTGCTTGGACGACGTTGATGTACTGTTCTTCGACTTGAGCCCCACTGACCTCGATATCCACCGGGAGAAAAAAGATATTGAGTTCGAGGGCCTTCGCTCCGGCATCTACCATGTCGCGGGCATATTCGATCCAACCTAACTCACTCACCCCATTGAGACTACCGATGATAGGCACATCAACCGCGCGAGAGGCCTCATAGATCAACTCGACATAGTCGTCCGGCCTGACGCTGTAATCACCAGGATCAGGGAAGTAGCTGAGCGACTCAGGGGAGTTATAGGTACTCCTGCCGATAAGAAACTCAAGAGTTTCTTGCTCATGCCTAATCTGCTCTTCGAATAAGGAGAACAACGTAATCGCCGCAGCTCCAGCATCCGCAAGTCGCTTGATGCCATCCAGGTTCTTGGATTGGGGAGACGACGATGCGACGATCGGGTGCTTGAGTTGAAGTCCGAGGTAGGTGGTTGTCAAGTCCATAATGTTTTCTCAGAGTTTATTCGGCCATTCTTTCGTAGAGGTCCCAATGTCGGTTCGTGTATTCCTGAGCGGCCGCGAAGATGCGCTCTGCTTCCCTTGGATTGGTGTGCCGAAGCATGCGGTAACGCAGTTCGTTCTCCGTGTACTCGCTCAACTTGAGCCCAGGCCGCCCCGAATCCAAGATGAACGGATTCTCACCCGACGCCCGAAGCTGTGGATTGAACCGGATGAGCGGCCAGTAGCCGCTATGGACCGCCAGGAATTGCTGCTCAAGCCCCTTCTCCATATTGATGCCGTGGGCGATGCAGTGACTATAAGCGATAACGAGTGAAGGACCCGGATAAGCCTCGGCCTCCCGTAAGGCGGTTAACGTCTGCTGCGGGTTGGCACCCATCGCTACGCGAGCTACATAAACGTTGCCATAGGCGATGGCCTGCAAGGCGAGATCTTTCTTTGCACTCGCTTTGCCAGCGTTAGCAAACTTCGCCACTGCACCGATGGGTGTGGCCTTCGACGATTGGCCTCCAGTATTCGCATAAACCTCGTTATCGAGAACCAGCAGGTTGACGTCGCGGCCGCTGGCCAAGACATGATCGACTCCGGCACTGCCGATGTCGTACGCCCAACCGTCGCCACCGATGATCCAGACGCTCCTTCGGACCAAGTGATCCGCAACGGACAACAGACGTCGGGCCTGCAGATGTTCGGTTGTCATCCCTCTCAGCATGCCCTTGAGCCGATCGACGCGGGACCGCTGGTGACGAATTTCTGATTCGAGAATCTGGGGCGCATGAATCAGTTCATCGACAAACTCTTCGCCGAGTTCCCTCGTCAGGTCGAGCAGGATCGAGTGGGCCAGTTGTCGGTGATTGTCAGCGGCAATGCGCATGCCGAGCCCGAACTCGGCGTTGTCTTCGAACAGCGAGTTTGCCCAAGCCGGCCCGCGTCCTTCGTGGTTGATCGACCAAGGCGTGGTCGGAAGACAGCCGCCGTAAACGGAACTGCAGCCACTTGCATTTGCGGCAATCATCCGGTCACCGAAAAGCTGCGACACCAGTTTCAGATAAGGCGTCTCGCCGCAACCCGTGCAGGCGCCCGGAAACTCGAAAAGAGGCTCCAAGAACTGGGCCCCACGCACCGTCGCGAAGTCAACGTAGGCCCGATCGTTAACCGGCAGGGTCTCGAAGAACTCCAAACTCGCGCGGTTGGTTTCTTCGATTCCCTCCTTGCGCACCATGTTGATCGCCCGCTTGCCCGCTCGCTCCTTACTTCGAACCGGGCATGCATCCACACACAGGGTACAGCCGGTGCAGTCCTCCATCGAAATCTGCAAGGTGTAGCGCGTTTCGGGGAACCCCTTCGTATCAATCGGCGCGGATTGGAAACCAGCAGGAGCGCCTTCAAGTGCCGCCTCATCAAAGAGCCTGGTACGGATGCAACTATGCGGACAGACGAAACTGCAGTTCCCGCATTGGATGCAGATTTCAGAGTCCCAAACGGGCACCGAATCGGCGATGTTTCGCTTTTCCCATCTCGCCGTTCCGCTGGGGAATGCGCCATCCAGAGGCACCGCGCTGACCGGAAGACCATCGCCCTTACCCAACATGATTTCGGAAATCACCTCGTGAACGAACGACGGAGCCGCGTCGGGAACGACGTTCAACAAAGTCCGAGTGCTGCTGGCCTTCGCAGGGATTTCGACACGATGCAAGTGAGCCAAAGTCGTATCGACTGCGGCGAAGTTCTTTCGAACGACCTCCTCGCCCTTCTTGCCGTAGGTGGACCGAATCGACTCCTTGATCTTCTCGATCGCCTGTTCTCTCGGCAGTACGCCCGAGATCGCGAAGTAGCAGGTTTGTAGCACGGTGTTCGTGCGCGCCCCAAGCCCAGTTTCACGGGCCACCCGGGTCGCGTCGATCACGTAGAACTGGATGCGCTTGGCAATGATCTGTTCCTGAAGGGACCGTGGTAATCGGTCCCACACCGAGTCGGGCCCGAAGGGGCTGTTCAGCAGCAAGACCGCATCGTCCGCCGCCGACCCCATCACATCCACACGATCAATGAAGCCGAAGAGATGGCAGCCAATGAACTGGGCTGATCGAATCAGATACGTCGACCGGATCGGGTCGTGGCCAAAACGCAGGTGAGACACCGTCTGCGAACCGCTCTTCTTGGAGTCGTAGACGAAGTAAGCCTGCACATGAAACGCCGGATCATCGCCGATGATCTTAATGGAGTTCTTGTTCGCGCCGACCGTGCCGTCTGCTCCCAGCCCATAGAAGATCGCCCGGTGAACCGAATCCGACTCGACGGTGAAGTCTGGGTCGAATTCCAAACTGGTGTGCCCGACGTCGTCCTGAATCCCGATCGTGAAGTGATTCTTGGGCTTGTCTTTCTGGAGTTCGTCGAGCACAGCTTTGACCATGCCAGGATGAAACTCCTTGCCGCCCAAACCGTACCGACCGCCAATCACAACGGGCATCGGGCGGAGGTTCGTACTCTCCGCAAAAGCCGCCACCACGTCGAGATACAGCGGCTCACCAATGGAACCGGGTTCCTTGGTTCGGTCCAAGACAGCGACGGAGCGCACGGACTTGGGCACAGCTTCGATGAACGCCGCTACGTCGAACGGCCGATAAAGGTGAACTTGGACGACGCCGACGCGCTCGCCTTCCTTGGCAAGAGCTTCGACGGTTTCGCGCGCAGCTTCCGCGCCAGAACCCATCAGAACGATCAGACGTTCGGCTTCTGGATGGCCAAAGGTGTCGAAAAGACGATACTGACGCCCCGTGCGGTCGGCGAAGCGATCCATCGCCTTCTGCACGATCGATGGGCATCGGCTGAAATGTCCGTTCCCAGCCTCTCGCGCTTGGAAGTACACGTCATTGTTTTGCACAGTCCCGCGGATGCCGGGCTTGTCGGGGTTCATGGCCCGTTCCCGATGGGCCAGCACGAGGTCCTCATCGATCATGGCGCGCATGTCGTCGTCCTCGATGAGGGTGATCTTGCTTACTTCGTGGGAGGTGCGAAAACCATCGAAGAAATGCAGGAAAGGAATTCTGGACTCAAGACTGGCGGCTTGGGTGATCAGCGCAAAGTCGTGGGCCTCTTGGACAGAGCTGGAAGCTAGCTGAGCGAATCCCGTTGTTCTAGCTGCCATGACGTCTTGCTGGTCGCCGAAGATGCAAAGGGATTGGGCGGACAGTGCCCGACTCGCCACGTGAATGACGCACGGCGTCAGCTCACCCGCGATTTTGTACATGTTCGGAACCATGAGCAGCAGGCCCTGCGAGGACGTGAAGCTCGTCGTGAGAGCGCCAGTCAAAAGCGATCCGTGCAGCGTGCCCGCCGACCCGATCTCGCTCTCCATCTCGATGACCTCCGGGACCGTGCCCCAGATGTTCAGTCGTCTCTCGCTCGCCCACTGATCCGCGAGTTCCGCCATCGAGGTAGCCGGGGTGATGGGGAAGATCGAACAGACCTCATTCACTCGGTACGCGACGTAAGCGCACGCCTCATTGCCGTCGATCGTGGCCGTGCGCTTCCCAAGGATTGGGCTCGTCGGTTTGGGTTCCTTTTCACTCAGTATCATGCTCTTGCTTCCTGGCTCTTGACCGGTTCGGGGGTCAGGGTGATGGCACCGGAGGGACACTGCTCGAAGCACGTCCCGCATCCTGTGCACTTGTCGAGGTTGACCCGGTACCGCAGGCCGGGGCCAAGCTTCTCGATGGCGTCCTCGGGACAGGCACCGTAGCAGCCATCACACTCAAAACAGTTTCCGCAGGAGAGGCAACGCTTCGACTCGAACTGCGCCTCGTCGGCAGACAAGCCCTGGAGGACCTCCTCGAAGCTTTTATTGCGCCGCTCCAAGTCAAGTTCAGCTTGGCTGCGCTGAGCCGCGTCGGCATAGAACCAAAGATGGAGTTTGTCGAAGGTCGCCACGTCCGACCGCTTCACTTTGTCGTAGGAATCGGATTGCAAGAAGGCGTCGATGTTCCTGGCCGCCTTCTTGCCGTGCCCCACGGCAACGGTAACGGTGCGCTCAGCCGGGACCATATCGCCACCGGCGAATACTCCGGTGCATCCGGTCATCATATGGCGATCCACGACCACGGTCCCATCCTTTTCGAAGGTGATGCCGGGCAGGTCCCGAAGGAATTCCGTATCCGTGTCTTGACCCAGGGCAAGGATGAGATCGTCGGCTTGGAGGGTCTCCAGTTCGCCCGTCGGAACAGGGCGACCCTTCTCGTCGAGTTTCATCACCTCGATCGTGAGCTCGCCTTCATCCATCGATTTGATCGTGCGAAGCCAATGGATCTTCACGCCCTCGGTGAGGGCATCGTCGGCTTCCGATTCGTGGGCGGGCATGTGCTCCCGGTCCCGACGGTAGATGATCAGGGGCTCGACCCCCATTCGTCGAGCGATCCGGGCCACGTCCATCGCCGTGTTGCCACCGCCATAGACAGCGACGCGACGCCCCAACTTCGGCGCGTTGCCCATCTCGAAATCGCGGAGGAACTGTACGGCGTCGAGCATCTTGCCCGCATCGCGCGCCGGAATATCGGTCTTCTTCCCGAGATGGGCTCCCACTGCCAAGAAGACGGCGTCGAACCCCTCCCGCTCCTGCGCGAGATTCTCGACTTTGTGGTTGAACACGATCTTGACGCCCTGCCCCTCAATCCGCTGCACTTCGGCTTCGAGAACCTGCCGAGGAAGGCGATAGGACGGGATCCCAAAGTGCATCATCCCACCCGGCAGAGGGCCGGCTTCGCGAATTTCTACCTCGTGGCCCAACAGGGACAGGTGGTGCGCACAAGAAAGCCCGCTCGGTCCGGCACCCACGATGAGAACTCTCTTGCCGGTGCTTTGCGCACACGACAATGTCCAGTTCTCTTCGAGCGCCAAGTCCCCCAGGAAACGCTCCACAGCGTGAATGCTCACCGCGGTGTCGAGCTTTTCGCGGTTGCATGACACTTCGCAGGGGTGATAGCAGACCCGCCCATGCACCGCCGGCATCGGGTTGTCCCGCGCAATGACCTCCCACGCTTCTCGGAATCGGCCCTCGGTGGCCAGAGCAAGCCATGCCTGGATGTTCTCGCCGGCCGGGCAAGCCTGATTGCAAGGAGGAAGGAGATCAAGGTAGATCGGACGCTGCGCACGATCTGGGCCGGTGCGGCGTTCGTGCCCAAGGTCAGGTGGAGTGGTCAAGTCCGTCGGTTCGTGTTTCACCTTGAATCAAGCGTAGCCCGATAAGGTGATCTCCACGTGTCATCCATTTCGACGACACTTTCCCCCGCGTCCCCCGAACCAATGACACGGAAAAGGCGACCCGCGGGTCCACACTGCTCCGACTAAGCTTGAAGGTAGATCCATGAGGTGAACCATGAAGCCATTGCTGAGCAAAGATCTGGTTGTCGACACGAAAAGTGGTCGGGTTCGAGGGGAGTACGTTGGGGGTATCAGCGCCTTCAAGGGCATTCCCTACGCCGCGCCGCCTTTTGGTCCCCGACATCTTCGCCCTCCACAGCCGGTTGAGCCGTGGGAAGGGGTGCGCGACGCGCTGGAGTTCGGTCCCAAGTCGCCCCAGTCCGACTATCCGCCCCAGGTTTCGATGCTCCTACCCGAGTTCAACCATCCGGGCGAGGACTGTCTGACCCTCAACATCTGGACGCCCGACGTCGAATTGGCGGGGCTGCCGGTGATGGTCTGGATTCCGGGGGGAATGTACGAATATCACGGCACGAGTGCAAGCCCGTGGTACGACGGGACGGGGTTTGCATGCGACGGCATCGTATGTGTGACGATCAACTATCGGGTCGGCGCCGAAGGGTTCTTGTACCTCGGTCCGGGCACCGCGAATCGCGGCCTCCTCGACCAGATCGCGGCGCTGGAGTGGGTGCGCGACAACATTCGTTCATTCGGCGGCGATCCCCAGAACGTGACGATTTTCGGCGAGTCAGCGGGAGCCCTCAGCATCGGGACGCTCCTCGCGATGCCCCGCGCCGAAGGGCTCTTCCGACGGGCGATTCTACAGAGCGGGTCGGCCCAGCACACGCTACCCGTGGAAATCGCCGAACGAATAACCGAGCGATTCGCGGCCGCACTTGGGGTTGAGCCGGAGTTCGACACGATGGCCGCACTGCCGCCCGAGCGCCTGGTGAGGGACCAAGGGCAGATTCGCGCCGACCTCGCCGCAGTCCCCGACCCATCCGTGTGGGGAGCCGAGGTCGTCCTCACCAACCTGCCCTGGCAGCCGGTCGTCGAGGTCGAGACGCTGCCCGCCTTGCCGCTCGAACGGGTGGCGCGGGGGGCGAGCAAGGGCGTGGACCTGATGGTCGGCACCAACCTGGACGAGAACCGGCTCTTCCTCGTACCGGGTGGCATCATCGACCA